>CASFXH010000027.1 GCA_949298575.1 uncultured Parabacteroides sp.
CATGAAAAAGACGCCATAGACGGGCATCAGCCTGAATTTCCAATCGCTACCCTTCTCCCCTTGGTTCGAGATAGCCCTCGAGACATAGTACAACGCCCGATCGCGGAAGTTCGCCTGTTGGCGGTTTTGCATCTCCACGATGAACTCGGCGCCCCGCTCGTCCCGGCAATAAATGTCATAGATGCAGTTCCGGTCCTCGACCGTCGTTCCCAACAGTTCCTTGTCCAGGAACCGGATGTCACAAACCCGACGCTGTCCCTTCAGGAGGTCGTTCAAAAAATCAATCAACAAGTCCTTGTTGATCTCTTGGCCGAAGATTCGCTTGAATCCCACGTCCGTAAATGGATTTATAAATCTTGACATAGTCAATATTATATTGGTTAATAAATTCTGTTTACGCGAATATAGGGATTATTCGGGAAAGATTGGTATTTGGGCGCTAAAAATTCAACGGGTAAATTAAAGGGCAAATTTGATTCACCCTACACCGCTTCAAACGCTTCCGCAAGCATCGGCCAACGCTTGCGGATGTGTAGGCTTACGCTTGCGGTGCCGTTGGCCAACGCTTGCGCAAGCGTAAGGCGATGCTTGCGGATGTGTTTCTATACTGTTCTGCCATAGTTTGCGCGAATTTGAAGTGCTACCGCGAAATTACACAAATATTCTGTTGCGCGAATACCTGTTTTGTAGCGTATGCGCGATACCCTTTTCGCGCTACACTTTTGCCCATTTTCGCCCTTTTACGTATGTGCCTATATATTATATATGTACGGGTACATTAATGTTATATGGCGAACAAGCGAAAACCCCTCAAAATTGTGTAGCGAATAATGTTGTTTTTTGATTGTAACGCAGTGGAAGTAAAAGAATTGCGTTGGAATTAGACTGTAGCGCGAAAACGGTCCTTTTTTTGCGACATGACAAAGGTACGGCTTTCTTCGAAACCAACAACCATTCGGAGCTCTTTTTTTATACCTTCTAACTCTTTCTTATCCATAAAGTAGACTTTCCTGAACGAAACCCTTTTGGGGCGCGACTAACACTTGTTCTCCCCTCATGAAAACGCTACAAAAGCTGTCAAAAATAAACGACCGTTTATGCGCTACACTTTCGAGCGACATTGAAGTACGTACATTCTTAAAAACCAAGTTTAATATTTAATTTAATTTATTATGAACAAAAAGTTTTCTACTTTGATGGCCGGCTTGATGCTGGCGTCTGCGTTCTCGGTAGCGAGCGCTACGGAGGGCGATCAGGTCAAGAAGTATGAGACGAACAAGACTTATTATTTGGGTGTGACCTCAAGTCTTAACAACTCAGGTAAAGTCATTGCTGTTGTCTCAAATCCTTCTCTTTCGAATTATGGCCAATTGATTTTGGTGGATAAGGACGAGTTGGATAATATTTCAGCTGTTAAGGCCGCAAGCTGGAGTATTGTTTTCACGCAACCGACCGATGGTACGGCTCCTAAGTTTACTTACATTAACAAGGCTACGGGTTTGACTCTCGCTTTGGATAAAGCAGAGAATGGTGAGCTCGCATTTATTAAGGGTAGCTCTTCTAGTTGGTTGAACTCTTCCACTACGGATAATGGTAATAGTGTGATTGCCTTTGATGAATTCCGTTCTTACTATGCCGCAAATAAGTATGTCACTTTAGTTGCCGCTTCATCGGAAGCAACGGAAGATGGTGTGAATTTCTTTGGTACGCAAAAGGATGATGCGATTGACTATACTGAATTGACAGTATTGGATAGCGAAAAGAAAACCAGTGAAACGGAAATACAAGTAGCTCCAATTCAACCGATCGTATTGTCTTTGGACGCTGACGCCGTAAACTCTCAATTGGGTAAGGTGGACATGACTATCGTGAAGGATAACTGGTTCAACCTTTACTTCAATCAGGATGTAACTTCTGGCGCCGAGACGAACTTGTTCTCCGCTACGCAACTGCATGCTGAGCCCGTTTACTATAAGGGCAATGTGGATGAGTCAATCGCTACAGCTCTTACGGCAACGACGATGGATGAGAAAACAGAGGGTACTAAAAATACTCCTTCGTCTTATGTCCGTTTGAAAGCTAAGGACATGGATGGCGCTTACATCACGGTCGATACCGTTTACCATGCAGGTACGGAGACGGTTGGTGAGCTGCCGAAGTTCACTTACGCGAAGAGCAATTATGAGGGAACGAACAACGTGCCTCGTTTGGAAGCCTCTTCTCATTTCGCGTTCGCTTTCGATCCGTATGAAGAGAAAATCTTGATTAAGGTTCGTGGTTATTATACGCAAAAGAGCGGTAATCCGGTTAAGATTGAAGGTGAGGGTGTAACTCATGATGGTAATGTGGCTTATACTCGTTGGGGATATACTATTGCCGAAGGTGCAGATGAGGCATCAGTGACGAACAAGGTAGAGAATGGTTTCGTTCGTTTGGCGAAACTGGCTTCTGTTCGTGAGTTGACGGTTAGTGATAATGTTGATAGTGAGAATAATTCTACTTATGACTTAGGTGACTGGGATGAGGTTTCAGCAGATGGCTACGCTATGGCAACTACAGTCACGATGTCCGTTGCGGATCAAACCTTCGCTCCGTCTTCTATCGCCGATGGTCTGTACTTGATCAAGTTGCATACTTCCGGTTATGAGCCTAATGGTGACAAACGTACGGATGGCGCTGATGGCGATTACCTGATCGCAAGTATGGGTGGTAACTTCGGTTACGCTGAGCAAGCGAAACGTCAGGATTATATGCACATGCCGGCCGCTCAATGGGTTGTTAAGAAACAAGGTACGGGCAGCGCTCCGATCCAGATTATCAACCGTGAGTTCTTCGATGTTAATGCGGATGACTTCGGTAATGCTTATTTTGGTGTAGATGGTGACGCTATCCAAGCGTTCAGCGCGGGCGATGCGAACCGTATCTTCTTCACGACTGGTGAGTTCGCTAACGATACGTTGGAATTCATTCCGGTAACTGACGAGATTAAGAAAGACGTTCATTTAGGTTATATGCATGTTTCCGATGCGGAGGCTTCCGTGAAGACTTACTACTTCAACTACCTGAGTGGCTTGGCTCAAGACAAGGGCTTGAACACGCCGTCCGACAAGGATTCTTTAGTACGTGTAGACGAGTCTGGCGATAAGATCGCGATGCGCCTGATCCCGGTAGTCATGGACGACAGCTATGGTTATCAAGCGGACGAGGCTAAGGAAGGTTTCGTGAAGTTGGAGCGTAACGCATACTATATCGAGGCATACGATAACCTGAAATTCACGGCAGACGGTCGTAGCCGTTACTTGTCCTACAATGAGGCAACTAAGAAGTATGAGATGTCGTTGATGCCTGAATTGTTCTTCTTGAAGGAGAATAACTGCGAAGGTGACACGCATTATTATGCTTTGGTTAGCGCAAATACTTATGGCATTTCATATGCTCCTTCTGCTATTCAATATTTTGGTGAAGAAGGAAGTGAAAAACCATATATGTTGACTTGGGCTACTTCAGACTTGAGAAACATGGCTGAAACAATGTATCCTGCATGGTTTGCGGGCAAGGATATTGTTGAGGATGCGACGGAAGTATGGTCTTATTCGGACTTGAGAAACGCTTATAAAGATGTTACAATTGGCGGAGGCTCGAAGAGGGTTTATAATCCATTGAGTGAAACTGTACGTAAAAATATCGGAGTTCAGTTCTATGATAAGGATGGAGAGCCGATTATCGCTGATGCGAGTGAAGGCGTTGAGCTTTACGCATATATGGCTAGCGCAAACAGCACGGTGATTACATTGAAGCAAATTGTTCCGGATTCTCCGGCTAGATATTATGCGATGAATCCGGATGAGGATGCGTTCCAAGCTAATATTTTGGCTTGGAGAGAAGCTGAGTATGATGAGACAGATGATACTTATTCGTTGAAGGAGAATGGAGAAACCTTAGATTATTCGGAAGCGAATATGGCTACTGATGACTATGCTGATACTCGTTTGTCAGTTGATGATAATACTTTGGATTTGTTCATTGCGGACATTGATAATATCAGTGCGGATTGGGAAGACGAGCTTCGTGTTTCCGCGTTCGAGGTAGCTGAAAACAATTCACCGTTGTATCGCCGCTTCAATGGCGTAGCTCCTGAGACTTACGGCACATCGGCTAACGCTCCGGTTAACTTGAAGTTCTTCCGTTACAACAACAACGCTGAGTTCTTGTTCGAGAACCAATCGAATGACAATGAGTATCGCGATGGTTTGAAAGACAAATCAATCAGCTTCTTGGGCGTCAACAACGCTTACCAATTCCCGGAGAACGACACGCGTTCTTACACGATGTATGTGGATACGGCGTATGTACGCTATAACACTCGTATGCCGCAATACTTGATCGGTATCGATCCGGAAGTGATCCCGGGCGACACGATCTGGTGTAACGCGACGAGCGCTCACCACCACGAGACTTTGGCTGACTCCTTGGCTTGCGATCACACGGTCTTCACGCTTGGCTTCACTCGTGCGAAGTACTTGTTCAACGCTCAGGATTCGATTGACGCCGGTAACTACGATTACCAAGGCAAGATCGCTCAAGGCGCTCAGAACTACACTCGCTTGGCGTTCAAAGAGGCCGCTCACGCGCAAGATACATTGTATATCTTGAAACCGGGTGTCACGAACGAGCAATTGATCAACACGAACTTCAAGGATGGTGACTTGTTCTCGAACAAGATCTTCTTGGGTGACAACAAGCACAAGAACGTAGTCTTCTCGTTCCGCTTGATCGACGATGAGAACAACCGCTTCTTGATCGAGTCTGAGTCTGAGCAAAACGGCAAGGCTGTCCTGAACAAGGATCTGAAGAACGTAAGCATCGCGCCGATGCGTGGTGGTTGGGTGAAGATCCAGAATGGTGTGCCCGTAATCGCTCACTATGATGACTTCAACGAGGCCATCGCTCAAGCCGAGATCTTCGACGTAAACGATGAGATCCTCTACGACGCTACGGCTAACGATGAGGTAGCAGTTGAGTCTGTTAAGGTGATCGCCGGTGACGGTCAGGTAACGATCATGGGTGCCGCTGGCAAGAACGTGACGATCACGACCGTACTCGGCAAGACGGTAGTCGCTAAGACGATCGCTTCCGACAACGAGACGATCGCCGTTCCGACGACGGGTATCGTAGCTGTCGCTGTTGAGGGCGAAGAGGCAAGGTTGATTATAAACTAAAATAGAATCGCCCCGGGTGTGTGATCCCGAGGCGATTCTTTCCAACGAAATTTCATAATAGAATAATTGATAAAGAATAGTCTCGCCACTTTACCGCCGTGAGGCAGGCAAGGCGAACGATAAAACTAGGTTTAAAAAAGCATCCGTAGGATCTTCGTGAGAAGCTATTACGGGAAACGAATAAGGAGGCTTGTCCCGCTGGGATGAGCCTCCTTTAATTTGTTCAAGCGTTACTCGATAAGCGGCACGAAAACTACTCGATAAGCGGCATGAAAACTACTCGATAAGCGGCATGAAAACTACTCGATAAGCAGTACCCCTCACTACTTACTAAGCAGTCGCGAGTCGCATCGATAAGTAGTTACCCCCACTACTTAATAAGTAGTTTTTGGCCTTATTCCTAAGAAGAGATAACGGTGGTTATTACAATTCCAACGAATTGTCTTTCAATAAGAAGTCGTAGACGCTGATGGTGGTGATCCCGGCTTCGTCTCTTGTGAGGGGGCCTTCCTCGCCGGTGACAATGATCTTCTTGAAAGAGTCATCCACTTTCAGTAAAGAGGCCCGTTCTTGTCTTCTCTTTTCGTCGGATTCCATCCGATAAGCGGATTGGATATAATAGCGCTTGCTTCCTAAATTACAGATGAAATCGACTTCCAGATTGGAGCGATACTGCTTCCCCCGCTCATCTTTTTGGACAGAGGGGACGATACCCACATCCACATTAAACCCACGTATCCTCAGTTCATTGTAGATCAGGTTCTCCATGAGATGAGTTCTCTCGGACTGGCGGAAATTGATCCTTGCGTTACGCAAGCCTAAGTCCATGAAGTAATACTTATAAGGAGAGTTGACGTAACGCTTTCCCTTGATATCGTAACGGGTAGCCTTTTCAATGAGAAACGAGTCACAGAGGTAATCAATGTAATCCTTAATCGTATCATAAGAGATGGGCGACTTCTTTTCGCTTTTGAACGTATTCGCCAATTTGTTGGGATTGGTTAGGGAGCCAATCCCTGAAGCCATCATATTGATGAGTTCTTCCAAATCGTCATCCTTGCGTATGTCGTAACGATCCTTGATGTCCTTGAGGTAGGTCTCGTCGAATAAAGCCTTCAGGAAGCGCACCTTTTGTTCCTCCGTCTGATAGGATGAGATCTGCGGAAGCCCGCCATAGAGCATATATTCATTGAATCCGGCCTGCGTCGAGCCTGGGTAGGCGGACATATATTCGCGGAAGCTCAATGGGTACATTTTCACCACGAAGCCACGCCCGCGGAATTCCGTGATAATGTCTTTGGATAGGAACTTCGCATTACTTCCCGTCACGTAAATATCCGTGTTGCGTATTCTCAAAAAGCCGTTTAGCACGTCTTCAAAATGACTGAGCATCTGTATCTCATCAAGCAAGATGTAATACATTTCGTTGTCTGTCATGCGGCTTTCCACATAGGCATAGAGGTTATCGGGATTTCTCATGGATCGGTTTTTATAGTCTTCCAAGTCCACTTTTATGATATGGTCTGGAGCGATACCGCTTTGTTCCAGATAGGCGACGAATAGTTCAAAGAGCAGGTATGACTTGCCGCACCTGCGCATTCCGGTTATAATCTTGATCATCCCGTTGTTTCGCAGGGAAATGAGTTCGTCCAGGTATTTCCTTCGTTCAATCGGTTTCATGCTAATCGAAAATTATGTCACCAGGTGACAGTTTTTTCGATTACAAAGGTAAGCTTTTTCACCATTCCAATCGGCGCTAATCGAAAAAAGTGTCACCTGGTGACGGTTTTTCCGATTAGGAAGCGCGGGGGCACTAAAAAAGCGATCATGGAAACGGAATCTCTCCTTTCCCATGACCGCTTTTTATGAATAAGATCACTAATCGCTTATTGGCGAACCCGGCCGACGTATGAGCCGTCAGTCGTGTTGATCTCGATGATCTCGCCCTCGTTGACGAACAAGGGGACACGAACAGTCGCGCCGCTCTCCACCGTCGCCGGTTTCAACGTGTTGGTTGCCGTATCGCCCTTGATACCCGGCTCCGTATAAGTCACTTTCAGTTGAACCTTTACGGGAACCTCCGCATAGAGGACGGTCTCGGTAGAGGCGTCGGAAACCACGTCGACGACCATGCCTTCGATCATGAAATCGACGCCATTGATCAAGGATTTATCGATCACGACGTCTTCCCAAGTCTCTTGATTGAGGAAGTGATAGTGCTCGCCCTCATTATACGAGTATTGGTAGGGACGACGCTCCACGCGGACATCCTCCAGCTTCTCATCGATGTTGAAGCGGCGGTCGATGACCCGGCCCGATACGACATCCTTCAGTTTCGTCCGCATGATGGTATTTCCTTTACCTGGTTTCACGTGAAGAAACTCGACGCAGAAATAAAGCTTGCCGTCCAAGCGGATGCATGTTCCGTTTTTAATGTCTTGTGAATTGATCATATTCTTTTGATTTATAAAGTTATAATTGTTTTATTATTCCATCTTGTTCGCGCCGCGAAAATAGTGTTTTCCCATAGATCTTCCAAGCGTATCCCGGTTAAATCGAGGCTAATCGGCCGATTTTAAGGCTTGCTTACGCCAAATAGGAAGCGATGAACATGTAGATCATCATGCCGATGATGTCGTTCGTGATGGTGATGAAAGGGCCGGTCGCCAAGGCGGGATCAATCTTCATCCGGTCGAGCGTCATGGGCACCAACGTCCCGAAAACACTGGCGAAAATCACGACAGCGAACAGGCTGAGCGAGACCGAAGTGGTGATCGCTTTATCGCCCAACAAGAAAAAGTTGCAAATGAAGACAATGAGACTGATCGTGCAGGCGTTGATCAGCGAGACGACTGACTCTTTCAGGATTTGGGAAAGGATATTTCCTTCCTTCAACGTGTTGTTGGCCAATCCTTGCACGACAATCGCCGACGACTGGATCCCGACGTTCCCACCCGTACCGCCGATCAATGGGATAAAAAGAGCCATTTTAGGATTGGTGGCGAAACTGCTCTCGAAGCCTCCGAGGATAAACGCATTGCCCAGTCCGCCAATCATACCGATCAGGAGCCAAGGCAAGCGGGCCGCTGTTTGCGTGAAGACGTTATCGGAAGTTTCCACGTCTTGCGAGATACCGGACGCCAACTGGTAGTCGCGTTCGTGTTGCTCGCGGACCTCGTCCATGACGTCGTCGATGGTGATGCGTCCGATCAAGCGCCCGATGCTGTCGATGACGGGAAGGGCGACGAGATTGTATTTCTCGATTGTCTCGGCTACCTCCTCGATGCTGTCGCTATCTCGAACGGCGATCGGGTCTTTCTTCATGACGTGCTTGATCTTGGAGACCGAAGGGTTGGTGATCAGCCTTTTGAGAGGGAGAACGCCCCGGAGGCGCTCGTCGTCGTCGACTACATAAACGTAGTAGATCTCATCCATTTCCTCGGCTTGTTTCCGCATCTCGTCGATGCACTTGGGCATACTCCAATTCTCGTTGACCACGATCATCTCGGTACCCATCAAGCCGCCGGCCGTATCCTCGTCGTATTTCAAAAGGTCTACGATATCGCCGGCTTGCTCTACGTCCTCAATGTGCGAAAGGATTTCTTCCTGCTGATCCTCGTCGAGCTCACGCATCAAGTCGACGGCATCATCAGTCTCCATGTTATCGACGAACCGTTTCGCGATCAGCTCATTGGGGAGCTCTTTCAAAAGCTTGTGACGATCTTCCTCGTCCAGCTCCATCAACACGTCGGCGGCCTTGTCGCCGTCCATCAACAAATAAAGGTAGATGGCCTCTTGCAGCGTCAGTTCCTGGTAAAGCTCCGCGATATCCGCAGGATAAAGCTCCTCCAGGATGGCTTGGATTTTCGCGTCGTCCTTCGCCTCGATCAACAGCTTCAGGTTCTCTATATATTCTTTTGACCGTTCGATCATCGTTTCGTCTCCTTATTTATATATTATATATATGCAGGGCCCTTCTTCAAGTAATCTTGCGCAAGCCGGGTAAGCTCCACGAATTGTTCGACCGAGAGTTGTTCGGGACGTTTCTCGAACACGGGCCAATCATAGTGGTCGAACGCTTGCCCCAAAATAGGCTTCAAGGAGTTTCTTAATTGTTTCCTCCGTTGGTTGAACGAGGTTTTCACGATGGCCTTGAAGAGCGACTCGTCGCATCCCAGCGACGTACGTTCGTTTCGGGTCATTCGGATCACCGCGCTTTTGACTTTCGGAGGCGGATCGAACACGGTCTCATCCACCGTGAAGAGATATTCCACTTGATACCACGCTTGCAACAAGACACTCAGGATGCCATACGTTTTCGAGCCCGGGCCGGCGGCAAGTCGCTCAGCCACCTCCTTCTGGAGCATTCCCGAACAGCAAGGGACTTGATCCTTGTATTCAAGGACCTTGAAAAAGATCTGGCTGGAGATATTATAAGGATAGTTCCCGATCACGCAAAAAGGGCGTGAACCGTAAAGCTCCCGCAAATTGAGCCGGAGAAAATCGTCCGCGATAATCCGTCCGTAGAGCGCCGGGAAATGCTCATTGAGATAATGGACAGACTCCCGATCCAATTCGACGACCTTCAAGTCGATCCCTTTGTCCAAGAGGAATTGGGTCAAGACACCCATTCCCGGCCCAATCTCCAGCGCCGGAATATCCGTCAGTCCGTCCAACGTGTTGGCGATGCGCCGAGCGATGGTCAGATCTTTCAAGAAATGCTGCCCAAGGGCCTTTTTGGGTTTAACGAATCTCATCCACTTATTGGGTGTATAGGTTGCTATTAAAATAATATGTTTAACTTCGCGGACGCACAAAAGTACAATAAATAATTTAAAGTGTCTTTCGGATAGATGGAATTTAAGCGCATTCTTCGGACGTTTCTTAAGATCGTTCTTCCTTTGGCTTTCGGTGGTTTGCTGCTTTGGTGGTTGTACCGTGAGATGGATATCAGCGAGATTTGGCGGGTGATCAGGGAAGGCGTTCGTTACGATATCATCTTGTTTTCTTTGTTGTTTGGCCTGTTCGCGAATGTGGTTCGCGGATGGCGTTGGGGATTGTTGATCCGGTCGTTGGGCGAGCGGGTGAAGATGAGTGACGCGGTGTATGCCGTGCTGGGAAATTATGCGGTCAACTTGGTGTTGCCCCGGGTGGGTGAGGTCTGGCGTTGTGGCGTCGTGGCGAAATACGACAAGATCTCTTTCACGAAATTGCTCGGCACGTTGGTGGTCGACCGGGTGAGCGATACGATAATGGTCGGGACGATTACCCTTTTTATATTCCTATTTAATATCGATTTCTTTACCAGTTTCTTCGCGAACAATCCCGCGCTCGTGGATGGCTTCCGGTCGATGTTCAACTCGATTTGGATTTACGTGCTTCTCGTGGGGATGGTAGTCGTGGTCTGGCTGGTCTTTAAATACATGAGTGGCTTCAAGCTCGTGCGGAAGGCCCGTGGCTTGTTGGATAACATTTGGATGGGAATGAAGAGTATTTGGCTTTTGGACCGGAAGTGGCTCTTCTTGTTGGATACGTTCTTGATCTGGGGAGGCTATTTTTGTTATTTCTATATTACGTTCTACGCGTTCGGTTTCACGGAAGACCTTGGAGTCGTAGTGGGACTGATCGCCTTCACGATGAGCAGCATTGGCGTGGCCGTACCGGTCCAGGGTGGAATAGGGCCTTGGCATTTCATGGTGATCGCCACGTTGGTTTGCTTTGGGGTGAACGAGAACGATGCCGCCGCTTTCGCCTTGGTGGTTCATACGGTACAGACGGTTTGGACCGGCTTGTGTGGTTTGTTTGGCATCGTAGCTATACCATTAAATAACCGGAAGACGGCTGTTCAACCGTCTTAAACAAACGAATATCATCAACCTAAAAGCTTTGAGTTATGTCAACTGGAATCAGAAAATTGGCTCCTGAACGTGTCTGGGAGTTCTTTTATCAACTGACGCGTATCCCTCGCCCGACCGGGCACATGGTGGAAGTCACTCGTTATGTGGAGGCCGTCGGCCAAAAACTAGGATTGGAAACCTTGCGGGATGAAGTGGGCAATGTCTTAATCCGTAAGCCTGCCTCGTCCGGGATGGAGGGGCGTCCGAGTATTGTCTTGCAAGCGCATCTCGATATGGTGCCTCAAAAGGAAAATACCGTTGCGCATGATTTCCTGAAAGACCCGATCGAAGCCTACGTCTCTGGCGAATGGGTGACGGCCAGGGGAACGACACTGGGCGCTGACGATGGCTTAGGCGTAGCTTTGGCTTTGGCTGTTTTGGCCGATGACACCTTGCGGCATGGTCCGATTGAGGCGCTTTTCACCATTGACGAGGAGCAAAGCATGGATGGCGCTTTCGGTCTGAAGGCGGATTTCTTGCGTAGCGGAATCTTGTTGAATTGCGACTCGGAGAAAGAAGGAGAGCTTTTCGTGGGCTGCGCGGGCGGACTTGATGTGAATGTTTCCTTCCAATTCCGGGAAGACCATTATGTGCCCCAAGGCGATATGGCGGTCAAGCTCACCCTGACGGGACTGAAAGGAGGGCATTCCGGGGTCGACATCCATTTGGGACGGGCGAACGCCAACAAGTTGATGTTCCGTTTCCTGAAAGAGGCCGTTCGGGATTATGGCGCTCGTTTGTCGGCCGTCGAGGGCGGTTCATTACGCAACGCCATTCCAAGAGACGCTTTCGCCATCGTGACAATCCCGGGAGACAATGCTGAAGCTTTGTGGGAATTGGTCGCGGACTACCAAGATATGTATCGGGAAGAGTTCGAGGGCATTGAGGACCAGATCCGTTTCTATGCGGAGACGACCGAGCTGCCGGAGACCCTGATCCCGGAAGAGATCCAAGACGATTTGATCAACGCCATTGAAGCGTGCCCGAATGGGGTGATCGATATGCTTCATGACTTCCCGGGGACGGTGGAATCTTCCTCGAACCTGGCGATCGTGAAGACCTCTGACGAGCTGATTGAGATCAAGCTCTTGATCCGCAGTTCTTCCGAGTCAAAGAAATATGCCATCTATTCCAGCTTGGAAAGTGTTTTCGCCCTGGCGGGTGCCAAGGTGGAGGACGGTGGAGGCTACAATGGTTGGCAACCGAACATCCACTCGCCACTTCTGAACCGGATGAAAGAAGCCTACAAAGCTCTATTCGGTAAGGAACCCGAGGTGAAGGTCATGCACGCGGGTCTAGAATGCG
Organism: uncultured Parabacteroides sp.; assembly: GCA_949298575.1. GTDB lineage: Bacteria > Bacteroidota > Bacteroidia > Bacteroidales > Tannerellaceae > Parabacteroides. The sequence continues at coordinate 12,422 of CASFXH010000027.1, forward strand.
GTATTATCCAAGGCGCTTACCCCGCGATGGACATGGTATCCATAGGCCCTGATATCGAATTTCCGCATTCGCCAGGCGAACGGGTGAGGATCGCTTCCGTTGACCGGGTTTGGCGTTTGATCACGAAAGTCTTGGAAGACCTATGAAAATACTCGCGGTAGGAATGAATTACGCGGCTCACAATAAAGAGATGAGCCATACGTTAGAATTAACGGAGCCGACGATTTTCATGAAAGCGGATTCCGCGTTGTTGAAAGACGGGAAGCCGTTCTTCATCCCGGATTTCTCGAAGGAAATCCATTACGAGACCGAGATCGTGGTGAAAATTGATCGTCTGGGCAAGAATATCGCCGAACGGTTCGCCCATCGTTATTATCATGAAGTGACGGTAGGTATCGATTTCACGGCTCGTGACTGGCAGCGCCGACTGCGGGCGGAGGGATTGCCGTGGGAGCTCAGCAAGTCGTTCGACCACTCCGCCGTGGTGGGAACTTTCGTGTCATTGGAGGATGTCGGGAATATAGACGACTTGTCGTTCCATCTTGATCTTAATGGAGCGCGGGCGCAAACAGGATGGACGGGCGATATGCTGTTCTCGGTCGATAAGATCGTCGCTTACGTGAGTCGGTTTTTTACCTTGAAGATGGGTGACTTGATTTATACCGGGACACCCGCTGGCGTGGGACCCGTAAAGATCGGGGATCATCTGGAGGGATATATCGGCGAGCGGAAATTGCTGGATTTCCATGTGCGTTAACATAAAGAATGAACATTCGATTGCTATATATTGGCCTGATGGCGCTGCTCTTGGGGGGGCGGGCGATGGCGTTCACTTACGCCTCCTCGTCAGCGCTGGCTTCGGGTCGCTGGGTGAAAATCCAAGTCGCGGAGAATGGGATCTACCGATTGACCGACGAGGATTTGCGGGCGATGGGCTTTGAGGACCCTGCCCGGGTCTCGATTCATGGTTATGGCGGTTGGCCGCTTGATGAGGATTTCTCGCTCACGAACTACACGGATGACCTGCCCACCGTGCCGGTCTGGCGGGGCGAAGGCTACCTTTTATTTTATGGAAAAGGCCCGATCAAATGGGAATACGATCCCAATACCCGGGCTTTTGTCCATACGAACAACCCTTATTCTACAGCGGGCTATTACTTCGTGACCGACGCGACCGAGCCTTTGGAGGCTGAAGTTGTCGCGAGCGAAGGTGGCGCGGCGACACGAGTGACGGATTACGACGATTACCTTTTGCATGAGCGGGAAGCGTATTCGCCCAGTCGTTCAGGACGGGAGCTTTTCGGAGAGGATTTCTCTTCGGCCCAACCCCGGACAATCACGACTTTTTCTTCGATACCAGGCATTACCTCCGCCGATGGAAAAGTAACTATGCGTTTTATTTCGAACGTCACTTCTGGTGTGGGCGTTGCGACCCTTATGATTGATCGCTCGGAGATCATGACCTTGTCTATTCCTTCCAACTCCGATTCTCATACGAGCGCCATTGCGAGAGAAGCGACCGTGACTTGGAGTGGGGAGAAGAGCGAGTCGCCCAATGTGGTCGTCTCGTATAACTCGATCTCGCATAGCAATGTTTATCTAGATTATATCCGTTTGCAATTCCAACGGGAGCTCCGGCCATATAGGGCGACCACCTTCTTCCGGAGCTTGGCGTCGATTGATAATGCGGCCCGTTTTATCGTTCAAGAGGCGAACGAGCGGACCTTGGTCTTTGATGTGACTAATGGTGATTTGAGGCAGATGGAGACTGCCTTGGAGGGCTCGGATCTATCTTTTACGATTCCGGCTGGTTCCTTGCGTGAGTTTGCGTTAGTTCAGACCGATGGCACATTACCTACGCCAAGTGTCGTTGGTGAGGTTGCGAATCAGGATTTGCACGCGACGGAAGCGCAAGACATGATCATCATCTCTCCTCCCAGCTTTACGACGGAGGCCGAACGCTTAGCGGAGGCCCATCGGGAACGTGACGGGTTGCGGGTCTTGGTGGTCTCGCCAGAAGCGATTTATAATGAATTTTCGAGCGGAACGCCCGACGCGACCGCCTATCGTCGTTTCATGAAAATGCTGTATGACCGAGGAGAGACGACCGGCGACACGCCCCGTTTCCTTTTGCTATTTGGCGACGGAATCTATGACAATCGGGGATTGACCAATGACGTGTCGGGATTGAACCTGTCGAATATGCTGTTGACTTATCAATCGGAAGCTTCCTTGGATGCCGCCTCTTACGTGACGGATGATTATTTCGCTTTCCTAGAAGACAACTCGGGGGCCAACTTGGCGACAGACCGGATGTGCGTAGGGGTAGGTCGTTTCCCGGCGCGAACGGCGACAGAAGCGGGTGAGATGGTTGATAAGGTGATTGGTTATATGGAGAACGCGGAGAAAGGCCGTTGGAAAAACAACCTGACCTTTGTCGCCGACGACGGAAGCAATGCCGATAATTATACGACGTTGCATGCCGAGCAAGCGGATTGGCTGGCGGAATACATTGAGACCAACCACCCGGAGTTCTTGACCAACAAGGTCTATTTCGATGCTTATAAACGAGACAACGCCGGGACTTATCCGGACGTAAAAAGTCGTATTTCCAGTCTTTTGAGGAGCGGTCAGTTGCTGATTAACTATGTGGGACATGGGAACACCACGGCTTGGTCTGATGAATATGTCTGGACGCAATCCGATATTCAGCAAAGTTCTTATACTCATTTGCCCGTTTGGGTTACGGCGGCCTGCGACTTCACCCGATTCGATTCACCCAATACCTCGGCGGGTGAGTCTGTGTTCTTGAACGCGACCAGTGGCGGTATCGCTTTGTTCACCACGACTCGTGTCGTTTATTCCCAAAACAACTTCGACTTGAATCAAGCGCTCTTCGCCAATCTTTTCGAGAAAGAGAAAGGACATCGAAGGACACTGGGCGAGGCGATGATGGAGACCAAACGTGCGCTTACCGATCGCAACAAGCTCAACTTCATCTTAATTGGAGATCCGGCCCTGACCATGGCTTATCCCGAATATGAAGCTCGAGTAACTCGTATCAATGGGGTCGCGGTCGAAGAAGGGTCGTTTGAGTTCCAGGCCTTGGCGCGGATTGAGGTGGAAGGGGAGATCCGGAACCCGGAAGGTCAGTTGGCGGAAGATTTCTCGGGTGTCGTTTATCCCACCGTGCTCGACAGCCGGGATTCGATCACGACGCTAGGCAACAATCTCGTGGGAGGAGAACCCCGCTTTTTCCATTATATGGATTACCCGAACACGATCTACGTCGGGCAGGATTCCGTACGGAACGGGCAATTCCGTTTTTCTTTTATGGTTCCCAAAGATATCTCTTATTCTGGAGAACAAGGGAAATTGAATCTTTATGCCGCTAATTCGACCACGGGTGATGAGGCACAAGGATCGTTTCTGGACTTTAACGTGGGTGGAACCGCGGACGTCAACGAGGTCGATACCATTGGGCCGGAGATCCGTCAACTCTATCTCAACGATACGACCTTCGTGGATGGGGGTGTCGTCAATGTCACGCCTTATTTCGTGGCTCGCGTATGGGATCAGAGTGGCGTAAACGTGAGTGGTAGCAGCGTGGGGCACGATATTACGCTGACTATCGACAGTCTCCCGACAAGGAGTTACAACTTAAATAATTATTATACCCTTACCCCTGGTGAGAGTCAGGAAGGGATCATCCAATTCTCTTTTCCCGAACTGGAGCCAGGCATCCACACCGCGGAGTTTAAGGTCTGGGATATCCTGAACAATTCCACGAGCTTCATTTTTACGTTTGAGGTGAAAGAAGGGCTTAAACCCAATCTCATAGATCTTTTCGCGACCCCCAACCCCGCTCGCGAATCGGTTAGTTTCTATCTTCGCCATGATCGACCAGAGACGGAATTGAAAGTCACCGTGATGGTTTACGATCTTACGGGGCGCCTGCTTTGGCATGACGAACGAAGCGGCTCATCGGAGTTGTTCAAGGCATACGTGCTTACTTGGGATTTACGGGATAACGGAGGCCGGCGCCTTCGCCCCGGGATCTATCTTTATCGTGCGGCGATCAGCGCTAATGGTTCACGAGAGGCGACGAAGGCAAACAAATTGATTGTTCTCGGGCAATAATCGAGGCTTTCCCTCCGTTTAGGGATATATTTATGAAAGGTATTCAATCTAAATTGAGAATTCTATGATAAGAATGAACAGAATAAAAACTATTCTTTTAGCGCTTGTCGCGACTTTGGGGCTGGTGAGCGCTGATTCTGTTTTCGCGCAAGGCGGAGCGGACGACGTGAAGCATGTGTTCGCGCCAGTCAATACCGCGATTCCATCGCTTTCTATCGCTCCTGACGCGAGAGGTGGCGCGATGGGTGATAATGGTGTATCCACAACGCCTGATGTCAATTCGCAATATTGGAACCCGGCAAAATACGCTTTCGCCTACAGTAAAGCGGGAGTCGCCCTCTCTTACACTCCTTGGCTTCGGAAATTGGTTAACGACGTGGCGCTCGCTTATCTAGCGGGTTACTACAAGTTGGGAGACTCGGATTTGCAAGCGATTGGTGCTTCTGTCCGTTATTTCTCTCTTGGCGAGGTAATAGAAACTCAAGACTATGGAACGGGAACAGAACTTATATTGAACCCTTACGAAATGGCGATTGATGTCAGTTACAGCCGGAAATTGTCTGATGCCTTCTCTATGGCGGTCGCCCTTCGCTATATCCGTTCCGATATGGGCGCTTCGACCGATGAGGACATGGTTCCGGACAACGCTTTCGCGGCGGATATCGCGGGTTATTTAGAGAAATATGTCATTATTGGGCAGAGCGAATGCCTTTGGAGTTTTGGTTTTAATATTTCCAATATCGGATCCAAGGTCTCCTATGATGGGGGAAACACGAATCAGTTCTTGCCGACAACCTTGAAAATTGGAACGGGTATGTTGATGCCCATCGACGATTACAATCAGATCGGTGTTTATGTGGACTTGAGTAAGTATCTCGTGCCGACAGCGCCTGTCCAAACAGGGACCACTGAGGAGGATGTCGATGCCTACAATGAAGCCTATGAGGAATACAATACCATGTCGCCGATTAAAGGTATCTTTAAGTCCTTTGGGGATTCGCCGAATGGATTCAAAGGTGAATTGGAAGAGATTATGGCGTCCATTGGCGTGGAATACAATTACAACCAGCAGTTCTTCGTGCGTGGAGGTTATTACTATGAGAACAAATACCAAGGCAATCGCCAGTATTTTTCTGTCGGCGCGGGTTTCCGGATGAGCGTGTTCCAATTGGATGCCGCTTACCTGATCTCGACGGTTCAGAATAACCCGCTTGATCAGACGCTCCGCTTCTCGTTGGCTTTCGACATGGATGGAATCAGGAACCTTTTCCGATAAGAGGATGAAAACGAGAGTGGGTTTTGGCTTCGACGTACATCGTTTGGTTGAAGGGCGTGCGCTGGTCCTAGGGGGTGTCCGGATCGAACATTTCTTGGGATTGTTGGGGCATAGTGACGCGGATGTCTTGATTCACGCGATTTGTGACGCCCTTCTTGGTGCGGCCGCCTTACGTGATATTGGCTATCATTTTCCTGATTCCTCGGAAGAATTCGCGGGGATCGATAGCAAGATCCTCCTTCGGCGAACCATGGAGCTGATTCGCCATGAAGGCTACGAACTCGGGAATGTCGACGCGACTATTGCCGCCGAGCGCCCCAAGTTAAATCCTCATATCCCGGAGATGCGCCGCGTGCTCGCGGAGACGATGAGTGTCGATGTGGACGACATCTCGATCAAGGCTACAACTACCGAACATCTTGGATTCACCGGTCGCGAGGAAGGAATTTCCGCCTATGCGGTCGTCTTGATTGAAAAGAATTGAAGTATGAAGAAAAACAACGATTGGAAAGACCGGCTTGGAGTCCTTTATTCGACCAACCCTGATTTCGTCTATGAAACGGATGAGGTCGAGGAAGAAGCTACTTGGGCTAATGATCAACAACCACTACGAGTGAGTCTCGATCGCCGGAACAGGGGCGGAAAGACCGTAACGCTTATTCGGGATTTTCATGGGACGACCGCGGATCTCGAAACTTTGGGTAAGACTTTGAAAACAAGATGTGGTGTTGGTGGTTCCGCCAAAGACGGTGAGATCATCATCCAAGGAGACCATCGTGAACGGGTGGTCCAGATATTGCGAGAACTCGGCTATCGTAAGGCACGTCCGATTTAGCCTCTGATCTGCCTATGCTGACCATTTACCAAGCTTCCGCCGGCGCCGGCAAGACGCATTTGCTCACTGGCCAATATCTCAAGTTGATATTCTCTGCCCCAATGGCTTTCAGGCATGTCTTGGCCGTGACATTCACCAACAAGGCGACCGACGAGATGAAATCCCGAATCATCGCCGAGCTTTATAACTTAGCGCTGGGGAACGATTCGGATTTCCGTACCCTTTTGAGTGAGACATATCACTTGGATTCATTTGCGCTCACCCAGCGGGCGAAAGGAATCCTTACGGCGGCTCTCCACGATTATTCATCTTTCAATATCAGTACGATTGATCGTTTTATCCAGCAGGTCACACGGGCCTTTGCCCGAGATTTGGGGCTTCAGGGTAGCTATGAGATCGAGATGGATCAAACGAAGGTGTTAGGAGAGGTGGTCGATCGTCTGATCGCCAGTCTTGATCAACCTGGCCGGAAGATCCTTCTGGATTGGCTTCTCCGTTTCGCCGACGATAAGATTGAGAATGGAGGCGGATGGCAATTGCGTGCTGATATCCTCGCGCTCTCCTATGAGCTTTTCAGTGAAGTCTTCCAGATGGCAAGAGGCCAGATCTCCAAAGTCTTTGAGGATAAGCGACAGATGACCGAATTCCAAGAGGAACAGATGAAAATCATCCGTTCGACCGAAGCGCGTCTTCAACAAATGGGGCAAGCCGCTCTCAATACCTTGAAGCTTTATGGCTTGACGCCCGACAATTTCAAGGGAGGAAAGCGCTCCCAACTTCAGTTCTTCCGGAAATGGGCGGAAGGCGAGTGGAAAGAACCTTCTGCCGCGCTCGCTTTCTTGCGTGAGCGACCGGGGGATTTTATCACGAAAACGACCGACAAAGACATTCGCCTTCGAATCGAACAGGCGATTCAAGATGAGTTTGGACGACGTGTGGAAGAGGCGCTTGATTTTTATGCGGGGCTTGACACCTATTGGAGCGCCAAGGAATCGATGCGCTACTTCTATGTCTTTGGCATCTTGATGGATCTTGACCATGAGCTGGTCGCTTACCGCGATGAGAAAAACATCCTGCTCATCTCTGACGCGACGGAACTCCTCTCCCGGCTTGTGGAAGAACGGATGGGACCTTTTGTTTACGAGAAGATTGGTACCCGCGTGGATCATTATATGTTCGACGAGTTCCAAGACACCAGTTCTTTGCAATGGAATGATTTTTATCCGCTCGTGACCGAAAGTCTCGCGTCGGGGAATGAGAATCTGGTCGTAGGTGACGTAAAACAAAGCATCTACCGCTTTCGGAACGCCGATTGGGAACTGCTCGATCATCGCTTGTGGGACCAATTGTCTTCTCGTTTTGCCCGAAAAGAAACCTTGGCGCAGAATTGGCGCAGTGGCCGTCACATCGTGGAGTTCAATAACGGCTTTTTCGAGGCCGCCGCTGATCGCCTACAAACGCTTTTCAACAAAGAGACAGACCAATCGATCTTGGGCGAGGAGGAAAAAGAATACTTTCGCCACGCGATCCAAAAGGTCTACTCGGGTTGCCAGCAACAGGTTCCCGAAAATCGCATGGGCAAATGGGGGCATGTGGCCATCCATCTCGTCGAGGAGGATAAGGACGCGGGGCAAGATTGGGAAGCGAACGTCCTGCGGCAGCTACCCACTACGATAGAACGCCTTTTGCGAGCGGGTTATGCCCCAAGCGATATCGCGATCTTGGTCCGGACCAACCGGGAAGCCGCGGAAGTGGTCGATGCTCTTTTGCAAACCTCTGAGGGAGATGAGTCTAACATGCGGCGTTTCAACGTCGTCTCCGATGATGCCCTTTTTATAGGCCGCTCGCCCGTGGTCCAATTCCTGGTCGCGCTCTTGCGTTATATGCGGCGGCCCACCGATAGGCGGCTCGAGCGTTTGGTGGCTGTCGCCTATCAAACCTTGACGGGGCAATTTGGGCATTCTTTAGCCCCCGATTTGAGCGAACGGCTACGCACGCTCGTCGCTCCTCTCGCCGGATGCTCACTCTATGAGCAAGTTGAGGAATTGGCCCGTCATTTTGAGGCGCTCATCCCGGCTTCCGAACATATATTCTTGCAAGCTTTTCTCGACATGGCCCTTGAGTTCGGCGAACGGCAAGGCGCGGATCTCAGCCTATTCTTGGACTGGTGGACCACAAGTGGCGCGCGGAAAACCATCGCCGCCCCGGAAGGACAGGATGCCGTTCGCGTCCTGACGATCCATAAGTCGAAGGGTTTAGGTTTCAGGGCGACAATTATTCCTTTCGCGGATTGGGACCTGGACCATTCGCCGATGAAGTCTGTCGTCTTATGGGCAAAACCCCAAAGCGAGCGTTATGAGCGGATTCCCGCGCTTCCCGTCCGCTATGGAAAGGCCTTGGGCAAAACTTGTTACGCCTACAGTTATTTTGAGGAAAAAGCCCGTGCGCTCATCGACAACCTCAATCTCCTCTACGTCGCCTTCACCCGATGCAAGGACGAGCTGATCGTCTTCTGCCCAGCGCCCCGTGAGGGCGCCGCCTCTGAGCGTGATGGGGCGCGAACGGTCGCCGACCTCATTACTAGCGTGCTCGCGAAAGAGAACTTTAGGGAAGAAAATCTTTTTGAGTTAGGTGAATGGCCACGCGAGGTCGCTCCTTCCGTGGCCGGGCAAAGCGATGCCGTATCCATGCGCCCCCTCGCGTTCCAATCCCTTGGTGAGCGTTTGCGCCTTAAATTGCGTGGTCGCGACCGCTTCATTGGCGACGTCGAGCGGAAACACGGTATCCTGATGCACGACATTTTAAGTAAAATCCATATCTTGGAAGATGCGGAACCCGCATTGGCTGATTACCTTAACGCGGGGATCATTGATCAAGACGAGGCGATCAAGATCGGCGAACAGGTCGCCAGCTTGCTCGCGATGGAAGAAGTGGCTCCTTGGTACGACGGCCATGCTCTCGTCTTGAACGAGACCGATATCCTCCTGGGCGGCGGGCACACGTATCGGCCGGATCGCGTGATGATCGAGGATGGGCGCGTCACGGTGGTCGACTATAAGTTCGGCCAATACGAGAGCCCGGCCTATCGCCGACAAGTCCGGGTCTACATCGAGACACTGCGCCACATGGGCTATCCCACGGTCCAAGGCTTCTTGTTTTATGTCGCCCAGCGGAAAGTGGTCCCGGTCTCCTCTTGAAAAATCATTCTAAGCCGCTTTTCCCGATGTCTGCGGCGGAAGTCTTCCGATGTCTGCGGCGGAAGTCTTCCGATGTTTGCGGCGGAAGTCTTCCGATGTTAGCGGCAGATGTCTTCCGAGGTCTGCCGCTAACCTCGGAGGAGGTCTGCCGCTGACCTCGGAGGAGGTTTGCCGCTAACCTCGGAGGGGGTTTGCCGCTAACCTCGGGAAGGGGCACGAAAACCGACTCGGAAGAAGTGTTTTGAATGGAAAAAGTCAAGTCCGAATGACTGATTTGAGCATTCACTCCGCGTTCCTGTCGGTTTCCTGTGTCGTTCGATGATAGAAAAATAGGAGGAAATTTTGCCAGTTCAGAAAGCCATTTTATATTTGCGGCCAGATGAAAGTGCATAAAGAAGGAACCGGTTTTTTGTTATCCATGTTTACGATTTTGTTTATCGTGAACGTGGCGTGGTACTATTCCTCCCATCGGGGAATGGGGTTTTATGCTTTCCTGACCATGAGTGCCGCGTTATTCTTTTTGACACTCAATTTCTTCAGAAGTCCTCGCCGGCGTTTCCCCTATGATCCGGAAGGGCTAGTGATCGCTCCCGCTGACGGGACCATTGTCGCCATCGAGGAAGTGATGGAAAATGAGATCCTCCATCGGCGTTGCCTACAGATCTCCGTATTCATGTCTATCTTCGACGTTCACGCGAACTGGTTCCCGGTAAATGGGACAGTGACCCATGTTTCCCACCAGAAAGGTCGCACGCTCGCGGCCTACTTGCCCAAAAGCAGTACGGAGAACGAGCGTTCTGCCATCATCATCCGGACGCGGGCGGGGCATGAGGTCTTAGCCCGACAAATCGCTGGCGCGATCGCCAAACGCATCGTCACCTACGCCGCGACGGGCGACCGTTGTTCGGTCAACGAGCAAATGGGTTTCATCAAATTCGGATCGAGGGTCGACGTGTATTTACCTCTTGATTGTGAAGTCCTTGTTGAACTCGACCAAAAGGTGACAGGCAATCAAACCCCTTTAGCGAGATTATCAAGATGCGTATAGTCCGTCATATACCCAATGCCATTACATGCCTGAACCTGATTTCGGGATGTATCGCTTCGGTCGCCGCCGTGCGCGACGACCTTTGGTTGGCGCTTATTTGGATATTGGCCGCTGCCGTATTCGACTTTTTCGATGGTTTCGCCGCGCGCCTTCTCCATGCGCCATCGTCCATTGGCAAAGAGCTTGATTCGTTGGCGGATGTCGTCAGTTTCGGGGTCGCGCCTGGAATGATCGTTTACAGCCTTTTGGCCTATCTTTCGGGCGGGCTGCCTTTTGGCGTACTCAACGACTACCTTCCTTACGGGGCGTTCGTGATCCCGGCCTTCTCGGCCTTGCGCTTGGCGAAGTTCAACCTTGATCCCCGACAAGCGACTTCGTTCATTGGACTGCCCGTCCCGGCACATGCCTTATTTTGGGCCTCCTTGGGTTATTCCGTCGGTCCGATGCTCTTGGGCTATGGGACGTTAGCGGCGCTTTTGCTCTTGGCGTTAGCTTTAGGCACGTCTATTTTGCTTATCTCCGAGATCCCGATGTTTTCTTTGAAAATGAAATCGTTAGCCTTTCGGGGTAACGAGCTTCGATATGTGTTGGTGGCGGGTGGCATCGTGTTCATCGCCTTGTGGCGGCTAGATGGGATTCTCCCGACGGCGGCGCTCTACCTCATCTTGGCCTTGGTCAGCGGTTTGTGTACCCGACCTTCCGGAAGTGAGGGAAAATTACCTAAACAATAATTTTAAATGATTGGATTATGCTGAAATTCATATTCTTTCTCTTTTTCCTGTTCTTGCTCTTGCTCTTCTTGCTAGGGTTTTCGGTGTTGCGCTCATTCAAGAACTTTCTCTTTGGTGGAGGCAATCAACAAGCGCGGTCTCATAAGAAACGGACTCACCCTCAAAATAACCAAACGAGGTCTGAGAATCGTCGGCAAAAGAAGAAGATCTTCACCCAAGAAGATGGGGAATATGTTGATTACGAGGAGATCAAGTAGCTTTATCTTTTCCGCTTAAAGAAATCAACCATAAGCCGTTGGCATTCCTCTTCGAGGACTCCCCGCGTGACTATTGCCCGTGGGTGTAATGCTTCTGGCGCGAAACGAGTGAATCCCCTCTTCTCATCGCTAGCCCCGTAAATCAAGGAACGGATTTGTGCCCAGCCGATGGCGCCCGCACACATCACGCAAGGCTCAACCGTCACGAATAATTGGCATTCTGGAAGATACTTAGCTCCCAACGCATTCTCAGCCGCCGTCAAAGCGAGGATTTCCGCGTGCGCGGTTACGTCTTGTAAGCGCTCGGTCAGATTGTGGGCTCGAGCGATTATCCGGCCGTCCGCGACAACGACCGCGCCGACAGGCACTTCACCTTCCGCTGCCGCCATCTGGGCTTCGCGGAGGGCGATTCGCATGAAATATGTATTGTCTAAAAGAGGCTCAGGCATATTAATACCGGAAAGTAATTGGAACAGTGAAGTAACAAGGGACGGGCTTGTCGTCGTTTCGTCCGGGTTTCCATCTTGCCATTTTCGAAAGCGCACGTACGGCTTCCTGATCGAACGCTTCGCCAAGGCTACGGACGACCTGGATGTTGTCTACCCGCCCATCAGCTTGGACAACGAATTTGCAAACCACCCGTCCTATTTTACGGTCCGCTTCCGGCAGGGAGGGATAACGAAGTGTTTTAGCCAAAAAAAGCATTAACGCGCTGGTGCCTCCCGGATATTCCGGCATTTGATCGGCATTCGTATAGACCCCTTTCCCGTCCGGTTTGCCGGCTTGCGTGGAGTTAAGATCGAATCGAACAGGCAGCGTATAACGACAAGCGACCTCTTTCCCATGATGTCGTCCGGGCGTCCAGCGAGGCATTTGGGCAATCACCCGACTCGCTTCCCAATCAAGCGACGGATCGACCGATCGGACTACCCGTACTTGCCCAACCGATCCACGCTCGTCAATCACGCATTCGCAGATCACGATGCCTTCCACTCCACGACGAATAGCCTCATCAGGATAGGTTACATGTTCGGCGATGTATCTCAGAATCCCCTCTATACCTCCAGGAAATTCAGGCATGTGTTCTATGACAGACGGAATCGAATCATACCCTTTGTAGATAGCACCATGAAGCGTCCCGGTATTTTGCCTCATATACTCACAAGCGTTATTGAGAAAAAGCAATGCCGCCACGAGCGGGATGAGCAAGAGGCTTTTCATGAGCGTCGCCTTCCCTGATTTTCGCTTGTTCATCATGAAGATCCGTTTCTTCAATGACAACACGCTGAAGGATTGATATATTCGAGCCACGGCTCCGTTCCCGTCCTCTTGAGCCAGACCAAGTAATTGGAACTGGTAACAGCGCCGATTGATGCCCCTGCCAAGCACGGCGTCATCCGCAAGATATTCAAGGTTTTCCCGAATAGTCTGTTGGATCCACCACGCGACAGGATTGAACCACCAGACGGCCGTGAGCAATTCCGCCAAGACGACATCCGCCGTATGTCTTTGAACGACGTGCGCTTGCTCATGAGCCAAGATTGATTGGATCTCTTCTTCCGAATGACGGGCCGGATAGAGGAAGATCCATTTTCCAAAAGAGAAGGGAGGGGCAGGCGTCGGTAGGAGACGGACAGGCACGCCGTGAATCACGCGCTTTTCGCATTGCCCCGCAAGTCTGCTCAGTGCCCAAATCCGTCCAGCCAACCGGAAAAGGAGAATGGCGCATCCCGCGCTCCATACTATATATAATATAGGTAGGATAATCGCTTGTGCGCCTCCTTCGCCCACCAACGGTTCGCCCACGACCACCTCAGGTAGCCATTCCGTATAACGGGCGATCCTCATTGGGATAGGCTCCTCCCCACTCATCCAATTTTGAAACGTAATCCAAGGATAAACGGTCGCTACTCCAATAATCATCCAAAGCGTCAATCGCCGCGCCACGAACCAAGTATCGCGCCTCATCAACCCATAATAGGCCGCGAAAAGCAAGGCGAGCGCGCCATTGACTTTGATGATATAGAGTAACGTGGAGTCCACTTACTTCGTTTCGTTCTTTTCCTCTTCGTTTCCTTCGCCTTTCTCGATCATGTCGACGATCTCTCGAAGCTCATCGGCCGAGATCTTCTCATTTTTTGCGAAGAACGTCACTAGATTCTTGTAAGAATTTCCAAAGAAGTTACTTACCATGCCATTGGCGCACATCCGCATATACTCGCTTTGATCGACCACTGCCCGGTACTCATACACGTTCCCGATTTGGCGGGCTCTGACATACTTTTTCCGTGCCAAGTTTTTAACAACAGAAGCTACCGTCGTATAAGGCGGCTTCGGGTCCGGATACTGTTTCAATAAATCTCTAATGGCGCAAGGACCTACCTCCCAGATCCCTCGCATCGCTTTTTCTTCCTGTGGTGTTAATCTCTCCATATTACAAACGCATTTTTAGGCCGTCATTTTTACGACGGCGCTACAAAGCTATTTTTTAGTCGTAAATCCTCCGCATAATCTATGCTAAATAATGTGAATGCGCATGATTTTCTTTTCATCATTCTCCAAGTGAGTCTCTTTAGCGTAGATCGATAAATCTTTGAAGCGAATATTGGCGATTTTTAATTATAAGATTTATCTTTGTTGCGGATTAAATGATCAAAATGGAAGATCGCGACAGTTTACAAATAGATATCAGGAAGGTCCTTTACTCGAAAGCGCCTTCAATCGCGCCCCAAATACCGAATTTTATGGTTAATTACTTAATCCGTATTATTCATCAAGATGAGATTAATGATATCTTGAGTCGTTACCGTGGCGTGGAGGGTGTCGATTTCATGCGAGCTCTTATTCGAGAGTTTGATTTGACGCTTGACATTGTGGGTGAGGAGAATCTACCGAAAGGAGGGCGTTATATCTTTGTTTCCAATCATCCTCTTGGGGGGATGGACGGTATTTGCCTTTCCGCTTACTTGGGTGAGCGTTACGACCAGAAAATCCGTTATCTCGTGAACGATCTCCTATTGTTCATCCCCAATCTGAAAAATATCTTTGTCCCTATCAATAAGCATGGAGCTCAGAGCCGCGATAATGCTCGCTTGATTGAGGAGACTTTTCAATCGGACAATCAAGTGATCACCTTCCCCGCTGGGCTTTGTTCACGGAAAAATGGAAAGCGTATAGAAGATTTGGATTGGAAAAAGTCTTTTATCCAAAAAGCGATATCTTATCAACGGGATATCGTTCCTATCTATTTTGAAGGACATAACTCAAACTTTTTCTACCGTTTGGCTAATCTAAGGAAAAAGTTAGGCTTTAAAATGAACTTCGAGATGGTTTATTTACCCGACGAAATGTTTAGGAATAAGCATCAAACCTTTCGTATCCATTTTTTGAAACCTATTTCTTGGCATACGTTTGATCAGAGCCGTACGCCAACCGCATGGGCCCAATGGGTAAAAGAACAGGTTTATAAACAACAACGAAATTGAAGATTCTACAATATGCAAAACATTATTGATCCGATAGACAGGAATCTGTTAAAGTCCGAACTGACGAAGGAGAAACGTCTGAGACGCACAAACAAATCGAGTAACGAGATTTATATTATTACCGCTCAAGACTCGCCAAACGTCATGCGAGAGATTGGTCGCCTTCGGGAAATAGCGTTTCGTTATTATGGCGGAGGTACCGGTATGTCGATGGATATCGATGAGTTTGACACGATGGATGGCGCTTATCGGCAATTAATCGTATGGAGCCCGGAAGAAGAGAAAATATTGGGCGGTTATCGTTTTATTTGTGGTTCGGATGTTCATAAAGACGCGACGGGAAAACCGATCTTGGCGACTTCCCATCTTTTCAACTTTTCTCAAAAGTTCATTGATGAGATCTTGCCCTATACCGTGGAGTTGGGACGCTCATTCGTGGCCCTTGAATATCAATCTACCCGTTCCAGCGCGAAAGGCCTTTTCGTATTGGATAACCTATGGGATGGTTTGGGGGCCTTAACCGTAGTCGATCCGAAATTGAAATATTTCTTCGGGAAAGTCACCATGTACAATACCTACAATACGGAGGCTCGCGATTTAATCCTCAATTTCCTTAATCGCCATTTTCCCGATCCGGAACATCTTGTGACACCAATCACCCCCCTGCGCATTAAAAACGATGCCGAACGGATCGATCAGCTGTTCCATTATGATAATTTTAGGGATAATTATAAGGTCCTGAATCAAGAAGTCCGGAAATTCGGGATCAATGTTCCCCCATTGGTGAACGCTTATATGAACTTATCGCCTAAAATGCGTGTTTTTGGAACGGCGGTCAATCATGAGTTTGGTGAAGTGGAGGAAACTGGTATACTGATCGCGATCAGTGAGATATTGGAAGATAAAAAGAAACGACATATCGAAACCTATTTGAAAGAAGAATACCAATCGACGGATTTGATTCATAAAAATGAACGATCGTAAGTTTGAGGGTTAGCGATTCGACAGGCGAGAAATTGGCCTAAGTTATAAAAATAGGGGCGAAGGGAATTAATCGAATTTAAATGTTGTTTATATGGAAATCCCTTCTTAACTTAGCCTGCTGTAGCAAAAAGAGAGAGGTGTTCGCATGTTATCGCTCATTCATATTGAATATATTATGGGTACAATATTCCTTTTATTGTACTTCGTCACGACACTTGGGTTGATATTGGTCATCATTACCGAGAATCGGAATCCTCTGAAAACCATACCTTGGGTCGTCGTATTACTTTTGGCGCCAGGGCTTGGACTACTCCTTTATTTGATCTTTGGACAGGATAATCGTAAACAACGAGTCATTTCGAGACGGACATACAAGCGTATCATGAAGCAGCCGGCAAGAAGCCAAGGCGTTCAAGACACTTGCGTCATCCCAGCGGCCTACCTGCCCTTAGCGACTCTTTTAGGGAACAGCGGTCATTCGCCTCTCCTCTATGGCTCTCGCATTAAGGTCTATACGAAAGGTATCGATAAGTTTCATGATCTGTTAGAGGCGATTCAAGAAGCGAAGCATCATATCCATATTGAATATTATATATTTAATGATGATGAGATCGGCCGGAAAATCCAAGGAGCCCTTATCCGAAAAGCGAAAGAAGAAATAGAGGTGCGGGTTATTTATGATGATGTAGGATGTTGGAACGTGAAAAGCCGCTTCTTTAAAGAAATGAAACAAGCAGGTATCGAGGTTTATCCTTTTTTGAAAGTTGTTTTTCCTATATTCTCAAGCAAGGTGAATTATCGGAACCACCGTAAGGTCGCGATCATCGATGGGCGAATTGGTTTCATTGGAGGAATGAATATTGCGGATCGTTATGTGAAAGGCGTGAGCTGGGGGGAATGGCGGGATACGCATTTTCGAGTAGAAGGGAAAGGTGTACAAGGATTACAGTCTATCTTTCTGATAGATTGGTATGTCGTAAGCAAGACAAGGCTAAAAGGGGAAATTTACTATCCGACTGTGCCAGTATTGAGTGATACGATTACGCAAATCGCCACGAGCGGGCCTATTGGACCATGGCGGACATTATTGCAAGCGACTATCCAGTTAATAGCTAACGCGAAAAAGTATATTTACATTCAAACGCCTTATTTTCTTCCCACGGAAGGCCTGAATCAAGCGCTTCAAATCGCAGCCTTGAGTGGGGTTGATGTCCGCCTGATGTTGCCTAAACATTCTGATACGATGGCCGCGAATATTGCGAGTCATTCTTTTATCGATGATTTGGTGAAAGCGGGCGCCAAGATCTATTTTTATCGATTGGGCTTTTTGCATTCAAAATTAATCGTTTGCGATGATTATATCACTTCGGTTGGTTCGGCGAATATGGACTTCCGCAGTTTTGAGCATAATTTTGAAATTAATGCGTTCACCTATCATCGGGAATTCGCGCTCCGATTGAAAGGCGTTTTTCTGGAAGATATGCGCCATTGTGAACAGCTCAATCCTACTCAATGGTTTAAACGTCCGATAAAACAGCGCGTTTCGGAATCATTTATGCGTCTGTTCTCTCCTCTTCTGTAATCAGGAACAGACTAAAGTTAACTGAGCCATAAGCACGATGATCTATAAAATGAGGAAGTGAGGAAAAGTCATAGGCCTTAGAATGTTCCATCACGAATAAGCCATTCGGTTTTAAGAGATTCTTTTCAAGAACCATACGAGGGATGTCTGGAAGTTCAGGGAGCGAATAAGGCGGGTCTGCGAATATGAAATCGAAGGTTTGCGTGGGGGCTGATTTCAGGAAACGGAAGACATCTCCTCTGATCAGTCTCAACGCTTCTGTCTTTAGTTCTTTCGTGACCTTTGCGATAAATGCCGCATGTTGGCTGTTCTTTTCAATCGCTGTCACGGAGCGGCAGCCTCGTGAAACGAGTTCAAAGGCGATACTTCCCGTTCCGGAGAAAAGGTCTAACGCGTCTGCGTCTTCCAGATCAACCAGATTACCTATGACATTAAAGATGTTTTCTTTCGCGAAATCCGTGGTCGGACGTGCGCTGAAATTGGACGGGATGTCAAACCGTCTACGACCGTAAATGCCACTAATGATTCTCATAAAGCTAATGCGATAATATCCATTGGCGCTTTAAACAGATCAGTCCCACGGGTGTAAATTCCAGTTGGGATATCCATTGTATGCGCTTTCCGTAAATAAACTTTCAAATGATCTAGGAGGGAAGCTTGTTGAACCGTATTCGCGTAAAACAATAATTGGTCATGTTCCGAAGATAGTCCCATTTGTTTCCAAACGTAAAGAATGTAATAAAGGAAAGCCTTCTCCTCTACGCCCGAGAACGTATTCATGAATCGCAGCTGGCCTTGTTCAACACATGCGATGTCTAATCGTTTGCCTTCTACGACGACATACATTCGTTTATACCCTTCATCTGTGGCGCTTTCTCGAAGCCATAAACGCGAAAGAGCAGATAAATAATGGGAAAATTTCACGTTGGCGAAAGAGCGTACGCAAAATGCCCATACGGATTCATCTAAGCGGTAAATCAGTTTAGCTTGATCATCTTGAAGCGTGTCGGTCAGTACTTGGCCTTCGGTTTCCATGTGACAAAGATCCATCCATCGTGTTTTTTGATTCTCATCGTAAAAAGGAGAGGGTACAAGCGTATATTTTGATACACAAACGATTTGCGTTTCTCGATATGACCACGATAGACATTCGTTCTCAAAGAAACAATTCTTCAAGTTGCTCCTATGGGGGGAGGTGGAATCGAATTTTACTTCCCGATAAAAAAAGCTACCATCCTGGTTGGGGTGGTAACCTGAAAAAGAAAGTCCATCCGGCAATAACCGGATGGACACGATATATTCTAAAGAATTTCTTGATGTCAACGCCTCGGGAACAGCAATCATCATATTGTGGAAGAATTACTCCCAGTTACCCGCGTTGTTGTTAATCTCTTCCAATGAACCTACACGTAAGCCCGGATACTTGTTTTGTTTCTCAGCCTTATCAATCAAGTTGTAAGTCAATTGTGCATCCATGTCATGTAAGTACTCGGCGAACGGAACTTGGCATACGAAGACCTTGATTTCGTAACCTGAACCAGAAGTCAACGTAGCGGTGTCCATATTGAACTCGATCTTTTCGCCCGGCACATTGGGAACATACCGCATATCTGCGACATTGTAATCCTTGCCTAAGATCGTGTCTTTCGCCAATACCCATACCGTGTCACGACGGATAAGCCCCTTTTTAACGGCCTCTTGCTCGGTCATACCTTGCTCCAATTGTTCGTCTGTCAAAGTACCTTCCTTAATCAAGAACGGTAATTTCTCCGTGTTCAGGAAGTTTGCCAATTCATCAAATGTCTTTGCGTGAACGCCTTTGACATTTTTGTACTCGATTTGAGCTTTCCGGATGTCGACCAAGCGAGCGATGATCGCGTCATCGCGTTTCTCTTTCTCGTCATCGAATCTGATCGGTGTCATGATACTCTCATAACACATGTAAGTCAGCAGAACTACTGCTACCGCCAATAAAAACTTTAATGCAACTTTCATGGTTTGTATTGTTTTTGAATTAATTTCGTTCGGCAAATTTAAAAAAGAATATCTAAAGCGCTATCTTTATCGCCAAAATTATTTCAAAGAAAATGATAAATAATTATATCACTCTTCAAATCAGCCAGAAATTTCCTCATCATCCGACTGAGGAACAGCTTTCGGCGATCCAAGAACTCGCTGATTTTGTCCTTTCGGAGCGGCCAAACGAGTTGTTGCTGTTGACCGGCTATGCGGGTACGGGCAAGACCTCGTTGGTTGGTGCCTTTGTAAAAGCCTTGACAGAACTTAAACTGAAGACTATCCTATTGGCGCCGACTGGCCGTGCGGCGAAAGTCTTTGCGGGGTATGCGGAAGAGAGGGCTTTGACGATTCATAAGAAGATTTATCGCCAAAAAGTCTTCTCTAACGATACCGGCAATTTTGTTGCCACCAATAATCCGCACAAAGATACAATTTTTATTGTAGATGAAGCCTCAATGATCGCAAATGATGGTTTTGGTGGTTTTGGATCGGGACGATTGCTTGATGACCTAATCCATTTCGTTTACTCAGGAGAGCGTTGCCGTTTGTTGCTGATTGGTGATGTGGCGCAGTTGCCCCCTGTGACGCAAGAGGAAAGTCCTGCGTTAGATCCGGTGTTTTTAGAAGGATATGGTTTGATTGTCCGACAGGTCCGTTTGAAGCGAGTTGTTCGCCAAGCGAGCGATTCGGGAATCCTTTTTAACGCGACCCGACTTCGGGAGGCTTTGCGGTCGGGAGAGGTCTTCTCTTATCCGAAGTTGCGTGTGGAGGGTTTCCCTGATTTGTATCAGGTTTCCGGGAGCGATTTGATCGAAACACTTTCTTCCTCTTATGCCCGGGATGGGTTGGATGAGACGATCGTGATAACTCGCTCCAATAAGCGTGCTAATATTTATAATCAAGGTATTCGGAATCGGGTTTTGTTCTTGGAAGAGGAACTTACGGCGGGAGATCGATTGATGGTGGTCCGCAACAACTATCATTGGTGTAATCCGAAAGAAAATCTGGATTTTATCGCGAATGGCGAGATTCTCCGAGTGCGTCGGGTGCGTCGGGAGCAGGAATTGTATGGTTTTCGTTTCGCGGATATTTTGGCGGATTTACCGGACCATGATCTGGAATTGGAAATGAAAGTATTGCTCGATACGCTTCAAAGTGAGTCTCCCGCTTTGCCTAAGGAACAGAACGATCAATTGTTTGAGGCTGTGTTGGCTGATTATGCGGACGAACCGGCTAAGGTGGAGCGAATCCGGAAGTTAAAAGAGGATCCTTTTTATAATGCGGCGCAAATCAAGTATGCTTATGCCATCACTTGTCATAAGGCGCAAGGTGGGCAATGGATGAATGTTTTTCTTGATTTGGGTTATATTACGGAAGAGATGATGGGGGAGGCGTTTTATCGTTGGCTTTATACTGCTTTTACCCGGGCGACTCACCGGATCTATTTGGTGAACTTTCCTGAGATGTTTGTGGAGTCGCGCATCGGGTGAATTTTCCGATGGGGAACCTCGCTTTTCCGAAAATTTAATTACATTTGCTCCGAGTGGTTTTAAGACAGTAATCGATAAGGGATATTTAACAACCAATGATTATGGATGGCTCTAGAATGAATGACTTGTTAACGGATGTTCAAGAAATGGAAAGACTGTTGACTGAAGTGCGGGGTGCTGAATGCTACCCGGCTTCTTTCTTCGATGCGATTTTCCATTTGAATTATGATTTGTTCCGGAAGCTTCAAGCGTTGGAGGAGGTTCAGGTGCAAGCTTTGCGTGAACAGATGGAGGCTCACCAGCGTTTGATCGATTCGATCAACCCCGCTCGGACCATTATGCCCGAGCCGCGGGAGGAAAAGATAGTTGAGGAGACATTGCCTTCTCCGGATGAAAATGAAAGCGGAGAAGTCATTCCGGAGGAATTAATCGTCAGGGAGGATCCCGTGATCCCCTTGCGGGAAGGGAAGATTCCACTCAATGAGGTGATTGAAAAAAAGATTTTGACCGATTTCCGGAAGGCGATTAGCTTGAACGATTGGTTCCGTTTTAAGCGAGATCTTTTTAAAGGGAATGAGGCGTTAATGAACGCGGCGATTCATGCGATAGATGAGGCGGCGACTTATGATGAGGCGTTCTCTTATTTGGAAGAGCGTTTCCCATGGGACGCGGATGATCCGACGGCATCTGATTTTCTTAAGTTGTTAGAAAAACGTTTTCGATAATCCTACCTATATTAATATAAGCGTATGGCCAAATTAGTCATAGTCCCCACACCGATCGGAAATTTGGATGATATAACTTTGCGAGGGCTTCAAGCTTTACGGGAGGCGGATTTGATCTTGGCGGAGGACACTCGGACTTCGAGCGTACTGCTTAAGCATTTTGAGATCCAAAAGCCCATGCGGTCGCATCATAAGTTTAACGAGCATCAGACGGTCGATGCGGTGGTCGATCGGATTTTGGCTGGCGAAACGATCGCTTTGATCTCTGACGCGGGGACACCGGCCATTTCCGATCCAGGCTTTTTGCTGGTGCGTGCGTGCGTGCGCAGTGGGGTGGATGTGGAATGCTTACCCGGTGCGACGGCTTTCGTGCCGGCGTTGGTGGATTCGGGTTTGCCGAACGATCGTTTCTGCTTTGAGGGCTTTTTGCCTCAGAAGAAAGGACGCCAGACTCGTTTGAAGGAATTGGCGACGGAAAGTCGGACGATGATCTTCTACGAGTCCCCCTTCCGGTTGGTTAAGACACTGACACAATTTGTCGAGTATTTTGGAGAGGAAAGGGAGGTTTCTGTCTCGCGTGAGTTATCCAAGTTGCATGAGGAAACCGTTCGGGGCTCGCTTCGTGAGGTGATCGCGCATTTTACGGAAAACGAACCGAAGGGAGAGATCGTGATCGTGGTATCGGGCTTAAACATGAAAGAGAAAAGAGATAAAGACGTATAATTTAAAAAGAAAAAGGACATGAAAAAAGTTTTAATCTTAGGTGCTTGTGTCGCCCTGTTAGCCTCTTGTGGGCAGCAATCCGTGGAATACAAGAAATTGAAAGCGGAGAATGATTCTCTGCGAATTGAGAACACGAAGAATACGGAAGAGTTGAATGATATGCTCTCGACATTGAATGATATCGAGGCCGATATCCAATCGATTCGTGACGCGGAGAATTATTTGACGATCGAACAGCAAACAGGTGGAGAGCTGAGCTTGTCGAGACAAGAGAAGATCAAGCAGAACATGCAATTGATCAGTGAGACCTTGAAGAAGAACCGTGCTCAGATCAGTGAATTGGAAGAGAAGTTGGAGAAAAGCGGCATCCAATCGGCAGCTTTGCGGAAGACGATTCAGCGCCTTTCCTCGGAACTAGATGAGAAGAGCCGGATGATCGTTTCCCTCCAAGAGGATTTGGAAAAGAAGAATGTACGTATCCAGGAATTGGATGAGATGGTGACTTCGTTGAATGAGGATGTGGAGAATCTCTCGACGACCGCCGCCGCGCAATCCGAGACGATCAGCGAACAAGATAAGGCTTTGCATACCGCTTATTATTGCTTCGGGACAACGAAGGAACTGAAGGATCAAAAGATCCTATCGGGAGGTGGCTTGTTCTCTCGTTCGAAAGTTTTGCAGGATGGTTTCAACAAGGATTATTTTATTTCGATCGATATTCGTGAGGTGAAGGAGATTCCTTTGTTCGCGAAGAAAGCGAAGTTGCGCTCCAACCATCCGGAAGGTTCTTATGAGTTCATCGAGGACGAGGACGGTAACTTAGCTTTGGTTATCAAGGACGAGAACACGTTCTGGAGCTTGGGTAAGTATCTGGTGATCGAGGTCGGGTAAGCGATGCGCTATAAGAACCTGTTTTTTGATCTTGACGATACCCTTTGGGATACCTATCACAACAACATGGAATGCCTCAAAGAGCTTTATGCTGACTATCATTTCGATCGGCAGTATGCTTCCTTTGAGGCATTCTACAATTTTTATATGCCTTATAACCTGGGATTGTGGGCGAAATACCGTATGGGCGAAATTGATCGGCAGACCTTGATTGTCGAACGCTTTCTGCACGTCTTGCGTCCTTTGGGAATCGAGAGCGAGGCGCGAGCCATCGCTCTAAATCAGGATTTCTTGGAGCGGTCGGCGAAGAAAAGTCGGTTGATCAGTGGGGCTGTGGAATTGCTCCGTGAGTTGGCTCCTTCCTACCGTCTTTTCATCCTTTCGAATGGTTTCCGGGAGGTGCAATCCCGCAAGTTGGCCAGTGGAGGCATTGACTCTTTCTTCCTTCAAATTATCCTTTCGGAAGATGCCCGGATTCAAAAACCACATAAGGGCATTTTTGATTTTGCGTTGCGGCAGACTGATTCCTCTCGCGAGGAGTCGCTCATGATTGGCGACTCCTGGGAAGCGGATATTGTCGGTGCCCACGACGCGGGCATTGATCAACTTTGGTTCAATCCTAAAATGGAGCGCCCTCAGGGCTTTGAGCCTACTTTCATGGTGCGAGCCTTGTCGGAGGTCCCGGAAATCTTATCGCGATCGTAATCGTTTGATCCTATTAAGGCCGCGTGAAATAGGCTTGGAATCCGGGGGAGTATTCGACTCGGAGACTATTGCTTGTGGAGTCCGCGCAGATGAGATAATAATCGATACCTCCCATTTGCTGGTAGAAAGCTTTGCCTCGTTCTGAGCCGAGCACCATGAACGCGGTGGCGCAAGCGTCGGCGGTCATGCCATCGGTCGCGACGATGGTCGCGCTTAGGATATCCCGTTGGATAGGACGTCCTTCCTTGGGATCAATCGTGTGCGCGTACTTTTTCCCATCCTTTAGATAGAAATTCCGGTAATTGCCCGACGTGGCCATGCCTCTGGGAGAAGGGAAGCTGATGATTTCCTGCAACTCTTGCTGAAGGCCAGTCGTGTCGTCTTGAGGTTTCGTGATGCCAAGGCGCCAGCTTTTGCCTGAAGGATTGACGCCTTTCACCCGCATTTCGCCCCCAAACTCAATGAGATAATTCTGGATCCCTTTTGTCTCGAACAAGTTAGCGATCATGTCGCAGACTGTTCCGTCGGCGATCGACGACATGTTGAGCATCACCCTTGGATCGGCTTTGACAATCCGGTTGCCCTCCAGCTTGACTTTTTCATAACCTACAAAAGCCCGCACGCTGTCAATCTTTTCGGCCGTGATGGTATCGCTCTCCTCGAAGCCGAATCCCCAAAGATTAATTAAGGGCGCGCAAGTAATGTCGTACGCGCCGTCCGTGAGGGCCGCGATCTCTTGGGCTCGGTTAAAAACTTTTTGGAAAAGGGTGTCGATCTCCACCGCCTCGCCTCGGTTGACTTGGCTAATGACGGAGGTGGAATCGAAAGCGTTGAACAAATGGTAGAAATAATCCAATTGCGCGTTGATCTCTTCCTCCAGAGGTTCGGTATACTCAAATTTGAAATGGTAGGTCGTATGAAGTTGTCCCGCGACTTCATAGTAAATCTTTTCCCGCTCGCATCCCGTCAGGAGGCTAACCAATAACAGCACGATAAGCGTTCGCATAGGGCTTAGAACTCAGAAGTGAAATGGAACCGGATGTCCGGAAAATCCTGTTGGGCCATTGTCAACACGTAGTTGGAGTCGGCCAGATAAACGTCTCGGCCTTCCTTGTCGGTCGCCATGTATTGCGTTTTCCGTTTCTTGAAGTTTTCCAACGCGGCCGGATTGTCGCTCTCGATCCAACACGCTTTATAAAGGTGGATCGGCTCCCAGCGGCATTGGGCACCATACTCATGCAACAGGCGGTATTGGATCACCTCAAATTGCAACTGCCCGACCGTCCCAATGATTTTCCGACCATTGAATTGACTGACGAACAACTGGGCGACACCCTCGTCCATCAATTGCTCGATACCTTTGTTCAATTGCTTGGATTTCATGGGATCCGCGTTCTCTATATACTTGAACATCTCCGGCGAGAAGCTGGGCAAACCCTTGAAATGCAATTCTTCGCCTGCCGTCAGCGTGTCGCCGATCTTGAAGTTGCCCGTGTCAGGCAAACCAACAATGTCGCCGGCATAAGCCTCGTCCACGACTTCTTTCTTTTGGGCCATGAAGGCCGTCGGACTGCTGAAACGCATCATCTTATTGAAACGCACATGCTTGTAATTGGCGTTTCGTTCGAATCTGCCGGAGCAGATCTTGACGAAAGCGATGCAGCTTCGGTGATTGGGATCCATATTGGCATGGATCTTAAAGACGAAGCCCGTAAAATGGTCTTCGTTGGGATCGACCACCCGCTCTATCGCTTGGACTGGACGGGGCGAAGGGGCGATTTGGATGAAACAATCCAACAGCTCTTTCACGCCAAAGTTATTGAGGGCGGAACCGAAGAAAACCGGTGCCACGTCGCCCGAAAGGTAAGTCGCCACGTCGAAGTCCGAATAGACGCCCTCGATCAGTTCGATATCCTCGCGTAACTTTTCCGCTTGCGCTGGCTCAATATAGCGCTCCAGTTCCGGGCTGTTGATGTCCTTAAACTCTACGTTCTCCGTCACGTATTGCTTGCTTGGCGTATAGAGGTTCAGTTTCTCCTCATAGAGATTATAGACCCCGCGGAAGCGTTGCCCCATGTCGATCGGCCAACTCAGGGGGCGTACCTTGATGCGCAATTCTTCCTCGATCTCGTCAAGCAAATCGAACGGGTCCTTACCGTCTCGGTCCATCTTGTTGATAAAGACAATGACCGGTGTCTTTCGCATACGGCAGACTTCCATCAGTTTG
Organism: uncultured Parabacteroides sp.; assembly: GCA_949298575.1. Classification (GTDB taxonomy): domain Bacteria; phylum Bacteroidota; class Bacteroidia; order Bacteroidales; family Tannerellaceae; genus Parabacteroides. Next base: position 38,737 of record CASFXH010000027.1, read on the forward strand.
CGGGTTTGGGCCTCGACGCCTTTCGCGACGTCGATCACGATGATTACGCTATCCACCGCTGTCAGCGTGCGGAACGTGTCTTCCGCGAAGTCTTGGTGCCCCGGCGTATCGAGGATATTGATCTTATGGTCGGCATAGTCGAACGCCATCACGGACGTCGCGACGGAGATTCCACGCTGTTTCTCGATCTCCATCCAGTCGGAGGTCGCCGTTTTCTTGATCTTGTTTGATTTGACCGCGCCGGCCACGTGGATCGCCCCACCGAAGAGCAACAGTTTCTCGGTCAACGTTGTTTTTCCTGCGTCGGGGTGACTGATGATCGCGAATGTCCTTCGCCGTTCTATTTCGGATGTATATAAACCCATGTATCTTTATGAATTGTTATGTCTGTTAGTCTTCTAATCGTAACTCGCCGTTCATGTCCGCCCGGTATTTCTCGGCCAGCAACGCCAAGAACGCGCTGATCTGCCGGATACCTTCCATCGTCTCGTCACTGATTTTCTCTCCTTTCATCCGCAGGATCAGGTAGCCATAAATCGCGTTGAAGCAGGTCTCTATCTCCGGAAGGTCTTCGCCTCCCGATTTGGCCCGAAGCTGTACGATGTAGGGAAGCGTCTTGTAATAAGCGGCGCCATAAATCATCTCCTTGGGCGATTTCAGCAATCGCAAGTGCAAATCGGTCAAGGTGATAATCACGTTCTTGTTCAATTGGAGGTGCCCTTTTTCCACTACGTTCTCGCTCCGCATCATCTCGATCAGTTCCTCATACCATTGGGTGATCTCCCGCTTGACCGTTTCTGGCTGGTCGTAGTGGGCGATGACCGTTTGCTTGATTTTCTCGATATCCAAACCATTGGCTCGGATCAAGTCCTCGATCTGCCACATATAGAGCAGATATTCGGCGATATTTTCTTTTCGTTTCTGGCGTGCGACAATCATTTCCGTAACGATAAGCTGTATTCTGAAATTCCTTGATAGAAGTCCAAATCTTTAACGCCCAGAAGACGGCAAGTTAGTCGGGCCGCGTTCAGATTGGTCAAGAAGTAGGGGTTGGGCATGTAAACGGGGATATTCCCGAATCGGGTGTCCAGGAAGGTCTCGCCGTCGATGATCTGTGCCGGATGTGCCCCGTAGGGGAGCGCCGTGATATCTTTGCGGACACCCTTCGCCAAGAGGTTCGCCTCGTCATCTTGCTCGAAATAGATGATCTTGCCATCGCGTTCAACCGACGAGGACAAGGCGTGATAGATTTTCCTATAAGCCTCAGGGGTATCGCATTTCGCTACCGCCTCGGTCCACGACAGGTTGGTGATCACCGTGATATGCGGGCGGTAAAATTCCAGCCGGAACCGCTTGTCGAAGGAGGAAGTCATCCGTTCGTCGCCTTCCACTAAGGCGATCCGCGCCTTGTAACTGAGCTCGATTAAGTGGGGAACTGGAGGGAGTTCTCTGGCCAAAGCGTAGTCGAAAGCCATCTTCTGTCGCTTGAGGATCCACATGATCATCGCGAGGATCGAACGCTTGCCACGGGTCCCCGCTACGACTACCCGCGTTTTGCCGCGGACGCGTTGGAACAGGAATTCCGGGATGGATTGAACCATCAGTCCCAGCTCTTTCGCCCGGAGCAGTTCGGGGTTATCTTGCTGTACGGTCGAACCCAAAACGACCGAATAGATCGGCGCTTTCAGTTGTTCGGGAAACCAACCGTCCCCTAGATAGACGCAACCCGCTTTTTCCAGTTTCAATCGTCGCGCCTCGTCCAAGTCACGGTCAGAAGCGCTTACTTCATAGCCTTTTTCCTTGAGTGCCAAGGCCAAGTCGAACATCAGCGGTTCCGAAACAGAGATTAAATGAACTTTACGCATCCTCCATATTTTCCCGCGAAAATACGGATTTTAGCCTAGAGATACTAAATTTTATCTCTACCTTTATCCACAAATTTTGAAGACTTATGCTTTTGGAACTGATTGATACGGGTTTCTTTCATGCGGATGGGGGAGCGATGTTTGGCGCGATCCCTAAGACGGCATGGCGTCGTCGTTATCCGTGCGACGACGACAATACGTGTGTCCTGACAATGCGGGTCGCGTTGGTCCGGACCGGGAGCGGGCGGATCGTCTTGATCGATAATGGGGCGGGCGAGAAGCAACTTGAACGCTTGAGTTATTACCGTTTCTTTGACTTGGTCGACTTATCGCGGGCATTGGCCGAACGGGGTGTCACGCTCGAGGAGGTTACCGACGTGGTGCTTTCGCATCTCCATTTCGATCATTGTGGCTATACGACGCGGCGGCAAGATGATGGTTCGCTCGTGCCAGCCTTCCCGAATGCCCGTCATTGGGTGAGCCGCAGGCAGTGGGAAAATAGTTTGGCGTCTAGCCCTTTGGAATCGGATTCTTATTACAGGGAGAATATGGCGGCGGTTGAGGAGCGGGGCTTGTTGCGCCTGATCGACGAGGAAACGCGCCTGGATCCGGAGGTGGCGTTGCGCCTATTCGATGGGCATACGCCGGGACAGCTCGTCGCTTACCTGAAAGGCGTCGAACGGACGTATGTCTTCGCGGGCGACGTGATTCCGCTGATGGCTTCCCTTTCGCCCGCTTGGATTTCCGCTTACGATCTTCATGCCGCCCGTTCTTACGAGGAGAAAATGCGGTTGATGACGGAGGCGGCAAGGGAAGGGCAAGTGATCCTCTTCTGCCATGACGCCTACCACCGGGGCGCTACGATCCGTCCATGTGGCGACTTCTTCCGACGGGACGAAGAGATCGTGGAGGACAAGCTATCGTGATGAGGCTTAGGTAATCTTCCAATCCCCCAACGTCCGTTTCTCGCGATCGAAATTGATCCCGACCTTGACGATGGGCAACCCGCAAAGGGCGAAACGCTTCGGGTATTCCTTCAAATCAATTTGTCTCATGGCCTCATCGGCGCTCTTGTCCAGCTTCAGTTCGACAAGGTAGAGCTTGGTGGCGGTGCGGATCACGATGTCTACTCGGCCCGTGGATGTATGG
>CASFXH010000028.1 GCA_949298575.1 uncultured Parabacteroides sp.
CCCTTTCAGGAGGTCGTTCAAAAAATCGATCAACAAGTCCCTGTTGATCTCTTGGCCGAAGATTCGCTTGAATCCCACGTCCGTAAATGGATTTATAAACCTTGACATAGTCAATATTATATTGGTTAATAGATTCTGTTTACGCGAATATAGGGATTATTCGGGAGAGATTGGCTTTGGGGCGCTAAAAATGTTTGTTCCCTTGAATAATTTCTTGGTATTCAGATGGAGACGATGTGCGCATAAAATGGAGACGATGTGCGCATAAAATGGAGACGATGTGCACATCGTCTCTACTGAGGGGCATTATTCAAAGGGCGAATTCGATTCGCCCCTACCCATGGTATCGTGCCGGTGTAGGGGCGGATCGAATCCGCCCTTCCACTAACATTCGTGTCTCCTTCCGCTCAAAGAGTTTCGATTTCTTGAAGGGATAGTCCCGTGATCTCAGCGATCAATTCAGGAGAAAGGCCTTTGGCTTTCATGCCGTGAGCTGTTTTCATGATACCTTTCTTTTCGCCTTCAGCAAAGCCCTCCACACGGCCCTCCATACGACCCTCCACACGACCCTCTTCCAGCCCCACCTTGCGAGAACTCATGATCAACGTCTGCTCCGTGCTGACCGTATCCCAGAACTTGTCGTAGGCCGCAAGTTGGGATTTCGTGAAGGCGGACTCCTCCAATTGCGCCACGGCTTTCCGGATATCCGGATTGTCCAGCAGCTCTCGCGGGACTTCCCGCGTCTTCTCGTCGATCTCCGTCAAGTAGCGCAACCAAAGCACCATCATCTTCTTGTCCGAGAAGTTCTTCGGCGTGAATTTGGGCAGTTCCACGAAGACGAAGCGCATGCCCTCGATCACCTCCTTAGTCTCCTGGCTCTCCACGATGCGATAATCATGGTAATAACGATCGCTCTCTTTCGAGAAGGTATCATTCACCAAATTAAGGGAATAGATGGGTTGCAACAAGCCATACGCCTTGCCGTGCTCCAACTGGCTCACGTACGCTTTCGAGGCGTTGAACAAGACCCGCTGCTTGTAGTCGGGCGTCCACATCATCTGCATTTCCACGAGGAATTGCCGCCCCAACTGGTCCTTGCAACGCACGTCGACAATGCTATCCTTGCGGAAAGGATTGACCGGCACCATCTCGGGATTGAGATATTCCACACTTTTGATTTCTTCCTCGGGCGTCTCGAATGGCAACAAGGCATTGAGGAAACTCATGACGAGATCAGGATGCTCGCCAAACACTTTCTTGAACGTAAGGTCCGCTCTTGGATTGAGATACTTCATAGTAGGTCACTTTGAAAATTAACAATTGATAATTGGCAATGGACTATTCCATCGCATGAGACAAAGGTAAGGATTTTTCCGCGAAGACGCAATCATGAGGGCGAATTCGATTCGCCCCTACACCACGGTAGGATGCCAGTGTAGGGGTAGATCGAATCCACCCTCTCACAAGTCCCCTGATTTCAGGAGAAGACACCCTTCAGGCAAAAGGAAAAAACGCTTGCGCAAGCATCGGCCAACGCTTGCGGAAGTGTAGGCTTACGCTTGCAGTGCCGTTGGCCAACGCTTCCGCAAGCGTAAAGCGATGGTTGCGGAAGCGTTTTTTCAGGCTTGCGGACGATAGTTCGCTAAGCCTTCCCGATCAAAATTGGAGATGAAAGCATGGATTTTCGCCACTTCCGCCTCGCCATAGTTCACGTAGACCTCGGCCGAGCGGCGGAAACGATCGTCCGCATTCGCGTCTTGCAGCAACAGATAACCGAAGACACAATGCGCGGCGGCTTCCACCAAACGACGGGCTTGGAAGTCAATGTATTCATTATCCTTTGCCTCCGTCACTTTCGCGACCAGCTCAGCGTATTTACCCGTCATCTCGACCAGCCGCGCCTTCAATTCGGCCAGCTCAGGCTTGTAGTCAAGCGACTCATACGTCTTGATTTGATTCAGGTAGGTGCCTGTCGTCACGTGGCGAATGGCGGCGACGACTTGAAGTTGCGTCGTGCCCTCGTAAATATTCGTGATGCGGGCATCGCGATAGAGACGTTCGCACGCGTAATCCTTCATGAAGCCCGATCCGCCGTGGATCTGGATCGCGTCGTAGGCGTTCTGGTTCGCGAACTCGGTGGTCATCCCCTTGCCCATCGGCGTGAAAGCATCGGCCAAGCGGCTGTATTTCTTCATCTCCTGACGTTCTTCGGGAGTCAGCTTGCGTTCTTTGGAGATATCATCGAGCGCTTTATAGACATCCACGAAACGCGCGGTCTCATAAAGCATCGCCCGGGAAGCGTCGGCCTTCGCACGCATCAGCGCCACCATCTCGTAGACCGCCGGGAACTCGATGATCGCCTTTCCGAATTGTTTCCGCTCGAGCGCGTAATTATAGCCCTCCCGATAAGCGGCCTCACTCAAGCCAACCGCTTGCGCCATGATACCCAAGCGCGCGCCGTTCATCAAGGCCATGACATATTTGATCAAGCCCAATTTCCGGTCGCCACAAAGCTCAGCCTTCGCGTTCTTGAAGACCAATTCACAGGTAGGCGAACCTTTGATACCCATCTTGTTCTCGATGCGGCGTACGTTCACTCCCCCGTTCCGCTTATCGTAAATGAACATTGAAAGGCCACGGCCATCACGCGTACCTTCCTCCGAACGGGCCAGCACCAAATGAATATCGGAATCGCCATTGGTGATAAAGCGTTTGACACCATTCAAGTACCAGCAATTATCTTTCTCGCTGAACGTCGCCTTCAACATGACCGACTGAAGATCGGAACCCGCGTCAGGCTCCGTCAAGTCCATTGACATCGTCTCGCCCGCGCAGACCCGGGGAATGTAGCGCTGACGTTGATCCTCGCTTCCAAACTCATAAAGTGTTTCCGCGCAGTCTTGCAAGCCCCAAAGGTTCTCGAACCCCGCGTCAGCCCGCGAGACCAGATCCGCGGCCATAATATAAGGAACAACCGGGAAATTCAAGCCTCCATAGCGGCGCGGCATCGAAATACCCATCAAGCCCGCCTTGCGCACCGCTTCCAAGTTCCGCTGGGTCCCTTGAGCGTAAGTGACACGGCCGTTCGCGACGGAAGGCCCCTCATGATCCACGTCCTCCGCGTTCGGCGCGATGATCTCCCCGCAAATCTCACCGACGATTTCCAATACCTTCTCATAACTGTCCATCGCGTCCTCATAATCCTGGGGCGCATAGTCGTATTTATCCTTATCGGCAAAGCCGCGTTCTTTCAGCTCCACGATCCGCTTCATCAACGGGTGATGAAGATGATGGCGCAAGCTGGGATTGTCTGTATAAAAATTAGCCATGATTCTTCCTCATTATTTACTGTTCTTCTTATAATATTTGATCATCTTCGGGATGACCTCCTCCACCGTGCCATGGATCACATAATCGGCGATGGTATTGATCGGCGCGTTCTCATCACTATTGATCGAAATGATGATACCCGCGTCTTGCATCCCGGCGATATGCTGGATCTGCCCGGAGATTCCGCATGCGATATAAAGTTTCGGACGGACGGTCAAGCCCGTTTGTCCAATCTGCCGATCGTGGTCACAGAAGCCCGCGTCGACCGCCGCGCGACTGGCGCCAACCTCCGCGTGCAACTCTTTCGCCAAATCGAACAACAGGTCGAAGCCCTCTTTCGAGCCCATGCCATAACCACCGGCCACGACAATCGACGCCCCCTTCAAGTTATGTTTCGCCTTCTCCACATGACGATCGATCACCTGCACCACGAAATCCGTCTCCGAGACATATTGGCTTACCTCATGCCGAATCACCTCGCCCTTGTAAGCCGGATCCAGGATCTCTTTCTTCATGACACCCTCGCGAACCGTCGCCATCTGAGGACGATGCTCCGGGTTAACAATCGTCGCGACAATATTACCTCCAAACGCCGGACGAATCTGATATAACAAATTCTCGTACGTCTTGCCCGCTTTCTTATCCTCATGAGAACCGATCTCCAAAGCGGTGCAATCGGCGGTCAGTCCACTGGTCAAAGCGGAAGAGACCCGTGGGCCCAAGTCGCGCCCGATGACCGTGGCGCCCATCAAACAAATCTGCGGCTTTTCCTCTTTAAAAAGATGAACCAAAATCGAGGCGTGCGGCAAAGAGGTGTAAGGGAAAAGACGGGCGTCGTCAAACAAATGCACCTTGTCCACGCCATACGGCAAGACCTGCTTCTCCACGCCGTCCAAACCACTACCCGCGATAATGGCTTCCAATTGACAACCCAGCTGGTTGGCCAGTTTACGACCTTTCGTCAGCAATTCCAAGCTGACATCCGCGACGGTCGTTCCTTCTATCTCGCAATATACAAATACGTTATTCATGTTATCCTATCGTGTGGTTGGCTAAAAGTTCTACAATCAAATCCTCGATATCCTGATCCGCCCCCGTCAAGCTCTTGCTTTCTTTCGCCTGGAATACGATATTCTGGATCGCTTTCACCTTGGTCGGGGAACCTGACAAGCCACATTGCGCCAAATCGCCGTTCACGTCGTTGACACTCCATTCCTGGATATTCAAATAAGGGCGATTCTCATACAGATCCGCATAGTTTAACTCCTTCAAAGCGGCCTTTTCCTGCTTGCCTAACGCCCGTTTGTATTTCTGAACCAATTTCGCGTTGCGAGGACGACAAGGCGCCGCCGAGCCGTTCACGGTAATCACGATGGGATAAGGCGCCTCGACCGTCTCCACCCCACCATCGATGTGGCGCTTGACGACAATCCGCTTATTGGCCTCATCCACCTTCAAGATCTCTTCCGCGTAAGTGACTTGGCTCAGGCCCAATTTCTCAGCCACCTGCGGGCCGACTTGCGCCGTATCGCCATCGATCGCCTGTCGACCACCGAGAATCAAGTCATAATCCCCAATCTTCCGAATGGCCGTGGCCAAGGCATAAGAGGTCGCCAATGTATCGGCTCCCGCAAACGCGCGGTCAGTCAACAAATAACCCGTGTCGGCACCCCGATAAAGACCTTCCCGAATGATTTCCGCGGCCCGCCCCGGCCCCATCGTCAGCATCGTGACCGTCGAACCCGGATGAGCCTCTTTCAAACGCAAGGCTTGCTCCAACGCGTTCAAGTCTTCCGGATTGAAAATAGCGGGCAAGGCGGCACGATTGATCGTCCCGTCTTCCTTCATCGCATCCTTACCGACATTGCGCGTATCTGGAACTTGTTTCGCTAATACTATTATTTTTAGACTCATATTATGATATGTTTGATTGTTACCTAAAACACGTAAAACCTTATTCAAGGCTTCCTAAGAGCGCGAAATTAATCAAACATTCTTGTCCGCCATGTTTCGTTACATAATTTTCCCTAAATTTGGCGACTAATTCAAAGCACGAAATGAAAAGAATAAGCATTTACCTGATTTTAGCGGTCGCGGCCTTATGGACAACAGGCTGCTCGTCCGAACATACGAACCAAGAACCGACAGGGCCGCGGGATGCGGGTCGGGAATACGTGATTGTCGTCCACGGGGGTGCCGGGGCGATGGGTGACATGGCGGAAAATCCGGAACGATCAGCCGCCTACTACGCGGCGTTGGATTCGGCGTTAACGATTGGCGACCAAGTGCTCTCTGCCGGGGGCAACGGTCCGGAAGCGGTGCGGGCGGTCATCCGCTATTTTGAAGGCAATCCCCTGTTTAACGCGGGAATCGGCGCGACCGTGACCGCCGAGGGGACCTTCGAACTGGACGCCTCGATCATGGAAGGCGAAGACCTGAGTGCCGGAGCCGTGACGGGCGTGAAGCACGTGAAGCATCCCATCGAGGCGGCCTACGCGGTTAAGGAGCGATCGCCCCACGTCATGCTGAGCGGTGCGGGCGCGGAAGCTTTCGCCCAAGAGCAAGGGCTGGAAATGGTCGACAACAACCTTTACTTCGCGACACCACGGACGATGAAATGGGTCGAAGAGTTTAAGGCTAAGAGCAAAAAGAACGGGACAGTAGGCTGTGTGGTCCTCGACCGCGACGGCAACCTGACCGCCGGGACGAGCACGGGCGGCATGCTCGGGAAACGATGGGGACGCATTGGCGACTCCCCCGTGATCGGGGCCGGCACGTATGCCGACAACCAAAGTTGCGCCGTCTCGTGCACGGGACATGGCGAATACTTCATCCGCCACGCCGTAGCCTATAACCTTTGCGCCCGCTATAAATACTTGGGTGAGACCGTGGATGAAGCGGCCAACCACATCATCCATACCGAGTTGAATCCTGACGCGGGTGATGGGGGCTTGATCGCGGTCGACCATTTAGGAAACTTCACGATGCCCTACAACAGTGGAGGCATGTTTCGCGGTTATCTTTATAAGGAAAAAGAAAGTGGCCTCGTCAAAAAAGGCTATGGCATCACGGAAAAGATGGTCACCCCGGAAGACTTGAAATAATTTTCCACACAAATAAAAACAAGACTAATTAATTTAAAAGACAATCAAATGAAAAAGCTATTTTGGAACGTGGGCCTCGTCGCCTGCCTGATGGCCGGTTGCACAGCCTCCGGAAAATCAGACCATTCATCGGACAAAAGCGCGAGCGACACGAACACCGCGCAAGAAACCACACCAACTCAAGTCACTTACGAATCGATCACGGACGCGAACAGTGGAGCGACAGGATTAGGCGTCAAGCCCCTCGAAATGAATCCGACGGAAGCGAAAGCCAAAACGCTGGAATTTCTCAAGGGAAGCATGCCTTTCTACGTAGCGACACTCGACAATGGGCTGCCTCGCGTACGGCCTACCGGCGTGGTAACCTTTTTCCAAGACAAGATTTGGTTCCACGTAGGGCAAAGCAAAGGAGTCTACCAACAAATCTTGAAGAACCCGAGCGTAGAGATCGTCGCGACAGGTAAAAACCGGGAATGGATCCGAATCTCCGGAGCGGCGACTTGTGTCGAAGACGAGGCTGTCACCAACCAAGCGCTTGACGCACGTCCTCATCTAAAAAACATGTACAACGAACAAACAGGCGAAAAATTAGGAAACTTCTACTTCGAGCACGCTTTAGTCGAGATTTCCAAGGCGGACAATACGGTAGAAAGTTTCAAATGGTAAAATACACATGAAATCCTATAAGGCATACCTTTTCGATTTCGATTACACGCTGGCCGACTCATCACGGGGCATCGTCATCTGCTTCCGCCATGTGCTCGACCAGCATGGTTATACGAACGTGAGCGACGAAGCGATCCGCCGCACGATCGGCATAACGCTAGAATCGGCTTTCTCCCTTATGACCGGAGAACAAAATCCGGAGACTTTATCCGCTTGGCGCAAAGCGTATGTCAAGGAAGCGGACCAATACATGAACGCCCATACGAGCCTCTTTCCGGAGACGTTGCCCGTCCTCACCCACCTTCACGAAACGGGCGCGCGAGTCGGCATCATCTCCACGAAATACCGCTATCGTATCCTCGATCTCTTGACGCGATACGAATCGGATCGGTGGCTCGACCTTGTCGTTGGAGGAGAGGACGTGACGGAGCCCAAACCTTCTCCCCAAGGTCTTCTTCTCGCGTTAGGACGGCTGGGCGTGAACCGAGAAGAAACACTCTACGTTGGCGATAGCGTGATCGACGCCCAGACCGCACGGGCGGCGGGCGTTGATTTCGCCGGCGTCTTGCATGGCGTCACGACCCGGGAGGAACTGGCTGCTTACCCCCATGTGGCGATCCTTCCCGATTTAAGACCTTTAACTCCCAACGATATTTAATCAATGGCTAAAACAAAAACTGTATATGTCTGCTCCAACTGCGGAGCCGACTCCCCGAAATGGCTGGGGAAATGTCCCAACTGCGGCAGCTGGAACAGTTTCGTGGAAGAAGTCGTGGCTAAAGAAACGCCATCCCCACGAACGTCCTCCCGCGGCGCAAACCTCGATCCCAATGGGCCTCACCCAACACTCTTGCGTGATATTCCCTCGGAAAGCGAGCGACGGATCGACTTGGGCGATGCCGAACTGAACCGAGTGCTCGGCGGCGGATTGGTTCAAGGCTCCCTGATCCTGATAGGAGGAGAGCCGGGAATCGGCAAATCGACACTCGTTTTGCAAACCGTCCTACGGCTCAAGGGATTGAAGACGCTCTACGTCTCCGGCGAGGAAAGCAGCCGGCAATTGAAACTCCGGGCTGACCGCCTCGCGGGCGACAATCCCGATTGCTACGTGCTTTGCGAAACCAATCTTGAGAAAATCTTCGCCCAAGCGAATCAACTCGCGCCCAATTTTTTGATTATCGACTCCATCCAAACGATCTACGCCGAGAACCTGGAGTCATCACCCGGCAGCGTTTCCCAAGTCCGGGAATGCAGCGCGGCGCTCTTGAAATTCGCCAAAGAAAGCGGCATACCCGTCTTGCTCATCGGTCATATCAATAAGGAAGGCAGCATCGCCGGGCCGAAAGTATTGGAGCATATCGTCGATGCCGTCTTGCAATTCGAGGGCGACCAACACTACATGTATCGCATTTTAAGAAGCATTAAAAACCGCTTCGGAAGCACTGCCGAGCTGGGCATTTACGAGATGCGACAAGAAGGTCTCCGCGAGGTAAGCAACCCTTCCGAACTGCTGCTCACGCAAAACCATGAAGGATTGAGCGGCGTCGCCATCGCGGCGGCCATCGAAGGAATCCGTCCTTTCCTGATCGAGACGCAAGCGCTGGTCAGCTCGGCGGTCTACGGGACACCCCAACGAAGCGCCACGGGTTTCGACATCCGCCGGATGAACATGCTGCTGGCCGTCCTCGAGAAACGAGCGGGCTTCAAGCTGGTCCAGAAAGACGTTTTCCTCAACATCGCCGGGGGCTTACGAGTCAACGACCCCGCGATTGACCTGGCGGTAATCTGCGCCATCCTCTCGTCGAGTCTTGATATCGCGATCGAGCCGGGTGTCTGCCTGGCGGGAGAAGTCGGCCTGTCGGGAGAAATCCGTCCCGTGAACCGCATCGAACAAAGAATCCTGGAAGCGGAGAAGCTGGGTTTCTCCCGCATTTTGATCCCCGCGTATAATTTAAAAGGGTTGGATTCGTTTAAAGGGAAAATACAGGTCATCCAAGTCCGGAAAGTGGAAGAGGCCTTCCGGAACCTTTTCGGCTAAATCGGACCGTGTCATTATATATATAATAAATGTAGAGAGAAACAATGAAACTAACTTTTCTGACCCCACCCGCCCTCGACAAGCACAAGCCGGCGGAACGGACGGCCGGTTGCACACGGGTTGTCTACCACATGATCAATATCTATGAGCTGACCGTGGCGGCCCTGATGGAACGGGAAGGTCATGACGTGCGCTACCGGAGTTTCGTCCTCGACGAAGCGACACCCGAAGATTGCTTCCGTTTTCTCCGCGAGGACGACAGCGACATCTACCTCTTTTGGACCGTCAACCTCTCGATCCCTACCGACCGGGAGATCGCGGCATACCTCCACGAGCGGCGGCAAGGCGCATGGGTCATCTACCTAGGACCGGGAGGCACCTATTTCACCCAAGCGTTAGCGACACACGAGCGGTCGATCGTCGTACGGGGCGAGCCGGAAGAGACGGTCGTCGAATTGATCCGCCTGTTGTCCGCGGGACAGGATTGGCACGCGATACGGGGCATCGCTTATCTAGACCCCACGACACGCCAGCTGGTCAACAATCCTCCGCGCCCTCTCATTAAAAACCTCGACGAGTTGCCCTTCCCCGCCATCCATTTCGTGGAAGGCTACACGTTCTCGAACCCCAAGCTGAAAGTCTCGCCTTACATGGCCATGGTGACGTCGCGCAACTGTCCGTTCCATTGCATCTACTGCGTCCCCAGCTCTCTGACTTTTGCCCGAGAGATCGAATATAAGCGGGCGCATGAGGGCAAGAAACCACCGGTCGGATTCCGGTCGACAGAGAACGTCATCGAGGAAATCGATCTTTTGGCGTCGAAAGGTTATAAGGCTATCGGCTTTATGGATGACAACTTTATCGTCACCGCCCGTCGGTTGCGGGCGATCGGGGAAGCGCTGAAAAAACATGGGATCGTATGGGGATGCCAAGCGCGAGTCGACGCGATCAACGAAGAGGTGGCCCAGATCCTGCGGGAAACGGGATGCCGCTACGTGGACCTGGGGGTCGAATCGTTCAACGACGAAATCCTCCGCTACATCAAGAAAGGCATCACCTCGGCGCAAATCCACGAGGCGATCGGCCTGCTAAAACGCTACGACGTGCCAGTGAAACTGAATATCCTGATCGGCACCAGTCCCATCGAGACGGTCGAGACCATCAAGGAGACCTTCCGCGAGGCGAAACGGCTGAAGGTGGACCAAGTCATGTACAACATCGTCTCCCCCTTCCCGGCGACCGAGTTCTATGAGCTGGCCAAGGAAAACGGCTGGATCGAAGGCGGCGAATATACTCCGACCGACGTGCAACGCGAGTCGATCCTGAATTATCCCAACCTCAGCTCAAAACAGATGGAGCGGTTGCTCTTCAAGAACAACCTGCGCTTCTTCCTCTCGCCCGGATTCATTTGGCGCAACTTGCGGCAATTCTCTTCGCTCCGGGACTTCAAAGTGGCGTTCAAGGCTTTACGAATCAAATTGTTTGGATAATGGAACTGAGTGTCGTCATAATCTCTTGGAACTCGCGACGCTACGTTCAGCCGTGCCTCGACGCCCTCTTCCGCGCCACCGAAGGGATCGAATGGGAATTGGTATGGGTCGACAACGGATCCACGGACCAGACCAAGGCCCTGCTCGAACCGTACCTCGCTCGTGTACGGAGCTTGCTGATCCCCTTGACCCAAAACTTGGGTGTCGCCCGGGCCCGCAATCTGGGCATCCAGCGCTCCTCGGGAAGGCTGGTCCTCCTGCTCGACGTGGATACCCAACTCACCGCGGAAGCCTTACGAGCGATGATGGCCGACTTGAAGGCCCATCCGGATTGCGGCCTCTGCGGCTGCAAGCTGATCGACGCCGCGGGCGAAGTCCAGATGAGTTGCCGCCGTTATCCCTCGCTACGCTACAAGTTCCTCAACGTCCTGGAACGCTTCAGCGACGCGACATGGATCCGCCAACTCAACAAGGAGCAATTTTACCAAGCGCAAATGGCAGGTGAAAGACCTTTCGAGGTCGAATACCTGATCGGAGCCTGCCAACTGATCCGCCGGGAGCTTTTCGAACGGATCGGTTTGCTCGACGGACGCATCTTTTTCGGCCCGGAGGACGCAGATTTCTGCCTCCGTGCCCACCAAGCGGGTTGGAGCGTGCGCTACCTGCCTGGCGTTTCCTTTCGGCACGATTACCAACGGACGACCGGCAAACGGCTTTTCTCCCGTCAAGGCTGGATGCATATCCGTTCTCTGTTTTATTTTTATTTTAAGCATTTACGTCTATGATTAAAGAATTACAACTCAGATTGATTCCCGAAGAGGCAGCCAACGAGAGCGCCTTGGTCCAAGTCGTGGCCCGGGAAACCGGTGCCGCGCCCGAAAGCGTCAAGGCGGTAAGAATCTTGAAACGGTCGATCGACGCCCGCCAACGCCTCATCTTTGTCAACATAAAGGCGCGGGCTTTCATCGACGAATACCCGACTGAACCGGAATACATCGCCATCGAGTACCAGGAAGTCGCGGACAAGCGGCCGGTCATCGTGGTCGGCGCCGGGCCGGGAGGCCTGTTCGCCGCGCTGCGTCTCATCGAGTTGGGGCTGAAACCCATCGTCCTGGAACGAGGCAAAGATGTCCACGCCCGCAAGCGCGACATCGCCCTGATCAGCCGGGAACATCAAGTGAACCAGGAGTCTAACTATTGCTTCGGAGAGGGAGGCGCCGGCGCGTTCTCCGACGGTAAGCTTTATACCCGCAGCAAGAAACGGGGCTCCGTAGAGCGCGTCCTCAACATCTTTTGCCAACACGGCGCCAGCCCGGCCATCCTGGCGGACGCCCATCCCCACATCGGCACCGACCGCCTTCCCGCCGTGATCGAGGCGATGCGGGAAAGGATCAAGCGATGCGGCGGCGAAGTGCGTTTCGAGACACGGGTCGACCGGCTATTGATCCGCGACGGACAAGCGGTCGGGGTCGAGACCCAAACGGGAGAGGCCTTTCAAGGGCCCGTGATCCTCGCGACAGGGCATTCCGCCCGCGACGTCTACCGCTACCTCCACCAAGCGGGGATCGCCCTCGAGGCGAAAGGGATCGCCGTCGGTCTCCGCCTGGAACATCCGCAAGCGCTGATCGACCGGATGCAATACCACCGCCGTGAGGGACGGGGCCAATATCTTCCGGCGGCGGAATATAACTTCGTGACCCAAGTGAACGGCCGGGGGGTCTATTCCTTCTGCATGTGTCCCGGCGGCTTCGTCGTCCCGGCGGCCAGCGGGCCTCATCAGGTCGTCGTCAACGGGATGTCGCCCGCCAATCGGGGTTCCAAATGGGCCAACGCCGGCATCGTAGTCGAAACGAGACCGGAAGACATCGAAGAGCTTACGCGAGGCCCCGAGTTCCAACTGACGGAGCCCCTCTCCTCGCCCCTGGCCCTTCTCGCTTTTCAAGAACGGTTGGAAGAAATTTGCTGGTTGAATGGTGGCCAACGGCAAAGCGCGCCCGCCCAACGGATGGATGATTTCGTCCGCGGGAAAGTCTCCATCCACCTCCCGGAGTCGTCCTACCTGCCGGGGCTCGTCGCTTCGCCCCTCCATTTCTGGCTGCCGGAATTCCTTTCGAAACGCCTCAAGGAAGGTTTCATCCATTTCGGGAAACAAGCGAAAAGCTTCTTGACGAACGAAGCGACCCTGCTGGGCGTCGAGACCCGTACCTCCGCCCCCGTCCGCATCCCTCGCGACCAGGAGAAATACCAACACGTCGCGCTCGAGGGCCTCTTCCCTTGCGGCGAAGGGGCTGGCTACGCAGGCGGGATCGTCTCGGCGGCGATCGATGGCGAGCGTTGCGCCGAAGCGGCGGCAGCTTACGCCAATAGAATCGCATGAGCGCGTCGGGAAAACAGAAATTCCCGCGATTTCGTCCCGACGCCGTCAGGACACCAGAATCGCCCGCGATTTCGTCCCGACGCCGTCAGGACACCAGAATCGCCCGCGATTTCGTCCCGACGCCGTCAGGACGTTTTCGATGCCCGCGATTCTGTCCCGACGCCGTCAGGACGTTTTCGATGCCCGCGATTCTGTCCCGACGCCGTCAGGGCGTTTTCGATGCCCGCGCCGGCTTCCCGACGGCGTCAGGACGAAATCGCGGTGTTTGTCCCTGTTTTATTCCTCGCAAGGCTCCCCAAACAAGGTCGCAGACGACGCCCCCACAATCTTGACCCGCACGAACTGGCCGACGCGATAGTCCCGCTTGTCGAAAATCACGACCTTGTTTTGACTGGTGCGCCCGAAGCGCTGCTCGCGGGAGCGCTTGGAGAATCCCTCCACCAAGACCTCGAATTCCTTCCCGATGTCACGGCGATTGCTTTCCTCCGAGAGCTTGTTTTGCAAGTCGATCATCCCTTGCAAGCGACGGATCTTGACTTCCTCGGGGACGTCGTCGGCCAAGTGTTTAGCCGCGTAAGTGCCCGGCCGCTCGGAATACTTGAAAAGGAAGGCGCTATCGTAACCCACCTCACGCATGAGCGAGAGGGTCTCCTCGTAGTCCTCCTCCGTCTCCGAGTGAAAACCGCAGAACAAGTCCGTCGAGATGGCGCAATCCGGCAGGACGCGGCGGATCGCGGCGATGCGGTCCAAGTACCATTCGCGAGTGTACTTCCGGTTCATGATCTTCAAGATCCGCGAGCTCCCCGATTGGGCGGGCAGGTGGATCGCTTTACATAGATTATCATAAGCCGCGATCACGTGAAGCGTCTCGTCGCTCATGTCCTTCGGGTGCGAGGTCGTGAAACGCACCCGCATTTCCGGCGCTTCCTGAGCCACCAACTCCAAGAGCCTCGGGAAATCGATCATCCGCTCACCTTGTTGGTACGCGTAAGAATTCACGTTCTGCCCCAGGAGCGTCACCTCCTTGAAACCCTTCTCACGCATATCCCGGATCTCCCTCAAGATACTCTCCACGTCTCGGCTCCGCTCCCGTCCACGCGTGTAAGGAACGATGCAATACGAACAAAAATTATTGCATCCCCGCATGATCGAGACAAAACCCGAGATATGGACACCCGGCAATTTCAGGGGAATCACGTCCTTATAAGTTTCTTGGGTCGAGAGCTCCACGTTGATCGCCTTCTCACCCCGTTCCACGGCACCCACCAAGTTAGGCAAATCCATGTAGGAGTCGGGGCCCGCCACGAGATCGACATGATAATCCTTGATCAAGTCTTCCTTTATCCGTTCCGCCATACAGCCCAGGACACCAATGATCAGCCTCTTCTTCCTCCGCAACGATTGGAAGAAGCGCAAGCGCCCCAACACACGCTGCTCCGCGTTATCCCGCACAGAACACGTATTCACGAAAATCGCGTCGGCCTCCTCCAACTTTTCCGTCAATTGATACCCCGCCATTTCCATGATCGAGGCGACCACCTCGCTATCCGCGACATTCATCTGGCAGCCGTATGTCTCGATAAACAATCGGCGCTCATCCTTGCCCTCCGATGGGTTAACTTTTTTTACAGTTTCCATATTATTCTCATTTTCTTTCACTTCCATAGAATCTATTTATTTCCTCGAAAAAAAGTTCTTCAATCGCTTGCACGGTTCAAAAACCGCCCGTACATTTGCATTCGAAAAACGTAAATTTTTTCATAGTTAAGGTTTTGGTTAAATTGGAATAAGGGTGGCTGTGAAGTTACCCTTATTTTTTTGCCCTAATCTTTCCATCCTATTGAATTTCCACAAAACCCTTTCCTGCCACATACTTTTTAATCCAATAATTATTAGTAATTTTGACGCGAAAGTAATCAAAGTTTATGGAAAATATTGGAGACTGGTTATACATTATCTTCCTTATCATCGCGGTCGTAAGCGGCATGCGATCCTCGAAAAAGCGTAAAGAGAAGAGCTTGGAGAAAGAAATCTTTGACTATCCTCAAGAAGAGACAAGTCCAGAATCTCAAGAAGATCCCGTGACAGAAGCTCCTCTTGTGGAAACCCACGAAATAAAGAAAGAAGTTCCTCCCCCTCCACGAAAAGAGCCTAAAACACCCAAGGAGGAGCAGCCCAATGAATGGTTTAATGAACCGGAAGATTTAAGGAAAGCGATCATCTACACGGAAATATTAAATCGCAAATATTAAAGAGACCGATCAAAGACCCATTTCATATTTTTTGTAAGTTCGCGCAAGAATCACGACAACAATGAACTTTATCATAACAACATATTAAAAACCAATTATTATGGCATTAAAATTCATTACCGCTGAAGAAGCCGCGACCTATGTGCATCATAACGATAATGTAGGATTTAGCGGATTTACGCCCGCAGGATGCCCGAAAGTCGTTCCTGGAGCGATCGCGAGAAAAGCTATTGAAGAACATGAGAAAGGGAATCCATTCAAGATCGGTATGTTCACCGGAGCCTCCACTGGCGACAAGCTGGATGGTGAGCTGGCCCGCGCCAACGCGATCAAGTTCCGGACCCCTTACCAATCCAACAAAGATTTGCGGGCGGCCATCAACTCGGGTGAGGCGCCTTATTTCGATATGCACCTTTCAGAGCTGGCGCAATCCCTTCGCTATGGCTTTTTAGGGAAAGTGGACGTGGCGATTGTCGAAGCCGCCGACGTGACGGAAGATGGCGAGATCGTCCCGACTTGCGGTGTCGGTATCTTACCAACCATTTGCCGCATGGCCGACCGGATCATCGTGGAGTTGAATAGCCGCCATCCGAAAGAAATTCGAGGTATGCACGATATTTATGAGCCCGCGGATCCGCCTTATCGTCGGGAAATCCCCATCTTCTCGCCGTCTGACCGAATTGGCTCGGATTGCGTGAAGGTAGATCCTGCCAAGATCGTCGGTGTCGTTCGCACGGACGAGCCGAATGAAGGTGGCAAATTCACGCCGCTGGACGATGTCACGATGGCGATCGGACAAAGCGTCGCGAACTTCCTCGTAAACGAAATCCGGGCAGGCCGGTTGCCGAAAGAGTTCGTACCCCTGCAGAGTGGTGTCGGCAATGTCGCCAACGCCGTGCTTGGCTGCATGGGCGAGAATCCGGAGATTCCCGCGTTCAATGTTTACACGGAAGTCATCCAAGACGCCGTGATCGGATTGATGAAAGAAGGACGGGTTAAATTCGCCAGCGGTTGCTCTTTGACGGTCAGCAACGAGGTGATCCGCGAGATCTACGCGAACTTGGATTTCTTCAAGGACAAGATCCTGCTTCGTCCGCAAGAGATCTCCAACAACCCGGAAATCGCCCGCCGCTTAGGCTTGATCGCGATTAACACCGCCTTGGAAGCCGACATCTTTGGCAACATCAACTCAACTCATGTCTCCGGCATTCGCATGATGAACGGTATTGGAGGCTCAGGTGATTTCACCCGGGCGGCCATGCTTTCGATCTTCACGACGCCGTCGACCGCCAAAGGTGGCAAGATCAGCTCTTTCGTCCCGATGGTTTCACACTTGGACCACAGCGAGCACTCCGTCAAGATCATCATCACCGAATACGGTGTCGCGGACTTACGCGGCAAATCGCCGATCCAAAGAGCTCGTTGCATCCTCGACAACTGCGTCCATCCGGATTACAAACCGCTTTTGGAAGAATATCTCGCGATGGGTATCAAAGGCCATACGCCACAAAACTTGAAATGCTGCTTCGCTTTCCACGAGGAACTGGCCAAGAGCGGCGACATGCACAACGTAGATTGGAACAACTACCTCTAATTTTATAAGGAATCTGGGGAAAAGGAGGCGTGACGTCAAGAACAAGACGCGCACGCCTCCTGTTTTTTTATCGTCCCCGCATGAACCCACCACAAGTAACCGATTTGTCATATGGGTGAAATAACCATTTCAACCCATTGTTACCTCCTTTTAATACGGAAAGCCTTACTTCGCGACAGTCAAATATTTAGGAAAAGACACCGTGAGGAAATTTTTTGAAAAGCTTATCGAGAAAGTTTTTATGGTCAGCGGGAGCATTACGAGCGTAACGATTCTGCTTACCGTTTTCTTCTTGTTCAAGGAAGCTTCCGGATTGTTCAACAGTCCACAAATCGAAGAAGGCTATGTGTTAGCGATCCACCCAGAAAATCCAATCTCCCATCTCAAGCCTGAGGAGATCATGGACATTTACGATGAATACATCACGAATTGGGAAGAAGTGGGTGGCGAAAACCTTCCCATCAAAACCTTCCGATTCTCCGACTTGGGGACTCTTTTCTCCGAGGAAGAATTGGGCGCGAACTACGAGTATGTACCCGCGAAAATTAATGAGATCATCCAAAATGAGCGAGGGATTATCGCTTTCTTCCCTGAACAATATCAACCGGAGCCCTTTACGGGAAAGATCATCTCGGGAGAGCGTATCAAACCTTCCGAATTCTTCGCCGGGACACGTTGGTATCCCACCTCAACCCCCGCGCCCATCTTTGGCTTGATCCCGTTATTGCTAGGAACCTTATTGGTCAGTTTAGGAGCGATTGTCATCGCTTTACCGTTTGGATTAGCGGTGGCGATCTATATGGCGGAAATCGCCAACCAACGGGTCCGGGATTTTCTCAAGCCCGTGATTGAACTATTGGCGGGCATTCCTTCCGTGGTCTACGGCTTCTTTGGATTGGTGGTGATCGTACCTTTCTTGCAACATACGTTAAACCTAGCGGTAGGCGAGACAGCCTTCGCGGGAAGCATCGTGCTAGGCATCATGGCGCTCCCCACGATTATTACCGTATCAGAAGACGCGATCCGAACGACACCTCGGGCCATGAAAGAAGCCAGCCTCGCTTTAGGCGCGACCCATTGGCAGACAATCTATAAAGTCATCCTGCCTTACTCCATCTCGGGAATTACCTCCGCCGCCGTATTGGGTATCGGACGGGCGATTGGTGAGACAATGGCGGTCTTGATGGTGACGGGCAACGCGGCGGTAATCCCTACCACCTTATTCGAACCCGTCCGGACAATCCCCGCGACAATCGCCGCAGAGCTAGGCGAGGCGCCGGCCGGTGGCGCCCATTACGAGGCGCTATTCCTCTTAGGCGCGGTACTCTTCCTGATCACGCTCGTTTTGAGCGCGGCGGTAGAATACATCTCTTCCAAACGTAAAATCTGATCTTTGAATATGACTACTCAAAAACTTATCGAAAACACGGACAAGAAAAAAGAGCGGGCGCAAAAGATCGCTTTCGGCCTCTTCTCGGCCATGAGCGCGACAGTCGTCTTGATTCTCTTTTTTATCTTGGGGTTCATATTGATTGAAGGCATGGGCGCGATCAGTTGGGACTTCTTGACCAAAGCGCCTGAAGACGGCATGACGAAAGGGGGCATTTACCCCGCCATTATCGGAACGCTCTACCTCGTGATCGGCAGTAGCCTCATCAGCTTCCCTATCGGGATCATGAGTGGGATCTATATGAACGAGTACGCCACGAACGGGAAAGTAGTCCGTTTTATCCGGATCATGACCAACAACTTGAGTGGCGTTCCTTCGGTTGTCTTCGGTTTGTTCGGTATGGCGTTGTTCGTTTCCGCCTTGGGATGGGGCGACTCCATCATCGCAGGTTCCTTCACGCTCGCCCTCATGTCCTTACCCTTGATCATCAGGACCACGGAAGAGGCGTTGAAAAGCATCGACGACTCGTTCCGCCACGGTAGCCTCGCGCTTGGCGCCAGTCGTTTGCAGACGATACGCCGTGTCATCCTTCCGATGGCTTTCCCCAATATCATCACGGGACTCATCCTGTCGATCGGCCGTGTCTCCGGCGAGACAGCGCCTATCCTCTTCACCGTCGCGGCCTATTTCTTGCCCCAGCTTCCCAACAGCATTTTCGATCAATGCATGGCCCTTCCTTACCATCTTTACGTCATCTCGACAAGTGGTACCGACATTGAGGCCTCGCGGGTGATGGCCTACGGCACGGCCGTTGTCTTGATCCTGATCGTCCTTCTCGTGAACTTGTTGGCTAACGCTTTGAGGAATTACTTCGCGAAGAAAGTCAAGATGAACTAACTCGATATTTTTACGATTAATAATAAAGCAATGATAAAGATCGACGCGAAAAACGTAAACTTCTACTACGGCGATTTCCATGCGCTGAAAGGGATCTCCATGCGAATCGAGGCGAACACCTCGGTCGCTTTCATCGGACCTTCCGGTTGTGGGAAATCTACTTTCCTGCGCCTCTTCAACCGGATGAACGACCTGATCCCGGGGGCCCGTCTTGAGGGCGAAATCTTCATCGATGGGAAAAATATCTATGACAAAGGGGTCCAAGTAGACAACCTCCGTAAAAACGTCGGGATGGTTTTCCAAAAACCGAACCCTTTCCCCAAGACGATCTTCGAGAACGTCGCTTATGGCCTGCGAGTTAATGGCGTGAAAGACCGCTCGTTCATCGAGGAGACGGTCGTCCGCACGCTCCAGCAAGTCGCGCTTTGGGACGAGGTGAAAGACAAGCTGAAAGAATCGGCCTTCGCCCTTTCCGGTGGGCAGCAACAACGCTTATGCATCGCGCGGGCCTTGGCCATCTCGCCGTCCGTCTTGTTGATGGATGAGCCGACATCGGCCTTAGACCCCATCTCGACCGCGAAGATCGAGGAACTCGTCCATGAGCTGAAAAAGGAGTACACGATCGTGATCGTCACGCACAACATGCAACAAGCGGCCCGCGTAAGCGACAAAACAGGCTATTTCTACCTGGGCCAGCTCATTGAATACGACAACACGCGGAAGATCTTCACCAATCCGGAGAAAGAATCCACGCAGAATTATATCACCGGACGTTTCGGTTAAACAACGAATATCAACCCTAGTAAAAGAGTCATGAAAGTTATCGAACAAGAGTGCGCCACGCTCAAGAAGAGTATCAGCGACATGTGGGAACTGGTCCACCAACAATTATACAACGCCGGCGAGGCGCTCCTATCCAACGATAAGGCGCTGGCCAACCAGGTCATCCTCCGGGAGAAACGTGTCAACGCTTACGAGCTGAAAATCGATGGCGATTGCGAGGACATCATCGCGCTCTACGCCCCCGTGGCCATCGACCTGCGCTTCGTCTTGGCCATGTACAAAATCAACACGAACCTGGAACGCCTCGGCGATTTCGCCGCGAGCATCGCCCGCTTCGTCATCAACCGCCCTGTCGAGGAGCCTCTCGATCCTCAGCTGGTCAAGGAAGTGCGCTTGCAGGAGATGCTTGACGCCTTGCTCAGCATGATCACGATCGCCAAGGAGGCTTTCGAAAGGGAAAGTTCCACGATCGCCTCCGAGATCTTTATCAAAGATAATGTGGTCGACGAGATCAACGATAACTCAACGCCTATCCTCGCCCGCTACATCGAGGAGCATCCCGGAAGCGCCATCGGCGGACTCTACATCGCCAATATCCTCTACAAGATGGAACGCTTTGGCGACCACTGCACCAACATCGCCGAGGAGCTGATCTTCTACCTCGACGCTAAAATCCTCAAACACAAGGGGAAGAAGGACGAGATCTTTTAGCCCTGAACGCCTATCATACCCCACGAGTGGGGTACCTTCGCATACCACTCGTGGGGTATCTTCATATACCACTCGTGGGGTATGATCGTATACCACTCGTGGGGTATTTTCGTGACCCACCGTGGGTCATGACAGCCACCCACAGTGGATGATCGTCATGCCCCCGCGGCACCCTTCAGAAAGAGGCCCTCAAGGTCTCCCCCGCCTTCAAAGTGACCGTGAGCGTCCCGTCCACGATGGGGAGAGAGATGGGGCGGGAATCGAGCTCGAGACGGATGTTCCCGTTCGGTTCCGGAAGGCGAAGGCGAAACGTGCCGTCGATCTCCGCCCGAAGCGCGCATTCCACCACACGCCCCTCATGCCACTCCACGGAGACCACGCCGCCGCCCCTTGTCCTCAAGCCACTATAACGACCTGAATGCCATGCGGAAGGGAGCGCGGGCAATAATTCTATGCATGGCCCATGGCTTTGAAGGAGCATTTCCGCCACACCGGCCGTCCCCCCGAAGTTGCCATCGATCTGGAATGGCGGGTGGGCACAGAAAAGATTCGGGTAGGTCCCCCCGCGAGTCGCCTCGCCGGTCGACGGGTCGATGGCGGGCGCGAGCAGGTCCGTGAGCAATTTATAGGCATGGTCGCCATCTCGCAGACGGGCCCAGAAGTTGATTTTCCACGCCATAGACCAGCCCGTGCTCTCATCGCCCCTCGCGAGCAAGGTCTGGCGGGCCGCCTCGGCGAGGTCTGGTGTCCCGTCGACCGTAATCTCATCGCCTGGATAAAGGCCATAAAGATGGGACACATGGCGATGGGTGGGCTCCACCTCCTGATACGGCTCGAGCCACTCCATGACGCGGCCATCCGGACCGATACGGGTCGGCATCAATCCCGCCCGAAGCCGAGCGAGCTCCGGGATCAACGCGCTATCCTCATGAAGGATCTGGGCGGCCTCGATCGTGTTCGTGAACAGCTCTCGAAGGATCTGGTTGTCCATCGTTGAGCCGGCGCAAATGCTGACGACGCTGTCGTTCGCCATCTTATAAGCGTTTTCGGGTGAGGTGGTGGGGGCGGTCACGTAATAGCCCAGACGGGGGTCTTTCACGAGCATGTCGACAAAGAAAAGCGCCGCGCCACGCATGGCGGGATAGGCCCGACACAGGTAGGCCGTGTCTCTCGTGAATTGGAAATGTTGGTAGAGGTGCGCGCAAAGCCATGCGGCGGAGGTGTTCGTAGCCCCCCAAGACGGATGCTCACCTGGGGCCGTGAAGCCCCAGACATTGCCCAAGATATGCGTAACCCACCCCCGGGCGTTATAGAACGACTTCGCCGTGCGCTCGCCACTGGGTATTTGGGAAAGGATCCACTCGGTCAACGGCAGATGCAGCTCGGAAAGGTTGGCGACCTCCGCGGGCCAATGATTCATCTGGAGATTGATGTTGAGGTGATAATCCCCATTCCAAGGGGTATGGATCGTATTCGCCCAAAGGCCTTGCAAGTTGGGGGGCAGGGAGCCCGGGCGTGTGGAGGAAATCAACAGGTAGCGACCGAACTGGAAATACAAGGCGATAAGCGAAGGATCATCTTTACGCGTATGGAAAGCCGCGAGCCTTTGGTCGATCGGCCAATCAGTCCGCCCGGCGGAAGGCAGCTCGAGCCTCACCCGATTATACTTCTCCTGATAGGCAGCCAGATGATCACGGAGGAGAGCGGCGTAATTCTTGCGAGCGGCCCGATCAAGCTTATCCTTGATCTCCTGCTCGAAGGTGTTCTTGTTCCAATAGTCCGTCCCGAGACTGACGAGAAGGAGGACTTCCGAGGCATCCCGTACCATGAGCGACGTATCCGAACGCATCAAATGCCCCCCCTTCGGCAAGAGAACACGAACCCGACCGGCGAATCGCATACCCCGGCAAGCCAGCGTATCAACCCCATCCGGAAGCTGCCCCTCCATGAGGAGATCGTACCCATCAATACGTGTCTGGCTATGTTCCGGACGGTTGAACGCCAGATCAAAGGAAAGCATCTGGTCCATATCGCTCACGAGATGAATAACCCCCACGTCGTCGGCGAAAGAGGTGAACGAATGACGCTCATATTTCACTTTCCGCCGGGTAAACGATGTCGTGGCGAGCGCGTTCCGGAGATTTAACTCACGCCGGTAGCCGCGGACGGAATCCCCCACCCCTCCATATTGGAATTGGGCCTCCAGCCGACCAAATATCTGGTAACTGCCATAAGGCGCGTTGGCGCCATCGCCCATGTTGCTCCCTTTCCCGGCGCAGACGAAAGAGCGGTACATGAGCTTCTGCGCCTCATCGTTGCGACCGGTGAACAGGAGATGGCGTATGGAGCTTAAGGCATAATAAGCGTATGGATTGTCGGTCACCTGCTCGCTTCCGGACCAGAGGGAGATCTCGTTCAACACCCAACTCTCCCGCTCGATGCTCCCATCGGGCATCATCCCGATCCGTCCATTGCCGAGCGGCAGCGTCTCTTCCCATATCTCCGCCGGACGGTTAAAGAAGTAAATCTCATCGACTTGTGGCGATTTCTTCCATTCACAGCCCACGAGGAGGATCCCTAAGAGGGCGATCAAGCTGTATTGTCTCATGCGCTATCCTATTAATATAACTCCTAAAGCGCGTTGAGCAACTCGTCCAACTCACGAACCATATCGGAGGGGTTTTGCTGAGTCTCGGCCAGGCCCTCGGGGGTGAAGCGAGAGATGAGCTTATTGAGACGTTCCAATTTCTTCCCCTTCAACTCGGCACGCAGGATACGGATCTTCTCCGCATCCTCGATCCCCTCGACTAAGCGCTCGAACCGGATCGAACTACGAGGACCGGGATAGAGGCTGTAGGTATCACCAGCCGCCCAGGTACGGAAACGAGAGTCACGAAGCGGGTCGGCGGTCCAGCTCTGCACCGCCCAACGGAGGTAGCCGTCATAGCCTCCAGCCACGGCGTGGAGGATGGTCCATGTGGCCTCGGCCGGGGCGGAGAAGGTGAAAGTGTTGGGGAATGGCTCGGCGCAGCACGTATAGAGGGTACTGATCTGGCCCCGCTCCTCACGTTGGCGCTTCACGTCGGTCGGGAAACGATGGCCATAGGGGATACTCAGATAATAGAGATCCGCTTGGATTTCGGGATGATAATTGCCTGCCAACGTGATCTTGAACTCGGGATCGGCAGCGCGAATCACACGGATGGCCTCGCGCATGGCCTCCATCGGACGCTCGTCCATCGAGATGGCGGTACGCTCGAACCAGCCCTTGGCACGCAAGTGTTTCGAGAAGTCACGAAGGAAAGACAGCCAATACTCCTCGTAAGCCGTGTCGCCCGGACTGGCCTCGACAAAAAGGACACGGTTGGTCGCCTCATCATAATAGTCGAACGAGAGCGCCCAAGGGATCATCGTGTAACAGCTGATCATCTGGTCAATACCTATTTCCTCGGTCATGAAGGTCACCCATTTGTCAAAGACCGCGTAGTCGTAAGTCCAACTGCCGTCAATATGTTTTATACGAGTGATCATGCTATCGAAAGGATCCTCGGTCTGGCCGTTCCAAGGCTTGTGCATGATGCTGGTCGTAACGGACTTCTGGCCCGCGTCGGCAAGCATACGCATCAAAGGCCGCATCGCCTCGAAATGGGCGTCGCTCCAGAGCGGCACTTGGTAATAACGGGCGACAGCGTAAGGGCTTTGCCAAAGGTCCAAATGGAACTGCCACTCGGAAGGCTGTGGCAAGACACGCTTCCCGACACGAATCGAGTAGGTCAGCTCGCGGGCGGGCTGTCCCTCCGCATGAAGGGTCATCGTCCCCCGGTAAGTCCCGCTCTCCGCGTCGGCCGGGACGCGAACCCGAAGCCAGATAGGCTGCACGCTGTTGGCCACCACATCGATAGACTCCACGATATCGAGCGCGTCGGCCACGAGCGAGGAATCCCACTCGGCCTTATTGCTCCGATCGCCACAACCTGTCGAACGGTCCTTGCTCAGTTCGTCGGTCATCACGTAGCGGACGAAATGAGACTCGACGTCCTCGGCGGGAATCACGGACGAGCCTTTCCGCAACTCACCCAACTCAACCCTTAAATCGCTCAACGCGACATTCGTCCAGACAAGGGCTTGGGCATTGACGCGCTCGCCCTTCCAAGCCTTGCCGCTCCAACTGGTCGTCTGGCGGATTTGGGGAATGTCGTGCTTGGCGTAGCGCGTATCAATGCTGCCCCAGCTGACGAGAGTGGGTTCGGGGAGGGCCGCCCAAGCCGCGTCGCTATCGTGGGGCTTGGGGTCGGGCAGTTCTTCATATGCGCCGAGGGGATACTTTTCTTGGCTATGAGCCATCGGACCCAAGCCGATGAGGAGGGTCCACGCGATCAGGAGTATTCTTGTCATCATGTCGATAAATAATATTGAATGTTATTTCCAGCCGTATAGATAGATCATTTCGTAGATACATGAAGAGGACTAGCGACGTCTCCGCCTACGCGAGCTTCTCCGCCTGGTCGTGGTGCTCCGGCGGCTTTTCGTCCGGCGTGTCCGAGTGGGCTTCGGCTCGGCGGGTTCTTCGCTGACGGCCTGCGTCACCCGGCGCTTCGGCGGCATAAGATAATCGATGTAGGCCGAGAGGGACATCCCCGTCGCCTGCTTGAAATAGAGCGAGAAGCCCGCGGTCGACGCGAACCCGACCCCTTGGGCGATCGTGTAGAGGGGCACCTTCCGGCTGGTCATGAGGCGGATGGCGCGGTGGGCGATGAAGTGGCAGATGGCCATCTCGGCCGGATACCCCGTACGGCTCATCAGCAGGTCGTCGAGATAAGCTCTCGAGACCCCTATCTTGCGCCACATGTCGAAATAGATCATCTCGCTTTGAGGAGTCAGGCAAGCATCGCGGTAGAGCGCTTTCACCGTATCCCAAAAATGGTTGTAAAGGGCGTTGTGATACGCTTGGCGTGTCTCGAGCTGCCTCCGGTAGAAACTCTTGACATGCTCAAGGAACTGCCTCATCGCCTGAAGCACCGGGATTCGCCGCTCGCCCCTCATACACCCCGTGATGAGCGCCTTCAGTTGTTGGAGGTCCTTGAGGATCACCGCCAGCTCCGTGTCGGTGAGGTGGAGGGCTTCCGAGGTGTCATAGTTGAGGAAATTGTATTGGTAATGGACATCGGCAAGCGTCGTCCGCCGGAAGAGCGCCAGGTCGAAAGCCATCAGCCACCCATCCATCCGGCTCTCCTCCTCCTCGCTCGAGCGGTTTAAGTCGACGTAAGGGTGGAAGAAGATCAGGGTCGCGACATTAGGATCGCACTTCTGCCGCCCGTAGGTCGGGAGGTTGGGCTCGTCGCGCCTTAAGACACAACCATAAATATTGTATATCTTCAAGTTCCCGATAAAAGGTTTCGAGGTCTCGTCGGAATTGAAGACCGCCACATAGGGATCCTTGTAGGAAGCCCCCAAATACTCGCCGAACTCATCTATCGAGCGAATGTCATATCCGATTGCCATATGCTGCTTTTTTTAATTTCCCACAAATATAGTCGTTTTCTCCTGAGAAAAGCAAGCCTGAAGGTGATTATGGTGACTTTTTCCATGAAACGCCCTCTCAATCGAAGATCCATAAATAGTCTCCTGAATGACCCATATATGGGTAGCGATCATGACCCATATATGGGTGGCGACTATGACCCATATATGGGTGGCGATCATGACCCATATATGGGTGGCAACCATGACCCATATATGGGTGGCAATAATGACCCCATATATGATTACAAGGCAATGAAACGAACGGTCACTCCAGCCGCTCGTGATGGCATACGAGGAGGTTACTTGGGAGAAGAGGCGGTCGCGATAAGGGCCTCACGGTAGTTCGTCGGCGTCTGTCCCGTCATTTTCTTAAACCATCGGCTGAAATGCTGCGGATAAGGGAAGCCGAGTTGGTAACCTACTTGGCTGAGGGATTTAGCGGGATCGCTCATCTCGGCCTTCGCCACGTCGACGGCCTTCAGCTGGATATGGCGGAGGGCCGTCTTGCCCGTCTCCTTTTTCAACAAATCACTCAAATAGCTGGGCGAAAGGCAGAGCTTGTCGGCGAAATAACGGACGGAAGGCAAGCCCTCCGCGAGCGCTTGGCCAGTATGGAAGAAGTCCGCCAGCAGAATCTCGAAACGGGTCAAGAGATCGCTATTAATCGGCTTGCGGGTAATGAATTGCCGGTCGTAGAAGCGCTGGCAATAACTAAGGAGAAGCTTGATGTTCTCAATCACCAAGGCTTTCGTATGCCGATCGATGGGGGAGTCTAGTTCCTCCTTGATCCGGCGCATGCAACTGATGATCGTCTCCCGCTCAGGCTCGGAGAGGTGAAGGGCCTCGTTCGCGCTATAGGAAAAGAAGGAATATTCCTGAAGAAGATGCTGGAGCGCGCTCCGATGGATGAAGTCGGGATGGAACCCGAGGACCCACCCGTCGGGTTGGTGAAGCGTCCCATCATCCGCCGAGCCCATCACCTGCCCAGGCGAGATGAAGAGCATCGTACCTTGCTGATAGTCGTAGGAGCCACGCCCGTATTTGAGGGCACCGCAGTCGATATCCTTCATCAGGATGGCGTAGATATGGTAGAGCTTCGGGCAGAAATGGACCGGCTGGGCCTCCCGCCGGGCGTCGATGACCGTCACCAAGGGATGCCTCGTGGCGACGCCAAAGTAATCGTTGTATCGCTCGATCGTGTCAATGCTTTTAATCGCTTCCATACGTATCACATTTAATTCCCCACAAATGTAAGGGTTTTATCGCGAAAGACATGTCCTATGCCTCCAAAACATGAATAATGGTCAGCCTTGCCGAAATATTGGTACATGCGCCCACGTCGGCACGTCCTATCTTCGCGGTATACAACAACGATATAAAGGATACAGACATGAAGAAGACAAACGAAATGAACCGTCGCGGCTTCCTCCGGGCCGCCACCCTCGCGGGAGCCAGCCTCTGCGCCTCCCCCATGTTGAACTCGGCCAAGGCCGAGACGGCAAGTATCGCCCCTACCCCTAGTTCCCCAGCGATGGTCAAGGGGAAACGGACGCTGGGCAAGGGCTCGGCAGCCTTCACCGTCTCCGCCATGGGCTTCGGCTGCATGGGCTTGAACTACCACCGCGGCGAGCATCCCTCGGAAGAGGCTTGTATTCGTCTGGCGCATGAGGCCATCGACCGCGGCGTCACCCTCTTCGACACCGCCGAGAGCTACGGCCCCTTCACCAACGAGGCGCTGGTGGGCAAGGCGTTGAAAGGTTATACGGATAAGGTATGCGTCACCACCAAGTTCGGCCACAAGTTCGTCAACGGCGTGCAGGTCAAGACCGAGGAGGACAGCTCGCCCGCCAACATCCGCAAGGTCTGCGAACGCTCCCTCCGCAGCCTTGGCGTGGAGAAGCTGGACCTGTTCTACCAGCACCGGGGCGACCCCAACACGCCCATCGAGGTGGTGGCCGAGACCATCGCCGGGCTGATCAAGGAAGGCAAGGTCTTGCGCTGGGGCCTCTGCGAGGTCAACGCCGACACCATCCGCCGCGCCCACGCCATCTGCCCCCTGACCGCCATCCAGAGCGAGTACCACCTGATGCACCGCACGGTCGAGGAGACCGTCCTCCCCCTCTGCCGCGAGTTGGGCATCGGCTTCGTCCCCTACAGCCCCATCAACCGCGGCTTCCTCGGAGGCCTGATCAACGAATACACCCAATTCGGCCCCAACGACAACCGCCAGACCCTGCCCCGCTTCCAGCCCGATGCCATCCGGCAGAACACCCGCATCGTCGAGGCCCTCAACGCCTTCGGGC
Organism: uncultured Parabacteroides sp.; assembly: GCA_949298575.1. GTDB lineage: Bacteria > Bacteroidota > Bacteroidia > Bacteroidales > Tannerellaceae > Parabacteroides. Next base: position 28,459 of record CASFXH010000028.1, read on the forward strand.
GCACCCGCGGCTACACCCCGGCACAGATCGCCTTGGCGTGGCTGATGCGCAAGGGCGACTTCATCGTGCCCATCCCCGGCACCACCAAGCTGGCGCATCTCGAGGAGAACCTCCGCGCCACGGAGATCACCTTCACGCCCGAGGAAATCCAAGAAATCGAGACGGCCGTCGCCGCCTTCCCCGTGGTGGGCAGCCGCTACGACGCCTTGCAGGAATCGAAGGTGCAAAAATAAGGCCCAAGATGACCCATATATGGGTGGCGACCATGACCCATATATGGGTGGCGATCGTACCCCACGAGTGGGGTGCTATCATACCCCACGAGTGGTATACGATCATACCCCACTCGTGGTATACAACCATACCCCACTCGTGGGGTATGACGACATTCCAAATATATCATTTTAAACAACTTACGAAACAATGAAACAAACGATCACTTTATTGGCCCTCCTCCTCGCGCTGGCGGGTTGTGGAAAAAAGGAACAAAACATATTGGCCATCGCCGAGCAAGGAAGCTTCGCCGTGGGCGGCGTAGTGTTGAAAGATTCCTTGGGGCGGACTTATCATGGCGACCACGCGTACGTCTTTTACCAAAAGCCCGTCGACGCGCGGAAATACCCGCTGGTCTTCGCCCACGGCGTCGGCCAGTTCTCGAAGACGTGGGAGACGACGCCCGACGGCCGCGAGGGTTTCCAGAATATCTTCCTCCGCCGCGGATACGGCGTCTACCTCGTCGACCAACCCCGACGGGGCAACGCCGGGCGGGGGACGGAGACCGTGACCCTCTCGCCCGCCTTCGACGAGGAGATGTGGTTCAACCGCTTCCGCGTGGGCATCTGGCCGGACTATTTCGAGGGCGTGCAGTTCAGCCGCGACCCTGAGGCGCTCGACCAATACTTCCGCCAGATGACCCCGACTATCGGCACGACCGACTTCGAGGTCTATTCCGACGCCTACGCCGCGCTCTGCGACAAGATCGGGCCGGCCATCCTCGTGACCCATTCGCAAGGGGGGCCCGTGGGATGGAATACTTTATTAAAGACACGAAACCTCAAAGGCATCGTCTCCTACGAGCCGGGAGGCGGCATCCCCTTCCCCGAAGGCCAGATGCCCGCCGAGGCGCAGGTCCTGACGCTCTCGAAGAAGACGGAGGGCGTGGCGGTGCCGATGGAGACCTTCTTGGAATACACCAAGATCCCCATCGTGATCTATTACGGCGACAACCTGCCGGAGACCGACGAGCGCCCCGAGATCTACGAATGGACCCGCCGCCTCCACCTGATGCGCGAATGGGCGAGGATGCTCAACGAGCGGGGGGGCGACGTGACGGTGGTCCACCTGCCCGAGGCCGGATTGCATGGCAACACGCATTTCCCCATGTCTGACCTGAACAACGTGGAAGTGGCTGACTTAATGTCGGAATGGCTGCATGAGAAAGGATTAGACTGAGAGGTCGTCGACCAGCCGCTCGTGATGGCATACGAGGAGATGGCCGTCCTCATCGTGAAGGTGCATCCCGTTGCCCTCGCAATAGCGGAAGAGCGGGCAATCGGCGCATGCCCCCTGCCGGGCCCACGAGCGGTCGCGGTAGGGGGCGAAGCGTTTCTCCCAGACCTCCCAGAAGGCGTCTTGGTAGATATTGCCTTGGTGGAAATTGGCCCGGATGCTGGGGCAGCCCGAGATGGACCCGTCGGCCAGGACGGAGGCCACGTGGATGCCGGCCTCGCACGCGTAGAAGTGGTCGCGGACCTCCATCTCGTAGTTGCCCAAGAAGCCCTCGCAGCCATAGCTGGCCTGGATCCGCCCCTCCCGGCGGGTGTCGCGGATGAAGCGGAGGAGCTGGGTGAACTGGGTGTCGCTGAGCTGCAACTCCTTGTCCAGCGCGGCCCGCCCCAAGGGGAAGACGGTGAACAAGCGCCAGCGCCGCACGCCCAGCCCGACGAGGAAGTCGCGGAAGCGGGGCAGGTCGTCGAACAGGCGGGGCGTGACGCACGTGACGACGTCCCATTTCACGCCCTCCTGTTTCCCCAAGCAACGGATGGCCCGCGAGGCCCGCTCGAAACTCCGGGGGTTGCGCCTCATCCAGTTGTGCGTCTCCTCGAAGCCATCGAGGCTGATGGTGGCGGTGTGCATCCCCGCCCCGACCAGCGTCGCCACCATCCGCTCGTCCATCAAGTAGCCATTGGAGACCACGCCCCAGGGGAACTCCCGCTTGTTCAGCTCCTTGCCCACGTGGGGCAAGTCCTCGCGCAGCAAGGCCTCCCCGCCCGTGAAGATGACGAGCACCCGATGGGGGTCGACGTGCGGAAGGACTTCCTCGTCGATCACCCGCAGGAAGTCCCTGGCGGGCATGTCCTTGACACGCGAGGAGACCCGGCAGTCGCTTCCGCAATGGCGGCAGGCGACGTTGCAGCGCAGGGTGCATTCCCAGAAGAGGGTGTAGAGCTCGTGGGTCTTGGCCTCGTTCTTCCGGATCTGGCGGAAGATCTCCAAGGCGAGGCGCTTGCGGGGGCCCAGGCGTTTGCTGAAAGGGGTGGTCTCCATGGGGCTTAATCTTTAGTCACCGTGATATTCAGTTCCAATGAGCCTTGGCCCAAGAAGACGTCCTTGCCGCCGCGGAGGGGGATGGTGGAGAAGTCGAGCTCGAGGGTATCGCACGAGAAGGTTGTCCCGTCGTTCCAATAGCGCTCGCCGGGGGCGGCGTAGAGGCGGTATGGCTCAGTGGGCGTCGGCCCCTCGACGGTAAACTCATAGTAACCCGCCACGTTGGAGGTCGCCACGACACCGGAGTCGGCCGCGAGGCTATCGGCCATCTTCAGGATATTGACTTGCGGGATACGGTCCCCATTCGAATCGGTCACGTAGCCATGGATGGTGTAGCGGGCGTAAGGCTCCGTCCGCGTCTCCTCGTAGGGTTTAAGGGTAAGCTCGACAGTCTTCGTGGCCACGCCGTAGAACCAACGCTCGGGGTTGGCGTACTCGTCGGTGGCGGGACTGAAAGTGGCGGTCTTCGTCAGCGTCTCGAAGTAATTGACGTGCTCGTAGCCATCAATATCCTCAGCCGTCAGGCGGAACTGGGTCTCAGGGAAGCCGGTAGTCTCCAAGAAGAAGGCGCCGGAAGCGTCGGTCGTGTCGGCGACGAAATAGGTATTCGTGCCTTCCTCCCGGTTATCGGCGGCGCGCACTTGGATGCCCTCGACGGGTTGCCCGGCCGCGTCCGTCACCTTCCCTTGGATCCGGAAGGTGGCCCATGGCGTGCCATATTCATCTACTCCCCCGCCGCCACTACCGATACCGTCGTCGCACGAGAACCCCAACCAGCCGAGCAGCATGCCCAGCACATAATTAATCCCTCGCAGGGATTGGTGATAAAGCTTTTTCATACGCATTCTTATTAAATAAATTATAACACCACTAAACCCTTAGACGCGCCCCGCATAAGAGATGTTGCGTGGAGTAGCGCTTTTTTCAGCGCTCCTACTCCAAACGATCCAGCTCGGCGAGCCAGAGGGTGACCGCCGCGTCGCTGGGCATCCGCCAATCGCCACGGGGCGAGAGGGAGATGGAGCCCACCTTCGGCCCGTCGGGCAGGCAACTGCGCTTGAACTGCTGCTGGAAGAAGCGGCGGAAGAAGACCCGCAGCCAATGGCGGATCGTCGCCGTATCATAGACGCCTTGGAAGGCATGACGAGCCAGGAAGTCGATCTTCGCCGGGCTCGCCCCGAAGCGGAGGAAGTGGTAGAGGAAGAAATCGTGCAGCTCATAGGGGCCGACAAGGTCTTCCGTCTTCTGCCGGATGTTGCCCTGCTCGTCGGCGGGGATCAGCTCCGGGCTGATGGGCGTGTCGATAATGTCGAGCAAGGTCGCCCGGGAGTGTTCGTCGACCTTGTGGCGGGCGATCCATTCCACGAGATACTTGACCAACGTCTTGGGAATGCCGGCGTTGACGCCATACATCGACATGTGGTCGCCGTTGTAGGTCGCCCAGCCAAGGGCCAACTCGGAGAGGTCGCCCGTGCCAATGACCAAGCCGTTCGCCTGGTTGGCCACGTCCATCAGGATCTGGGTGCGCTCACGGGCCTGGCTGTTCTCGTAGGTCACGTCGTGAACGGCGGGGTCGTGGGCGATGTCCTTGAAATGCTGGAGGCAGGCGTCCTTAATGGAGATCTCGCGGAGAGTGACGCCCAGCGAGCGGATCAAGTCGACGGCGTTGTGGTAGGTGCGGCCTGTCGTGCCGAAACCGGGCATCGTGATGCCGATGATCCGGTCACGGGGAATCTGGAGCGCGTCAAAGGTCATGGCCGTCACCAACAGCGCCAAAGTCGAGTCGAGGCCACCTGAGATACCCACGACGGCCGCTTGGGCATGCGTATGGACGAGCCGTTTGGCCAACCCTCCGATCTGGATCTGGAAGATCTCCTCGCACCGCTCCGCCAAGGCGTCGCCCGACGGCGTGAAGGGATGGGGGTCGATGGCGCGGGTCAGCTCAACCGGCTGGTCGGGCAGGTGGAAGGGGACGACCGTCCCGTTGTCCATGCGATAGTTCGAGCTGCCTTGCATGAAGCTGGTGTTCACCCGGCGGTCGTTCTGGAGGTTTTGCAGGTCGATCTCGGTGATGACCAGCTGTTCGCTCAAGGTGAAACGCTCCGATTCCGCGAGGATCACGCCGTTCTCGGCGATGATGGCGTTGCCGGCGAAGACGAGGTCGGTGCTCGATTCCCCAAAGCCCGCCGAAGCGTAGACATAGCCCGCCACGCACCGGCCCGATTGCTGGGCGATAAGCGAGCGGAGGTAATGATGCTTACCGATCAGCTCGTTGCTGGCCGAGAGGTTGCAAATGACATTCGCCCCCAGCATGGCCAACTCGGAGCTCGGCGGGATGGGCACCCACAGGTCCTCGCACAGCTCGATGCCGATCCGCGCCGGCCCGCTCTCCAAGATCAGGTAGCCGTCGAGCGGCACCTCGCGGTTCCCGACCGTGATCATCGAGGCTTGCAACTGGGCCGCCGGCGTGAACCAGCGCTCTTCCTGAAACTCTTTATAGGCGGGCAAATAACTCTTCGGGACGACCCCCAGGATCTCGCCTTTCTGGAAAGCCACCGCCGCGTTGACCAACTGGTTCCCCGACACCAGCGGGCAGCCGACGATGAGCAACGCCTTCAGGTTGGCCGTGCGGCTGACCAGCTCCAACAGCGCCCGCTCGGCCTCGCGCAGCAACAGCTCGTGCGAGAAAAGGTCCATGCACGTATAGGCCGTCACCGCCATCTCGGGGAAAACGACGACCCGCGCCCCTCGCTCCTCGGCTTGACGCGCCAATTTCTCGATCTCTTGAATATTGTAAAAGCAGTCGGCCACCCGCACGTCGGGCACGGCCGCCGCGACTTTCATGAATCCGTAGTTCATCTTTGAAACGCTTTTATTGATTAACCGGCCAAAGGTACGGATTAATTCGCTGGGACGAATCAAAAAAGGGGGAAGAGACACCTCCCGGCGCCTTTCTCCCCACAAAACACAAAACAATCAATAAAACTTGATGCCTGATCGAGCCGTATTCTTACGTTACATTTAATAAACGCCCATCCACGCACGGATCCGCCGGATCGCCTCGGCCGTCTCGTCGCGGTCGCCGAAAGCGGTCAGCCGCAAATAGCCCTCGCCGCTGGGCCCGAAACCGGCACCCGGCGTACCGACCACATGGGCCTCGTAGAGCAGCCTGTCGAAAAAGCGCCACGAGGAAAGCCCGCCCGGCGCCCGGAGCCAGAGATAGGGCGCGTTGACCCCGCCATAGACCGTCAGCCCCGCGGCCTTGAGCCCTTCCCGCATGATCCGGGCGTTCTCCAGGTAATAATCGATCGTCGCCTTCACCTGCCGCTTGCCTTCGGGGGTATAGATCGCCTCGGCGGCCCGCTGGGTGATGTAGCTCGTCCCGTTGAACTTGGTGCATTGCCGACGCGACCACAAGGGGTTGAGCGCCACCCGCTCGCCGGATAGCGTGGCGGCGGTCACCTCCTTCGGGACGACGGTGTAGCCGCACCGCAAGCCGGTGAAGCCCGCCGTCTTCGAGTAGCTGCGGATCTCGATCGCGACCCGTTTCGCCCCGCGGATCTCGTAGATGGAATGGGGGACGTCGGCGTCGCGGATATAAGCCTCGTAAGCGGCGTCGAAGATCAACAGCGTGTCGTTCGCCAAGGCGTAGTCGACCCACTTCTTCAGTTGCGCCCGCGTCAAGGTGGTGCCCGTCGGGTTGTTGGGATAGCACAGGTAGATCAGGTCGACACGGTGGGCGGGCGGCTCGGGGATGAAACCGTTCTCGGCCGTGCAGGGCAGGTAGGTCACGTTGCTCCACTGGCCATTCTCGCCCCGCTCGCCCGAACGGCCGCACATGATGTTGCTGTCGACATAGACCGGATAGACGGGGTCGGTGATGGCCATGCTGTTGTCCCAGCGGAGGAGCTCGCCGATGTTGCCCGTGTCGCTCTTGGCGCCGTCGCTGATGAAGATTTCCGACGGTTCGAGGCGGATCCCCCTTGAGGCGTAATCGTTTTTGAGAATCGCTTCGATCAGGAAGTCATAGCCTTGCTCCGGCCCGTAGCCCCGGAAAGTCTCCCGCCGCCCCATCTCCTCGACGGCCCCGCGCATCGCCTCCACGACGGCGGGCGCCAACGGCTGGGTCACGTCGCCGATGCCCAGCCGGATGATCTTCTCTTTCGGATGCGTGACTTTAAACGTATTGACCCTCTTCGCGATGTCCGAGAAGAGATAGCTGCTTTGCAATTTCAAGAAATGTTCGTTGACTAATGCCATAAGATTGATTGTTTATGTGTTGTTTATGTATTATTTGATTTACACGTCACTCATTCTCCAGCGCGATCGCGCCCTCGAAGACGAGAGTCGCCCCGCCGGTCATCCGCACCGGTCCCTCGCCGTCCCACTCGATCGTCAGCGAGCCACCGTCCATCACGACCCGCGTCGGGCCGCTTGTCACCCCCCACGTGAGGCAGGCGACGGCCGTGGCGCAAGCCCCCGTCCCGCAAGCTTGGGTAATGCCCGAGCCCCGCTCCCAGACCCGCATCCGGACCTCGCCGGGCCCCGTGACTTGGACGAACTCCACGTTCACCCGGTCGGGGAAGGCGGGATGACGCTCGATCAGCGGCCCGACCGTCGCGAGATCGACCTCCTCCACCCGATCCACCGGCACCACGAAATGGGGGTTGCCCATCGAGATCGACATGCCCCGAAACGTCCCCGCGGCGGTCTCGACCGTCAGCGCCGCGTCGAGCGGCACCGGCCGCCCCATGTCGACCGTGACCGTCCGCACGCGGTTATCCCCGCCCACGTGAAGCGAGAGGAGCTTGATGCCCGAAAGCGTGTCGAGCGTCACCTCGCGTTTCGCGGTCAACCCTTTCTCGTAGACATACTTGCCGACACACCTCGACGCGTTGCCGCACATCATGGCCTCGGAACCGTCGGCGTTGAAAATGCGCATGGAGAAATCCGCCTTGCCGGAAGGCCCGATCAGGACCAGCCCGTCCGACCCGATCCCCGTATGCGCCCGGCTCCAACGGATGGCCAGCCGCTCCGGCTCCTCGATCGGACAGCGCGTCGTATCCACGTAAATATAGTCGTTGCCGGCGCCATGCATCTTCGCGAAAGGGATAAATCTTGTCATTTTATTCTGTTTTCTTCGTTTAAACTATCTTTTTGCTCTCTCGATGCGCGAATATAAAACGATTGGACAAAACAGAAGGCCACGATGGGCAGAATGTTTCATGAAAACGTGTGGAAATTTCATTATGTCAAATTTTGAATCATTTCAAGATGTATTTATTCTAAAAAATCCATTTTCTGATTACAAATTAAAATATAGAGAAAGAAAGAGCATACGAGTTGGATCGTCGCGCACGTGAAATGCATGTTCCAGCAGCTGGAACGGTCGTCGCGCACGTGAAATGGGTGTTCCAGCGGCTGGAACGGCCGTCGCGCACGTGAAATGGGCGTTCCAGCGGCTGGAACGGCCGTCGCGCACGTGCAGTAAGGGTTTCAGGGAGTTACGAAGGGCGATTTTTTTGAAAAACAAATTTTCCTCATGTGTGGGAA
>CASFXH010000029.1:0-2577 GCA_949298575.1 uncultured Parabacteroides sp.
GAGAAGCTTTCGCGGCTCCGCGACGTCTTCTCGAGCCCGTCGAGAAGAAATCGCGGATTTTGACGCTTATCAATTCGCCACCTTGAAGCTTTCGCCCTCGACCCAGACGACGTAGAAGCCTCTCGGCAGCTCATACCGCCGCTTCCCGACTTGCTCCTCGCTCGCCTTCAGGACGCCATTCATCGCCACGATCATGACGCGCGCCTCGGTCGGGGTGTAGACGTAGATCGCGCCCTCGTGGCTGTAAACTTGAACGCCTTCCACATTCTCAATATCCGTCGCCGTCGCCTCTTTCACGCCTTCCACGGTGCCGATGCCTTGCGAGACCGTCACTAGCATGCTGTCCGCCACGTAGCCTTCTTCTATTTCAATCGTGAAGGTCAGCGTGCCGCCTTCCTCGACTACGCGGGAGGAAGGGATGATTGTCGCGCCTGTCATGGGGCGGAGGTCTACGCGGTAGTAGGTGGGTTCCGGTTCGGGAGCGGGTTCCGGTTCAGGTTCCGGATCTATAGTTGAAGCGGCTTCCACCGTCAAAGTATAAGTCGCTTCGCCTGTATAATTCGGGTCAGCCGATTTTGCCGTAATCGTCGTATTTCCCTCGAAAAGGATCGTCACTTCGCCCGTCTTCTCATCAACCGTCGCTACCTCTTCGTCACTGCTGCTATAACGAACTTCAATATTGGATGGATTCGTCAATGGATTGGTAAAGGTTTCCCCTCCATATTCCTTCGTTATCACCTCTTTTTCATACTTCAACGTAGCGGTAGCCTGTGAAATGGTGAACCCCACTGTTGATGGTTTCACGCTATTGTAATTTTCGTTACCAGGGAATGAGACTTTCGCATAATAAGTACCGGCATTCGTCGGAGATTCCACTTCCGTTCCTTCAGTCATCGACTTATCGCTGTAATACGTAATAGTCGCTATCAATTCTTCCATTTCGCCCTCTACCCCCTTCACCTCCGCAGTTACGGCTTTCGCTGTTCCAGTATAAACAAGATCTTTTGGGATAGTGATGGTGACAGTCGGTTTCGCTTTCACAATGGTGAAGCTCTTCTGCACCTTGTCTCCATACAATTTACCGTTTTGGGTAGGCGTGACGGTGACTATCGCCTCTCCCACGGTTATGTTATTATCATAAGTGAGCGTGTAATCCGTTTCGACCTCACAATCTTTTACTGTAACTTCGGGCTCTATCACCTTGCTCGTATAAGTAAAAGGACCTTTCTCTACCGTAACCATATTCTCGGTCAATTTACGTATAACTATTCCATCTATATCCTCCGAAATCGTACCTTCTCCTTCTATTTGAATCATGCCGTTATTGGTTATCGTGCCCTTGTTGGTTATTGTACCGCTGTTAATTATCGTACCGCTGTTAATTATCGTGCCGCTGTTAATTATCGTGCCGCTGTTCGTCAACGTCACACTCTGTGAGATAATAAGAGTCTTGTCTTCAGGAATAGTAAGTGTTTGCCCGTTGGGGATTTCAAGATCTTCATCAAGAGTAACCGTCGTCCCATAAATCTCACCGCCAGCAGTACCTTCGAACACAATGCCTGTCCAACTTTCTTTATTATCGGTATCGCTGATTGCATCAGCGCCATTGTTTCCACTAGCGAAAACCGTACCACCTTGAATCGTAAACTGACTATTATCAATCGTAATGCTTTCATCCGTAACCCTACCGCAACCGATGCCAGAGGCTTCATTACCACCATTCGCTGTCACCGTGCCGCCATTTATCGTAACCGTTCCGCCGGAACCATTCTGACCGCCACCAATGCCCGCGCCCCAATAACCGCCGTTCGCAGTCACCGTACCACCATTAATCGTAACCGTTCCGCCGGAACTTTTGAATCCTCCGCCGATCCCCGAGGCATAAAGTCCCCCGTTCGCAGTCACCGTGCCGCCATTTATCGTAACCGTTCCACCACCAAAATCACACCAATTGCCGCTACCGATGCCAGAGGCAGAATTTCCTCCGTTCGCAATCACCGTGCCGCCATTTATCGTAACCGTTCCGCCGGAGCCACCATCACCTCCACCAATGCCAGAGGCATAATCCCCCCCTTTTGCGGTCACCATGCCGCCATTTATCGTAACCGTTCCGCCGGAGCCATCATCACCTCCACCAATGCCAGAGGCAAATCTATCACCTGTAGCCTGCAACACTCCCATTTTTTCGTCCGCTGATTGAGCATAGATGGTCAACCTGTTATCACCAGTAAGTTCTATACCATGCGTGGTATTAAGATTACAACCATCCACCAAAATCAGGTGAACGTCGCCGCTAATAACAATGCGGCTATTGAGCGTCACTTCATCATACACCACATACCAACCTTCTGTTAAAGAAGAGAAAGTACCTTCCGTCAGTTCCGTCACGCCATTAGCGGTCTGAATATCGCCGTTCTCGTCAATATACTTCACGCCATTCACCGCCCACGCCCCCATCGGGCAAACCATCACCCACAAGAAAACGAGAAGCCCGGCCAGAGAGCTTACCGCTCCCCGCCCGGGCTTCTCCTTATACCTTATTATATTATATAAGTGCTTGCTTGCTTGCTTGCTTGC
>CASFXH010000029.1:2616-38012 GCA_949298575.1 uncultured Parabacteroides sp.
TGCTTGCTTGCTTGCTTGCTTGCTTGCTAAGAAATTAAAGGCTTTTACCAAAGGATTTATGGTAAAAGACGTTAATGAAAGATTTATCTCAGAAGTGTTCATCTTTTTTGTTTTTTCCGGCCCAAAGGTAAGTATTCGGAAGCGAAAACGGAAAAGAATTTTCAAAAAAAATATCCGTTCGCGGCGGGCGCGCCGAAAGAAAAGCCGGCCCCAGACTGGGAACCGGCTTTCCGGGAAAAAATCTTTCTCGCCCCGAGGCGCGTCAGAACTCCGCGTTCTTCGGCGTGCGGGGGAAGGGGATGACGTCGCGGATGTTGGTCATGCCCGTCACGAAGAGCAGCAGGCGCTCGAAGCCCAAGCCGAAGCCGGAGTGGGGGACGGTGCCGAAGCGGCGCGTGTCGAGATACCACCACATGTCTTTCATCGGGATATGCAACTCCTGGATGCGGCTGTAGAGCTTGTCGTAGTCGGCCTCGCGCTCGGATCCGCCGATGATCTCGCCAATCTTGGGGAAGAGGACATCCATGGCGCGGACCGTCTTGCCGTCGTCGTTTTGCTTCATGTAGAAAGCCTTGATTTCCTTCGGGTAATCCGTGAGGATGACGGGGCGCTTGAAATGGTCCTCGACGAGGAAGCGCTCGTGCTCCGACGCCAGGTCGACGCCCCAATAGACGGGGAACTCGAACTTATGCCCTTTGGCGACGGCCTCCTCGAGGATCTTGATGCCCTCCGTGTAGGTGAGGCGGACGAAGGAGTCTTTCAACACGCCTTCCAAGCGGGCGATCAGCTCCTTGTCGAACATGTCGTTGAGGAACTTCACGTCGTCGGCGCATTGCTCCAAGGCCCAGCGGACGCAGAACTTGATGAACTCCTCGGCGAGCTCCATGTTGTCGTTGATGTCGTTGAAGGCGACTTCCGGCTCGATCATCCAGAACTCGGCCAAGTGGCGGGGCGTATTGGAATTTTCCGCCCTGAACGTGGGGCCGAAGGTGTAGATTTGCCCCAGGGCCGTGGCCGCCAGCTCGCCCTCGAGCTGCCCGGAGACGGTGAGGCTGGCTTGCTTGCCGAAGAAGTCGTTGTCGTAGAGGATGGAGCCGTTCTCATCCTTCTTCAAGTCGTAGAGGTTCATCGTGGTGACCTGGAACATCTGCCCGGCGCCCTCGCAGTCCGACGCCGTGATGATCGGGGTGTGGAAATAGAAGAATCCCTTGTCGTGGAAGAATTTATGGATGGCGTAGGCCATGTTGTGGCGGATGCGGAAGACGGCGCCGAAAGTGTTGGTCCGTGGGCGCAGGTGGGCGATCTCGCGGAGGAACTCCATCGAGTGGCCTTTCTTTTGCAAGGGGTAAGTGGCGGGGTCGGCCGTCCCGTAGACCTCGATTTCCGTGGCTTGGATCTCGACCGCTTGCCCCTTTCCTTGCGATTGGGTCAAAATGCCGTTGACGCTCAGGCTGGCGCCCGTGGTGATGAGTTTCAGGAGCTCGTCGTCGAACTTGTCGAGATCCACGACGACCTGCACGTTGTGGATCGTGGAGCCATCATTCAAGGCGATGAAGCTCACTTGCTTGCTTCCCCGGCGCGTGCGCACCCATCCTTTGACGTTGACGAGGGTTCCATAGGCCGTGCTCGCCAACACATCTATAATCTTCGTCCTTTTCATTGTTTCCATTTGTTTCTTTTTCCTTGTTATGCCAAAAATCCTATCGAAAAAAACTAGCCGGCCCTCAACGAACCGGCTAGCCTACTTGTCAAAAATAGCTTATTCGAACGCGCCCATTCGTAAAGCGTTCACTTCTCTCTCGTTCAGGTAACGCCATTTGCCGCGGGGCAGGTTCTTCTTCGTCAATCCGGCGAAGTAGACCCGATCCAGCTTGACGACGTGGTAGCCCAGCGACTCGAAGATGCGGCGGACGATGCGGTTGCGGCCCGAGTGGATCTCGATGCCGACCTCGCTCTTGTTCTCCTCGTTCGTGTAGCTGATGGCGTCCGCGTGGATCTCGCCATCTTCCAGATCCATTCCGCTGGCGATTTTCTCCATGTCCTCAACCGAGACATTCTTGTCCAACCAAACGTGGTAGATCTTCTTCTTCTTGAACGAGGGGTGCGTCAACTTCGAGGCCAAGTCGCCATCGTTGGTCAACAGCAAGACACCCGTCGTGTTGCGGTCCAGACGGCCGACCGGGTAGATGCGCTCCTTGCAAGCGTTCTTCACCAGATCCATCACGGTCTTCCGCTCCTGGGGATCGTCGGAAGTCGTCACGCAATTCTTCGGCTTGTTCAAGACGATATAGACCTTGCTCTCGATCTGTACGGGCTTGTCGTTGTAAATCACCAAGTCTTGGCGCGTGATCTTCGTACCCAACTCCGTCACGACCTCGCCATTGACCCGGATAGCGCCCGCTTGGATGAGCTCATCCGCCTCGCGCCGCGAACAAACGCCCGCGTTCGACAAGAACTTGTTCAAGCGGATCGGTTCGTTCGGATCCGCCAAAACCTCCTTGTATTTCAATTGTTTCTGATGGCTGTACTTCGCGTTTGGATTATACGCCGCTCCCCCCGGACGACGGTTACCCTTACCGACCGGAGCGCCACCCTGGCGACGATTGCCCGCCGGATAACCACCTTGCGCCGGACGAGCGCCACCGCCTTGTCCATAGCGATTGCCTGATGCCACCGGACGGTTCATCGGGCGCTCATTGCCATAGTTCGGATAGCTTACTCGCGTATCACCTACACGTGGTCTTCTCTTCTTTACGACACCTTCCGTCGGTGCGGCCGCTTCATTCTCCATCCCCTGGTTCGGGTTTTGCCGAACGGGGCGCTGCTCATAATAACCACCCGCGGTAGACCGATACGCACGACCCGGCTGGGCAGGATTTCCGCCCGCGTTGCCGTATCCTCCACGGTTGTTCCCATAATTTCCTCGGCTAGTGTTTCCATAATTCGGACGTCCTCCGGCGAAACCACTCTCCCGGTTATTCTCATAATAACGAGAGCGATTACCTTGGCCCGCCGAATAAGGTCGGTTGTCGCCATAAGAACGATAACCGCTATTATTGTTTCCATAATCGCGATTATACGCTCTCCCTTCCGGTCTGTTATAGCCTTGGTTGTACGGCCTGCGTTCACCGTCTTGTTCCGTGCTCTCTCTCCTGACACTTGATGTTCCCTTCATTGGACGAGATAAGGACTCGTCTCTTTCTTCTGTGCTCATTGATTTAAATTAAAACAATAGATTAAAAATAGGATAGCCTCACGGCCACTCCCTGATTATTACTCACTAAATACCTGTATAATTATGAGGCGTTATCGCCCTTAATTCCTTTTTCACACGCTCGTCCACCCGCAAGCTGTCGATAAATTCCCGGATCGACTCTTCCGTCACGGTCTGATTAGTCCGCGTCAAGGCTTTCAACGCCTCGTAAGGCTTCGGATAACCCTCCCGCCGCAAGATCGTCTGGATCCCTTCCGCGACGACGGCCCAACATTGATCCAAATCCCGAGCCAAAGCTTTCTCATTCAGGAGCAACTTGCCCAATCCTTTTTGCAAGCTCTTGAAAGCGATTTCGATATGCGCCAAGGGGACACCTATGTTCCGCAGGACAGTCGAATCGGTCAGGTCGCGTTGCAAACGAGAGACGGGCAGCTTCGTCGCCAAATGCTCCAGGATCGCGTTCGCCAAGCCCAGATTGCCCTCCGCGTTCTCGAAGTCGATTGGGTTGACTTTATGCGGCATGGCCGACGAGCCGATCTCGCCCGCCTTGATCTTCTGCTTGAAATATTCCATGGAAATGTATTGCCAGAAATCCCGGTTCAAGTCGATCAAGATCGTATTGATCCGCTTCAAGCCATCAAAGATCGCGGCCAAGTTATCGTAATTGGAAATCTGCGTGGTCCATTGCTCCCGCTTCAAGCCCAGCGCCTCTTCCACGAAGCGGTTGCCGAAAGCTTTCCAATCATATTCAGGGTAAGCCACGTGGTGCGCGTTGAAATTGCCTGTCGCCCCACCGAACTTCGCGGAAATCGGCACCGCTTTCAACAATGCCAGTTGCTGCTCCAGGCGATAGACAAAGACCATGATCTCCTTGCCCAAACGCGTCGGTGAGGCGGGCTGCCCGTGCGTCTTCGCCAGCATCGGGACCGTCATCCACTCTTCCGCATATTTCCTCAACGTGCCGATCACCTCTTCCAGGCCCGGATAATAAACCGCGTCCAACGCCTCCTTCAATGAAAGGGGAACCGCCGTATTGTTAATATCTTGCGAAGTCAAGCCGAAATGGATGAACTCGTGGTATTTCTCGGCTAGCACATGATCCGTCTTTTCCTTAATAAAATACTCCACCGCTTTCACGTCGTGATTCGTGACACCTTCGATCTCCTTGATCCGCAAAGCGTCCGCTTCCGTGAAATCCCGGTAAACCGAGCGAAGCGTCTCCTTCATAGCCGGCGTATTCAACTCCGCCAACTGAGGAAGATATTCGCTCAACGCGATAAAATACTCGATTTCCACACGCACTCTATATCGGATAAGCGCGAACTCCGAGAAATAAGCCGCCAAATTCTCCGCTTTGTTTCTATAACGCCCGTCAACAGGCGAAATCGCTGTAAGTGATGACAATACCATAAACATCTTTAAAATAGAGTCACAAAGTTAGTTCTTTTCCGCAGATCTCTTCCTCGAATGAGAATATTTTTTGTTTTTATACTCTTTTTTTGTCACTGAACAGAACGATAGGCGATTCCATAGCCTCGTACGAAAGGGATATTCACGAAAGACAAAAAAATAAGAAGGAATATTTGGAGATAAAAAAAATCGCCGTATCTTTGCAGCGCTTTTCAAAGATAAAGCGTTTATTGTTTAAGGGCGTTTAGCTCAGCTGGTTCAGAGCGTCTGCCTTACAAGCAGAGGGTCGGCGGTTCGAATCCGTCAACGCCCACTTAAACAAATCCAACCGATCATTCGGGCGTTTAGCTCAGCTGGTTCAGAGCGTCTGCCTTACAAGCAGAGGGTCGGCGGTTCGAATCCGTCAACGCCCACTCAAACAAATCCAACCGATCCATTCGGGCGTTTAGCTCAGCTGGTTCAGAGCGTCTGCCTTACAAGCAGAGGGTCGGCGGTTCGAATCCGTCAACGCCCACTCCCCAAACAAATTTCAATCCATTTTTCCATTCTAAATGTGGCGAACGTCTGTAGCCGTCTTTTTACGCTTACGTGAACGCGAAGGGTTTTTCAACATGAAATCAGTGGAAAGGTTGGCGAAAAGATCCTCTTGCCTTATCTTTGCGTTCATTAAAAGAAAGAGACGAAAGCATGACAAAGGATGTTCAGAAGGAATCCGTCTTGACGGATTTGAGATATTTGAAGCTCTTGGCTCGGAGTTTCCCGACAGTGGCCGACGCGAGTACGGAAATCATTAATTTAGAAGCCATCCTGAATTTACCGAAAGGAACAGAGCATTTTTTGAGCGACCTGCATGGAGAGGACCAAGCTTTCCGTCATGTGCTGAAAAACGCTTCCGGCGCCGTAAAACGCAAGGTTAACGAGATTTTCGGGATCTCCATGCGTGAGGCGGAGAAGAAAGAATTATGTACATTAATCTATTACCCGGAAGAGAAGCTGGAGCTGATCAAGGGACAGGAACGGGATTTGGATGATTGGTACCAAGTAACCTTAAACCAATTGGTCTGCGTTTGCCGGAATGTTTCCTCGAAATATACCCGATCGAAAGTACGGAAAGCCCTGCCGCACGAGTTTTCTTATATCATTCAAGAACTGCTGCATGAGTCGTCGGTAGAGCCGAACAAGTCCGCCTACGTAGACCAGATTATCTGCACGATTATCTCGACAGGGCGGGCAGACGATTTTATCATCGCGATGTGCAACTTAATCCAGCGGTTGACGATTGATCTCCTTCACGTGATCGGCGACATCTATGACCGCGGCCCGGGCGCGCACCGGATCATGGACACGCTTTGCGATTACCACAACTTTGATATTCAATGGGGCAACCACGACGTGCTTTGGATGGGAGCTGCTTCCGGCAACTTGGGTTGTATCGCCAACGTGATCCGGATGTGCCTGCGCTTCGGCAACCTCTCAACGCTTGAGGATGGCTATGGCATTAACCTTTTGCCCTTGGCGACCTTCGCGATGGAGACATACAACGACGATCCTTGCGCCTTATTCATGCCTCGCACGAAATACGCAGACAGCTATTTCGACGAGAAAACCATCCGTCTGATCTCGCAAATGTATAAGGCGATCACGGTGATCCAATTTAAGCTGGAGGGTGACATCATCCGTCGCCGGCCGGAGTTTGAGATGGACGACCGGATGTTGTTGCATCTTCTGGATCTGAAAGCCGGTCTGCTCCGAGTTGACGGAAAAGAATTCACGTTGAAAGATACGTATTGGCCGACCTTGGATCCGAAAGACCCTTATCGCCTGTCGGTCGACGAGGAAGAGTTAATGCGTAAGATCCAACACTCGTTCGAGAGCAGCGAGAAATTGCGCAAACACATGCGTTGCTTGTTCGCGCATGGCGGGATGTACTTGGTTTGCAATTCAAACCTCCTGTATCACGCCTCGATTCCCATGAACGCGGACGGGACTTTCAAGGTGGTCGATATCATGGGTAAGTCTTACTCCGGGAAAGCGCTGTTGGACCGAGTGGATCAATTGGTCCGCACCGCCTATTTCAAGACTGGCGAGCAAGAGGAAGTGGAATTCGCGCATGATTATGTCTGGTATCTTTGGTGCGGAAAGGATTCGCCACTTTTCGACAAGAGCAAGATGGCGACATTCGAGCGCCTTTTCCTAGAAGATCCGGAAACATACAAGGAAGAGAAAGGAGCCTACTATTCACTACGGGAACAAGAAGCGGTTTGTGACCGGATCTTGGATGAGTTTCACGTGACAGGCGCCCATCGCCATATCATCAACGGACATGTGCCGGTCCGTTCCAGCAAAGGCGAGAACCCGATCAAGGCGGGAGGCAAGATGCTCGTGATCGATGGAGGCTTCTCCAGGCCTTATCATCTGGAGACAGGAATCGCGGGCTATACCCTCGTTTATCATTCAAGAGGTTTTCAGTTGGTGCAACATGAGCCGTTTGAGTCGACCGCCAAAGCGATTGAGGAAGGATTGGACATCAAGTCGACCACGATCGTGGTTGAGCTAAGCGCGCATCGCCAAATGGTAAAAGACACGGACAAAGGCGCTGAGCTGCAAAGCCAGATCAAGGATCTCGAGAAACTGCTGTACGCCTATCGGAGTGGATTAATCAAGGAAAAAGAATGGGTGGATTGAGGCTGGAATAACAACTCTGACCTTACAATTTAGGCGGATGGCCGCGGATTTTATTTTAGCTTAATAATCCGCGGCCATCCGCCTAATTCATTCCTATCATTTCCGTGCGGTCCGCTTGGGAACTCTCTTCCGCTCGGACGCGGGTTTGTCGTCGGCTTCCTTGACGATCGCGAGGCATTCCTCCAAGGTCAACGCGCTCGGATCCTCGATGCTCTTCGGGATGCGATAGTTCTTTTTCTTATAAGCGATATAGGGGCCATAGCGTCCATTCAAGATTTCCAGATCCGGCTCCATGTCGAAGGTCTTGACAAAGCGGGCCTCGTCTTTCTTTTTCTTCTCCTCGATAAGTTCGATCGCTTCCTCGGGCGTAATGGTCATGGGGTCGAGAGCTTTGGGGATGGAGACGAACTTGCCGTCGTGGCGGATGAAAGGACCGAACCGTCCGATCGCCGCCACCATCTCCTGTCCTTCGTACTCGCCCACGACACGGGGCAACTCGAACAGCTTTAACGCCTCTTCCAACGTGATGGTCTCGATGGACTGGCCTTTCCGCAAAGTCGCGAAACGGGGCTTCGGCCCCGACTTATCGTCGCCTCGTGACGCGCCAATTTGCACGACTGGGCCGAAGCGACCGATCTTCACGAATACGGGATCACCTGTCGCCGGGTCTATACCCAACTCACGCTCGCCGACACGGTGCTCCGTGCGAGCTTCCGTAACCTTCACGACATTAGGGTGGAACAGTTTGTAGAATTTATCGATCGCTTTCGTCCATTCCAACTCTCCTTCGGCGATCCGGTCAAACGACTTCTCCACATTGGCGGTGAAGTTATAATCCAAGACATCGGGGAAAGTGCCCATCAGGAAATCATTCACGACCATCCCAATATCGGTCGGGAGCAGTTTGTTGTGGTCCGCGCCATAGACCTCGCTCTTCTCCGCGACCTTAATCTTCCCTGTTTTCGAGAGGGAAAAGACTTTGAACGTACGGGAGACACCTTCGATATTGCCTTTCGTGACGTACTCGCGGTTCTGGATGGTCTGGATCGTCGGGGCGTAGGTCGACGGGCGGCCGATGCCCAGCTCCTCCATCCGGCGCACCAGGCTGGCCTCGGTGTAGCGGGGCGGGCGTTGGGTGAAACGCTCGGTCGCGGTCGCGTCTTTCAAGGTGAGCGTCTCGCCTTGCTTGACGGGCGGCAGGATGCCGTTGTCTTGCTCGCGCTCGTTCTCGTCGTCGCTGCTCTCGCGATAGACTTGGAGGAAGCCATCGAAAGTAAGCACTTCGCCCGTAGCCACGAACTTCTCTGTCTGCCCGGCGATGTTCACCGTGATCGTGGTACGCTCCAGCTCGGCGTCGGCCATTTGCGAAGCGATAGTCCGCTTGCGGATCAGGTCGTAGAGCTTTTTCTCTTGGGCGTTCCCGGTGACGCTCTCACGAGCCATCTCAGTGGGACGGATCGCCTCGTGCGCTTCCTGGGCGCCTTTGCTTTTCGTATGGTATTGGCGGAACTTATAGTAGCGGTCGCCAAAGGTTCGCGTAATCTCCTCCTTGGACGCGGCGAGGGCGAAATCACTCAGGTTGACCGAGTCGGTACGCATATAGGTGATCAAACCGGACTCGTAGAGGTGTTGGGCGATCATCATGGTCTGCGCCACCGAATAACCCAGCTTGCGGGCCGCCTCCTGTTGGAGCGTCGAGGTGGTGAAAGGAGGCGCGGGCGATTTCCTCACCGGCTTGCGGCTGATGTCCTCGATCGTGAAAGAGGCTTTGGCGCAGGCCTCGAGCAACGCGGTCACTTCCTCTTCCGTTTTCAAACGGCGGTTCAGCTCGGCGCGGAGCGCGGTCGTCCCGTCGGGGAGCAGGAACGTGGCGGTCACCCGGTAGGCGCCCTCGGACTGGAAGGCGCTGATCTCGCGCTCGCGCTCCACGATGAGGCGGACGGCCACCGATTGGACCCTGCCGGCCGACAACGCCGGTTTCACTTTCTTCCAAAGGATGGGCGACAGCTCGAAACCGACGATCCGGTCGAGGACCCGGCGAGCTTGCTGGGCGTTGACCAGGTTGATGTCGATGTCGCGGGGGGTTTCGATCGCGCGCAAGATCGCTTTCTTCGTAATCTCGTGGAAGACGATCCGCTTCGAGTTCTCGGGGGTCAGGCCCAGGACCACGTACAAATGCCACGAGATGGCTTCTCCCTCGCGGTCCTCATCGGAAGCCAGCCAGACCTGGTCCGCTTCCTTGGCGGCGGTTTTCAGCTCGGTCACCAACTTGCGCTTATCGGTCGGGATGACGTATTGCGGCGCGTAGTCATGGTTGAAATCGATGCCGATCTCCTTCGCTTTCAAGTCGCGAATATGGCCGTAACTCGACAGGACTTTATAATCTTTCCCAAGAAATTTCTCGATCGTTTTCGCCTTGGCGGGCGACTCTACGATGACCAAGTTCTTCTGCATATTGAATTTGTGCTTGTTTAAAAATCGACCGCGAACATACAATAAAATAATAGATGTAGCTCGCGGCGGGCCTTCTTTTTTATCATACGTTTGCCCAAATCCTCTCCATCGGGATTATCTTCGCGGCCTGATTCCCGATAATTCATAAAAATAAATTCGTGATGGAAAAGATCAAACAGATGATCACGCGAGGGGAGACGCGCGAGGCGCTCGACCTTCTCCAGGCCCACCTGGCCCAATGCCCTGATGACGACGAGGCTTGGTATCTCCGCGGAAACGCTTACCGCAAGCTGGGCGAGACCCGCCTGGCCCTGAACAGCTATCTCGAGGCCATGGCCCGCAACCCAGAAAGCCCCGCGAAGACGGCCTACGACATGATGATCCGTATCCTCGACTTCTACAATAAAGATATGTATAACCAATAAGGCCGTCCTCGCGTCGCGCCCGCTCCCGGCGGCTTATTTCTCGACCTGGAGTTGGATCGAGGGGTTCTCGTTCGCCTTGCGCCAGCCTCGAAGGACGACGGTGGCGGCGAGCAGCCCCGCGAGCGACAGGCCGGAGAGGAGGTAGAGCGCGAAGCCCAAGTGCACCCGCTCGGGGAAACTCATCAGCCAGCGATGGGCCACCGGCGGTACGGCCAGCAGGGCCAGGACGATCGCGGGCAGGCCGGCGCTCGCCAAGTCGAGGAGAAGCAGCCGCTCGATGTCCCAAGCCGTCGCGCCACAGATCTTACGCACCATGATCTCCTTCCCCCGCCGGCGAATCTCGTCGGCCACGTAGCCCAGCAATCCCATCAGCGTGATGAGCGTCATGAAGAGCGCCGCCACGAGGGCCGAGTCGCGGAAGCGCGTCGTGTCGCGATACGACTTTTGGAGATCGTCGCGATAGGCGCGGACCACGATATCGTCGTCCGGAAAGAGGTCGCGCAGAGCGTGCTCGACTTTCGTCAGCGTCCGCGGGGTGATCTCGTGGAGGCGAAGGGTGAGGTAGGTGTCTGAGCCATCCATCTCGTCGCTCGTGGAGAGAAAGATAGGCGTGCGCTCGTCGAAGAGGCCACCGACCGTGAAGTCGTTGACGACGCCGCGGACCACGATGCCCAGCTGCCGGTGGACTTTCCCGATGGCCGACTCCTCCGTCCAACCCAGGGCTTGGAGGAATCGCTGGTTGACCAAGGCGGGCTCCGGCTCGCCACCCGAGCCGTCCAGGTTGTCGCCCATTTTCAACTGGAGGCCCAGGGTGGAAATGAACGCGCTATCGACCTGGCAATAACGGACGGTCGTGATCGACTCGCCCGTCGCGGGGTTGATCAGCGGGCGACCGTTGAAACCTTGCGGCACGAAGGAGCCGGTATAGCAGACCCGCTCGACCTCCGGCAACCGCTCCAGCTCCTCGCGGGCCGTCCGCTGGTCGGAGGGGGAAGGGTCGCGCAAGGCGACATAGACCAGGTTCGAGGGGTCGTAGCCCAGGTCTTTATCCAAGATCTTCCCGTATTGCAAGAGCACGACCGCGAGGAAAACCAGCATGAAGCTCGACGAGGCGATTTGCGCCCCCAGCAAAATCTTCCGCCCCCCCCGCCGGCTCAGGTCGTAGAAGCGGAAAACCCGCGCCGCGGGCACGGAGGCGAAAATCCGAGCCGGCAAAAGCCCCGCCAGCAAGACGACCAGCAGGATCGCCCCCAGCGAGACCGCCACTTGCCGCCCACTGAGGAAGAACGACAACGGGACGCCCGTCAGCGCCACGATCCCATCCTCAGCCGCCGCGATCAGGAAAGCAGCCAGCGCCGCCGAGGCGACGACCAGCAGCGCCGTCTCCACCAGGCGGGTCCGGAAAATATCGCCGAAGGTGGCGCCGAAACATTTGTGGATGGCCATCACCCGCGCCCGCTTGGCAAGCGAGGAGACCGAGAGCATGACGTAGTTGAAAGCCGACGCCGCCAGGATGAGCGTCGCCAGGATGGAGAGCACGGCCAGCGTCTGCCGGATCTCCGGCTCGCTCACGTGCAGTTCGAGGACGGGCTTCAGGTAGGCGGCGTAGCTCATGCCGCGCTCGCGCCAGCGGGCCAGGTCCATGTGCCGCTCCAGCAGCGGGGTCATTTCGCTGGCGATCCGCTCGGCCGAGGCGCCGGGACGGAGGCGCACGTAGCCCGTGAAGCCGTCGCCCCCGTCCCAACGGGGCTGGCCGGTGAGGGCGATGGAATAAATGAAGTCGAACCGCAGGTGGCTGTTGGCGGGAATGTCGTCGAAGACGCCCGCGACGACGTAGCGTTCCCGCCGCGCCTTGTCGTCGTAGAGCGTTTGCCCCACCTCATCGCCCTCAGGGAACATCCGCTCGGCCAGCGAGCGGGAGATGAAAACCCGGTCTTTCACCATCAGCTCGCCCGTATTTCCTTTTAACACCTTCAAACCCAGCGTCCGGAAGAGCGCCGAGTCGGCATAGACGGGCTCGACGACGTAGCGCCCCTCCGCGCCGAAGACGACCCGCTCCTCGCCCCGCAAATCCAACAGGCTACACCCCGCCTCGACCCCGGGCAGCTCCTCGGCCATCGTCGGCGCCAGGGGGCGAAACGTGTGTCCATAGTCGTTCACGTCGGGGTGGTCGCTCCCCAGGCCGTTCGTGAAGAGGCTCTGGATCTGGTAAATCCGCTCCGCGTCGGGCAGGAAGCGGTCGTAACTCAAGTCGAACGAGACCCGCGCCAGGAGCACGAGCCCGATCGTCAGCCCCAAAGTCAGGGTGCAAATCTTGATCAATCCATTGTCGTAGCCCCGGAGCAGGGTCCGGATGGCGTAGTAAATCGGTGTCGTTTTCATTTTTGCCTTTTTCGATTACGTGTGAAAATCTTTTTCCGGGAAAAAAGCGTGCAAATAGCGTGCCAAGATCCTTATTCCGCTTTAAAAGAAAACCTTATCGGAACAGGCGAAAGTCGGGAGTGTCCAAAATTTTGACACCATTGTCCATTTTTTTGACACTTCCCGGCGGGACGGGAGGATACGCGCGAGGGGCATGAACCGCCCGGCGATGACGCGGATTCTAGCTACAAAAAGCCCTTTTCTCTCTTTCGGCAGCCATAAAAGTGGGTTTTACGCAGTCGAAAATACATTCCCGCATCTTGCCCGGCGACTTTGGAGTGATCGAAAGCCATTTCCGCAGCGCGCCGGGCCACTTCGGAGTGGTCGAAATACATTTCTAGATCTCGCCGGGCCACTTCGGAGTGATCGAAAATACATTTCCGCAGCTCGCCTGACTACTTTAAAGTGATCGAAAGCCATTCCCGCAGCGCACCGGGCCACTTCGGAGTGGTCGAAAATACATTTCCGCAGCTCGCCGGGCCACTTTAAAGTGTTTGGAGATACATTTCCGCAGCCAAAAAGCCTTTTCGGAGGTATTTCAAGACAGATTTTTCCCCCTAGCGCGAGCCCCCGTTATAGGCCAAAGCCATCATCGTGATGTCGTCGCTCCGGTCGGCCTCGCCCACGAAAGCGTGGACGGCGGCGGCGACCCGCTCGACCATCGCTCGCGGGTCGAGGGCGCGCGCCTGTTCGCAGACCTCCAAGAGGCGGCGCTCGCCGAAGAGTTGGCGCTCGGGGTCGGTGGCCTCGCTCACGCCGTCGGTGTAGAGGAAGACGCGGTCGCCCGGGGCGAGTTGGATGACGCGCTCGCGGTAGCTGTCGTTGGGCATCACGCCGAGGGCCATGCCGCCCGAGAGGGGCAGGAGCTCAGCCGGGTGGCCTTGGAGGCAGGCGACGGGCTGGTTGTGGCCGGCGTCGCAATAGGTCAAGAGGCCCGTGCGGATGTTGAGGATGGCGTAGAAAGCGGTGACAAACATGCCGTTGACGCTCTCCTTGCAAAGCATCTCGTTGGCCTTGGCCATGCACGCGGCGGGCGAGAGCTTTGAGAGGGCGATGGTGCGGATCACGGTGCGGCTGATGGCCATGAAGATAGCCGCCGGAACGCCCTTGTCGGAGACGTCGGCCACGGTGAGGCCCAGGTGGCAGTCGTCGATCATGAAGAAGTCATAAAAATCGCCCCCGACCGACTTGGCGGCCGTCATGCGGGCGTAGAGGTCGAAGAGCGAGACATATTCCGGGAAGGGCGGGAAGGTTTTCGGGAGGATGGATTGCTGGATCTCCTGGGCGACGGAGAGGTCGTGGCGGATGGCCTCCAACTGGTCGTGCTCGCGCTGGGCTTCCTTGACGAAGGCGATCTGCTTGACGGCCTTCTCGATCGTGCGCTCGAGGTCTTCCATGTCAATGGGCTTCGTGGCGAAGTCGAAGGCGCCCTCGTTCATGGCGACGCGGATGTTCTCCAGGTCGCCGTAGGCCGAGACGATGATGCAGCGCATCGCCGGGTCGCGCATCTCGTTGATGCGGGCGAGGAGGGTCAGTCCGTCCATCTCGGGCATGTTGATGTCGGAGAGGATGATGTCGTAGTGGGGGCCGCGCAGGATGAGGTCGAGGGCCTCGACGCCGTCGTGCGCGAAAGTGAACTCGTATTCCCCCCGACGGATCTTCCGCCGGAAGTATTGGGTCAGCAGGGCTTCGAGATCCTGCTCGTCGTCTACGCTTAATATTCTGATAGGCATGATGCTTGTTTTTTATCGTTTTAAGAAACAGGGGCCAGGAGAGGGATGACGAGGGTCACCCGCGTGAAGCGTCCCTCCTCGGACTCGACCTCGACGCGGCCGCGGTGCTTGTCTTCGATGATGCTCCGCGTGATAGAAAGGCCCAGCCCCGTGCCCTCGCCGGCGGGCTTGGTGGTGAAGAAGGCCTTGAACATTTGCCGGCGCACTTCCTCGCTCATGCCCGTGCCGTTGTCCTCGATGGCGAGGCGCAACTCGCCGTCGGTGGCGAGGAGGCGGATCGTGATGGTCGGGCGGTAGTCGGGCGGGGCCACCCGCGAACGCGCGTAAACGGCGTAGCACGCGTTGCTCATGACGTTCAAGACGGCCCGGCTGTAGTCCTGCGGCACCATGCGGACCTTGGGCAGGTCGGGGGCGTAATCCTCGCGGATCGAGATGTTGAAGCCCTTATGGCTGGCCCGGAGGGAATGGTAGGCCAGGTGGACGTATTCCTTGACGAGGGGCGCCGGGTCCGTCTCGACCAGCTTCTCGCAATCCTGCCCGCGGGTATAGAGCAAGATGCCCCGGATGATGTCGAGCGCGCGGCAGCCGTGCGACTCGATTTTCTGGAGATTGCCCTCGAGGTCGGTCATGATCTCTTCCGCCTCCTCCTCGAAGTCGGCGTGGCGGGCGCGCTCGGCGGGGGCCATGCGTCGCTTCTCCTCGTCGATGAGGGCGATGAGCTCTTTCACCAGCTTGACCGACAGTTTGCTGAAGTTGATGACGAAATTCAGGGGGTTCTGGATCTCGTGGGCGATGCCGGCGCTCAAGGTGCCGAGGGAGGAGAGCTTCTCCATCCGCTCGATTTGCGCTTTCAGCCGGTCGATGTCTTTCTTCTCTTCAGTAGCCATGCGTAATTATGATTGATGGGATTCCTCTTTGTTGTTCTGCTTGGGGTCCTTGTCCATCAGGAAGAGGGGGACGCGGACGGTCATTTCGGTATATTCGCCCTTCACGCTGTCGACGGCGATGGTCCCGCGGTGGTTCTGCACGATCTCGCGGCAGAGGTAAAGGCCGATGCCGGCGGCCTCGCTGGTCGTCTTGGTGGTGAAGAAGGGGGCGAAAATCTTATCTTGGAGGGCCTTGTCGATGCCCGTGCCGTTGTCGCGGACGCGGATCTCCAGCTCTTCGCCCTCCACCCGGCGCAAGGAGAGGCGGATCACCGGCTCGAACTCGACATTCTCGCGCTTGCGCGACAAGGCGTAGATGGCGTTGCCCAGGAGATTGATCAAGACTTTCAGCATCTGGTCGACGTCCAAGGGGAGCATGAGCGCGAGGTTGAGGGGCTCGAAGTGGATCGAGATGCCTTTTTCCTGGATCTCGGCGCCATACTGCTTGTTGATTTTCTTCAACGCCACCCGACAGAGGTCGTTGACGTTGGTGAGGGCCAGGTTGCTGCGGTGATCCTTGAGGAGTTCCTCCATCGCCTTCACGATGCGGACGGTGTTGTAGCCATGATCCGAGATCTTGGAGAGGTTGCTCTCCATCAGGCCGACGATCTCCATCGAGTCCTCGTAGGTCTCGCGGTCGAGGCGGTCCTTCTGGCTCTCCAGGTTTTCCCTCAACTCCTTGCCCAGACCGGAGGTCAGGGTGGCGAAATTGTTGATGTAGTTGAGGGGATTGAGGATCCGGTCGACGAGACCTTTGGTCAGCTGCTCGATGGTGGCCGTCCGCTCGCGGCGGACCAGCTCGTCTTGCGCCTCGCCCAGGTCTTTCAGGGCGTTGGCGAGCTTGACGGATTCCTCTTGGATGGCGTCCCGCTCTTGGCGGATCGCCGCGGTGCGTTGCTCGATTTCCCGCACCATCGTCTCCTTGATCTTTAGCTGCCGTTGGAGCATTACTTTCACCACCTGCATGATAAGGAGGACGGGGACGATTCCAGAGGTCCACCCGTATCGCTCCGTCACGAAGAGCACGCCGATGGCGACCAGCCCGATCGTCGTCACGTGTTCGATCCGGCGGATCCGGGTGCTCAACTGTTTGATATCGTTGTTCAGGTCGTCGATCATGGCTTATCAGAAATTGAGATTCACGCCGCCCATCACGCTAAAGCCTTGCGCGGGATAGCCATAATCCAGCTCGTAGTCCTGGAACAGCAGGTTGCGCAGCTTCACGTAGACGCCGAATAGGGAATTAAACGAATACGCGCCGGTGACGCTCAGCTCGTTGATGTTGTCCATCTTGATCACGCCCCCTTGATTCAGGTCCGTATAGCGGTCGGTCGCCAAGTAATAGTTGAGGTCAATCGACAGGCGGTCGATCGGACGGATGGTCGCACCGGCCGTGATTTCCACCTTCGGCTTTCCCCAGGCGTGCTCCAACTCCTCGTCGGGGTTCGCGCCGTCCCAGGAGTTCCCCCACGAGGCGGTCCAGTGGTTATAAACGCCCCTCACACGGATGTCGAAAAGTTGTTGATAACTATATTTCAACTCCGCCCCGGCGTAGAGACGCTTCGTGTCGATGTCGTCCATGCCCCGGATCAGGTTCGCGAAGCCTCCTCGCGCGCCATTATCCGGCAGGAAAAGCACGTCGCTGTCCGTGATCTTATACCCGGCGAAGAGGTCGAACCAGAAACATGGGGCGACCCCGCTCCGGATTCCCACCTGCCCGTCCAACCAATTGAACGAGGGGAGCAACTCGCGGGTCGGGTCGATGTAGCGCTTCGTGAGCGAAGTCTCGTAGGCGCTGTTGGAATAGAGCTTGCCCGTCGCGGTGAGGTAGAGTTGGGTCCGCGGCGCCACTTCCACGTCGGCCGAGACGTTCGGGGCGGCGGAGAACTTGCTGTTCTCCCCGGTCGAGAACATCACTTGCGCGCCCAGCTTGACGTGCCAATTGTCGCCCTCCACCCGATAGTAAGGCGAAAGGACCACCTCCGCGTGGTTCTCGAAGGAGCAGAAATACCACGAGCCGTCGCTGGCTTGACGCTCAGCGGGCAGGGCGTAGTTGAAATATTCCACTTGCCCCGCGAGGCCGAGCCGCATCGTCTCGTTGAACGCCTTGTTCACGTCGAAGCGGAAGTCGATCGTGTTTTCCGTCGGGCCATCCGCGGCTGCGGCGATCCCGTATTTGTGGGAGAAGCGGATATAATCCAAGTCGAACAAATAGCCGAACGAGGCGCCTTCCTTGGATTCCACCCCGACGTTCGCCTTGATCGTCTGGTTCACCTGATTGGTCTCCTGGTCCACCAGCGCCAGTCGATCCGCGAGGGGGAGCGAGGAAGACAAATCTATCGGCAAGCCATAATAGTTGAAGGCGGAATAGCCGTAGAGGACGCCCATCTTCAGGCTGAGCTGGTCGAAGTGGTGGGCGTAATTCAGCCCGCCGTAGTTGTCGTTGATCTTTTGCTTCGCTTCCAAGTCCTCGCCTTGGAGGTAAGAGACGTCGCCATGCGTCGACCGGTGCGAATACCAGATGTTGAGCCGGTCTTTCGCCGTGTTCAGGATGTGGTAGCCCGCGTCGCCGTCGATGTTCAGGTAGTTACCGATGCCGAAGTTCAGGTAGCCCCGACGCCCCTCGTGCGGGACGGTGGTCATGAGGTTGCCTGAGGGGAGGACGCTGATCCGCGGGGTCAGCGTGATGGGCGCGGCGAACTCCGAGTAGTCGATCGGGACTTCGCGCGCTTCCGGTTCCTTGACCGTGGGCAGGGTATTGACCTTGTTGGCGTCTTGCACGGTCGGGTCGTACTCGCGTTCGAGGGTCAGCTCGCGCTCCAACGCTTTCTTTCCCGTTGTCAGGTCTTCTTGGGCGTTCGCGGCGCAGGCGATCCCCAGGAGCGCGATCACGCCCAGCGTCTTATTGTTGTATCGCATTTTCATCGCTTTCTTGTTTTTGATTGATTTTAGAGAGTCTTTCCTCGATCATGCCATCGATCTCCTCGTTGCCTTTATAGTTGTTGCTCAGGCTGACCAGGTATTGGCGGGCCTGGAAGTCGTCGCCTTGTTTCATGTAGACATCGGCCAGGAGGATGAAGCCGCGGGCCAGCCAGTATTGATGGGGCGTCCCCTTCTCGATGAAGTCCATCAGGAGGGTTTCCGCGTCTTGGGTCTTGCCTTGGTCGAAGTAGAGCTGGGCCAGTTGGTATTTCGCCTCGGCGCCTTGGGCGGTCCGGGTATCCTCGCTGAGGACTTTCAGGTCGGCGATGGCCTTGTCGCGCTCACCCTGTTCCAAATAAACTTTCGCGCGGATATAGCGGGCTTCGATGGCCAGCTCGGGCGAGAGCTTGGCGTCGGCCAGCAGCTCGTCGGCGGCGGTGAGGGCCTGCCCGGATTCGTTCAGGTTGACGGCGCAGCGCATGATGCCGAGCTTCGCGGCTTGCTGGTTGTCGGGATCATTGGCGAGGGTCCGCAGGGACTTGAAGGTCTCGAGCGCGGCGGCGTAATCCTCCGCCATGTATTCAATCTCCGCTTTCCGGGCGGTCGATTCTTCCAGGAACTTGACGTCGCGGCTCGCCAGGACTTCCTCGTAAAGGCGCTTGGCCTCCGTGTAATTCTTCTCGGCGAACGCGATGTTGGCCAGATAGAAGTTGGCGTTCGAGCGGAAGGCGCCTTGAGGATACTCGGCGAGGTAATTGCTCAGGCTCTGCCGGGCTCTCGCGTTGTCGCCCCGGAGGAACGTCTTCTCCGCCGCCAGGTAGGTCAGCGAGTCTTGCTCGCTCGCGTCGATGTGGATGCCACCCAAGGAGTTGACGTAAGTGGCGTAGGCGTCGACCTCATCCAGATCGATGTAGATGGACTTCAAGTCTTGCAAGGCCACCTTCGCCTCGTCGCTGCCCCGGTAGTCGTTGATGACTCGCTTGTAGGCCTCGATCGCTTTCTCGGGTTGGTTCTCGTTGTAATAAATCAGACCCAACTGCACACCACCTTTGGGCGCCAGGCTCCCGTTGGGGTAGCGGGCGACCAGCTCGCCGAAAGCCTCGGCCGCCTTGGCGTTGTTCTCCAAGAGGACATAGGCACGGCCTTTCTCGTAGAGGGCGTCGTCGGCATATTGGGATTGGGGATAGTCGCGGATCAATTGGTCCATGACACGAATCTTGCCCGTATAGTCTTTTTGCAAGCCCATCACGAAACCTTTCTGGTAGAGGGCGTAGTCGGCGGCCGAAGGTTGCAGGCCGACGGCCCGGTTGTAGTTCTCCTCGGCGGCGGCGAACTGGCGGTCGTTGAAGAGGCAGTCGCCTATGCGGTTATAGGCGTCGGCCACGGCGGGCTGCCGCTGGTCGCGCTCCTGGTTGACGTATTGGCGGAAGCGGTTGAGCGCCTCGTCGTAGTCTTTCCGCTTGAAATAATTATAGCCTAAATTATAATACGCCAAAGGATCGGCCTGGACGCCCCGTTGCCGCGCGTGGGCAAGGTAGGTCCGGAAGCCGTCGATCGAGCGCTCGTAATCGTCCATGCGGTAATCGACCTCGGCCCGCCAGAAGTAGGCGTCGTCGCGCGAGGCGGGATCGTAGCTGCCCATCGCGATCGTCTGCTCGAACCAGTCGCGGGCGGCGGGCAGGTCGTTGTTGGCGAAGGCTTGCGTCCCCAGCTGGAAGAGGATCTTTTGTTTCGCCTCCAGGATTTTCTCGCTGGGGCGGTTGATCTTGTTGATCGAGGCCAGCGCCGCCTCGTAGTTGCGGGTGGTCAAGTAGACCTCGATGAGGTAGTCGCCCACCCGGTCGGCGTAGCGGGAGTTGGGGAAATCGTTCAGGAACTCCTCGAAGATCGTCACCGACTCGCCGAAGCCCGTGAAGGCCGTCTCGTGGATCAGCAGGGCGTAGTTGTACATCGCCGCCTCGCGGACTTGGGGGTCGGCCTCGTTGGTGGAGGCGATCTCGAAGGCCAGGCGGGCGTTGTTCTTATCGTCGAGCCGGAGGTAGCTTTGCCCCAAATAGAGGTAGGCGTTCTGGGCGAGGGCGTCGTCCTCGTGGACGGTCTGGGCGAGGGCTTTCACGGCGTTGCGATAGTCGCCCTGGCCATAGTGGCAGACGCCGAGGAGGTAGAGATCGTCGCGGCGAGGCGCCTCGGTGGTCGTCTCGGTATAGCGCTTGAGCATCTCCAAAGCCTCGCGTTCGCTACCTTTATAATAATAGGCGTTGCCCATGACGCGATAGACCTCGCTGTTCTCGGGCGAGCCGGGGTAGTCGTCGAGCAGGCTTTGCCCCTCGCGCAACACTTGGTCGTATTTCTTTTGGGTAAAATGAATCTGCGCCGTGTAATAGCGGGCCCGCTGGCTGAACTCGGGATGGCCGTCGAGGCGGGCGAAGCCTTCGAGGGCCGCGTCGTAGTCGCCCGTCGCGTAGTCGATGTAAGCCAAGTAATAAGCCGAGGCCTCTCCATAGGTCTCGCCGGCGGCGGCCACGCGGTCGAAGTAGCCTCGCGCCCGTTCCGTCTCGCCCGTTTGCAGCAGGGCGTAGGCCAGGCGATAGGCGTAGGCTTCTTGCTGGGCGGGGGCGAGAAGGTCGATGTCGGCGCGCTCGAACCAATGGATGGCCGCGTCGTAGTCGGCCCGCTCGAAATGCCCGGAGCCGATGAGGAAAGCGGCCTCGTCGGCGTGGCGCGTCGCGGGATGACGTTCCAAGAAAGCGGTCAGCGCCTCCGTAGCGTCGGGCCGACCTTGCTCGTAGGCCACGACGGCGAGCATGTAATCGGCTTCCTCGATAAGGTTCGCGTCGGTAGCCCGCGCCTTGAAGGCGGTGAGCTTGTCGGCGCAACCCGCGTAATCTTTCAACTCAAACAATTCCCGGCCCTCGACGAACAGCCGATCGCCCTCCGCGAACGGGTAGGCGCGCTGCGCTTCCGCCAGGTGGCAACCCAGCGCCAGGCATAGGGGAAGAAGTATCCTTTTCATTCCTTTTCGCTTTGTTTAATTCTAAATGAACTATCAGCGCGAACTTACATAAAAACTCCCATTCGGCTGACATCTCGCGGCGCCTTTTTCGGAGAAGGGCGGAAATGGCTTCCGAACCCCCGGAAAAGTTCTCGCGAAGCCGCGCCGAGCCTTCCGAACCCCCGGAAGGGTTCCCGCGGAGCCGCGACAAGGTTTCCGAACCCCCGGAAGGGTTCTCGCGGAGCCGCGCAAAGCTTCCGAACCCCCGGAAGGGTTCCCGCGGAGTCGCGGCAAGGTTTCCGAACCCCCGGAAGGGTTCCCGCGGAGCCGCACAAAGCTTCCGAACCCCCGGAAGGGTTCCCGCGGAGCCGCGCAAAGCTTCCGAACCCCCGGAAGGGTTCTCGCGGAGCCGCGCCGAGGCTTCCGGAGTCCGGAAAGGTTCCCGCGGAGCCGCGCCGAGGCTTCCGGAGTCCGGAAAGGTTCCCGCGGAGCCGCGCCGAGGCTTCCGGAGTCCGGAAAGGTTCTCGCGGAGTCGCGGCAAGGCTTCCGGAGTCCGGAAGGGTTCTCGCGGAGCCGCGACAAGGTTTCCCGAAGCGGGAAGTGTCTAAAAATTGGACACCACTGTCTAATTTTTTGACACTCCGTTTTCCCTCGTGATCACATAACCTTTTGGCTTTTAACAAGAAAAAGATTTTGGCATGATATTTGCTTTTCTTTTAGCATAAGAACAACATTTATAATTTAAAAAGCACTAGAAAAATGAAAGCTCTTTTGAAAGGTTTTTGGGCCTTATGCCGCCGGTATAGCGTCGCCATGACGCTCAATCTGTTGGGGCTCGCCGTCGCCTTCACCGCCTTCCTGGTGATCATGGCGCGCTGGGAATTTGAGCGGAATTTCGACCGGGAAACGCCCAACGCGGAGCGGATCTTCCGCCTCGACACGCGGATGCCCGAGCGGGGGCAGGCCGCCATCGTCTGTCGCCCGCTGGCCGAGTTGTTCATCCAATCGTCGCCCCACATCGAGGCGGGGGCCTTGCGCTATATCGCATGGCTCAGCTCTGATTTCACGGTCGACGACGCGCTCGGCGGGCGGCATGTCTATCAGGAACACGTCGTTTCCGTCACACCCGACTTCCCGCGGGTGTTCGGCTTCGAGATGCTGGAAGGGTCGATGGACGCCCTCACGGAAGACAACCAGTTGCTGCTGCCCGAAAGCCTCGCCCACAAACTGTTCGGCGAGACGCCGGCCCTCGGGCGACGCCTGGACACGGACTTGAAAAACGCACCCGTCGAGAACGGGATCTATTATGTCGGAGGCGTTTACCGGGATTTTCCCGCCAACTCGTCGGTCAACAACGTCATCTATCGCTCCCTGGGCGACGAGAACAAGACGGCGTGGGACACGTGGAACTACTCCTTTTACCTCTTGCTCGACGACCCCTCGTCGGCCGAGGGCTTGGTCGACAATTTTAAGGCTTATATCCAGGGAATGGAGCTGGATTTCGACCAAGAAGACGCGGATGAGATCGTCATCACGCCCCTCCGCGAGTTGCACTACGCCGGCGATATCATCTACGACCACATTCCTAAGATCTCCCGGTCGACACTCTTCCTCCTCTTCTCCATCGCGTGGGTTATCCTGCTCATCGCGGCGATCAATTACACCAACTTCAGCACCGCCCTCTCCCCCTTGCGGACGAAGAGCCTCAACATCCAACGGGTCTTGGGCGGGACGCTGGGCGAGCTGCGGTGGGGGCTTTTGGTGGAAGCCATGCTCGTCTCGCTCACGGCCTATGTGATCGCGTTGCTGCTCGTGGATCATCTTTGGAAAACCGGTTTCAGCGACTTCGTGGCTGTCTCGCTCAACTTGGCCGACCATGTGGGGTTGGCGTTGGGCACGGGTGTCGTCACCTTGGCGCTGGGGCTGCTCGCGGGGCTCTATCCCGCGTTCCACATGACCTCCTTCCAACCCGCCTTGGCGCTGAAAGGCTCGTTCGGCCTCTCCCCCGCCGGCCACCGGTTGCGGATGGCGCTGATGGGAATCCAGTTTGTCGCCTCGTTCGCCCTGATCATCGGGGCCTTGTTCATGGCCTTGCAAAACCGCTATACCCGCGTCGCCTCGCTGGGTTACGACAAAGACGCGTTGATCGTCGCGGAGATGAGCGAGACGATGCGAAAGGCGGAACGAAGTGTCCAAAGCGACTTGTCGCGGATCGCGGGCGTGACGGGCGTGACGTTCGCGACAGAGGCGATCTCTTGGGCTGACGACTACATGCATTGGGGCCGGGGCTATAAAGACGGCACGATCGACTTCGACCTCATCCCAGTCTATCCTGATTTCCTCCGCGTACTGGACATCCCCGTCAAGGAAGGTCGCGATTTCATGGAATCGGACAAGGCGACGGGCGCCTTCATTTTCAACGAGACCGCCGCCAAGCGTTACCACCTCGCGGCGGGCGACAAGGTGGGCGACATGCCCGTCGTCGGGATCATGCCCGACATCCATTACGCTTCTCTACGCAAGCGCATCGCGCCGATGGCTTTCCTCGTGAAAGATTGGGTCTCGTCGAATATGCTTTACATCCGCGCCAAGCCGGAAGCCGACCTCTTCGCCGTCCGCTCGCGAGTGGAAGAAGCCCTTCACGCGATCGACCCCGCCTATCCGCTCAACCTCCGCTTCTACGACGAGGTGATCGAGATGAGCTACCAGTCGGAGCGGCAATTGAGCTCGATGATCTTGCTCTTCAGCCTCCTGGCGGTCTTCATCTCGATGGTTGGCGTCTTCGGCCTGGTGGTCTTCGACAGCGAATATAAGCGGAAAGAGATCGGCGTGCGGAAAGTAATGGGCGCGACGACGGGCGAGATTCTCCTTCAGTTCAACAAGATCTACGTGCGGCTGCTGGTCGTCAGCTTCGTCATCGCGGCGCCCCTCGCGTGGTATGCCGTGCGGGAGTGGCTCCAGCATTTCGCCTACAAGACGCCGATGTACGTGTGGGTCTATGCCGTGGCGTTTCTCCTCGTGGCGCTGATCACCGTCGCCACCGTGACGTTCCAGAACTGGCGGGCGGCGAACGCGAATCCCGTCGATTGCCTCAAGTCGGAATAAGGCCTGCCGATTTCCCTACAAGCCCAACTCCACCTGGAAACGGATCTCCCAGCGGTCGTATGGCAGGCGTGACTCGCTCCGATGGTTGAACGAGGCGTCCGCCTGCACCTTGAGGCTATGGCCGATGAGGTATTTCGTCACGGCCACGGTCGTCTGGTTGTTGGTCTTATAGCCAACCAGGGGTTGGACTTCGTCTTTTGGGAAAAGGGTCGAATTACGCAAGGCGACCTCCCATTTCTTGGGGAAAAGGTAGCTGGTCTGGAGATTCAAGCCGTTGCCGGTAAAGACATACGCCTCGGGATCGCTTTTGAAAAGAGGACGGTCGCACGCCCGCCCCATATAATCGACATAAAACGCGAAGCCTTGGTATTTCAAAATAAAGTCGACGAAATAGGAATGAAGGTCGCGCGTCTCCCCATTGGGCGTCAGCGCGCCGTTCTGCCCATGGACGCGGGTCGTCTTGTCGTTGAAGGAATAAGCGCCCGCCAAGAGGAACTTGACGCTCTCCTCCCGCTCGAAGTCGCCCTCCGCCACGTCGCCCAACGCCTTGAAACGCCCCAAGGGATACAGCTCGACGCGCCCCGTATAGGCGAAGCCGGCATTATCAGAAACGCTGAAGTTACGCCCCTCTCCCATCGTGACCGATCCTTTCAATCCCAAATCAAACTCCTTCCCCAACACCTTGTGGAACTCGCCGAAGAAACCGAAATCCCGGTCGATGTTGAACGTGGAGTTGACGATGCTGCGATCGACGAACTGCAAGGCGCTCGAGGAGTTCATGCGGGCCCGGTTGGCCTTGATCTTGGTCTGCCCGAAGCCGATGTTCCAAGTGGAGTTGGGCATGTAGAAGACCATGGCGTCGCGCACGATGTTGGTATTCCCGTTCGGCAGCGTCTGGTTATCGTAGGGCGTGAATCCCAGCTGGATGGAGTAGAGCAGTTTCGGCGAGAAAATATAACCGTCGAAACGAAGGCGCAAACGCTTCACCCTCGCCTCCGCCTCGTTGAGCGAGAAGTCCTTGTCAAAGCTAAGCCCCACCATGTTTTGCATCCGGAAACGCATGGTCAGCTGGTAGAGCTTGTTGCTGGGCTCGAACGTGATACCTTTCCCGACCGCGATGTTCGGCATGTTGCGGACACGTTCGAGGAGTTCCTTGTTCTCGTTAAGCGCCCGCTCGATCGAATCGTTCTCGGCGATATACCGGGTGAGGAAATTGTCTTGGGCTTTCAGCTCAAGGAAATGGGAGGCGCCGACCAGGAAAAGGAAGAGCGCGAGGCAGCGTTGGATGGACTTCATAAAAGTTCGTGAAATAGCATTTTAAAATCTGTCGCGAATTAAGGGGATTTTTGTTGGAGCGAAATGACATATCTGTTACAATACGGTTACAAGTCGTGCGGAAACCGGAATGTAATCCTTCTTTCACCCGCGTGAAATGCCCGTTTTGTTTCTTCGCGCCGAAACTTGTAGAAGGAAAATCATGAAGAGGAAAGCTGTTCACGCATGGCTGATGGCAATGGCGCTTGTTTGGAGCGTCCCGTCTTTCGGCCAGAAAATCAAAGGAAGTGATACCTGCCTGCCATTGACCCAACTGGCGGCCGAGAATTACATGAACGCCCACCCGGAGGCGATGGTCGTCGTGACGGGCGGTGGATCGGGTGTCGGCCTATCCGCGTTGCGGGAGAACATGACGGATATCGCGATGACGTCCCGCAAGATCAAGTTCGACGAGCAGGTGGAATTGGGCAAAGAGGGCAAGCGAGTGGAGGAAGTGATCATCGCCTACGATGCCCTAGCCGTCATCGTCCATCCCTCCAACCCGGTGAAAGAACTGACCCGCGAACAATTGGAGAAGATCTTCACAGGCCGTATCCGCAATTGGAAAGAGGTAGGTGGGCCAGACCGGCGGATCGTCGCCTATTCCCGCGAGACATCCTCAGGCACCTACGAGTTCTTTAAGGAAAGTGTCTTGAAAAATAAGAATTACACCAACCGGGCCTTGAGCATGCCGGCTACGGGCGCCGTGATCCAGAGCATCAGCCAGACCAAAGGGGCGATCGGCTACGTGGGCTTGGCCTACCTGAACGACGCGGTGAAAGCGCTCAGCGTCTCTTACGATGGGGGCGCTCATTTCGTAACCCCCACTTTCGAGAACGCGGAAAAGAAACTTTACCCAATCGTCCGTCCTCTTTATTATTATTATGAAGAGAAAAACGAAGCGCGGGTAAATCCTTTCATTCACTACTTGCTTTCGCCGGAAGGGCAGAACGTGGTCCGGGAAAAAGGTTACATCCCGGTCGGCTCCGACTCGGAATCGTCGGCCTCGAACTGATCCAAGTATAATTGCTGGCCATCCCAAGTGATGTAGGAGAAATAACGCATCCAGTCGCCCGCGATCAAGACACGGCAATCCCGACTGAGCATGAGATCAAGCATAATGTGGCGATGCCCGAAGATGAAGAAATTGATGTCGGGATGGGTCGCCAGATAGCTTTTGGCGAAAGCCACGAGGTACTCGGCCGATTCTCCTTGGTAATCGTTCTCCCGTTCTTTTTCCGCCTTCTCCAATCCGCTCTTCCGGCTATTGAGCGACCAACCCAGCGCGAACCCGAAAGTCCAGCGGGGATGGATGCCGGCATAGAGCCATTGGCAGAAGCGGTCGCGAAAAAGTCTCCGCAAGAATCGGAACGCCTTGCTCCGATAATCCACCTCGTCACCATGCCCCAAGAAAAAGCGTTTGCCCAACAAATCGACGATCTCCACGTCGCGATGGATCGTAGCGCCAATCTCCTTTGGCAGGTAGTCGAACATCCAAATGTCATGATTCCCGGTAAAGAGATGGATCTCGACGCCCGCGTCCGACAGCTCAGCCAATTTCCCCAAGAAACGGACATGCCCTTTCGGGACGACGTACTTGTATTCATACCAATAGTCGAACATATCGCCCAAGAACCACACGGCCAAAGCCTCGTCCTTGATCCGGTCAAGCCATCGCACCAGCTTACGTTCGACGGCCAATGGATCCTTATGGTAACGGGCGCCAAGGTGGGCGTCGGAGGCGAAGAAGATCTTTCCGCGGCGTTTCTCCATCAGGCGGTGTTTTAGAGGAAACCCAGTTCAAGTTTCGCCTCGTCGGACATCATGTCCTTGTCCCATTCCGGCTCGAACACGAGATTGACTTCGACATTGTTGACCCCATCAATGGAAGCCACTTTCTGGCGGACGTCCTCGAGAATGAAATCGGCGGCCGGGCAGTTTGGTGCGGTCAGGGTCATATCGATCCGGACGTTCTGCTCGTCGTCGATGTCTACCCTGTAGATCAGCCCTAAATCGTAAACATTGACGGGGATCTCTGGATCATAAACGGTCTTCAGCATCGCGACGATCGCTTCTTCTGTCTTTAGGAATTCGTTCTTCATCTGCTTCTTGTATTTCGACCGCGAACATACGAAATTGCCCACATTTGACCAATGGAGCGGGACGACTAAATTCGTCCCTCATCGGAGTAACTGTAGTAAGCGCCATCGGTCAGGATCAGATGATCCAAGAATTGGACCTGTACCAACCGGGCGCCTTGCTTGACCCGTTCGGTCAGCTGGTCGTCGGGCCGGCTGGGACGGGGATTTCCCGATGGGTGGTTGTGGCAAAGGATCAGTCCCGACGCCAAGGCGACAATCGCTTCCTTCAAGATGACCCGGAGATCCGCCGTCGTCTCGCTGGCGCCGCCTTGGCTGACCCGGCTTTTCCCAATGACGTGGCCCGATTGGTTGGTCAAAGCGACCCAAAGCTCCTCGTGGGGAAGATCGCGCAAGAGCGGATAGAACAATTGGTAAACGTCCCGACTGTCGCGGATCATTGGTCGTTTGGCCGGTTCTGCCTCGTTTCGTCGGCGCCCCAGTTCCAAAGCGGCACAGATCGTGACGGCCTTGGCGGGCCCGATTCCTTTAAAGTCGCTGACAAGTTGTTTGACTGGAAGCTTTCCAAGCGTGTTCAGATTGTGGTCAACCGTCCGCAGGATGCGTTGCCCCAACTGGACAGCTGTCTCTTGATTTGTTCCTGAGCCAATCAGGATGGCGAGTAGTTCGGCGTCGGTCAACGCGGCCGCGCCTTTGGCTAACATCTTTTCCCGTGGGCGATCCTCTTCGGCCCACTCCTTGATAGATAATGTTTCGATCGTTCCTTCCATAGCTAATTGTTCTGAAATTCGCCGACAAAGTTAATGAGAACTTGTCTTTCCGGAAAAGGCAAGTGAACAATTTTCCCCATTTTCCTCTCACATCTATTGAAACCATCGTATATAACTGTTATTCAATATAGATTATAATGGGCATCATAAGGTCGTCACTATTGGGTTATAAGGAGGTCATAATGGGCAGTATGACAACCTCACAATGGGCAGCATAATAAAATGACTCCACCGGTATCATTTTCTATCCAAATTTATTACTTTTGCTGTACGAACTTTGGGGACGATCTCCATTCCAACGAATCTAAGGTTTACTCAATATCAATCTAAAACTAATTCACAGTATGAAAACTCTATTTTGTGTAGTAGCAGCTTTGCTCGTCAGCATGGGCACCTCTTTCGCCCAGAGTCTTAAACCAATTAAACTCAACGCGCCGGATAAGGACCGGGGCGCTTCCGTCATGAAAGCGTTGGCCGACCGTCATTCCGAGCGGGAATTCGCCGACAAGGCGCTTAGCATGCAGGATCTTTCCGACTTGCTTTGGGCGGCGAACGGCGTGAACCGTCCGGACGGCAAACGGACCGCCGCTTCCGCCATGAACAAGCAAGACATCAGTGTTTACGCTATCCTTCCGGAGGGAGCTTACCTTTACGACGCGAAAACACACCAACTGACTCCCATCGCTTCGGGTGATTTCCGGGCGCTGGTCGGCGGTCAGCAAACATTTGTCAATAAGGCGCCACTTTGCTTGTTGATGGTCTCGGACATTTCCTTGTTCGGTGGGGGTGAGAGAGCGAAGATCACGGCGGCATTAGACGCGGGTATCGTTTCCCAAAACATCATGTTGTTTTGCTCCGGCTGCGGTTTGGCGACTGTCCCGAGAGCATCGATGGACGTGGATGGCCTGAAGAAAGCGTTAAAACTGAACGAGAATCAGTTGCCTTTAATCAACAATCCTGTAGGTTATCCGAAAAAGTAAACATAAAGGAGGTGTGCCTAACATAAATGGCACACCCCTTCTTCCCTAAGTCATCTTACTATCTTTCTTTTATGTCAATAATTTTCATGTCGATGTTCGTTCTCTACCTGTTAGGGAACCTTTACATCTTCATTCGTGGACGGCAAGCGATCCGCAAGCATCCCAAAGGCGTACGGATCTTGGTCGCCACCCTTTTCTTCTTTTTCTCCCTATCCTTCTTTTTCTCGTTCGCCCTCGACCGCTTCGCGTTGCCTCGCCGGCTGGCTCTTTTCCTGGAAAGCGTCGGGAACAGCTGGTTGCTCTTCACGCTCTATATGGTTTTGGCCTTAGCCGTGATGGACTTGCTCCGATTGGTCCGGGTACGGATCCCGTTCGCGTTCTACACGTCCCTAGCCCTGACGCTCGGTATCTTGGGATATGGGCATTACCATTACAACAACCCCAATACTCAAGAAATTAACATCGTTATCAACAAGTTTTTCAACAAGCCGGATCGCCCCCTGCGGGTAGTGGGGATCAGCGACGTGCATCTGGGCTATGAAACCAACAAAGAGCGACTGGCCGATTACGTTCGACGAATCAATGCCTTGGAGCCGGATCTTATCTTGATCGCCGGCGACCTGATCGATCATAACCTGACACCCGTGAAAGCGCAACGGATGCAAGACGAGCTTTCCCAGCTCAAAGCACCCTTAGGCGTCTTCATGGTCCCGGGCAATCATGATTATTTCGCCCACATCGACGAGGTCGCCGATTTCCTGAAACGAACCCCTGTCACCTTGCTTCGTGACTCAATTGTCACGCTCAGCAACGGACTGCAAATCGTCGGACGAGACGATCGCCGGAATCGAGACCGAGCCGAGGTAAGCGACTTGGTCCAACAAACCGATTCCTCGAAACCCATTCTTCTACTAGACCATCAACCCTACGACTTGGATAAAGCCGTAGCGGCAGGTGTCGACCTACAACTCAGCGGCCATACGCACCACGGACAAGTCTGGCCTCTCAACTACTTGACCGACTATCTGTTTGAATTAAGTTATGGTTACGAGAAACGAGGGGATACGCATTTCTACGTTTCTTCCGGTCTCTCGCTCTGGGGGCCGCCCTACCGGATCGGGACCGATAGCGAAATGGTCCTTTTCTTGATTGACTATTAAAAAAGAAGGTAAAAGATATGAGAGTTTTCTTGCAAGCCATCGTCGCGCAGCTGTTATTGAATCCTTACATCTATTGGCGAGGACGACAAGCGCTTCCCCAAAAGAAAGGAATCCAATGGACTTTCGCGGGTTTATTCCTGCTCGAATGGTTGATCTATTTCACGGGATTCTTTTTCCACAACGAATTGCCCGACACGATCATGATCCCCATCCTCCATATTTGCGGCGCATGGTATATCGCCTCGATCTATATCACCCTTACCTTGCTCACGCTCGAGGTGATCCGGCTGACCGACAAATGGTGGCACTGGTTTCCCCAAGGGGTTTACCTCAATCTTCCCACCATTAAGCGAGTCTTGTTCGTCGTCATCGCGGTGGGCGCGGTCGCGTTCTTATTCCGAGCCAACTACAAAGTCAACCACCCGATCGTAAAACATGTCTACCTGACCGTTCCCAAAGAGACGCCCGGACGAGACAGTCTCCGCATCGTGCTGATGAGCGACCTGCACATTGGCGAGATGATCGGCAAGGAACTCGTTCAAAAGTATGTCCGATTAAGCAACGCGCAACATCCCGATATGGTCGTCTTGGCGGGCGACATCATGGACTACGAGTCTCGTTTCGCCGAAAACGCCCATATCGAGGAAGACTTGCGCCAACTCCAAGCTCCCCTCGGCACATACATCGTCTATGGCAATCATGAATATCGGGCCAACCGGATGGCAAAACAAAAGTGGCTAAAAACGACAGGAGGAGTCTTGCTGGTCGATTCGTTGGTACAACCCGACTCGACATTCTACCTGGTCGGCCGGGATGATTACATCAACAAGCGCAGGAAGCCACTCCACGCGATCGTCGAGGGCATTAACCCCCAGAAGCCTCTGATCGTGATCGACCACCAGCCGGTCGCGTTCACGGAAATGACAATGAACGGTGTCGACCTAGGGCTGCATGGCCACACGCACAATGGGCAATATTGGCCCTATTCCTTGCTGTTAAAATTGGTATTCGAATGTCCTTACGGCTCTTATCAAAAAGGTGGCACACAATTCTACATCTCCTCAGGAATCGGTATCGCGGGGCCGCCCTATCGGGTTGGTACCGATTCTGAGATGATCGTCTTGCATATTCAATTCAAAAAGCCGACAAGATAGGAGCTAAACATTCAGCGCTCTTCTCTTGCCGGCTCAACAAGTTTTTTAAGGGATCAATGTCCGCCTTTCGTCACATGCACCCGTTCGGTCGGCGCGAGATGCGCGTTCCGGTAGTCGATCTGTCCGACCAGATTCTCGGCCAACTCACGGAAAGCGGCGCCCGTCATGGTCTCCGGATTCAAAGCCACCGGTTCTCCTTGGTCGCCTCCCTCACAAATGCTCTGCACAATAGGGATTTGCCCCAATAGTGGAATATCCAGTTCCTCGGCCAACCGGCGGCATCCCTCTTTTCCAAATAAGTAATAACGGTTCTCCGGCAATTCAGCGGGCGTGAACCACGACATGTTCTCGATCAAGCCTAAGACCGGGACATTGACCTTTTCACCCGTAAACATACTGATTCCTTTACGGGCGTCGGCCAAAGCCACTTCTTGCGGCGTGCTCACCACGATCGCGCCGGTGATCGCCAGCGTTTGCACCATCGTCAAGTGAATATCACTCGTTCCCGGAGGCAAGTCGATCAGGAAATAATCCAGCTCACCCCAGTTGGCGTCGCCGATCAATTGCTTCAACGCGTTGCTGGCCATCGCCCCTCGCCAGAGGATCGCGTCTTCCTTGTTCACGAAGAAGCCGATCGAAAGCATCTTGACGCCGTAGTTCTCGATCGGCTCAATCAACTCGCGCCCATCGACCTCGACCATATAAGGCCGTGCTTCCTCGACATGGAACATCTTGGGTTGCGAGGGGCCAA
Organism: uncultured Parabacteroides sp.; assembly: GCA_949298575.1. Classification (GTDB taxonomy): domain Bacteria; phylum Bacteroidota; class Bacteroidia; order Bacteroidales; family Tannerellaceae; genus Parabacteroides. The sequence goes on from CASFXH010000029.1 coordinate 35,132, forward strand.
AAATATCCGCGTCGAGCAAACCAACCTTATATCCCATGCCCGCCAAAGCGACCGCTAAGTTCGCGGCAACCGTACTCTTGCCCACGCCGCCCTTGCCTGATGAGACCGCGATGATGTTTTTCACTTGCGGCAACAACTTATCCGGCTCCGGCCGAGCCAGCTGGCGTGCCTTTACCGTAATGTTGCCCTTGATATTCACCTCCGGACTGACATAAGTCAAAATAGCCGTCTCGGCCGCCTTCACGACCGAGCGGATAAACGGGTCGTTCGGCTTTTCGAAAAGGAGCGAGAAGGTCACGTTCATCCCGTCGATACGGATATTGTCCTCCACCATGCCCATCTCGACCAAGTCTTTACCCGTTCCCGGATAACGCACGTTTTTCAACGCGTCCAAGATCAATTGTGGATATAATGTCATGATCGTAATGATTTAGAAAATTTCGTGTCACGCTTATTTGCCCGAGGCCAAGGCGCTCCGCTTGCTTCGGTTAAAACTCCGGTACGTATCGTATTCGATTTCTACGTCCGGCTCAATCCATTCCGCCCGGTCTTCGCAGGCGAAACAGAGGTATTTAATACGAAGCCCACGACCTAACCATTGTTGCTCGTAGTAGGTTTGAATGGAAAGGATCGGGTCGGCCAATCCGGAATGATAAAGGTCGTCTGTCACGATCCGGACGGGCAATCGGTTCGCCTTGATCATTTCCTGGGTATAAGTGAAAAGGAAATCGCTATCCGTCTTCAAATGAATCAAGCCCTCGCCACCCAGGATCTCCCGATAGAGCCGCATGAAACGGGTAGAGGTCAAACGCTTGTTCACCTTCTTCATCTGCGGGTCCGGGAAAGTGATCCAAATCTCGGAGACCTCGCCCGGCGCGAAGAATTGGGCGATCAGCTCAATATGGGTCCGCAAGAAGGCCACGTTGCGCATGCCCGCCTCCAACGATTCTTTCGCGCCCGTCCACATTCGAGCTCCCTTGATGTCCACCCCTATGAAATTCTTCTCCGGGAATAAACGCCCTAAACCAACCGTATACTCCCCTTTTCCACAACCCAGCTCCAAGACGATCGGCCGGTCGTTGTGAAAGAAATCCTCATGCCAACGTCCCCGCGTCTCGAACCCTTTCTCCTGAAGCACCGAGAAAGGATATTGGAAGACGTGCGGATAGCTCGCCATGTCCTCGAACTTCGCTAATTTATTCTTTCCCATGGCGCGAATGTACGAAATAACCACCAATAATAGGCTATCCGCCCCCTTATCGCGCCTTACGTTCCCAACGGCGACCCAATTGATTGAACAGCATAAAGAAAGCGATGGCGTAAACCACTGGTGCCAAAGAGAACAACAACGACAGGATCTGTCGCCAATAGTCCTCCATTCCTCCTCCCTCGCTCCGATACCAAAAGTAGCCAGCGATAAGGGCCAACGCGTAACCGACAAAACAGACCGACAGCCCCAGGAGCGAAGGGGTCCATCCCCAATCGCGCTCCACCGGGCGCTCCGCCGTCTCCATCTTCCGGACGCGCTCCATGACAAGGCTGGCGAAGCGCGAGTCCGGTCGCTCGGCCGTATCGCGCAACAAGTCGCGAGTCAGCTGATCCAAATCCATGTTCTTATAATCTTTCTTCATAATAAATTATTTATCTCACTTCCCATTCTTTCTTTCAATAACTCAAAAAGACGTTTCCGGGCCCGGCACAGGCGGGTCTTGATCGTCGGGAGGCTCAGCGACGTGATTTGCCGAATCTCCTCGATCGAGCACCCCTCGAGGTAGAACAAGGTCATCACCAAAGCGTCATTTGGGGAAAGGCGAGCCAAAGCTTCCCGGACAATCGTCTTCCGCTGACGGCTTTGCAAAAGCTCGATGGCCGAGTCACGCTCCTCGCTCCCGACGTCTTCCACTTCCTCGATCGGCGTTTCCTCGACCGGTAGCCGTCCGCTCGCCACGGTAAGGGAGACCCGATAGACAATGCGATAAAGCCATGTCGAGAATTTGCTCTCGAAACGGAATCGCGGCAAGGCCCGATAGGCCCGGACAAAGGCGTCTTGCGCAGCTTCCTCCGCCTCTTCCCGATTGCCAAGAATACGAAAAGCGATCGTATAAGCCATCCGCTCATAACGAGACACGAGATAGGCGAACGACTTGCCGTCGCCCGCCTGGACAGCCTCTATCAATCTTCGCTCATCCATCCCTTTAACGCTCGGCCAGGCTGGCGTCTTCCGCCTCCTTGTCCATCAATTTCTTGGAAATAAAGAAATAAGACACGAGCGCACCACCTCCGCAGATCGCGATCAGAGAGACGATCAGGAGAAATTTCTCATAATCCTCCGCCATGAGTCTCGCGAGGAAAATCCCGGCCACCGTTCCGATGGCCAAGCCCGCCATCAACAAGCCCGTCCGAAGCGAACCATAACGGCTCGGCCGCTGGTTCGATCCTCCCTCATCTGGCGAAAGCCCCCGCTCGATCATCGCCATCCGCTCCCTATGCCGGCCGATCACCATCCAATAAACTACCCAAGCGACCGCCGCTATCGGCAAGACGACCGCTCCTAAAATACCCAATACGGGAATCAATACTTCATCCATACGCTTAATCTTTTAAATGAAACATTTATCTTGTCTTTACCCCTATGACCCGCCCCCGCGGGAAAAGGTTACACGGCGGGAACGATTTTTTTAAGCCCTCCACGTTTCCGCCTCTATCCGGTTGCCGGAAGTGGCTTTTCCGCTCGCGAAAAGTGACATACGTGAGCGTTAAGTATTATCTTCAATAACATTAAGGGGGCAGTAGAAATTTAGTGGGGATAACCATACAGCTTTGCGATTCTGAAGAGAAAGAACTTTTTGTCGGTAACTCCATGCAGATTTGCCCTGAAGAG
>CASFXH010000030.1 GCA_949298575.1 uncultured Parabacteroides sp.
TTGTCGTTCTCGCCCCTGAGCTGCGAGATGACCATCTCATATACCTTCAATTTCCCCCGGACGATCACGTCGTCGATCTCCAGTCGGTATTTGGTCTCCGATACGCCGGCCGCGTTTATTCGGTCGTAATTGGAAATGTCCCACCCCGTCCCGCTCGGGAAACCGGATATGAAGACGGGGGATCCGATCGTTTCGCCAACGAAAATGTCTCCCCTGGCGCTCACGTTTTCCAGCGTGGCGTACCCGTCCTTGTCGATCCGCCAGCCCTTCCCCTCGAAGCCGTCAACGAATACGGCGCTTCCGATATTCCGCTCGAAATAGATGTTTCCCTTCGCCGTGTCGTCGATGTCTTTCCGGAGGTACATCTCGTCGATCTCCTCCTTGGTGATTTCGCCACCACCCGACGAGGATCCGCCGCCACCGACGACCGTTCCCGGTTCGCGCATGTTCTCGATGGCCTCCCATATCCGGTCGATCGTGCTGGACGAGGACCTTTCGCTGAGCGTGATCTCGTATTCGGGGATGTCCCCGCCCTCCTTGATCTTGAGCGACTGGATGATCACCCGGTCGTTCAGTCCAAGGTCGGTGTCATGGAGTGGGAGCTTCATGCCCTCCTTGATCTCGTCGTGAAGGTCCGGGTCGCGGGCCATGTAAATCTCGTCGACACCGATGTCGTAGGTATACAAGGGCCTGTCATGGGAAGATAGGTATTCAGTGGCGGCGGCCAACAGCTTTTGTTCCGCCATGGCGACATACTCGTCGGGCATGGAGATGCCAAGCAAGACGAAACGGTCACCCGCCGACATATTCTGATCGGGGTTCGGGACAACATGCCCTTCCGATTCAGCCTTGTTCAAGGTGACCTCATAATTACCGTTATCCAGCTGCTCGACGGACGAGATCTCAAACTCGAATCCCATCAACGACCCGCTCCTCATAGACATGGTGGCTGGCTCGGAAGTCAAGTGGTCATTGATGTCGAATCCAAGGTTTTTCAATGTCACCTTGAACGTCCCGGCCGTCTCCGTGCTCTCCGTGACCAGCTCGGCGGAGACGATCTCGTCTATCCGCCCCTGCCCGCTCACTTCCGCCCCAGAGATGGACGGGTAGATGTCCTCGAACGTGACGACATTCTCCCTCACGCCGTATTCGCCGATACGGTCCGAGTCGATATACGCCTTCCCGGTCGTAAGGTATCCGGGGAGCATGAGGTTTTTTTTCCCGGAGAAATCGACCGGACGCTTGTTGTATCCCTCCGGGATGTTGCGATCGCCGCCATACGCGTAAAGCCGGGTGACGATGGCCTCGTCCTGGTCAACGCTCCGCTCTATCCTGTAGAGGCCGTGATCCTTACCGTAATAGAACGTGTGGTCTATGGTCTCCTCGGGGTAGCCGATCTTGACCGTCTTGCCGGACACCGTGAAGTTTAATCCCCATTGCTTGTTGATCGTCACGAGGCCGTTCCAGCACGACGTGTGGTCTATCTCGATATTGGCCTCCTCCGTCTCGATGTCCGGGTTGACGCTTATCGTCCATTCGCCTGGGTAAAGGCGATCCATGTTGGCTTGGATACGCTCGGCGAGGGCGGGCGCGTCGCCGATGAAGGAATATTCTGGCAAGGGGTTGAAGTGGTAATAATTCCCGTAGGGGACGTAATCCAGCAAGAGGCAATCCTGCAAGTAAACGTCAGACGCGACGAACGACAGGTCATAACGGAAAGCGTCCCTCACGCTGCCCGGGCTGGAGCTTTTCTCGCTCGAAGGGTCGTAGTAGAGGAAAAAGGTCTCGCCCCTGTAGGTCAGCGTGTCTCCCGGCTCGAAACCGATCGCGACGGGAGACTCCACCTGGCAAGTGACACCCCGGTCACCCATGTAGGAGCCGTCATACTCCAAGTCCCTTACCTCGCATCGCTCGACGGTGCCCGTCTTGTCATATATCTTCCACGCCATAGCCTTCCCCTTACCTTATGATATACGATTGCTCCGGTTTCGTGACCCTGAAGCCAACGCTCAGCGTGGCCACGTCGCCATTTTCCGAGTCGCTACTCAAGCTTATGTTCGAAAAGCCCTTGAAACGGGCTCCAGCGCATCCAGTCTGGGAATAAGGCGAGAATACGTTGATTTCCGTTCCGTTGGTCGTGAAATAACGATAAAACGCCTCAAGTTTAGATTGGAATGTGCCCAACGCGCCCTTATAGACGATATTCACATCCACGTCATAGGCCTTAAGGCGGAGGGTCTCGGGGAACAACACGTCCTCGCCGTCCTCGTCATTCCAGTCGCGCGACGGGGGATCTTTCGTCTCCAAGGGGACGAACAAAGGAACGCTAGTCGTCTTGAACCCGAAGTCGACATAAAGGTCCTTAACGTCGTCAGAACCTTCCTTCTCGAATTTCAATGTATCCCTGTCTGTAGCCATATTCGATATCAAATAAAAAAAAGGACCTATGGATCCATTCGCTGAAATCCATAGGCCCTCGTTGGAGCTCTCCGTTATCAAGGACAAATATAGATATTATCTATCAAAACACAAAGAATGATAGATTTTATCTATCGCTAAAAGCCCGGGGAAACCTATCCCCGGGCCCGGCTGGACACCCCCACAAAGAAACGTCGGGCGTAAAAACCCTCAACGCGATGGTATTATTCTTGTTTTATTGTGATCCTCTATTATACAATAGAAGATATTAATTCATTTATACTATTGAGGGCGAAACAGTTGTTCACGAACGAACGGGCATCGTCATCCGACCCGTAATTAGCCAAAACCCCATAACCGCACATGATGTCCGTTAGCAATGATTTCATATAACAGAGGTCATGTTTCCCCAGAAAATCGTCCAGATATTTGTAATTGTACCTCAAGTTCATGTTCTTATTATCCTCTACGGATTGTATTTTACACAACAACTCCGATATGTCGGCTATATCACCTATGGCTCTTTCGCTTAAAAGTTCTTTATCCCGGTCATTGTCGAATAGCAACGTATGAAGCAAGTATTCGGATTGCCGCTTCATGCGTCTTATATATTTATCGACACCTTCCTTCTTGATTTCATCATAAAGACTTTTGTCTACTTTGATTACCAATTCTTTAAATTCTTTTTTAGATTCATTTTCTTTTGATTCCATATCGTTTTCTGATTTCTTGTTTTTTCGCGTAATATTGGCTGTACGCCGTTTTTCTCGTACCTCTAAATGGATTATTTTTAATTGTTTACTTCATCCGGATAGCTACGCAACTTACGAAAAGCGAGATAATAGAAAATATAATTGCAGCCAGTGGTATTATTACACCGGTTATAATTTTCCAGTCTACAGGGTTCTTCAACATGGGGTTTTCACAAAGATAATGTTTGCCTAAATCTGTCAGATAGATGCTGTAAACAGCACCTGTTGTGAGAAGCTTCGCTTTCACCAACCCTTTTTGTTGCAACGAGTATGCTGCCGCATTGAACGTGTGCTCAGGATAGGTAGATGGCTTGTTACCTTTGAACTCTACAACGATACGGAGTACCTCTTTTTCCGACTTTGACAACTTTATCCTTTCCATGCTTCCAAATTTTCCGCAAGTTACTAAATATCCGCTATACCGCCATCGCTGTTTCTCCTTTTATCTGCCTGATGGCTTTCCGTGTGTTGAACCCGTTTTCGCTTAGCGCGTGGATGAACCGTCTGCCTTTCTCCGTCCATACGGTGTAGGTGCTGGTTCCCGTGGAGCCGTCGCTGCGGGTATAGGTCTGCGTGCGTGTGGCGTGCATTCCCCATTTGTCGTAGGGCGAGTGCAGGAGCCACTGGCCGGACTGTCGGAAGATGATGCCAGACTCCTTCAGTTTCTTGTGCAGCTTCTCGGCGTCCATTCCTATCTGCTTGGCCACTTGCGTGGAGGTCATGGTGTTGACGCTTTGCAAGGTGGTGTCGTAGTAGGACACTTTGGGGGCTGACTTGGCGATTTCGGACTGCTGCAGGTCGATTACCTCTTGCTTCTGCTCGATTTGGCGTTGCTGCTGCTCGATGAGTTCCTGTTGGTGTGCCGCAAGCAGCAAGGCTTCCTTGAAGGACGTGGGGACTTGGAAGCCGCCGTCCCGCTTCTCCGTCTCCAACTCTTCCCAACGGTCGATAATCTTTTCTCTTAACTTGGCATCGTACCCGCTGGCGAGGATTAGGCAGCCTTTCTTTGTGAGATTGTAACAAGGGCGATTTTGCCCGTTAGCGTCTGAGTATGACCCCAATCCAAAATTGGATTCGGCTACTCCTTGTTCTAAAAGAGTACGTATGTCTCGCATGACATGCGAGTGTTGCTTACTTGTGAGTTGCGCAATTTCGAGCGAACTCATGGTTTCTTGGATTCTGATTAATTCATCCATACGTTGAAATTTTGAACACAAAAAACCGCACTACGTGTTGTTCAAGCCTTCAACGCGAAGCTCCGGGGGTGTTTCCACTTCCCGACACGGTGCGGTTATACTAATGATATAACAATCTCTATATGTACGGGCACAAAAAATGCCGCAAATGTGCGGCTTAGTGCCGCGTTGAAGTTTGAACACTGCAAAGATAGGTGCTATTTGTTAAAGTGCAAACATTTTTGGAGAAAAATTTTGCAGTGTTTGCGAACTGGAGTAGTTTTGTGTATTATATAAACATATTAACAAGTAAAATTATGGATTTTATCACATTCTTTATTTTGATAATGGTTTTTGCTTTTATAGCAGGAATCATGATAGCGGCTTCTAATGCAAAGAAAGCGCAAGAAAGAGTAGAGACTTATTCGAAAAGAATTAGCGACATAAACGGATACAAGCCATCAAGAACCGTGAACGGGGTAGATAATCTGTATCAATTTTCAGTAGATAATACAAGCAAAAAAATTTTGTATTTAACAGGAAATACAAAAATGATTATAGATTACTCAAAAGTAATATCAGTTCAGGTTGTTGAGGATAATACAATCATATCAAGTAAATCGTTGTTTCGTACTGTCGGAGGAGCTTTAATAGGAGGAGCGGTAGCTGGAGGCGCTGGTATGATAGTTGGTGGGTTGACTGGTCCATCAAAAGAAAAGAAAAAGGTATCTTGTGTAAAAGTAGTAATAGGACTAAGAGATATAAATACACCATCCATTACTATAAAATGTTTTGATTCTAAAACAATGACAGTTGAAAGAAAAAAAGAAATTGATGTGAATGGGATGGAGGGATATAAATATAAGCAAGGAGCTTCTGATGCACAAAAGATAGCTTCCATATTATCTGTTATAATAGATAGTGTGGATAATAAAAAAGACAATGTAACGGTACAAGATGTCTCTAAAAATCAAGATTATATTATTTCTCAATTAGAAAGGCTTGGAGAATTGAAAGAGAAAGGTGTCTTAAGCGAAGAAGAATTTATAGTTCAAAAAGACAAATTATTATCCAAACAATAAATTGCAGATTTTTAAAGCAAATAAGGAAAGACCGCTTTAAAAGAGGATTTCTTTTTGTCATAATCATAGATTATATCTATATTTGTTTATGAATAAATTAGATATCGTTCATAATGGATACATAAAAGCTATTTAGCGAGCTGGCCGCTCGCGCATACGTCCAGGCCAGCCAATTCAGAAAACATTCTCCCTACATCCATTGTTCCATTATTTTATCCTTATGGCCCTTCCCCCATTACCGTTAGTGATCACGCCGGAAAGCGTCCCCGTGAGGAAATCACGTATGCCTACAGCCGCTTCCGCGTTCAGCCTCGTGTTCTCCGCGATGGCGTTCAATTGCTGGAGCTGCGCTTGGGCGGTGACGCTCATGGTAGGGAAAAGGTTGCCGCCAAGGCTCTCCTGCAAATGGCGCATCACGCTAACGTCCTGTCTTATGGCGTTCAGGTAACTGCCAAGCAAATTCGCCGTGTCCTCGGTTACGCCTTGTATCCCAGCGCTCAAGGTGCTCGACGAGGTGTCCTCTTCGGGAGTGTAAATATCAAGGCCATTCTCCGAGGCGATCTCCTTGTATTGCTTCATCAACGAGGTGGCCATGTCTTGTTGAGCCAAAGCCTCTGTCGTCATGCCTTCCAATACGGACGTGAAACTCTCGAATTTCTTGTCATCGCTCAACGACTCGTCATTCATTATGTCAAGCATTTCTTGTTGGGCCTTCTCAAAAACAGGGCCAAGGGTAACGGAATATATCATGTTCGTCGCGAGTTGCTCCAACATGTCCGATACGGAATCCGTAAAAGCTTGAGCGGCGTCCGTGCCGTTCTCGAAAGCGCTAACTAACGCGTCCATCATCGTATCTCCCAAATTCCCGAAGATGTCGGTAAGGTAATTGTTAACCGACTCTACCGCGTCCTGGTAAGTGTTCCAATCGTTGATCATCTGGTCAATATACTCGCGGTCCATCTGGCTCAGCCCTTTATAGACATCCGAATCCTGGAACTCGACCAGCATGTCCATATCCACCTTGCCTTCTTCATCGAACAGCTCCGGAACGGCCTCGGCAAGGGAAGCGTATTTCGCTTTCCTGAACCAAGTTGAGTGCCGCGTCTGGACTTGCATGTTCGCCAAGGATTCCTCCGCGCTCTTGAACCCATCAACAAATTCGTCGAGATAAGACATGTCTATATCCCGATCTCCTGAAATCCAATTGTCCGCGTCAAAAGAGGTATAGGGCTTTCGCTTGGCTATCTCTTCAAGCGTGTCGTTATAATCCTTAAGCGCGTCGATGGCTGCACGCACGTTGCCAATCGCGTTTTTCCACTTATTATCGCCGAATATCGTGTTATTCGATTCGTTGTCTATCCTGAGATTTTCCTTTAGCGTGACAAGCTCCTCATTCAGGGCGCGGGCGCTCTTCCAAAACTCCTCGATCGGGTCAGGACCATTCAATAGGTTGAACAGCCCGGAAGCAGCCTCCAAAACCGCGGAAATAATGGCCAATACGACAGATGCCTCATCCAATCCTTTCAATCCGTTTTTAAGAGTTTTCACGGCATTTACTATCTGTAGGATCGACGAGCTAATCTTACCCGCTTGCTTGATGATCTCGCCAGCCGTCCCGCCGACAGAATCGCCTATCTCGGTGAATGACCTGCTGATCTTATTGAGCGTAGCGTATTTCTTTTCCCAATCGCCAGAATCTGACGCGGAAGATTCCTCTTCATTTGTCTTATCCAACTCTTTTCTTATCTCGACAATTATAGCCCTGTATTTCGCCAAGTCCTCGCCGTCTAGGCTGTCGGATATCTCTAGCTTCATGAGCTCGGCTTGGGCCTCGATAAGGAGCTTACGCAACTCCTCAACGCCCATACCAGCTATCTCGTCCACCCACGACTGGAAGGTCTCCTGCCTTTGGGCGATCTCGAGGTCAAGCGCTTGAAGAGCCTTTTTCTCTTGATAGTCCGCCTCTTGGATGGATTCCTTGGAAGCGCCCGACTTGAACATGTCGGCGCGCTTTCTGGCGTATTCCTCCTCAATAGCCTTCCGCCTTTCTATATATCCCTTAAACTCGTCGGCTACACCCTCATAGTAGTCCGTTATGGCTTTCTTGTAGGACTCGTTCTCGGCCATCAGCAATCCGGATAGAACCTTCTGGAAATCATCAGGCAAGTCCTCCACTCCCGATACGCTTGACTTGAAATCACGCTCGTCCCTTCCGGGATTGGCGGCCATCCATTGGGCTTTCTCGGCCTCCCGCGCCTTGTTCACCAACTCGTCGGACTGCTTTTCTATCTCAGCCAGACGTTTGCGGTGGTTAAGCTTGATTTGCGCGATCTCCTTCTCTCCGCCTTCCGACATAAGATTTATCACGGATTGCTCCAGTTGATACTCGGCACTCAATCTCTCGGATCTAAGGGATTTCATCTGATCCTGAAGGACGCTTTCCCAATCCTTCGTTTCGGAAGATCCTCCTTTGGAAGGTATGTTAAATCGCTTTCGTATGGATTCGAGCCCATCAAGATATTCTTGCTGCCTCTTTATCGTATCGTCATCGAACAGCCCGACCGTTCCCTTCATCTTGTCAAGGTCGGATTTGGCCTCGCTAAGGGCGTCCGACAACCGCTTGTACCAATCCACGTATTCCTCATCCTCTTTAGGCTTTATGTCTCTCAACTCCTCGTTTCCCTCTATGAAATCGGCAATAGATTTCCGCCATCCCGATAGGGTTTTCGTGAGGTCAACGTCTTCCGATACGGAACCTAGACCGGAAAGTAACTCTCGGTTTTTTTTGATGGAGTCACGAAGACGAGACAACTCATCCTCGTACGCTATTACCTTGTCCGCCATATCAGCTATATCAGAGTCAGTCACGTATCCTATAGACATGAAATCCCCTATATTGGTGGATTCCCCTATGTGTATCCTCCCGCTTCCAGCCCTTATTTGCTTGTTAAGGAACGCGATCTTGTCCTCAAGATCATTCTCGCGCTTCTCGGCTTCACGGATGCTTGCCTCGGACGAGATCCTTAAATTCCTCTTTTGCTCGTCGTTGAGCGATCTCATGCTTTCCACGGAGAGTTGTAGGGAGTCGCTATACGAGTCCACTTCCATGGCTGCGCCCCTGAAATGATCCTTTAGTTCCGAGGTGACACGGGCCAGCCTTTCCGACTCATCCGACGTAAGCTCTTGCTTCCTGGACAGCTCTTCGTACTCGTCGATCATCTTGTCCGTATTCGACAAGTCCTCAAAGCTCTTTTGGAGATGCCCAACCGACTCGTTCAGTCCGGTTATCATCTCATCGGTCGACTTAACCTTGTCAGAGAATAGCATATACGACCCGACCAAGGCGGCCAACGCGGAAGCCACAAGCACGATAGGGTTGGCTTTCATCACCGCGTTCAGCCCTCTTTGCGCGATTATCTGGGCTTTCGTCGCGGCGGTCAATCCCTGTGTGGCTCGGAGAGCGTTCAACATGGCTTGCGTCCTGTTGAGCAAAACCGAGGACATCTGAACGCTTTTGTATGCCTTCTCCGCAACGGTAAGGACTACCAATGCGACTTTGTATGTCCCGTATGCCGCGGCAGCCGTCAGGACAATATCCGCCAGCTTCTCCCAATTGTTCATCGTGTCCGTCAGCAAATCAAGCCCGGCGCTGAGCGTGCTGTTGTTGCTCTCGGCTATATCCGCCAGCATCACGTCGTAAGCGTCCCTGAGGTTCGAAAGCTTGCCCGCGAGCGTATCGGCCAACGCGCTCTGCATATTGTAGAACTGTCCGCCCTCGCTCGTCAAGTCCCAAAGAACGTCCTTCACCATCTGGAAGGAGACCTGGCGCGTGGAGATCCTGTCGAAGACCTCGCCGACCGAGACGACGCGCCCCTCCAACTCCGTGAACTTGTCCGCCAACTGCTGCAAGAGCGGGATGCCGGCCTCGGTGAATTGGCGAAGCTCCGTCCCCTTCAGGAACTCGGCCGAACGGACTTGCCCGTATGCCAAGATGATACGACCCATATCCACGCCGACACCGGCGGAGATGTCCGCCAGGCGTTTCGTGGTGTCGTACATCTCCTCGTAGGGGATATTGAAGGCTGCAAGCTGCTTGGTATAGCCAGCCAATTCCTTGAACTCGAAGGGAGATTCTACGGCCAACTCCTTAATCTGCCCGAAGAGCACGTCCGCCTTCTGCGCGTCTTGGAACATGGTCTGCAGGGCGACACGCTGCTTCTGGAACTCGCCGCCTATCTCGATGACGGACGTGAGGAACCGCTCGGCCGCGTAAACGGAATAAATATTGGCCAGCTGGTTGCGAAGTTGGACGGCTAGGTTGAACTGCGTCCGCATGTTCTTCGTGACGCCTCCCAACGAGCCGGAATACTTGCTGGCCGAAGAGGAGGCCCGCTCATGGGTCGAGCGGAGGCGGTCTATCTGGGCTTGGAGCTTCTTGACCTTCGCTTGGCTCTCCTCGTAGGAGTTGGCGATCCTCTTGTTTATCTCCTCGATGCGGGCCGCGCGAACGTCGTCGGGTCTCACGCTGGCGGTATAGCCGGCTCTCGCCAACGCGTCCTGAACGGCTTTCGTGGCGGAAGCCTTGTCCACTAGGATGCCAACCTTGAACTGACGACCAGCCAACGCGTCCTCGATGGAGCGGCGGAGGGCCTCGCCGTTAAGGCCTATATCAACATTCAACTCCTTGAGCCTCTTCTCTATACCCTTGCGGATCTCCGCGATGTCCTTGTCGGTACGGTCACGCATACCGAGCTCAAACCAAAGCTTGCCCAAACTAGCCATAGCGCGTCATTTCTTTTTGATGATGAATCCGGATAAGTCAATCACGGGCTTTTTGCCGTCCTTGTATTTCTCCATCCAAGCATCGGTGACCCTGTCAACCTCCGCTTTCGACGGGCGCCTACCCGACCTATCGCCTTTCTTGCCTTTCTTGCCTTTCTTGCCGATACCGGTCCCGTAGTTGACCAAGGGCTTGTCTATGGCGAGCAACTCTATCTGCGCGCATGTGAGCACGCAACGGTACTCATACATGGGGACGGTGACGAGGCCGAAAACGAACGACCTGGCCCTCATCAGGTTCGGGTGCTTCTCGCCTATGGCCCAGGCTTCGCCGAAGGACGTTCTTGAAGGATACGCTCGGCTTCCTCTCTCGTCAGGTTCTGCCTCGAGTCCCTCATCGCGGTCGCTAATATGATACACGTCCAACAGTCCTGTGTCAGCGAGACCTCTTTTTTTTTACCTTCCGCGATGATGGCTGAAAGGACGCCGGAGGGGACATGATGGTAGAGAAAACGCCAAAGGATCGGGTAAAAAAGGTTTATGGCGAAGAAGCCGTTCAACAGGACCAACGCCGCCACGCGGGCGGGGATCTCGTTCTCGCGACCATCGGAAAGGGCGAGGCCGGTGATCCGCTCCAACGTGTAAGGGCGCATCCAGCCCACGCGGAATCTCACGCGTCCACAGCTTATCACGCTCTTCTCAGCCGTTCTCACCTCATGGAACTTACGCTCGTCATCGCGAGAGGGTTTCTTATAGGTAGCCATGCGATTTGTATCCGGAAATCAAACGATTATTTATTTTTTTCTTTGGATATGGCGGGCCCCCGCGCGTCCAGGAACGGGCCGATAACCCGACTGGTGGAGGGCGCCCGCCAGATAATCTTTTAAGCGGTCTCCTTCTCGAGAATGAAGATGTCCGAGCCGTCCTCGTTCTCCAATGGGGTGACAGTGGCGTTGAAATAAGCCGGGTTGTCGCCGTCGGCGAGCACGAGGCTGCCGTACATCTCGATGCTAGGCAACACGACGATGACGTCCTTGTTGTCGCTCAAGAGGATCAAGGCGCCGGAAACCTTCTTCGGGGCCAAGCTGTAGGCCGCGCCGGCGTAAGTCTCCGTCTCGTCAAAGTTGGTGGTGGAAGAGATCTCCTTCTTCTTGTCCATGAACAAGTCGTTGATCTTGCCCTTCAAGCTGGCAACCTGGAAAGAGATGTCGGAATCGCCCTTCTCCGTGCGGACGACCCAGTTCGCGCCGGTCGTCAGCTTGATCTCGGTCTTTTCCGGCTCGCCGGAATTGAAGGTCACGCCATCCGCCAATACGGGAAGCTCGATGTCGGCCGTGATGGCCGTCGCCAAGTCGTCCACGGCGATAGGGGCGCTCTTGTAATATACCTCGTCCATCTTGTTGAAGACGGTCTGGAGGGTACTCAATGGGTTCGTTACTGTTATTTTAGCCATATCATTTAAAATTTTAAATCGTTAATACTCATATGAATCCGTATGATTTATAAGTATGTCCGCGTTCACGAGCCAATGGGAAAAACCCAAGCCGTCGTCGCCTTTCAGCGCGAGCGTCGGGTTCGAGACGGTGTATCGAGCGGAAGGATGGATGGGGAAAAGGGCGGTCACGCCGTCCAGCATCTCTTGCAATCGGGGAGTGTTCTCCAGCCCGTTCACGGTATTCCTCGCCGCGAGGTCGATGCGGAGCGTTGTCGCCTGAACGACCTTGCCGTCCGGAATGCTCGCCGGGAAGGAGACCACGATGAAGTCCTTCATTTGCTTCTGCTTGGCCGAAGGACGGTTGCCCGACGAGACATGATCGCTGATTCCCGAGAGAATCTCGAGGAGCTCCTTCAGGATTCCAGATATGTAAAACTTCGTCACCCTCATGATCCCATCGGTTTTAACTCGTCCAGCATAATGCCTTTTGAGGATTTGAACGTATCGGTCAAGACATTCAGGTTCCGGACATTCTCCAAGTATTCGGAGTATTCCGTCCCAGTGGTCATGACCACCGAGAAACCTGTCTTGACGAAAGGTTGGTAAGATGACAGAAAATCGACCGCCGACTCCGCACCCAACTCCCCGTCCACATCTACCCTTCCTATCACGGCGCGAGCTTTTCCTTCGTAAGGATTTTTCAGGTAAACACGTTCACCTTTCCGGACTTTAATCCGGACAGGTTTCTTCATCGAGTTTCCGGAAATGACCATCCCCATCAGTCCGCCGTTGTAATAGATACCGCAAGCGTAAGAGGTTTGGGTATTACCCGTGAACCCGTCAAACTCCCTTTCCTTTAAAGCATGGTCGATAAGCCCAAGACACGCGCGCTCGATGGCGGCGTAAAGGTGGTCTCTTATCAACCTCCTCGCCCGCATCATCCCGTCATCGTATGCCTTCAAGTTATCTTCCATCGCTTGTCAGTTCTTAGGCAAGTTGAAGAATACTTCCGTCCCGAAATTGGAGATGTTCACGTCCGTCAAGAGCAAACCGGAATACGTCGACACCCTGTCCGTCACGTCTATGAAGTCGCCCGGCAAGACGCCTTCACGGAATCCGGGTATCGAGACCCGGTAATCCCCCTTGGGCACGTTGTCGGAATAGAAGTTCCGGATGGAGGTGTTGCCTTCCTTGCGGCATTCGCCATCGTAAAGGGTCACCTTGTCGCCATCCTCGAACTGGGTCGCTCCCTCATATCGGTAAATGGAGCAATGGTGCGGGTATCTCGGGTTCTCAACAGCCATATCCTTCCCTCCATATCCTCATTCCCCTAGCGTGGATACGCGGACCGGCGGAAGCGCTATGGTATTCCCCGTACATCCTGTAGATCGATAGGGCCTGTTCCTTCCAGAAACGCTTGTTCTCGTCCGTGATCTGGCCTCCGCTCTCCTTGTGCCTCCAGTTGCCGTCAGCGTCCTCGACGCTGACACGAACGCTGGGCATGTTGGCGCAAGCCATATACACGTCAGCCTTCAAGAGCGCTTTCGTCCTCGGGTCAAGCACGGAAGCCGGGTCGCCGGGGTTCAATCCGCGGTCAAGGAGGATATTGGCGATGGACTCATCACCAATATCCATGTTCACGATCCCGCGAACATATCGCTCTATCGTCCTTTCGGTATCGATTGGGGAACCTTCCATACGCTAAGCCGTTACGGTGTATACGCACATGTACTGAGGCGAGTTCGGCACGCAAAGGACGGCCATCTCGCTTTCCACATACATCGACTTGGTCTTTGACTCGAAACGCTGAGTGATGAGCGTCCTGCCGCCGTCAAACCACGCGACGCGCTGCGTCGGGTCGTCCGTGAAAACCATAGGCTGAACGCTCTTGATCGTGCCAATCTGACCGTCAGGAACGAAAGATACGTTCAGCGGATTGAAATTCTCGATCGTGGTCGCCTTGATGCTCTTCGATTCCTCATCGAATTTCTCCACCGCGGCCAGACTGTCGCGCGGAACGATCGGGCAACCGATGATTCGCTCGATAGCGGATCGCTTGGCGTCGTCGGTCAGGTTCGTCGCGTAGCCTTGGGCCGCGCTGCCCGGATTGGTGGCCGAAGCGGCCATGGGGTACAGGGACAAACCTATACGCTCCAACACCTTGGAGTGGGTGAGCATGTCGTCGAACAGGTCGGACGCGATCTCGAAATGACCGGCCGGGAAACCTTTCTTGCGCATCGCCTTGCGCTTGTCCTTCAGGAAAAGCAACGGGTCGGAGGTCGTACCCTCGTTGCCGGCCGTGTGCGTGGTCGTCTTCCACCAGCGGTTCTCGCCGGAGAGCGTCTCCTTGTTCTCCGAAGGGACGCCGAAGTCGAAGGTCAAGCCCTTGAGGCCTCTCGGGTTGTTCGTGATGTCGATCGTGAACTGGCCGGTGGAAACGACACGCATACGCTGGTGCGTAAGGGCGTTCCGGTTGCCGGCCAACAACTTGTCGGTGCTCTCGAAAAGCATGTCCAACAAAGCCGTGCGAGTCGCTGGCGTCAAGGACGCGTCACCGAAACGCTGGAACATGATCATACGCTCGCGAAGCATCTTCGCGTTCATCGGGTAACGATGCTTCTGGGTCGGGATCTTGTTGGAGCCGACCTTGAACTCGCCTAGGGACTTGTCGAGACCCTCCGAGTCCACGTCAACGTAAACGGGGAGCGTGACGATGCCAAGGGAGGCGATCAGTTGCTCGTAAGTGTAATCCAGCTGGATCTCGGGATCCCAGCCGAAACCGTCCGTCTGGAGAGCGTTGTATTTCTCCTGGAACCGGTCCACGAACTGCTGGAAGGAAAAAGACCCGAGACCGACCGTGAGAAGGTCATAGTAGTTTTTCACCATTGTTCTCATACGTCAATCCTCCTTTCTTATTCGGTTGCCTTTTCGTTAATGGGGACGATCATCGGAAGGACCGCCCAGACCTCAGCCGGGATAGCCTCCGCCAACCTGTCCGCGTAAATCTCGCCCGCGAAAACCACGCTACCGGTAGGCACCGGGGAATCAATATCGGAAGGCGCGTACACGTCGTTATAGAGCAAGCCCTTGATGGTGCCCGGCTCGACCGAAGCGGAGCTTTGGCCGGCGGTCTTGATCTCGCTCGCCTTGATGATCTTGATCGTGTTCGCCACTTGATCGAACTGGCACATCGACCCAGCCGGGATCACTTGCCCCTTGAAGCTGGAGATATTCGAGATGGTGCCGCCACAGGGATAGGCGCCTTTCACCTCGTGCCAGATATTCTTGCCGGAACCGTAAACTTGCTCAGTCCGGCCAAAAACATTGCCTAATGTTGCCATATTTGAACTTTTTTACTTTTTGCCCGGGAATTTGCCTTCAAGTACCTTTCTGTTGAAGAAATCATCAAGGGCTTTGTCGTCCTGGTCTTGGCTACCGGACGAGCCGCCCCCGTAGGGCGATGCCCCCTCTCCCATGTAAGCCTTCAGCTTGGACTCATAGAGCCCCTTGGCTTTGGCCTCCATGGCCGTGTCGTCCATACCGTCCTCGTACTCAACCATACGGACGGAGTCCTCCCAAAGGTTCTTGTTGGTGACTTTCAATTCCCCAGACTTGTTTGACACTCTTGAGCGCATCTCCCGCACGACGAAGTTCTTCCGTTCGATCTCGCGCTCCTTCTCTAACGCCTCAAGCCTTTTAAGCACATCATCATTCCCGGGTTCTCCGGGTTTCGGTTTTAGCTCAACCGGCGGTTCGGGAGGTACCGTCCCCGGTTTCGGCTTGTAGTTCCTCACGAACTCGGCCTGCTCGAACCTCATCTGTCCGCCCATGGCCCTCACCACCTCCGCGTGACTCTTGAAGAACTGCTCGTTCACGGAATCATCCGTCGCGATAGTGGGCAAAAGGGCATCGACATACTTGTCGAGCGTCCGCGTCGTGACCCCGGTGTCTCCGAGGTACCCATTGGCTGAGGGCTCTCCCAGCTCTTTCTTGAATCCTGTCAAAAGGGTCTCTTTATCCATATCCAAAAAAACATTTAAATCAAAAGAGCCGACCGGAACGACATCAATCATTCCAATCGGCTCTCTATGAAGCTCTTTATTATATTATGTATAGCGGAAGTTGAAGGATTTGAACCTCCGAAGCCCGAAGGCTTGCCACATTAGCGGTGTGGTGGTTTCATCCGCTCACCCAAACTTCCTAATCCGTTATGCTCACCTTGACGTAATGCTTGCATCTCGTACATTTCACGCGGAACATCGCCACGCCCGACGCGTATTGCACGTCCATCATTTTCTTCCCGCAGGACGGGCACTCAACCATCCGAGTCCGGACCTCCGGGCTGATGTCGTCTATTCGTACGGATATTTTCAGCATACTCCCAATAACTTCCGCAAATATATAGATAAAATCTATCAAAAACAAACTTTCGATAGATTTTATCTATTATCTTTGCGAAGTAAATATTTTTAAGAGTTCCGAGAGGACCCGTATGGCGGTTTTTACCTGGTCGCCACGCGGGTTTTTTTATTTATGAGAGAGTTTGAGAGCGGATTCAAGACGATAAACGGGGACCCTGTATATTCCTACGAGTATATAGAGGCCCTTCGCGCGGCTGACAGGAAGAAGCCCAATCCCCTAAAAATCATACCTCAAAAAGGCTCTCAGGAGAGGTTCGTAGGTAGCAACGCGGACTTGACTTTCATTGGCGGGAATCGAGGCGGGGGAAAAAGCTATGCCATGCTCCTCGAAGCCCTCCGCGACATAAACAACGGTTATTTCAATGCCGCCATCTTCCGTAAGGAGAAGAAGGATTTCGACAACCTGGAGAAGGAATCCAACCACTTATATAGCCAATACGGGAAATACAACAAATCCCAGAGCGATATGACATGGTACTTCAACAAGGGCGGCACGCTTTCTTTCTTCCATTTCTCGGATACGGTGTTCGACTTCAAGGAACGTTTCCGTGGCAAGCAATATTCTTATATAGGTATAGACGAGATCCCGCAGATGGAGTACGACAAGTTCAAGTTCCTGATGACCTGCAACCGGAACGCCCGTGGCATACGGAACCGCATAGTGGGCACCTGCAATCCCGACCCGGACAGCTGGGTGCGCAAGTTTATCGACTGGTGGATCGGGGAGGACGGATTGCCTATTGACGAGCGGGACGGCGTTATTCGCTATTGCTTCATGGACGGCGACACTCCGGATTCCATCTATTGGGGAGATACGCCCGAAGAAGTGTACGAGCAATGCAAGCATATCATCGACAAGCATTGGAAGCCGGAATTCGAGGCGTTGGGCTTCAACAAGGTGACGATGTACATCAAATCCGTCACCTTCATCCGGGGCAAACTGGAGGAGAACATCAAGCTCATAGGCTCCGACCCCAACTATGTCTCCAGCCTCGTCCAGCAGGATGAAGAACAGCGTTCGCGCGACTTGGACGGCAACTGGAACTTCAAAAACACCGGCGACGACCTTATCAAGATGTCGGACATGGAGCGTTTCTTCAACGCGCCGGCCCAGATCGATAAGGGCGTCAAATATGTCTCTGCCGATATAGCGTTCGAGGGAGGAGACTTCTGCGTCATGTGGCTATGGGTGGACTTGCATATCCAAGACGTCTTTGTCATGCGGGAGAACTCGGCCAACACGGAGACGATGTTTTCCGCCAAGCTCCAGGAATGGGGCGTAAGGGAGGAGAACGTCATCTACGACTACTGGGGAGTGGGACAGGCCATATCCGGGCACGCCAAGCGGGCGGTCAAGTTCACCGGGACGCAGAAACCGGATAAACAGTTCGAGAGGTCATACAAGAACGTCAAGTCGCAATGCGCCGAGACGCTGGCGCACTACATTCAAGACGGGAGTATCTCCATCGAGCCGCGCCTACTCAAGCTCGTTTTCTCCGGGAAGAAGGGGAAATACCAGAAAGTGCCGCTACGGGACATCCTGATGAGGGAGCGCAAGTGCGTACGACACAAGGACAATTCCAATATCGGGGGATTCGAGCTCATCAACAAGGAGGGGATGATCAAGGCCGTGGGCTATTCCCCGGACTTCTTCGAGTCGCTCATCTACCGCATGTATTTCGAGATAAATAAACGCAAAGCGTTCCGACCGAAAGGGATGCTTCGCTATGTTTCACATAGACATCATTGAATCATGAAGACAAGAGAACTTATGACAAAACGCCCGTGGAGAAGGATCAGGCCGGAAGGGTATATGCGCGGGGGGTGGTTCGCCGACGGGGTGGAACCGCCGTACGACGACCGGGCCAGCCTGTTCATCATCATGTCGCAGTCCGATTTCCTGAAAGAGTACTACCCCTCGGGGCACGTCATCAACGACCCGATGGTTTACCCGGACATCTACCGGCAGGAGGAGGAGCCCGCGCTGGACGAGTACGGTGAGCCTACGGGAAGGATGACCCGCAAGACCTACAAGGAGCTCGTCCCCCGATACGCATTCGCCTTCCAGCAAATCATCACCGTCAAGCAGATCGTCCACCTTTGCGGAAACGACATCCAGTTCGAGTTCGTCAAGGATAAGCCGAGCGAAGAGGAAGAGAGGGACTTCTACGCCTTTCGGGAGGGATGGCTTAAGAAGGACATGGAGATCGCCTTCTTCGAGGCGGTCAAGTCCGTCAAGATAACGGGCGACGGGGCTGTAGTGGGATATATCCAAGAGGGGGAGTTCGGATACAGGGCCTTGTCCTACAAGAACGGGGACACGCTTTTCCCGCACTACGACCAGACAGGACGGCTCAGCCTGTTCGCACGGGCTTATCAGGACTACGACGGGGAAGGGAACAAGGTGACGAGCTGGCTCGAGGTTTGGGACAAGACCTACCTCTACCGCTACCGCCGCGCCGAGACCGGACTTCGCTCCGTGGTGAACGCCGCCTTGGGCGTTTTCGGCGTTAGCGGCTACGAATTGGTAAGCAAGGCGGCGCACGGCTTCCCCTTCATCCCTGTCGCCTACCGCCGCGACGACGACGGCCCATGTTGGTCGGGATCGCAGGACAGCATCGACGGCTATGAGATGTCGTTCTCGCAGATGGCGCAGAACAACCAGGCGTTCGGATTCCCTATCATGTATCTCCAGGGAGAGGGGGACAACATGGGTATGCAGCACGACCTGAACGGGACGATCAAGATCATCACGGGGAGCCCGGACGACAAGGCGTCGTTCCTCGCGCAGCCCGACGCTTCGGAATCGTTCATGAAGCAACTCGACACGCTCTACAAGATGATTTACGAGCAGTCGTTCTCGGTCATCCCGCCGGAACTGAAGTCGGGAGACCTCCCGGCGGCCGCCTTGAAGATACTCTACTCTCCAGCCTACGAGAAGGCGATGAACGACGCGGCGGAGTGGCAACCGTTCCTCAACGACCTGACGCGCGTCTTCGCCTTCGGCTTCGGGCTGGAGATGGAGAAGACGCTGGCCTTCACATCGTTACCTATCAAGTGGTGGATAAAGCCGTACATACATGTCAATGAGTCGGCGATGGTGGCCGACCTCGCCGCGGCCGTTCAGAACGGTTTCATCTCCCGGCATACCGCCTCGGAGCGCAACTCAACCTATTCCGTCACCGGGGAATGGGAGCGCATAGTGAAGGAGGAGAAAGAGCAGCAAAAAAATGATTTATTGGCTGAAATACAATCAAATAAATCAAGTCAAAACAAAGGCGAGGAAGGAGGCGATTCCAACTCATGAGTTATTTTTAGACAAGTCAAGAGATGGAAAACAAGGATATTGAAGAAGCACAAAAATTCCTCCTCCTTCGGATAGAAGCCGAGATAAGCGCGGAGCGGAACATCGAGGGATACATGATGGAGACGGCACGGAGAATCGTCGCCATCAGTAAGAAGTACGACATCCCGCCCCGCCTCTTCCGATTCAGCGTGAACGACAACCTTCGCCGAGAGGTGGAAAACGCGATAAGGGAATTGAGGGAAAAGATAGACTACGCCACCGAGACCCTCGCCGTCTATGACCGCGAGGAAGACCGCGACGCGATACTGGAATGGCTCGGGTCGGAGCGGTACGGAAAGACCTTCCGGGAGCGGCTCGCGATCTACGCGGACCGCTACAAGATGGAGATAGAGGCGGCCATCGCCGCGGGCCTTTTCCTCGGAAAGCCCGCAAGCGACATGTTGGGAGCCATAGAAAGCAACCTGAAGGCGCCGTACAACAACCCCGACATCCGAGCGTCCTTCAGGCATGGTCTGACCGCGGCCCGCATCCGGACCCAAGGCGTAAGCTACGGGACGGGGCATAGCAACTCGGCGCGCAACCTCATCACCACGCTCTCGCGGAACGAGATCGCGGGGGCTTGGATGTGGTGGTACGGGGAGCGAGCCATGCGGAGCGGGGCGACGGGGTTCTATTCCTTCAGGGGAAGCGGCTATCCTTGCGGGCTGTGCGACAGCATGGTAGGGTGGCATCCGATTAGTGAATATCAAGGGCATTATCATTTAAATTGTAGATGTTTTTTTGTTTTTGTATGAAATATGATTTCGTTATGGAAAAGAGAATTTGGAAAAGTATTTCTGGTTACGAAGGAATATATGCGGTAAGTAATTTTGGAGAAATAGCCGCACTTGACCAAAAAGGGAATATATCAAAACTCATGTCCCCAAAAGATAACGGGAAGGGGTATAAAGCCGTTAATCTAAGAGGAAAGATGAAATATGTGCACAGGTTAGTTGCAGAAGCGTTTATTCCTAACCCTAATAATTATCCCTGCGTAAATCACAAAGACGAAAGTAGAGATAATAATGTAGCCTCTAACCTCGAATGGTGTACCTATAGTTATAATTCAAAATATGGGACTTTACCCGCTCGAAAAAGAGAGCACATGATTAAATTGAGAGGTCACACAGTTCAACAATACGATTTAAAAGGGAACTTAATAAAATCATACGAATGTACAAAAGATATAGATGACACAGAATTTAATCGCAGGGAAGTCTATTTTTGTTGCATAGGAAATAAAATGCACCATAAAGGTTTTGTATGGAGGTTTGACAACGCGCCATTTTCTATTAATCCAATAAGGCTTGTCCCTGTATATAAGTATGACATGAATAATAATTTGATATGTGTGTACAAAAGCATTACAGAAGCCGAGCAAGACAATAAAATGGAACACCATTATATAAAGAATCTCAGGAGTGGAGTTCGTAAAAACAACATAATAAATGGGTTTAAATATTGTTTTAATATGAAGTGAAATGGACTATACCAGAAGCATAAAAGCCGCCGTGAAGAAGGCGCGGATTTCCATACAGGAAAAGATATTCGCGGACCTGATGATCATGGGATGGAAGGAACAGGACGCGTACGTCGCCGCCTTCGGGTACCAGATCAACTACGACGAGAACTACGTACGCACCCAGATGCGAAACACGATATCGAATCCCGACTTCGTGAAATACATGGAATCGAGGGGAAAGAAGCTCGACAAGGCGGCGAGAGCGGAGGCGGAGGGCGAGCTCTCCGACGAAGAGTTGCTCTCCAAGGCGACGAAGGAGGAGACACTCAAGGAGCTGATGCAAGCCAAGCAAAATATGCGGGCGGGATCGAGGGAATGGCTCGACGCGACGAAGCTCATCGCCGACCTCCAGCAAATGAAGAAGGACAACGTCGAGGACGAGGACACGACGATACACTACTACCTGCCGCTGAACTGCCACACGTGCGCGTTCAACCCGAGAAACAAGAAATAATAGCGAGTATTACGGCTTGAAGTCCAAAGGCTTGTTAGTCAATAAATAATACAAATGCTGCAATTGATGAAGATACAACAAGCCATCTACTCTTGTCATATTGAAACCTTCAAAAAAAGGCGTCGCGCCCATTGGGGCGTCTATATAAAAATCCCCGTTCGTATAGATAATTAAAGACGGGCGCAACGTAGTCCATATACAGCCTTCTCCGCTTTTCACCTTCTTCCAATCATCAAGAATCAATACCCAGGAATAATTTTTTTTAATGAATCCACTTTTTGAGAGTATCTTCTCGTCTATCGGGACAGGATAAATACACCCAAGCCACTCCCGTCGCTCTTCCTTATTGGAGGGAATACCCGCAACGGCCAAAATATTCCCGGATTCGTCCTGGACAAAAGACCCGACTCGTAATTCTTCTATATTAACCATATCCAATTAGTTGTCTAAATTTACACAGCTCTTAACGCAAGCCCTCTTCTCATATTCCTTCCCTCCCTCGGTGAAGCAGACGGACTGGAAGCCGACGCGGACATCGGAGACCGTCAACCCAGTCTCTTTCTCAAACCCGGCGACTGCCTCCGTGATAAAGTCGGAAATCCCGCGCTCCATATCAGCCTTGAGGGCGATCGCCTCCGCTATCGTCATTTCCATACCCATTCTCCATCCTTTCTTTCAGTTCGTACATGATCCTTTCCTCATCCAGAGCCTTGGCGTCGTCCTCCGCGGAGACCTTCTCCCGCGCCGCCTTCAGCCGGTCGTAGAAACGGTTCAGGGCATCGAATAAGTCCTTGGTAAACTCGGCATCAACCGTATCGCACGCGCCATACATGCCGACCAAGACGTTGTACAAGCCCTCGTACTGGCTCTCGTCGGCCATATCGAGCGTGAGGAACATGATGTTGTCCTCGCGGTAGGAGACCGACCAGTCGCCCGCCACCGTCGAGACCTTGATAAAAGAGGCCTTATCGACCTTATGTTTTAATACCACGAAGTTGTGGATTTGGATTTTCTTGTTGTAGTCCATGTTTATCCTTATTTATCGTTTAATGTTTCCGCCTTCCGCTTATGCCTCATCCTCGTCATACTGGAATCCCTTGTTATCCACGTCGACCGACATGTCCGCCACGACGGGGACTGGAGTTTCCTCCAGGACGTCCGGCGTGAGGCCGTAACACCTGTAATACACCGTCCTGCCGACCTTGCGCTTATTGTCCTTGCCGAAGCCGAGCTCCCTGAAATGCGCGGCGAGCGTCTGGCGGCTCACCATCGGGAAGCCGTTCTCGTCGGCATATTTCTTGATGTCCTCGTATATCTTGGCGAAGTCGATCTCGCAAGGGACGTCACCCGGGACGCCCCTACGGGGCAAGGCGTGGAAACCCCTGGCCATCGCCCAGGACTTGCCGAGGGCGGAGAGGCCCATCTCGTTGATCTTCTTCCTGAGGCTCCCCTCGCTTTCCGGGAACCTGAAACCGTTTTTCTCCAACAGGAGCGCCCCCCTCCTTATCCAGTTCAGGATGCCGGGATACTCGTCCCTCAACTCGCGCGTCAGCTTGAGGTTCGCGTGCCGCTCGTCGACCACCTTGTCGAAAACGATGAAGATGAAGCGGCGGAAGAAACCGTAGCTGCCGTCGACACCGACAGGGAAATGGTTGGCGTTGAATATGAAATACGGGATGTTCGTGATCTTGAAGGCGTCATTTCCTATCCGCCTCCCAAGTTGAGGCTCGCCAGATATGAGGCTCTTGGCGGCGTCCTCGCGCCCCTGGAACGTCCTCGCCTCCATCTCGCCGGACCAGTTGAAGATCTTGCCCTCGATCTGGGACAGGTTGCGCTGGCGCTCGTCTCCGCCACGCAACAGGGCGTCCATGCTGAGGTTCGAGATGTTGTCCTCGCCCAATATGCCCATCACCGTGTCCATGATCACGCTCTTGCCGTTCGAGCCGTTGCCGAACAATACCAGCGCGTTCTCCACCTTCCTGTCCATCGTGCCCCTGTCGTACAAGGAAAGGCCGAGGAACATCTGCAAGATAGCCCTGTCGTCCTTGTCAGGCAACACGCCGCCCGAATAAACGCGCTTGCCGAACACCGTGCCCCTCAGGAACGCGTGCCATTTCGGGCAGGAAGCCCTCGGGTCGTAACGGTAACGATGAAGGTACACCACATGGAAGTCACGGGAGAAAGGACGCAAGATACCGTCCCTCATGTCAACGACACCGTTCTCGAACGCCATGACGTTATACCTCGGGCTCAACGTCCTGTTTATCTCCAAGGACTTGTAAACGGCCGAGACTATGGGCTTCAGGCTGCGCATGACAAACGCCTTGGGGACTCCGGAACGGCGAAGGTAAGTCCGTATGGCCCAACTCAAATGAGAATGCCCCGGGATCGGCTCGTAGATCTTGCCCGTGAAAAAGTAAACACGACCCCTATACGTGGCCAGGTCACTCAACGCGACCGTCTGGAACGCCGACTCGACAACGCTGTCCAGGTTCTCGTAATACAGGCTGACGCTCTCGCGACCCGAGGCGCTTCCAGATATCACCAACTCATAACGCTTGCCCAACGAAAGCAAATTGCCAACTATCGCCTCTATCATCGCGCCAGACGAAGTCCCCACGACACAAGGCGCGGACGCGAGAGAATCATTCGAAATCCTATCCACCATAAGTAATGAATAATGTCTTATCTCCTATATTAATTACTTTACGCGAATATAACATATATTTCGTATAACAATAGATGAAATCTATTATTTAATAGTTATTTATAGATGAAATCTATCATGAGGATCATACCCTTTTCATACCAAAAATGATATGATATCGGGATTTTAATCGTTATATGTATTCGTTTGTAATTTTTTTAAAAAACATAAAAGCGGAAGCGACAAGAAAAAAATCAGGAAGGAAAAAATTTTTAGGAGGGGTAACATGGCTTTCAAATGACCCCATATCGGGGGGGTGCCCCCCGATAAAAACACGCAAATTCTTGAAAAACAGCATGCGAAACAATAGAAATACTTTATATTATACATGTAACATAAAACAAACCGGCCAACAATAACCACCAAAAAACAGACATACAAATACCGTGCCACACCGAAAACACACCCCTGTTTTTATGTTGTAATCCCCACCCTTTCCCTCCCGATCGCGCCCGATTTCCCCGCGTACAAAATGTACGAAACGGTTTTTCGTGAAATATATGTTAACATTTCATCTTAAAATCTCCTGCCTTTTTGTTTTCCATCCAGATACGAATAGATTATATTTATCGACGCGATAAATTTTATCTATCGATAATTTTCTTCCCTTTCCCGGTTCAGTTTCGCTTGTTTCCCGTTTCGCTTGCTCTTGTCCGTCTTTTCTCTATGTTGTTTTCATTTCGTGTTGTTTTCTTCCCTTCTCTTATTCCAGGGCTTAAAACAGGGATTTAATAGGACGCGTTTTTGGGGTATAAATTTACTATTTCCCTAAAAATAAACGCCTTATTGTTTGCGTATAACATAAAGTGGTTGTATCTTTGTGGTGTAAGAGAGAGATAAGAATGAAGGTTCTCAATCTTGCGGGCGTTTTTTAAGTGCTGGATATAAAGGAGGAATCCCGGAAAAGTACACAAACTTTCCGGGATTCAGGATCAAGTAAATATAGTGAGTACTTGAGAACTGTACGGCAAAAGTACCTCATTCCTTGATTCCCTCCAAATAATCCACCTATTTTTTGACGCTGCGATAAGTTGAATTATAAACAATTAAATATTACAGACATGAAGACAATCGGAGGAAATAGCGGTTATGTAGGCTATTCGATGAGCAAGAGAGCACAACAGGCGCGGAATAATGGAATATTTCCGAAAACGGACTTCAAAAAGGAGTATGGAATATCTGAACGCCTTTTTAAAGTGCTTGAGGGAAAGAAAATCGTATTCGTTTCAGAATGGCATCATACCAGCAAAGCTGGGAATAAGACGAACTTCTATTCTTGGCGGGATGATTCGGATCTGGAAATATGGCTTAATAAAGGATCGAAAGTAAAGTCTTTGGCTCGAAAAATGAAGAATGAGCCAAAATTGATGGATTACCCGGCCACTCGTGAAGGGATGGACCGCTACACGATAGACTGCTCCGAGGTCCATCGATTTAATAAGGCTATTTCGGAACAAATAGAAAATATTTTCAATGAAGAATAAAGCCGACGCCGGGCGGTTATCCCGGCAAACTCAACAAATCATTTATTTATCCATCATTTAAAATTATCGCATTATGAAAACTTATAATACAGTAGTAACAAGCAAAGAGGTAAAAACATTAGAGAACGTAGTAGCACGCGCACCGTATGAATGTATCGAATTAGGCAAAGGCCGGTTCGGTTTCATGGATAACGAGCGCGGGGATATTCGAAATTACTTTTGCGACACGTTAGGCTATGAGTGCTCGAATTATGAGGCGTTCGACTTTGAATATTTCGACGAACCGCAAAACGTAGAACCGAGCAAGTCAAGTTTCTACACACCTAACGGCTGGCAGGGGTCAAAGTACGACAGTAAGAAGGGAGCAAAAGAAGTCGCAAAAGAACTCCGGGCGTATATTAAGGCGAACCCGGATTTGAACGCCTGTAAATGGTCTGTACGTAGCGAGTGGGGAATGTCTGCGGATTCCCTCTATATCTCATTAATGGCTGCTCCGTTTGATCCGTTCAGTGAAGAATACAAAGAAAAGCACGAGTATAGATATAGTAAAGGATATAATGAGCACGGGGATACTAAAGACTGGACGACCGAACCCGCGCAAAAGGTTATCGAAAAGGTAAAAGCGTTCGTTATGCAATATATCCACGACGATAGCGACGGGATGATAGACTATTTCGACCGCAATATTTACGACCACTACGAGGTAGGGCAATATAACAAGCCTTTCCGGCTAATCGAAAAGAAGGAAAGCCCGAAACAGGGCGAACCGTCCAGCGAGGCGAACGAGGCGAAAGCATCGGAACCGGTCGTAACTCCTGAAGGTCTGGAAATCGTGAACTATTCGGAAAAAGCTATCGCCGTTTTTGGAGAAACTAAAGCTATAAAGGACGAATTAAAGAAGTTAGGCGGCAAATTCAACCCGGCGTTAAAGCATAACGGCGAAAAGCGCGCGGGCTGGATATTCTCAAAGAAGCAGGCGGATAAGGTGCGGGCGTTGCTTGCTCCTGCTACTGAACCGGCGGAAAGCGTCGCTTTGCCCGAACCGCCTAAAGAAGTCGATATAACAGACGTACTGGACGAACCGGAGGCAAAGCAGGAATCCGACCAAACCAACTTTGCCAACGCATCAAAAGAATTTATACAGGAATGGCGGGCAAACAACCCTTACCCCGGTTCCGATCGTTTGGAAGAGTTTAACGCCAAGTTTAACCGGGATTATTCGGTTTTCGTGGAAAAGTGGGCAAAGGAAAACGAAACGCAAATAAACTCTTATATGTTCCCGAATCCTTACCCTATCGAACGGGGCGAATATCAGGAAACAGCGTTAGACCGGCAAAAGAAGGCAGCGGATATATTGGTAGAATCCATCGAAGGGAATTGGTACACGATCCGATTAAACCGACAAATCGAGCTCAAAAGCAAACGAATTAAGCGATACGATAACGGGTGTATCGCCGTCCCTGAATCGGTCTATACCAAATTGCAGGGCAAATATAATGTAATGTGTAACTTTTAATCCTCTCGAATCATGGCACGAATTTCGGCAAAATATTGGGAAGGATTGGACGAGAAAAGCCAATCCTTCATTAAAGAGAATATAAGGTCTTACGACCTTAGGAACTTGAAAAGGGTTTTAACGCTCGCCGGCCTATTTGATTGGGACGCTATAGCGAATGACAAAAAGGAAACCGGGGATATATTCGGCTCCCATGTATGGCGGATAAAGAAGGAAGGAAAGACTATTGCCGCTATATACAAGGCAAATAATATCGGAATATCCGAACGTATATATTTATATAACGAAGGATTTACCGAGGTATGGAACGATTTCGCGTCGAAGAATCCGGGAAAGAAAGTTGTATCATTGATTAATAACATGAAATAATATGTACGCAAAAGAAATGAATATCGCAATATATCGGGCTATCGCCTCAAAAGCTGACGAACTTTTCCAACGGGTAAAAATATCCGCTGGGACGTATTCGGCAAAGGAATTGGCCGAACGGAAAATAGGTAAGGAGTGTTTGTGCTGGGAAATGGAAAACGGTTATGAAGAAATAACTATCTCGGTCGAATCCTTCGTTTGCCGATTCGTGGCCTCGATGGTTTTTGCCGTGCTGGCTCGTTTTGAAAAGATGGTTCCGAGCAAAGAGCGGATCAAATTCACGCGGTGCGAGGAATCGGAGACGCTGTTTTATTGCGTTTTAGACGTGAGCAAAGAGGATACAGAGGTATCCAAATTTGCGGGGGAAAAAGACGGATGTATGAAGTATGTATATTTCGACGCGAGGCGCGGCGTATTCGTTGCCACGGATGGCCGCCGTTTGGCGATCCGCCCCGTGAAAATACTGTACACAAAGGGCGAAATCCCTGAAAACGGACTTTATATCAATCCTAAAACATTAAAAATAGGATACTGTGCGATAAGGACTATTAAAAAGGATGGAAAATTACTTACGGAAATGTCCCAAGGCGCTCAAGTCCTTTCTTGCTGCGATTACTCCGGACGTTATCCGAATTATAATAGCATACTATTCGAAGGCGGGAAAGCGATCCGCGTGCTTGACGTGAAAATCTTCTCCGCTTTCGTAAAGCAGGCCGCAAAGGACAAAGACTGCAAACTGCGTATAGAGACGAAAACCGGAAGTGGGCGCATGATCATTTCAGCGGTCGAACGGTGGAACGAAGATAACGTATTGAGCAAAATAGAGGTCGAACTATTAAGCCCGGCACCTTGTACGGCGGTCTTCGGCTTTGATCCGGCGGAACTCCTCCCGGCTTTGAACGGCTGGACGGGCGAATTATTCCTTCGTGAGTGCTGGACTTGCGCCCGCCTTGGCTCCGCTATCGGGCAAACGGTCGTAGCGTATTGCGAGACGAACAGGGGCTATACGCCGCAAATCAGCGAGGTAATAGAGGAAGCCAGAAGGGTTGATATAATGACTGAACCTGAAAGGCATAACATTGCATCGTCAGATAACAAGCATAGCAAAAAGGTAATCGAGCGGGCCAAAGAATTTGCGCATCTAATCACCCTTTTACGCAGGAATATCGAAAAAAGGAATTCGGATAGGGCAATAGAACAGAATCTTAAGAGATTCAGGATGCTTTTGCATGATGAGTTTTTCAGATCTGTTACCGTGCTGGTTTATGCGCCCAAATCCTGTTATACTTACGGGACACTGACGGAATTTTATCGCAGGTGCGAACTGTTGGCGAAATTCGAGAACCCTTACGAGGCGTTGGCATTATTCCCAAGGTCCGATAATATAAGAGAAAGAGAAGGTATACCCGGAACTTTTGATGCTATAGAAAGGGAGAACGCTCTCGTCCGGTCCTCCGCTCAGAACTCACACAGTATTTCCCCAAATACCAACAGCTACGGGCGAAACAGTGTGTATTACCGGAGAAATACCGGACAGGAATTTCAGGAGAAAGGGCGCATTCGGCGCCCAGTTCGTTCTTGGAATACTCGCTCATCACGTCGTGAATGGAGGGGATGGATTCGCAAGGGAATAAAGATCGATTGCCGTGTCTATATGCTCACGTACTCGCACCCTTGTCGGCTCTATTTCCCGGCTCCAAACAGTCCACCCGCATATATCTATCCTTTCCATTTTTAAACATAGTTTAATAGAAGAATCTATATAAAAAAAATTGCATATAATATAAACTATGCGTACTTTTGTGGTATAGAAAAAACGAACTAAAAAAGCGGGGGCAACGCTTAAAATTCTGCGAAAAAGAAAATGAAACTAAATTATATCATTGATGGCGACGGTGGAAATTCCAAGTACAACTCCATGAGAGAGGTTCGGGATCATATTTGGATGCAATCCAAGGAAGACAAGGAATCTTACGACGGAATGACCGTCGTAAGGCAAAAGAAGGATGGCGAGACTGAGGCCGTCCGGATTATAAGGATTAAGGGCGGGAAAGTTGTCCTGAGTAAGATTTAAAATAATTAACTAAAACGCTGCGCTACCGGCATGACGGGCAAACAAAAATGAAAGATTTTGAATTTAATGAGATTTACATTGAAGGTGAAGGCGATAACATTCGCCTGTATATTAAGCCCCTTTACAAAGAGAAAATATATTTGGATGCAAATTTAGATGACTATGCATTATCTGAAGATAATCAAATGTTGTTCGACAAATCAAATGAAGACTATCCAGGTAAGTTTCAAAATTGTGCCTATGTGGTAAACGACAGCGGAGAGCTTATAGAACTGAAAGTCGAAGAAGAAAACACTGCCCAAGAGGATGGGTGGGGTTTCTATGCTGGCAATAATGGTTCTATCGTATCAGAGGACGATTCGCCTAATAAAGCAGGGTTCTACTATACCGTGGATTCATGGGATGAACTGGTGAAGCAATATGGCGATGAAGATGTGTTAGACCTTTACACATACGATGTTGTATTCAAAGATGATACGGATTCTAACAGTAAAGGTTTTAAGGAATCGAAACAATACTGTATGGATTATATAGAAGAGCACAACGGAACAGATTGGTCATATTTCGAGGATTATAAAGGAGGGACCGTCTCTGTTGTCTGCAATGAGACAGGCGAAACGGTCTACGAGGAAATTGTAAAATAATTTAAATTACAAAAGATATGAAAGCAAGAATTATTGCATCCTGTAATCCTTACAACGCGAAGTTTCATTATAACGGTCAGGAAGTCGTGAAATACGACGGCCATACACCCGTTCAGTGGGTGATGGGGAACTATGACAGCATTGAAGAAGCCAAGGAAGCCCTATGGGGATTCGCGATGGAAGATTGCAACAGCCACGACGACCTTTCGCACGAATATGAAGAGGGTATAGAAGAAGATATAAGATACTTCACAGAAGAAGGCGAAGATGAAGAAGAAACGCGGAAGTGGTATGCTTCGTGGTATAAAGGTGAGGGCATATATAGCAATGATACACACGAGGCAATGATGTTAAAGGGGGATTCATCATATTCTTACGATATAATGAGTTATTGGATAGAAGGAAATATTTAATCTGTAACATGCTGCGCTATCGGCACGACGGGCAAACAATATGGCAACATTTTACATTATATCGACTACAAATGCCCTGATAGAGGGTTGGAAAATATACGGTACTTTCAATTCGAGAAAGGAAGCTGAAAAAGCTATTGACGATATTGAAGATTTCAAGGGTACGGATATTGAAGCAGACACGCTAAACAAGAATAGTAGAGTTGTTTCTAAAACTTCTGCAATGCGTGATTATCACATTGATCCTGATTTCGATTACTACTGTCTGTAACAACAAGATAGGGGAGCAACCCGTGCTCCCATACGGCGGATTTCCTCTTGCCGGGGCTTCCGCAAGCCCTTATCGGCTGGTACGATTAAAGATCCGGTGCTTCTGAAATGAAGCGAATTATTATTTCAATTCCTTTTGGTACGATTAAGTACCGGATCTTGGAGGCAAAGGTAAGTGACATAAAGAAAAATAAAAGTGTAAAAAACATAATTTATGATTATAGCGACAATGAGCCCGGACGAGCAAATTGAGAATTTCGCTAAATCTGACGAGATCAGGAGAGAGATTGGTGAGGGAATAAAGAATATGATATAATATGCAGTTAGGTATATTCATTTGGGTTATATTAGTTATCGTCCTCTTGGGCGGATTCCCCGCGCTGGCATTCATGGGCGGCTTGCTGGCGGTCGCATTCATTGCCGGGGTAGTCATCGCTGCCCACAACTCTAAAAAGGTATGACGACATTAAAAGAAGCATTTTTGGATAAATACCCCAAATACGGGATTATCCTCCGGATGTTCGAAGAGGCGAACGAGTGTAGTGCAGAATGGGACGAACTTTCGAAACTCCGTCTCATCCGGTTCACCGAATACATTGGCGAACGGGTTGCGCCGAACTCCGCCCGGCAATATGCAGCAAAATTCAAGGCCGTATTAAATAGGTACTCGGACGAAATCCGGCTGGACTTCAATTTTGCCGAGATACTCTCGCTCAAGGAACAGGTATCGGTTAATACATTCCTAGACGAAGACGAGATACGGAGGCTTGCGGCGGTCGAGGTTTCGAACGATACGGAGCGGCTAATTAGAGATCAATTCGTATTGGGTTGCGTAACCGGAGCGCGGCACTCGGACTATGCGCAGTTCACTTCTGATAATATAGACGGAGGATGGCTCTCATACGTGAGCCAGAAAACGAAAGTGTATGTAGAAATACCCGTATCGCCTATTTTGAGGCGTTTCATAAAGGAAGAATCCCCGGCTTTAGGCGAAAGAATGGTGTCGGACGTATATTTTAACGACACGATACGAAAACTCGCTGAGAAAGCCGGAATTACAGGAAAAACACGATGTTTCAAGGCTGGGAAGAACGTGTCAGGCAGGAAATGCGACCTCATCGCGTCACACACGGCCAGAAGGTCTTGCGCGTCCAACTTGGCGGCGCGTGGAGTGTCGGAGGTTTGGATAAAGAAAATACTTGGGCATACACGAGGAACTACAGACCGATATATATGCTGCGACGGTCACGGGATGCCGAAAGTCGCTCGAGATTATTTCATGAGCTTCAAATAACGACATAGAAGATTATATCTATATTCGCGAAAAATAAGCTGCAT
The DNA here is from genome assembly GCA_949298575.1 of uncultured Parabacteroides sp. GTDB lineage: Bacteria > Bacteroidota > Bacteroidia > Bacteroidales > Tannerellaceae > Parabacteroides. The sequence continues at coordinate 32,200 of CASFXH010000030.1, forward strand.
GAGGATAAAAATACATGATGGGCTTTATGCGCACATATGCCCGTCTTGCGGAAACATCATGTCGTCATCTTCCGAACCGGATTTGATTCCTGAATTTTCAATGTGCCCATGCGACAGGAATTACAATAAAATCCCCGCGTATGATTTATATCATGAGAATGGATATATAATGATACGACGGAATAAATTCCCTCGTTTTATCGGCGTGGCGGATACGGGCGAAATGCCGGGAGTCAGCGATATACGGTGGATGGACGAGTGCGATGAGACAGATCGCGAGAAAGCCGAGAAGAAGGCTATCGAGTTTCTAAGAAAAGGTAAATACATGAGAATATGAAAAGAAAAATAGAATTAAGATTGCCCGAATTCGCGTTTATCGAAGGATCCGGGCACGAGAAACCGGATATATTGAAAATGCGGAACGTTATCTTCCATGTCCGCTCCACGAGCGTAATGGAGGTGTTTGAACGTGAGAACGTATTCCTTAAACAGGATGTCCTTACGCACGAGTTCACGAACACGAACAAATTCGGGTTTAAGGAAAAAATGGTCATCGCGCTACATTATTCAGCCACGCTGGATAAGCGCGATGATCAGGAAATTTTGATAAACGATGTATTGAAACCGGCGGCGAAGTGGTTTTGCGAATACTGTGATTGGGAGGACGGGAACATTGAGTTATGACGCGAATCTGACGCGAATAATATTAAACAAATTGCATATTATTGATCTACAAGGATATGAATCAATGATAAAAAAGCCTTCCAAGCTGAGGGTCGCGGGTTTGAGTCCCGTCTTCCGCTCAAATTTAAAATCAGGCGATTATCCATTAAGGATAGTCGCCTTTTTTATAATCCATCAATGATTCCACTCCTGAGGATAGCGATTCCTTTCAGAAGGCAGCCTTTTTCATTTCTTATATTTCGCGATTAGGATCACCGGATTGTCCCCCTCGTGGAGGGTAGAGGCGATTTCCGCCAGGCGGCCGGAGAGCTGGCCGGCGGCGTGGGCCTCGATCAAATCAACAGGATTGAGCGGATATAAAATTCCGAGCTACGATTAAAAACTCGTTGAGGAAGGGAAATGTATTGACCTTTGAAATCAGCGTTATAGATGGCGCATTCATGGATCGTTCCTTTTTTTCGGTCAAAGACCAAATCTTTGCTCGCGAGCCCTTCATTTTTGTCAAAATCCCAAACACGTTCAATGGATTTCATGAAGCAATAATCGTCCGTCAAGACGCTTGGGAAAAGGAAAACGATCGGGTCCATTGTTTGGACAGAAGGCTTACGGACAATGAATGGCTCAATCCCTTTGCCTGGCTGAAGCGTATAAATGGTATCGGCCGAAGGTTCCAGCAAAAGCCAGCCGTCCGCATAGGGAACTGTCTTATTGTTCCTGACAGCCGCGGAAACGATGCCTTCCGCTACATTCTTTATAAGCATAACCGAAATCCTCCTCTCATAAGGGATGGGGATCTCCTTGATCTCACCATCGCTTTTAGATATCAGGAAAAAGGTATTATCCAAATTCATGAGTTCAGGCCCGAATGTGTCTTCACCTATGAGATATTCTTGATCATAATCATAAAGGGTATATACGGCGGAACCTTCGCGGAGTTTGATCGTTCGCTTGAAATTTCCTTCCAAATCGTATACACGAAGCAGATAACGGGCATCATCTTTTACGAATAATTCTTCATTCGCCTCGTCAATAATAGCATTCCCCATGAAAACGCATTCTTCCGGGCCTTCCCCGCATTTGTTGATCTTTCGGATCCCTTTCCCGGTTTTCCGATCAAAGAAGAATAAATCACCTTCCCGCATATTTGCTGTTAGGATCGTATGTTCTGTTAGGTCCATGATCCAATTCCGTGTTAAGAACTCATCCGTTGTCTCCAACGGCACATATTCTATATCAAAAAGATCTTGCAGAAGGAATTCTTTCGTGGGATAACGCTTCGTCACGTCGACCGTGATCAGCTCATTCTCTGTTTTGCCACCGTTTTCACATCCAAAAAATAAAACCGCGGACAAAAGCCATAAGACAAAAGAATATCTTCTTGAATTCTTCTCTAAAAACATCATGATATTAAAAAATTTAACTATCCAATTCCCATTT
>CASFXH010000031.1 GCA_949298575.1 uncultured Parabacteroides sp.
GTCTGAATACCTCCGGTCAGCGAACCCGCTCCGGTTTCGAAACCGATTACGTCATCCGCTTGCCAGCAGTGCAAAGACAAATGGAAGTCTTGCATCGTTGCCATTACTTTTTCTACATCTACGCCTACAGCCTCGTAGCGTTCTTTCGCGATTTCATACGCCTTGTGAATGAGTTCTTCTTTCATGGCATTTTACGTTTTAAATTTTATTGAGCATTAAATTATTGAATCATTTTCAAGTATTTCTGATAAGCGGCTTTCCAAACCTCGGTGTGTTGGGGCGCATAGGTCTTAAGCGGAATGCTTTTCCGGATAAGACGACGCATCTCACCAAAATCCGTTTCGCCCCGATCCGCGAGGATTTGCACGAACAGATTGCCGATGGCCGTCGCCTCCGCCGGGCCCGCCACCACTGGAATGCCGATGGCGTTGGCCGTCCATTGGTTCAACAATTCGTTCCGGCTTCCACCGCCAATGATATGCAGGACCTCGATGGGGTGTGGCGAAAGCTTTCGTAAGGAAGCGAAGACCTCCGCATAGCGCATCGCCAAACTCTCCAGGATGCAACGAACCAATTCACCTCGAGTTTCAATAGGCGACTGTCCGCGCTCGGCCACATAGCCACGAATGGCCTTTTCCATGTCTTCCGGGTGGGCGAAGACAGGATCGTCGGGCGCGATAAAATGGCGGAAAGGCTCACATTGGTTTGCCTCGGCGATCAATTCCTCATACGAGACTCCGGGCCAATTCACCCGACAACGCTCCAAGAGCCACATGCCGCAAATATTTTTCAAAAGCCGAATAGTATGCCCCACACCACCTTCGTTCGTAAAGTTCAACGCCTCGGTCTCCGAAGTGATGATGGGCTCGGCGATTTCAATTCCCATAAGTGACCACGTGCCGCTGCTCAAGTACGCGAAATTCTTGTCTTCGGCCGGAACCGCCGCGACCGCCGATGCCGTATCATGCTCGGCCACGGCGACCACCGGCACGGGACCTAATCCCGTGAGGCGTCGTATTTCTTCTGTCAACACACCCATTTTTTCTCCCGGATATACAAAACGCCCGAAATACTCCGGAGAAAGATCCAGTTGAGCCAAGAGTTCCGGCTCCAATTGGCGCGCGTGGGCATTCAACAGCTGGGAAGTTGAGGCAATGGTATATTCACAGACCATCTGCCCCGTAAGCAAGTAAGACAAGGCATCTGGGATGAAAAGAAATTTCCGGGCCGCCCCGAACGCGCTGTCTTCGCGTCGACGAAGTGTATCGAGCTGGAAAAGGGTATTGAAATCCATCACTTGGATACCTGTCAATTCATACGTCCGGCTCCTGGAGACACGTTCGAAATAACGCGCCGGAGCTCCTTCCGTCTGTGAGTCGCGGTAAGCGTAAGGCTGGCGAAGGAATTCCCCATCGTCGCCCACGCATACGAAATCCACGCCCCATGTATCGATTCCGATAGAAGCGATTCTATTTCCCTCGCGGGCCACGGCGCGAAGCCCTTCCAAAATATTCCTGTAAAGCTCGTAAATATCCCAATAAAAATGTCCATTAATGGGAATAAGATAGTTGGGGAAACGATTGATCTCTCGAATGGTCAATCCCTCGGGAGTCAAGGCCCCGAGAATGGTCCGCCCACTGGTGGCCCCGAGGTCGATCGCGAAAAAATTCTTTTCCATGGTCCGCTTTAGATTTAATTGTTCCTCGCGAACTTACTCAAAATTGCCGGGATTCTGATCGCTCACCTCAATTTTCTGTTTTTTCTTGTCGGGAATAATTCTTTCGTTTACCTCCCTTTTCCGTAATTTCGCGGCCATATTCCAAAAAAGCAATCAGATCATGTTGATTCAACTCGCGTTTGTTCTATTGGCCATTATCATTGGCGCCCGATTGGGGGGCATTGGCCTTGGCGTGTTGGGGGGCTTGGGTTTAGGCATCCTCACCTTCGGTTTCGGACTTCAGCCCACGTCGCCTCCTATCGACGTGATGCTTATGATCGTCTCGGTCATCGCGGCCGCGAGCTGCATGCAGGCGGCGGGTGGATTGGATTTGATGGTGAAATGGGCCGAAAAATTATTGAGAAAAAATCCTCAGAAAATCACGATCCTGAGCCCGCTCGTCACTTACCTTTTCACTTTTATCGCCGGGACCGGCCACGTGGCCTATTCCGTCTTGCCCGTTATAGCCGAAGTGGCGACAGAGACCAAGATCCGCCCCGAGCGTCCGCTGGCCATCGCCGTGATCGCCTCTCAACAAGCCATCACGGCCAGTCCCATCTCGGCGGCGACAGTCGCTTTGCTCAGCATGCTTTCGGCCTATGGCATTTCACTAATGGACATCTTGATCGTCTCCATTCCATGCACGTTGCTGGGAGTCCTGGCCGGGGCGATCTACTCGCTGCGGGTCGGGAAAGAACTGATAGACGATCCCGAATACCAAAAAAGATTGGCGGCGGGTGAATTCAAGCCGGGAGGACATTACGAGGCGAAAGGCGTGGAGAACCATCGGAAAGCCGCCCTCTCCGTGGCGATTTTTGTCCTGGCGACCGTCGCGATCGTCCTCTTCGGATCGATGGAATCACTTCGCCCCGATTTCGACATGGGAAAAGAGCAAGTGCCGATGAAAATGTCGCACATTATCGAAATCCTGATGCTCTCGGCGGCCACGATCATCCTCCTCGCCACGAAAACGGACGGCATCAAGGCGGCCCAGTGTTCTGTCTTCTCGGCGGGCATGCAAGCGGTAGTCGCGATCTTCGGGATCGCCTGGATGGGCGACACGTTTATTGCCGGCAACATGGCGGAGTTGAAAGGAGCCATCGAGCACGTAGTCGCCGAGATGTCGTGGCTCTTCGGGCTGGCGCTTTTCGTGATGTCGATCCTTTTGTTTAGCCAAGCGGCGACGATCAGGGCCTTGCTCCCCCTCGGAATCGCCTTGGGCATCTCGCCCCACCTCTTGATCGCCCTTTTCCCCGCCGTCAATGGCTATTTTTTCATCCCGAATTACCCGACTGTCGTCGCGGCGATCAATTTCGACCGCACCGGGACGACCCATATCGGAAAATACGTCCTGAACCATTCCTTCATGATGCCGGGACTGATCGCCACGGTCGTCTCCATCGCGCTGGGTCTGCTGTTCATCCAAATATCTTGAGTTTTCTTATATATATATATAAAGGAATAAGACATGTTGACGCTCGACAAGATTTATCAAGCTTCCTACGCGCTCAAGCGCGTCATCCGGCGCACTGATCTCATCAGCGCTCCCCATATCAACCCCGCCAGCTCCATTTTCCTGAAGCCGGAGAACCTGCAAGTCACCGGGTCTTTTAAGGTACGCGGGGCGTGCTTCAAGATTTCACGCCTCACCGACGAGGAGAAGGCGCGAGGCGTCATCGCTTGCTCGGCCGGCAATCACGCGCAGGGCGTGGCCCTTTCAGCCACGGCGCACGGTATTCGATCCCTGATTTGCCTCCCCGACAACGCGCCCATCTCGAAAGTCGAGGCGACGAAAGGTTACGGCGCCGATATTTGCCTCGTGGAAGGCGTTTATGACGACGCCTACAACCGGGCCTTGGCTCTCCGCGAGGAGAAGGGCTACACGTTCATCCATCCGTTCGACGACGAGGACGTGATCGCCGGGCAGGGCACGATCGGCCTCGAGCTGCTCGAGCAACTGCCCGACGTGGAAGCGGTCATCGTTCCGATCGGCGGCGGAGGGCTCATCTCGGGCGTGGCCTTCGCGATCAAGAACATGAACCCCGACATTCGCGTCTATGGCGTACAAGCGCAGGGCGCCCCGAGCATGCTCAACTCCATCGAGCGCGGCAAGATCGACCGACTGGAGAGCGTCCGCACCATCGCCGATGGCATCGCCGTGAAAGAGCCGGGCCTCCACACGTTCGACCTTTGCCAGAAATACGTGGACGAGATTGTCGCCGTGAATGATGACGAAATCTCCACGGCCATCCTCGCCCTCATCGAGCAGCACAAGCTCATCGCCGAAGGGGCGGGAGCGGTCGCCGTCGCCGCCGCCATGTTCAACAAAGTGCCCATCGCCGGGAAGAAAACCATTTGCCTGATCTCCGGAGGCAACATCGACGTCAACATCCTCTCGCGCGTCATCGGGAGAGGCCTGCAAAAGTCCGGGCGCTCGTGTTCGATGACGATCGAGCTCGTCGACAAGCCGGGGCAGCTCCAAAACGTCTCGAGAATCATCGCCTCGACGGGCGCCAACGTCGTCTCGGTCTACCATGAGCGCGTCAGCCACACGGCCGACATTAACGGGTGCTACCTTCACCTCGAAATGGAAACGCGCAACCAACAACAGATAAATGAAATCCGTCAGCGCCTCGCCGTGGCGGGCTACAAGATCGTCGAGGGCTGAGGCGGGCGGTAACGAGCGGTCGGCGCCTCGTCAATCACCCGTCGAGGCGCCTCGCGCGGTGATATGGAAACAGCCTTGACGCCGTTCGTGCTTTACATAACAGCGATCCGCTTTTTTTAAGTCGCGAAGCACCATGGCCAAGACCATTTTCAAGCGATCCTTGTCAATATTGAGCGTGTCATCCTCGTCCACTTTCGTGAAACGGGCCCACGAGACGTCGAACGTCGTCCCATAAAGATGAGCCGAGTTGGCCGACGAGTTCGTGTTGCGCTTACGAAGTTTTCTCACGTCGTCGGACGTGCGCGTGACGCTGGTGACTTTTATCTTATAAATCGAAGCGTTGCGCGCCCGGAGCGTGTCCTGGAAAGCCCGCCCGATGTCCGTCAGCAAGTCGGCCGCCTCGGGGACAAGGTAAGGGATGGAATGCGTCAGCTCCTCCACCTCGTAATCGTCGTTCGTCTGGATTTCCATCATCTCGCGCGTCGCGTGAGCCGCCTCCTCGCGCGAGGCGACGGGTTCGATCCCCAGGCGCTTGGCCTCTTTCAGGTGGACGACGTTCAAATCATTGAAATCCCGGTTGTAACTGCCGTCGTACCATATCCGTTTCAATTCGCCGCGCTTTTCCTGGCAAGCGGGCAAGAAGGTCAGCGCCACCAACGCGAGCAGCGCCCAGCTCATGTTTCGTTTTATTTTCATCTCAAGATTTTTAATTTAGGCGGCAAACTTAGCGAAATCCATTCATGTTTCGTACATTCGCGAGTACAAATTCATCAAAAAAAAAATCGACATTATGGCTTTAGGTAAATGGATCGGAGGAATCGTGGGCTTCATGACGCTAGGCCCCTTGGGAGCGCTCGCCGGACTCGTGCTCGGCTCCCTTTTCGACAATATCGACGACGCGCGGAAGCGACTTCTCGGCGGGCCGGCCGACGCGCGAGATCCATATGGCCGCCCCGCGGCTGATCCCGACCCCTATCGCGGGCAACGCGACAGCTTCCTGTTCTCGCTCCTCGTCATGGCTTCCTACATCATAAAAGCCGACGGGCGGGTAATGCACAGCGAGATGGAGTTCGTTCGAGGCTTCTTGCGGGCGAATTTCGGGGAAATAGCCGTTCAACAGGGGCAACAAATCCTCATGCGCCTCTTCGAAGAACAAAAAAAGATGAACGCGAGCGACCCGATGGCTTTCCGGCGGACCATCCGCGACTGCGGCCGGCAGATCGCCGACAATTTAAGTTATGAGGAGCGCCTCCAACTCCTCGCGTTTCTCGCGCGGATCGCGAAAGCCGACGGCCGCGTCAGCCCCGAGGAGATCGAAGCCCTGAAAGAGGTCGCCGTGGCCATGGGAATGACGATCGCGGAGGTAGAATCGCTCTTGAACCTGAAAAGCGACTCGCTCGAGGACGCCTACAAGGTCCTTGAGGTCTCGCCAAGCGCGACCGACGATGAAATCCGCGCCGCCTACCGTCGCCTCGCCTTGAAACACCATCCTGACAAGGTCGCGGCCCTGGGACCGGATATCCTGAAGGCGGCCAATGAGAAATTCCAACAAATCAACGCCGCGAAAGAGCGCGTCTTCAAGGCTCGCGGCATGAAATGAAAAACGACCGTTCGCCATGATCCAGAAAATCTATCAAGCGGAAGATTTGGAGGCGGCTGTCCTCGAGCGGGGATTCCTCCCGTTTTTCAAGAACCCGATCGCCGGCTTCTCGGTCGAGGAAATGACGCCGGAAGAACTTTGGTTCGCGGAAAACGTCGACGGGCCTTGGGAATGGAAAGGGCCGGTCGTCCGCGGCTGGAAATGCGCCTACGGGAAACTTTTCCATGGGAAAACCGGCTACGTCAGCCTCGAGTGGTTTCCCGACCTGGCCAATTACCGCCGCTCGCGCTATCGTTTTGAAGACGCCCCGATCGACGAGGAGGGTCGATGCCGCGAGCGAGAGGTCTACGAGACGATTGTCGCCCATGAGTCGCTTCTTTCTAAGGAAATCAAGCGCCTCTGCGGCTTTCAATCCTCCCGGAAAAAGCCAGCCGACCCGCTCGACATCCTTTCCGCCGGCCGCCCGCGCCGAAAATCCGCCGAAAGTCTCGACACGGCCCTCGCGAGGCTCCAAATGGCCACCCTCCTCGTCATCGCCGACTTCGAATATCCCCTCGACAAGCACGGGCAGCCTTACGGATGGGGCCTCGCCCGCTATGTCACCCCCGAAGCCCTTTACGGCCCTGAAATCCTCTCGCCAGCCTCCCATCGCACCCCCGCCGAATCCCGCGAGCGCCTCCTCGCCCACTTGCGAGCCCTCCTCCCCCACGCGACCGAATCCCAGCTCGCGACCCTCCTCGACTGATCCCCTCCAAAAGGTATCCACTCCCAAAAACACCTTTCCCCAAACCCAAATAATGATATTTAGACCCAAAAACACGAATCAAAAATCCCATCCCTCCTCTTTATCACCCTAAAAACTATTCAAAAAACCATGCATTCATCTTTTGACCCCTAAATACGAAATCAAAATCACAGAAATAGTTATTAGCCGGCTAAAGATCATTCCACGAATAGCGAGAATAATTGGAAGAAAATGACATGAAAAATGGATCCGGAGGGAAATAATCCGGACCATCCGGCTTTCCAGATTCCCTCCATGCGCAAGAAAAAGAAAAGTTCGAATCGGGGTGAAATTTTTTCACTAATTTCGCGAGAGAAAAATCAGTGAGAACGAGCGGATGATAGAAAGAATTTATATCCTTGAGAACGTGGACCCTGTAATTTTTTATGGGGTCAATAACTCGAACATGCAATTGATCAAGAACCTTTTCCCGAAACTCCGGATCGTGGCCCGAGGCAACGTGATGAAAGTGATCGGCGAAGAGGAGGAATCGGAGCTTTTCCTGCGGAAAATCCGGGAGATCGAGAAATATTGCGAAGAGTTCAACGCGTTAGGCGAGGACGTGATCCTGGACATCGTGAAAGGCGAGGCGCCCTCCGTCGTGAAGCAGGAGAACCTGATCATCCACGGCATGAACGGCAAGGCGATCGTGGCCCGCACCGAAAACCAGCAACGCCTGGTGAAGGCCTTCGAGGAAAACGATCTGGTCTTCGCCACCGGACCGGCGGGCTCGGGAAAAACCTTTGTCGCGATCGCACTAGCCGTCAGATCCCTGAAGAACAAGGAAATCCGGAAGATCATCCTCAGCCGGCCGGCGGTCGAGGCGGGTGAAAAGCTCGGTTTCCTGCCCGGCGAGATGAAAGACAAGCTCGACCCCTATCTCCAACCCCTCTACGACGCGTTGCAAGAGATGATCCCGACGATGAAACTGAAGGAATACATGGAAAGCAACGTGATCCAGATCGCCCCCTTGGCTTTCATGCGCGGCCGCACGCTCAACGACGCGGTCATCATCCTCGACGAGGCGCAAAACACGACGACGCACCAGATCAAGATGTTCCTGACCCGCTTGGGCATGAACGCCAAGATGATCGTCACGGGCGACATCACCCAGATCGACTTGCCGCCCACGGCGACCTCCGGCCTGATCCAGGCGATGCGCATCCTGCGAGACGTGAGAGGGATCGGCCGCGTCCAATTCGAGAAAAAAGACATCGTTCGCCACAAGCTGGTGCAACGCATCGTCGAGGCCTACGAGCGATTCGACGAGCGGACCCGCGAGGAGCGGGAAGCGGCCAAGCGAGAGGCGAACCCCACCACAGAACAATCCATAAACAGCAACAATCATGAATAAGGCATTAGTAAAAACAGACTTCCATTTTCCGAAGCAGACAAGCGTGTACCACGGAAAGGTGCGCGACGTTTACAATATCAACGACGAGAAGCTGGTCATGGTCGCGACCGACCGCATCTCGGCATTCGACGTGATCTTGCCAGAAGGCATTCCCTACAAAGGCCAAATGTTGAACCAGATCGCCGCGAAATTCCTCGACGCGACCACCGACATCTGCCCGAACTGGAAACTGGCCACGCCGGATCCCATGGTGACGGTCGGCGTCATGTGCAAAGGTTTCCCGATCGAGATGATCGTCCGCGGCTACCTCTGCGGCAGCGCCTGGAGAGCCTACAAGAGTGGCGTCCGCGAGATCTGCGGCGTGATATTGCCTGAAGGGATGCGCGAGAACCAACGTTTTCCCGAGCCCATCATCACCCCGACCACCAAGGCCGAGATCGGCGAGCACGACGCCGACATCTCGAAGGCCGAAATCCTGTCGCGAGGCTTGGCGACCCCCGAGGAATACGCCCTGCTGGAGCGCTACACCTTGGCCCTCTTCCAACGCGGGACGGAAATCGCCGCGTCGCGTGGCTTGATCCTGGTCGACACGAAATACGAGTTCGGCAAGCACGACGGGCAAATCTACCTGATGGACGAGATCCATACGCCCGATTCCTCTCGTTATTTCTATTCGGAAGGCTACGAGGAGCGCTTCGAGAAAGGCGAGCCGCAGAAGCAACTCTCCAAGGAGTTCGTCCGCGAGTGGTTGATGGAAAACAATTTCCAAGGGAAACCCGGCCAAGTGGTCCCGGAGATGACGCCGGCGATCGTCGAGGGCATCAGCAACCGCTACATCGAGCTTTACGAGCACATCACGGGCGAGACCTTCGTCAAGGGCGACACGGACAACATCCTGAGCCGCATCGAAAAGAACGTCACGGAATATCTCCAGCGGTAATTTAAGCGACAGTCCAGAAGAAAAACAAGCACCCCGATGGCGAAACGATACGGTTCGGAAACGGTCCTCCCCTACAACGACCAAGAGCGCAAGGGCACGCAGATCGAGCGAATGTTCGACTCGATCGCGGGCACGTACGACCAGCTGAACCACACGCTCTCCTTCGGGATCGACAAATGGTGGCGCGGGCGGGGCATCGCCTACCTGCGCCCCTTCTCCCCCCAAACGATCCTCGACATCGCGACCGGGACGGGCGACCTGGCCATCGCCATGGCCCACCATCTCAAGCCCGAACGGATTGTCGGGGCCGATCTCTCGACTGGCATGATGGCCATCGGCAAGGAAAAAGTGGCGCGGGCGGGGCTGGAAGGGAAAATCGTCTTCGAGCAACAGGATTGCACGGCCTTGACCTACGAGGACAACTCGTTCGACGCCGTCACCGCGGCGTTCGGCGTCCGCAATTTCGAGGAGATCGAGCGAGGCCTGTCAGAAATGCGCCGCGTGCTGAAACCCGGCGGACACCTCATGATCCTCGAGCTCTCCACGCCCGAACATTTCCCCATGCGCCAGCTCTACCGGCTCTATTCGGATACGGTGATCCCCTTCATCGGCCAGCTGTTCTCTAAAGAAAAGGTCGCTTACCATTATCTGCCGACCTCCATCCGGGTCGTACCCCAAGGGCAAGTGATGGTCGACCTGCTCCGCCGCGTCGGGTTCCAGGACGCGCGGGCACGGGCATTGACTTTCGGGATATGCTCCCTCTACACAGGTTTCAAATCTTAAAATCATCAGTCTTATGCAAAAGTACGGTTTGTTAGGTTACCCATTAGGCCACTCCTTCTCCAAGAATTATTTCAACCAGAAGTTCGAGGCCGAACACATCGACGCGGAATACGTCAACTTCGAGATCCCCCAAATCAAGGAAATCAAGAACGTCTTGAAAGAGAATCCGGAGCTGAACGGCCTGAACGTCACGATCCCCTACAAGGAGCAAGTCATCCCCTACCTCGACGAGCTCGATCCGGACGCCCGGCTCATCGGGGCCGTCAACGTCATCAAGTTCAAGAAAGGCCTCTTCGGGAAAACCAAGCTGGTGGGCTACAACTCCGACATCATCGGCTTCAAGCGATCCATCGAGCCGCTCTTGAAACCGACGCACCAGAAAGCCCTCATCCTCGGCACGGGGGGCGCCTCGAAAGCGGTCTATCAAGGGCTGAAGCAACTGGGCGTCGGCTCCACCTTCGTCTCGCGGAGCAAGAAAGACGGCTGCATCACCTACGGCGAGATCACGCCCAAGATCATGGCGCAATACACCGTCATCGTCAACACGACGCCCCTGGGCATGTTCCCCCACATCGACGCCTGCCCGGATATCCCTTACGACGAGCTGACGCCCGACCACGTCCTCTACGACCTCCTCTACAACCCCGACGAGACCCTCTTCATGCGCAAAGGCAAAGAACGGGGGGCCACCGTCAAGAACGGACTCGAAATGCTTCTCCTCCAAGCCTTCGCCGCTTGGCAAATCTGGCAAAAACAATGATGGAAATGGATACGAACCTATCCGCGCTCAACGCCCATAACAAGCAGGAATATCCCCCGATGCATACGTGTGAGCATATCGTCAACCGCACGATGGTCAACCTCTTCGGATGCGGGCGGGCCGTCTCCGCCCACATCGAGCGCAAGAAAAGCAAGCTCGACTTCGCCCTCCCGCAGGCCCCCGACGAGGAAGCGATCGCCCGCGTCGAGGCGACGGTCAACGAGGTCATCGCCCGCCACCTGCCCGTCCATGTCGAATACATCACCCAAGCCGAAGCCCAGGGCCGCTTCGACCTCCACCGCCTGCCCGACGACGCCTCGGAGACGCTCCGCGTCGTCCACGTCGGCGACTACGACGAGTGCCTCTGCATCGGCGCCCACGTGGAGAACACCGCCGAGATCGGCACCTTCCGGATCATCAGCCACGACTACAAGGACGGCATCTTCCGCATGCGTTTCAAGCTGGACGCGGCCGCGAAATGATTCTGAGGGCTCCGGGAACCCCGCGCCACCGTGGCGGAAGCGTTCCCGAGGCGACGAAAGTTCCGCGCCACCGTGGCGGAGCATTTCCGAAGGGTCGAAAATCCCGCGCCACCGTCGCCGCACGTTTTCGAAGGGTCGGAAGTCCCGCGCCACCGTGGCCGCACGTTTTCGAGGGGTCGGAAGTCCCGCGCCACCGTGGCGGAAGCGTTTCCGGCGGTCGGATATCCCAAAAACAAAGGGATGAGCCTTTTGCCAGCCCATCCCTTCATATTCCACTCTAAAGGTTTACTTTCCCGATCAATTCCCGTTCATTTCCGCCTCGATGGCCTCGAATTGCGGACCCATGTTCAGGTTGTAGTAGATACCGCGAAGCGCGATCATGTACTCACGCTCGTCGGGTTTCATCTGGTGCGCTTTCTCGAAGTAAGGCATCGCTTGCTTGAAGAACTCCTTGGCTTTCGCCAGCTCCTCTTGGTACTTCGCCGCGTCGTTGATCATGTTGGCCTCGCCTTGCTTGTTGACGCCTTGGTTGTAGTAGATACGTCCCAAGTTGCCGATCGACTCCACGTATTCCGGATTGATTTCCAACGCCTTCTTGAAATACTCAGCGGCCTTGTCGTTGTCCTTCAAGCCCGTCTCGTAAACCCGTCCCATGACGTCATACAGCTGCGGGTTTTGCGGATCCTTGGCGATGGCTGTGTTGAGATACTCGATGGCCTTCTCGTTGCGGTTCGAGTAGATGTAGGTGTTGATCAAGCTCATCAGGTAGTAAGGCTCGTTGGGGAATTTCTCCATGCCTTCCACGAGGGTCTTCTCGAGGTTGACTGAGTCTTTGGCTTGCTCATACTCGTAGCAGAGATATTGGTACACATCGTTGGCGCGATAGTCCGTGTTCTTGGCGCGCTCGAGGGCGGCGATGGCCAGCTCCGAGTTCTTCAATTGCGTAGCGGCTACGGCGGCATAGAACTGGACGGTCATGAAGTTCGAGTCCTCCATGGCGACCGGCGTATCGACGAACATCGGCATTTTCTTGATCTTCAAGTATTGCTCAAACGCGTCGTAAGCCTTTTGGTAGTCTTCCTTATCGAAATAGTACGCGCCGGCGTTGATGAAATACACGTGGTTGGAAGAGAGGATGCTCTTCATGTCTTTCGTGTATTTGGGTTTTACCTTGCCCTTCGCGTTGGGGCGTTGGTCGTACTCGTAAGCTTTCTCGAAATAGGGCAAGATGCTCGTGAGGGCCGTGTACATCGTAGCCTCGTCGGCTTGCTGGCCTAGCATTTGCTTGGTTTGCTCCGCGTCGAATTGTTGGCTTTCGATGAAGCCCGCTACATACCAAGCTTGTGGATCCTCCTTGGTCTCAGGGTTCTCTAAAGCCCCCTTGATCACCGTTCTCGCTTCCGTGAAATTCGCGGACGAACCTTTCGCGAGGCTTTGCGCCTCCTTCACGGCTTTCTTTTGAGCGAACGCTCCTGTCGCGGCAACACAAAGCGCGACTGCTAATAAAATACGTTTCATCGTAAAAACAATTTGAGATTAATAATTTCTATTTGTTTAAAATCATTCCGTTATCGTGTCGTCAGTAGATTTGTCCAAATCATCCGGATCGTTTTCCGGTTCCTCTCGTGTCACTCCGTAATCCGCGCGCTCCTCGGGGTTTCCCTCCTCGGCGTTCTGGATCGCTTCCCGCTCGGCTTTCTCTTGGGCGATTTCCTCTTCCTTATCGGAGAGCACCTTGCAGACGGAGGCGATCTCGTCGTTCCGCTTGCCGAGGTTGATCAGGCGTACGCCTTGCGTCGCCCGTCCGATCACGCTCAGGTCGGCCACGTTCAGGCGGATGGCGATTCCCGACTTGTTGATGATCATCAGGTCGTTCTCGTCCGTCACGTTCATGATGGCCACCAGCTTGCCGGTCTTTTCCGTGATGTTGAGCGTCTTGACGCCCTTCGCTCCACGGTTGGTCTTCCGGTAATCCTCGACGGATGAGCGTTTGCCATAGCCTTGTTCCGAAACGACCAGGATCGTTTCCTTCTCCTTGTCTTTCACGCAAACCATGCCTACGACCTCATCCTCGCCATCGTCGTCGAGCGTCATGCCCCGTACGCCCGCGGCGTTGCGCCCCATTTCACGGACGGCGCTCTCGTGGAAGCGGATCGCCCGCCCGTTGCGGTTGGCGATGAGCACCTCGTTATCGCCATTGGTCATGCAGACTTGGATAAGCCCATCGTCCTCGTGGAGGGTAATCGCGTTGACCCCATTTTGCCTCGGGCGGGAATAAGCCTCGAGCAAGGTCTTCTTGATCACGCCCTTCCGGGTGCAGAAGAGGAGGTAATGGGAGTTGATGAACTCCGTGTCGGTCGTCAGCTTCTTCACGCGCACGAAAGCCTGGATCTTGTCGTCGGCCTCAATGCTGAGCAAGTTCTGGATAGCGCGCCCTTTCGCGTTCTTCGCGCCTTCGGGGATCTCATAGACCTTGAGCCAATAGCACTTGCCTTTTGCCGTGAAGAAGAGAAGGGTCGCGTGCATCGAGGCGGGATAAATATATTCCACGAAATCCTCATCGCGTGTCTCCGAGCCTTTCGCTCCGACGCCTCCCCGCCCTTGCGCGCGGAACTCCTTGAGCGGCGTCCGCTTGATGTAGCCCATGTGCGAGATGGTGATGATCATCTCGTCATCGGCGTAGAAATCTTCCGGGTTCAATTCTTTCGAGGCGTAGACGATGTCCGTCTTCCGCTCGTCACCATATTTCTCCTTGATCTCCAAAAGCTCATCCTTGATAACTTTTCGGCAAAGATCATCATTTTCCAGGATTTCTTTCAAATACGCGATCAATTTTTCGATTTCTTCATATTCCGCGCGCAGCTTGTCTTGCTCCAGCCCGGTCAACTGGCGCAACCGCATCTCGACAATCGCCCGCGACTGGGCCTCCGAGAGCGAGAAACGAGCCATCAACCGCTCCATGGCGTCTTGCGGATTCTTCGAGGAACGGATAATCGCGATCACCTCGTCGATGTTGTCCGAGGCGATGATTAAACCCTCCAGGATATGGGCACGTTCCTCGGCCTTCCGCAAGTCAAAGCGCGTCCGGCGAAGCACGACCTCATGCCGATGAGCCACGAAAGCGTGGATCAAGTCCTTCAGGTTCAACAAACGTGGTCGCCCATTCACCAGGGCGATGTTGTTCACGCTAAACGAGGATTGAAGGGCCGTCAACTTATAAAGCTTGTTCAAGACGACGCTCGAGTTCGCGTCGCGCTTCACGTCGACCACGATGCGCATTCCTTGGCGGTCCGACTCATCGTTTACGTTCGAGATGCCATCAATCTTCTTCTCGTTGACCAAGTCGGCGATGTTCTTGATCAGCTCCGCCTTATTCACCAAATAAGGGATCTCGGTGATGATGATCTTCTCATGCCCGTTCTCCACCTCGACCTCCGCTTTTCCCCGAAGGATAATGCGGCCTCGACCCGTCTCGAACGCGTCGCGCACGCCATCATAGCCATAGATCGTCGCGCCTGTCGGGAAATCGGGAGCCTTAATATATTTCATCAAGCCCGCCACATCGATCTCCCCTTTCGAGTCAATGTAAGCGACACACCCGTCGAGCACTTCGCTTAAATTATGCGTGGGCATATTCGTCGCCATACCGACCGCGATACCGGAGGCGCCATTCACCAACAAGTTCGGAATGCGCGTGGGCAACACCGTCGGCTCTTTCAACGTATCATCAAAGTTCAATTGGAAATCAACCGTATCTTTCTCGATATCCCGGAGCATTTCCTCGGCCAGCTTGCTCAAGCGCGCTTCCGTATAACGCATCGCCGCTGGACTATCGCCATCCACCGATCCGAAGTTACCCTGCCCATCCACGAGCGGATAACGCATCGACCATGTCTGAGCCATACGCACCATCGCGTAATAGACCGACGAATCGCCATGCGGATGGTATTTACCTAAAACTTCACCAACTATTCTCGCAGATTTTTTATAAGGCTTATCGGAAGTGTTCCCCAACTCATTCATCCCATACAAAATACGGCGATGAACAGGTTTGAAACCATCCCTTACGTCGGGAAGAGCACGCGACACGATCACCGACATCGAATAATCGATGTATGCCGACTTCATCTCCTCCTCGATGTTAATCTTTATAATTCTGTCTTGATCAACCATTTAACATTATATTTATAACACTTTTTCCCTTTTTCGTGAAAATGCGCACTAAGGTAAGGCTTTTCCCCGTACTACGAAAGAAAAATGTTTAATTTTTACGGTCCGCGCGGCAAAACAGATAAGCGAAGATTTTTCTCTCCTATACCTTATATTTATATATACATTATATCAAATCCGGTTGGCATGAAATTTGATAGGATTCTGGAGTGAATATTTCAGAAATCATTAACTTTGCTGGACGAATATCCTATTTACAAATATGAAAAATAACTATTCGAAGAGATTAGCCGACGCCATCGAGTATAGTCGCGAGGAAGCTATCCGGCTTCAAAACAGCTATATCGGACCTGAGCATCTCATGCTGGGTATCCTCCGTGAAGGAGAAGGACGCGCGGTGGAGCTTTTACGCGAGCTTAGCGTAGCCCCCACGAGCGTCAAACGAAGGATCGAAAACGAGATTCGCAATTCTTCCCATACCGACACGAGTTTCAATCAGGAGATCGCGGTCAGTAAGACTACAGAGCGCGTCTTGCGCATGAGCATATTGGAGGCTCGCTTGCTCGCGAGTCCGCAAACCGGGACGGAACATCTCCTCCTGGCCATCTTGAAACAACACGATAATGTCGCGGCCAACGTGCTTGAAGAAGAAGGTGTCACCTACCAAGATGTTTTCAGCCATTTGGACAAGAACGGAGAGCATATCCGAAAACCATCCCGCCCCCGAGAGGATGAGCTGATCGAGGATGGCTATACCGACGACGAAGAGGAAGACGAGGAAGAGAACTATGGACGCAAAGAACCTTCGCATTCAGCGGGAAACGCCTCGAGTGGCGCATCGGCCTCGACCAAGTCGCCCAACGAGACACCCGTCCTGGACAATTTTGGGACTGATATGACCCGGGCCGCCGCGGAAAACCGCTTGGACCCGATCGTCGGGCGAGAAAAGGAAATCGAACGCTTGGCCCAAATCCTAAGCCGCCGCAAGAAAAACAATCCGGTCTTGATCGGCGAACCGGGCGTGGGCAAATCCGCGATTGTCGAAGGACTGGCGCTCCGGATCGTACAAAGGAAAGTATCCCGGATCCTTTTCGACAAGCGGTTGATTAGCTTGGACATGGCCTCTATCGTGGCCGGGACGAAATACCGTGGCCAATTTGAGGAGCGTATCAAAGCCATCCTCAACGAGTTATCGAAGAATCCCAATATTATCTTATTTATCGACGAGATCCATACGATCGTCGGCGCGGGATCGGCCGCGGGATCGATGGACGCCGCGAATATGCTGAAACCCGCTTTGGCACGGGGAGAGATCCAATGCATCGGCGCGACGACACTCGACGAATATCGGAAAAACATCGAGAAGGATGGCGCGCTCGAACGCCGGTTCCAAAAGGTCATCGTAGACCCGACAACCCCAGAGGAAACGCTCCAGATCCTACACAACATCAAACCCCGCTACGAGGAACATCATAACGTGATCTATACGGAAGGCGCGCTCCAAGCCTGCGTCAAATTGACAGGACGTTACATCAGCGACCGGAATTTCCCCGACAAGGCCATCGACGCCCTCGACGAGGCCGGCTCGCGTGTCCATATCTCAAACATCATCGTTCCTAAAAGCATCGAGGAACTGGAGGCGAAGATCGAGGAGACCAAGAACGAGAAACTCGCCGCGGTCAAGTCGCAAAACTTCGAACTGGCCGCTAGTTTCCGCGACCAAGAACGCCAATTCCTCTTGCAACTAGAATCCGCCAAGGCCAAATGGGAACAGGAACTCCAAGAACACCGAGAAACCGTTGACGAGGACAAAGTGGCAGAGGTTATCGCCATGATGTCAGGTGTACCGGTTCAACGAATCGCGAAAGCGGAAAACGCGAAGTTGCTTGAGATGAGCGGAATCCTGAAACAAAAAGTCGTCGGCCAAGACGAGGCCATCGACAAGATCGTGAAAGCCATCCAGCGCAACCGTGTCGGTCTGAAAGACCCCAACAAACCCATCGGCACGTTCATGTTCCTTGGGCCTACGGGCGTGGGAAAGACGCATTTGGCCAAGAAACTCGCGGAATACCTCTTCGACTCGGCCGACGCCCTAATCCGCATCGACATGAGCGAATATTTGGAGAAATTCTCCGTCTCCCGACTGATCGGAGCGCCTCCGGGATACGTGGGTTATGAGGAGGGCGGCCAACTGACTGAAAAGGTACGCCGCAGACCCTATTCCGTCGTCTTGCTCGACGAGATCGAAAAAGCGCACCCCGACGTGTTCAACCTCCTGCTCCAAGTCTTTGACGAGGGACGCTTGACCGACAGCCTAGGCCGACGGATCGATTTCAAGAACACGATCCTGATCATGACCTCCAACATCGGCACGCGTCAACTGAAAGATTTCGGTCGAGGAATCGGTTTCAGCAACGCGATGAGCGGAGAGCCTGACAAAGATTTCTCGCGAAGCATTATCCAAAAAGCGCTCAACAAGGCTTTTGCCCCCGAGTTCCTGAACCGGATCGACGACATTATCATGTTCGACCAACTGGATAAGATCGCTATCCACAAGATCATCGACATCGAGTTGAAAGGGCTCTACCAACGCGTGGAAGGCTTGGGCTACAAGCTCTCGCTCACCGAGGCCGCCAAGGATTTCATCGCCACGAAAGGCTACGACATCCAGTTCGGCGCCCGTCCGCTCAAGCGAGCGATCCAGAAATACCTGGAAGATGAAATGGCCGAGATGATCATCCGGGCCACTGTCGGCGAAGGCGACCAGATCCTCGTGGATTTCGACAAGAACGAGCAAAAAATCGTCACCTCCATCCAAAGACAAGGCGCTCTAGAGGGAAAGAAAACCGAGTTGCCCGAGGCGACGGACGAAGTTAAGAACAAATAAGAAAGGGAACATGAGCATGAAGGAAAACGAAATGTTAGAACTGATCAAGACGCGTCGGAGCGTGCGCAAGTATAAAAACGAGCAAATTAAGGATGAGGAGCTAAACGCCATCCTCGAGGCGGGCACTTATGCGCCCACCGCACGAGGCGAGCAAGCTCCCTATATCGTGGCCGTCCAGAACGAAGCGTTGAAAAAACGCTTGATCCAAATGAACGCGACTGTCATGGGTGTGACAAGCAATCCTTATTACGACGCGCCCACCCTCGTCTTGGTCTTCGCCCCCGCTGGCGGAGCCAATAGTCTCCAAGACGGAAGCTGCGTCCTGATGTGCATGATGTTAGCCGCCCATGCTTTGGGTTTGGGCACATGCTGGATCAACCGGGAACGAGAGATGTTCGCCTCCGAGGAAGGGAAAGCGCTTACGCGAGAAATGGGACTGCCCGATGGCCTCATGGGCGTGGGCGCCCTCGCGCTAGGCTATCCGGCCTCCGAGCCATCGCCCGCCAAGGCTCGCAAAGCGGATTACTATCGGGTGATCCGATAAACACACGAAGTCAAAAAAAAGAAACCCTGAAAGAAGCCGACCTAGAGTCGGTACTTTCAGGGCTTTTTTATGAGGGATCCGATCGCGATCACCAAATATTCACTCGCTTCTCAGGTGCCAGGTACATCGGTTCTCCCGGCTGAATATGGAATGCCTCATAGAAAGTCTCTATATTGCGCAAAGCGGCATTCGTGCGCCACTCGCCCAAAGAGTGCGGATCGACTTTCGTGAGGTGTAAGACCATCTCCTTCCGGATATTCTGCCCCCATAGGGTCGCGTAGGCCAAATAGAACCGTTGCGCGTCCGTGAATCCGTCGATCGGTCGAGGTTGCTCTTTGCCTTTCAAGCTATTTTGGTAGGCTTGATAAGCGATCAACAAGCCGCCTTGGTCCGCGATATTCTCGCCCAAGGTATATTCGCCGTTCGCGTGGACGGTATCAGCCACAATGATATTATTGTATTGCTCCACCAAGATGCCAGCCCGTTCCGTGAATCGTTCGGAATCTTCTTCCGTCCACCAATTCACGAGGTTGCCATCCTTATCGTAGTGGCGGCCTTGGTCATCGAAACCGTGAGTCATCTCATGACCGATTACGACACCGATCGCGCCATAGTTCACCGCGTCGTCCGCGGCGGGATTAAAGAAGGGCGGTTGCAGGATTCCCGCCGGGAAGCAAATCTCGTTGCTCGCGGGATTGTAATAAGCGTTGACGGTCTGTGGCGTCATGAACCAACGGCTTTTGTCGACAGGCTTGCCCGCGTCGGCCAACTGATAGGCCATCTCGAAAAGGTTCGCCCGGCGCACGTTCGCCCAATAGGAATCATTCTTGATCTCCAACGCGGAATAATCACGCCATTTGTCCGGATAACCAATCTTCACCGTAAAGGCGTTCAGTTTCTCGATCGCCTTCAGCTTAGTCGAGTCGCCCATCCAAGCCAACGCGTTGATACGCTCGCCCAAAGCGACCTTCAAATTGTTGACCAGCGTCAGCATCCGCTCTTTGGAGGTCGCGGGGAAATAACGCTCCACGTACATCTCGCCGACCGCTTCGCCCAGCGCGCCGTTGACGGTTTCCAAAGCCCGCTTCCAACGGGGCTTTTGCTCCTCGGTACCCGATAGCACACGACCATAAAACTCGAATGAGGCATCCACGAAATCATCGCTCAAATAAGAAGCCGCCTTGTCGAGCAGATTGAAACCAAGGTAACTCTTTTGCTCCTCGACAGTCGTCGACGCCATGATCTTATCCAAAGCCTTGAAATAATCCACTTGCTTCGCGTCGAGCTCTTGGATTCCGCTCAAGCCCATCGTCTCGAAATAGATATCCCAATCCAGCGGACTGCCCAATTTCTTGAACTCATCGTAACTCATCTTATTGTAATTCTTCTCCGAATCGCGAAGTGCCTCGCGGCTGTACGAGGCCTCGGCGATAGCCTGCTCGATCTTTATCACGGCGCCAGTCGCCATGTCGACCTGTTCGGGGGTCATACCCGCGAGCGTGAACAACTTGCTGACATATTCCTTATAGGCTTCACGGATCCGCTTCGTCTGCTCGTCGTCTTGCAAATAATAGTCCCGATCGCCCATCGCCAAGCCTCCTTGGTAAAGCTGGACAATGTTCATCGAGCTGTTTTTCTCATCCGCGGACACATAAAGCGAGAATAAAGGACTCATGCCTTCCTTTTGCAATTGGGCGACCATCCGCGTCACGTCGGCCTTGGTCGTCAAGCCATGGATCTGCCGAAGCTCTTCCTCGATCGGGGCGAAACCATCCTCGTTCAACTTCGCGCTGTCCAGCCCCATTTTATAAAGCATACTGATTTTCTCACCCAAGCTGCCCGGCTCTTGAGTGACTTGGCTTACGCTATCCACCAACACCCGCAATTGCTCCTGGTTATTTTCCCGAAGCTTGTCGAAAGTGCCGAAACGAGCGTATTCCGGTCTCAAAGGATTGTTCTTCATCCATCCGCCGCACGCGTAACGGTAAAAATCGGTGCCTGGCGCGACAGTCGTGTCCATATTCGCGATGTCGATCGCCTTAACGGCCGCCTCTTGTGTCTCTTTCGGGGTATCGCCGCAACTTGCCAAACCGACGAGCCCCGCCGCTAATAGCGGAAAAAGGTTTCTCTTTTTCATTTTGTTTAAACGTTTAGTGCGCGCAAAAATACAAATTCTCTTTCATCCCTCCCTCCTTCCCTAGGCTTTTTAGCGCTTTCCCCGCACGTACACCCGATGCGTCCCCCATCCCTCGCGGACGATTCCACTTGCCGGATCACTCGCGAGGCGCTGAAGCTCAAGCGTCGCCCTCGTACGTTTCAAACCGGTGAGTTTCATATAGTCAACTACCCGCATGAACGTGTGCTCATCCAAATAACGCAGGGCGCGGCTAAGGCGCTCCTCCTCGGTATAAGGCGAGTCTTTGACGCGACTGATGCCTCCCCGCTCCAGGTCGCAATATTGGTTGGTCTCACGAACCAACGCCTTGTCGGCCCGAAAAGAGATCCCGTTGACCTCGATGCTCCGGGCGTTGCGCTTCGTCTCCGACCCGTCGATCGTGTCCATCTCCTTGCCTTTCACCACGCCCAAGCGAGGCTTGAATGTCCCGATGCCGTCGAGCGTCACCGATTGGCCTTGCGCCAAGCTCCGCGCCAATTGCTCCGCCACCGCCGTCATCACGTGCAAGACAGTCGCCTGGCTCACGCCCGAACCCGGAAAAGCGATCCGCTCTATAAATTTGTCCATACTGATATTCCCTTCGATCTTCATCCGATAGTAAGACCGTTTCTCACCCGTCCCGTTGAGATCGTTCATCTCTTGCTTAATGTATCTAGCCATTTCTCCCTTATAAATAATTGTTCGCCTTATCAAGAAAAAAAGTTCCTCTTCCCGTAACACAAAGATAACTACTTACGGAACTATTTCCTAATTTTCACCGCCGTTTTTATAATCACCGCCGCTGATTATATAAACGCCGCCGGTGATTATATAATCAGCGGCGGTGATTAGAGAATTACTCCCGAAGCGGGAAAGAATAGATCGGGCATGAGAGAAAGAATTTGTAGAGCACGAGGGAAAGAATTACTGTTTATAAAAAGAAAAAAATTAAATCCCAACGACCCTCACGGGAGGTTGGGATTCATGCTTTTATTTTGAAGTTGAAATAAAACGTGCGATCAATCCAGATAGAGCTTCTTGTTCTGGATGATCCCTTGCTCGTCCTCGGCGTAGGTGACGTAGATCTGGCCGCGGGGGACGCTCAGCCGCTCCGTCGTCCGGCCCTTGACGGCGCGTTCCAGGAGCAGCGCGCCATTCACGCCAAACACCCGGATCGAGCGTAAAGGCGTGTCCGGCGAGGCGACTACCAACTCGCCCGGACGGAGGGCGTAGATCTGGATGCCTCCGTCGGCATGGATGGTTTCGTTCTCCGTCGCCAACCCGTCGGTCAAGAAATAGCGGCCGAAATCGTTGGTCCGTATCCGCGCCTCCAAACCGTTCGTGAGCGGGGTGTAACGTTTCTCCTTCGCGTCGTAGAGACGGGTACCCGTAAAGGACTCGACGCCCTCGAACCGGAGCGTCACCTCCTCATCACGCGACGAATAGACAGCCAGCGGCACCCGCTCGCACGTGGGCCGCACGTTGATGGAGGTCGCCATCGTGCCCGCCACGGTGTAGACCATTGGCACGTCGCCCAGGTTGGAATCCAAGAACAACTCGGCGTCCTCGGCCGAGCGGTATTCGTCGGATGCCCCCGCGTCGGCCGCCACCAGCGCCCGGCTCATCTTTCCTTCGCTATTCGTGGCGGTGATCATCAAAGCTTGCGTCCCGGCTTCGTCCTCGCTTTCACTCGTAGAGGAATTGCCTAAGGCTTGCATCTCGTGGGTGAAGGTGATTGTGACATTCGTCGCATCTGTACTTGATTTCTTCACGAAGAAAGAATGTAAGGGTGGGATCAATGAATTATCACTTACGGTTGCCCAAGTTGCATCATCGAGATTTGTTACCGCAATATTCTGCTCGCCATCCTCCACATACCAATATTTAGATTCTAATACGTCACTATTCTTTTCAAAGAACTTCTTCATATTTAAATGGGCCATGAAGGGGTTGCCGACGAGGTAGTAATCGCCATTCGCGGACTCGGACAAGGTTACGGATATTTCCTTATGCTCAACGGAACCTTCCGGATAAGTTGGATCCGACTCCGATCTCGTATAAATATCATCCGACCGCAACCGTCCCGCGTTTTCACGCAACTTGCTCTCAAGCTGAACTTCTCCACCTGTCACGGTTAATCCGTTAAAATTTGAATAAATATAATGGTCATCCGCCTTCGGCAAACGGAATAGCGCTTTATCCGTACCGTCGGGCAAATCTTGAACCCGCAGTGAAAAGCCTGTACCCGGCGTATAGGGTTCCGCTACATTATTATATATGCCACTCCAATTCCCGGAGACCGCGACATCTCGATTTTTACCTCCTTCACTTTCCGATCCTCCAACCGTAATCAAAGTCGCGCTTCCTTTCCATCCCCGTTGATAGACGGAAGGTTGGTAGCGGCTGTTATGTCCCGAACTACCACCCGAAGTCTGCCAATACAGATCAAACTCTATCGGTTCAAAATATTCTGACTCTTCCTTGCCGGAGCGATCCGTATAGAAATCGCCGGCGACGACGCCTTGCAAGGGAGAGGCCAACAAATGCCATTGTCCTTTCGTCAACTCATACTCCACTCTTGCGGTGTCATAAGCCAACTTCTCCGCGTGAAGCATCTCGGTATTGGCCTCAAAATAGATTTGCTCGACCGTATTCGTATAATAAGGTTCGCACTCGTAATTGCTGCCATCATTCGCCTTTTTCACCAACAAGTCGTACTCAATACCTTGCGTCGCCGCTTGGGAAACATCCACTGTCGCCAACGATAACGGGCTATGATCGGTCGGTTTATTTTGATCTCCATAAAGCTTCGCCTGGCCACCTTCTTCCTTCTCCGCATCCGGCCTTGGGATCGTCACCTTCGTGAAATCCATCGGGACAAAGCCGCGATGTCCGTCCTTGTAGTCCGTATATAGAAGCGCTTGCAACTCATCGGCATATGAGCGCACCCAGTTTGCGTCGTTATTCCAGTTGCTATCCGAACCGCCAATCCAACGTTGGTATTCGGGGACAACATACAAGTCGAAAAGCAATGTCCCATAGCAAAGGTTAGTCGCCGCCGTACCACTTACCTCCTGTTGGAAAGGCACCAAAAGCGTATAGCGGAACCCTTCTCGCGGACGGAAATCATCAGAGATCAATTCGCCAATACCTTCTTCATCTACCAATGAGCCGTCGAACTTCATCACCAATTGATTCGCTCCAGCGCCCTCAGTTGAAGCCGAAAAGCCCAAGATACGCCCAATCGGCCAGTCCGAGCTTCCCAGCCCATTTTCCATTTGTCCGGCGACCTTCAAGACTTCCGGATCATCAGAAGAAATGAGGTAAATTTGTTCTCCTCGCGTTTCCAATGTACCATTCTCTTGAACGCCATCCAAAGAGACCAATTTCACTCCCCGCAAAGGAATTGTCAATTGAGAGCCTTTATATAAATCATTCACTTGCTTCAAGCCGATACGAACCGCGGGTTCTTCATCGTCATAAATTACATCATGAAAACCGACTTTCGCTTCCGGCGCCTCGCCTACAACCCGCAAGGTTATCGGCACAGGTTCCGTACAAATCACAAGCTCAGGCTCCGTATAACGCACCGGACACGGGCAAATCATCATATTAAATTCGCCCTCCTTATCCAAGCGGACATTGAGGTTCGGCTGATAGAAAGTGATTTTAGCTTCATACTCATTCAACAAGTCGTATTCAGCTTGAGTAAAACCCGTCTCTATCGCCGGTTGCAAAGTATTCGCGGTTGGATACGCGTTCCGGAAGGCCGCGAGCGCAGTTTTCAAAGATACACCACTCTCGTCCTTGACAAAGTCATCATAGCTTACGAAAAGCCAATCGTAATAAACACGCTCTTCAATAATTTGGTCACCTTGGCCAATATTGCCTTCCAGCTGCACGCTGAAATCCACGACTTGTCCTTGGCAGAAATCCGCGTCGCTCGTCAGCACATTGCCATTTACTTTAATGACTGATTGCGAAGTCACGTTGAAAGAAGAGACAATCGCACAAGGCGCCAACAAGTCCTCCGTAAACGCGAAAACACTTGGAGTACCGCTATCGTCCGTCACGACCATCGCGAAAAGATATCTCCTAAAGGGCACCAATTGGGCGTAAATATCTACCGCCAAGTTCTCGCTATCCTCCATGCGGAAGAAATGAGAAGAAGGGGCACCTTCTCCTCCGACACCCGCTTCTTGAAAGTTAATCGCTCCTTCTTCACCATTATACTCCTCATTCTCATCAAATGTCGCATCAAATGATAGACGGCCATATTCAAAATCTTTAGTTCTACCCGTTTCTATAGGATAAGAGAATGGCACTACTGATGCTTCTATTGCCGCTTGTACATTGCTATGATCACTATTCAGCGCCTCCACATATTTCAAGGAATCCACAAAGCAGAAATTGACGTAATGCGAACCTTCTCCTTGGGAAGCGGTTCTCGAAAGCAGCGGCTCGAAATTGGTTTGCAATTGCAAAAGTGTCTCCTCATCACAAGTTGGCGTTTTCTGTTGCACCCGCGCTTCCGGTGTCGCGATATAAAGATGAATCTCGTCCAAATACATATCGCCTCCACTAGTCGAGGCACTGTTGTTATCGACTT
The DNA here is from genome assembly GCA_949298575.1 of uncultured Parabacteroides sp. Classification (GTDB taxonomy): domain Bacteria; phylum Bacteroidota; class Bacteroidia; order Bacteroidales; family Tannerellaceae; genus Parabacteroides. The sequence goes on from CASFXH010000031.1 coordinate 25,454, forward strand.
GCAACACGAAAGAGTCATAATTCGCGTCCAAGCCATGAGGCACGACAAATGAGAAATAGACTTGCAACCATTCATTTGTGTTAGCCCCACAACCGGGTATTTGATTTTTTAAATAATCCGTCCGCCGGATCTGTCCCGTCGCGTGGCGATAAATCGGTGTACGTATCTCTCGTCCACTCACCTCTTTCACGCCCATAATCGTAAACAACATCCCGGCATCCACCGTCATCTCGCTATAACCGGAACTTTTCACCCATGCGCTGACCATCAGTTCCGTCCCCTGACACAAATCCACCCGGAAAGGCAAGCGGGCAATCACACCCGGACGATCGGACGCGTCTACGTACAAATGGTATTTGCTATCCGGTAACAAAGGATTTGTCACCGTAGGCGCACCTGACCAGTGAGATACTTGTTCCACAAAGTTATTCATAATGGCATAATAACCCCATTGTGGTTCTGTCGCGCTCGCGTAATCCGTTTTAGTCGATCCATCGTAGAAAGCATAACTACTTACGTTCCACCCCATCGGGAAAGGATAATAATAGTCTTGCCGACTTTGCCCGTACGTTCCGCTCGGCAGATCATAGTTCCAAGTCAACGAGGTCAACGGCGTATAATTCTTCTTCAAATAAGCAGGCGTACGGAAATGGAGACTAGCTGTCTCGTTCTTTTCTATCCCACTAACCTGTGTTTGAGTAAGCAACTGCGTATTTTGAGTGAAGTTCAGTTTGTAGCGAGCGATATTGTAGGTCGTGCCATTCACGGTCTTCCGCACCAAAATCGTGGCGGAAGGATTCTCTACATCATTTACGCTTTGCGTTCCATCCTCTTTCGTGATTGGATAATCGAAATGGATAATACGGGTCTCGCCGCTGATGGTTAATGTGTTATTCGCCGCTTCCGGATAATAATAATTATAAGTACCCTCATGTGCGTCCCAATCCGCATGAGACTCTAACAACTTTATACCAGCCGTATTCGTACCCTCTTCTATGGTCACGGTCAATTCATCCGTATCATTTTTCTTATCCGGAATCACGTAACTCATCGCGTCTTTCGACAAGGCTACCAAGTCTGGCGTACAATGCGTATTCCCATCCGAAGTCTTTCTTGGTTTTCCATTCAAGCGAATGGTAGGGAAAGTAATCTCGTATTCTTCCAGATAGCGATCGCCCATGCATCGCGTGATTTGCCCATAACTGTTTTGGAAATTCACGTCACTGCCCGTCGAGCTATTGCGCCCATCCACATTCACGATATAATAGAGCACACGCCGCGAAAGAGTGGGTTCGTAACTCGTCTCCATTAAAGACGAATTATGCGAACTCGAGCTAAATGTTTCCGTGAAATCATTATAGCTGGAGACATCGCAAGCGACCACAAACCAGTCCCAAAGGTTTCTATTTGGATCATCCGCGTAATTAGGGAACCATTTCTGAAACTCTTCTTTTGTCGGATAATAAAAGTTCATCACCTCCGCCACATTATTTGAGGCCGGATTGCCCACATAGCCATTCGCGAAACGATAGACATCCGCGTTGTTCACCGGAGTCAGCAAATCCCAAATCTCATCCGCTCCCGTGTTGTTCGTCCGATACGTGCCATCCGTCCGGAAACTGTACCAACGTTGGTAAGACTTGACACTCGAATTCGTATTATTGTCTTGCACTTGCCTATTGGGCAATGAGAGCCTGACGCTTTGCCCCTCGTGCATATAGATCGTATCAATATAGATATGCGCCGATTGGATATAATCCACCGGATAGTCCACGATCAATGGATTTTCATGCACATTAAACATGGGCTCATCCTCTCCGAAACGATCGCCCGTCGATTTATTGGTCAGGCCACCTCGCTGGTCGATCCATTTGGGATGTTTATGAAGGATGGTCGGCGCTTGCAATAATTCAAGAACAGAAGAAGAAGAAAGCCCCGTAAAACGAATCTCATTGATCGCCATTAACTGCCCTTCAGCCGGAGTAAAGACTAATTTCACGTATTGAGTGGTAATATTTCCACCATCAAAATCAAAAGATAAAGACCTATCTCCGGAAGTCTCTCCTCGATCTATATTCTTTTCAGAATGCGCCAGTACCCATGGATCCTTGCCTGTTTCCGATTTATAAATATCAATCTGCACCGCACGTTCCAAATAATTTCCAGATCGAAATACAGATAATCCGCTAAAAGTCTGTTCCTCCTTGAAAGACAAAACCATCGATACAGGCCCTTTCTGGGCCGCCTTCCAATAGGAACCTTGTTCATCAATTCCATCAAACATCTTTGCAGGATCACCTTTATCGGATGTTCCCCTTTTATCTATTCTAATTATTGGATTCGCATCTCGATACCGATTCCCTGCCACATAATTCTGCCCCATCAAGTCACTCCTCCCAAACAGGGCGAGCAGCAGGACTAGCATCCATTGATTATATTGTTTCATCTTATCTTTCCTTTCCTTCGTTTTCTGTTGTTAAACTTATCGGCTCGCACCATTGAGGGGCGGCGCACCAGCGGAGCAAGGCGTTGGTCGAGGCGGAATACTCGTCCCAATCCTGTATCGCTGTCGTCTCAATACTGATCGTGAATGTTTTCTTGGTTGGTAAATCTTCATCCACCGTTAGTTCAATCGTGCCAGTCGCGTCGACTACGCCGGTCATGTTGCCTTCAAAGACTTCCGCACTTTCCGCACTATGTCTCTTCACATTCGCGCCCGGCGTCCACTTCCACGTCTTGGCGACCATGCCTGTCAGCTTAGGCGTGAGGGTGAACTTGCAGCCTTCCGGGAGCGATAATGAAAGCGTATTCGAATCGCCGCTGCCCTTTTCCACTTCCACCGTAGGGCTCACTGTAAACGAGCGGGGATAGCCGCCAACCGGGGTAAGCGCCCACTCCACATCCAAGCCCAAGCTGGCGTTGAACGTCAATCGCAAAGGATAGACCGTATTCCGGGGCAAGAGGCTTTTGGAAGTGGTGCCTTTTAGCGGTGTTCCATCTGAGGTCGTTAGCTCTATCTCGAAATTTCTACTCGCTAAATTGGTTTCGTTGACGTAGAAGCTGCAAATAGGTTCTGTCGAACCATTATTTACTTCTTTACTTCCGGTCCATTGAGGATTTTCAGGAGTTTTTCCTTTAGATTCAACTATCTCATAATCATTAGACTCTCCAGTCGTATTATCCACATAAGACGAGATCAAAGCCACCTTCTCGGCATAAGGACCGAACTTCACGCCCGTAACTGTTATTGATTGTCCGTCTTCTCTATTATTCAAGACTGACACATCAATCCGGCTCACCATACGAATCAACTCCAAGCGAATCGTAATATCCGTATCGAAATCGTGCAATTCCACACAGCTCATGGGGATGAAATGGTCGGCACCAAAGTTTATAGAAGCAGCCGGGTCTTTTAAGAAAACCCTAAATAAATCGCCTGTACCAAACAGTTCATATGTCTCATCTACTTTTACACCATCTAAAAGGGTGTCAAAACTTTTGTCAGGATATGTAGAACTTTCTAGATAAACATTCTCCATATTCGCGAAAGCGTAAACACGTTTCCGCCCCGGATCAATAAAGATATTCGGACTTTGCCAATTCTCCACCATTCCCTCTTTTTCATCACCTGAGGCTATCCCTTCTTCGAGCGTCCATTCCGCTTCAACCGTATTGGTGTTCACGTCTACAATAAAGACATGCAAGCTATGGATAAATTCTCCCTTAAGCGCATTGTCATCATTCAAGACTTTTGTTTGGCTCACTCCGGCCGCGCTTACTTCCACGGAAACCCGACAAGTCTTGTGTTCTTCCGTCTCCGGCAGATCATAGGAGCCACCCGACTCCGACGCGCATGCCGCCAAGAGCAAGCAGAGACTTACATATATATAATAATGTAGTGTTCTTTTCATCTTATTCTCCTCCTGTATTTGTTGAAGGCTTTGTCACCAAAACATCCTCCGTATCCCATTTGTCCCATGCCTTCACCGAGACAATCATTTCTCCGAAATCGGTAATCGACTCCACATACAACTCATAGAGGTTATTCCGGACAATGCCATACTCCATGACGCCATACTCCGCGTCGTTGTGATCCTCATCGTGCTTGATCCAATAGGGCAGATAGGAATAACCTTCTCCATACTTAGCGATACCATATTTTTGATAATTATCTTTTGTCAAATCCGCAAACTTATCCGGATACGCCGCTATCAATTCTTCTATAGAAGCGTAAGCCTTATTCTCATACACATAAAATTCACCGGTCACCCCATCGCCATACGGTTCATAATGGACTTTGAAAAGCACGCCGGTCGCGTACTCTCGAAGGTCGTAATCCGAATGGATCTCATTGGTGTTCTCGATCGTATAGCCTAATAATTCCTTTTCCCATGTATTCTCACTCGCATTCTCTTCAAAAGTATAAGTAACCCAGCCCGTCAAATTACTGGCATCAATATGTGGATAATGTCGATCATCCACATAAAACTGATGCTCATTCTCCAATTTCCAAGCCTTTGATCGTGCATCCACGACCCACCAAGTGTCCGGATTAGCATTATCTCTTTCATCTTCCAAATAACGGACCGCATTTCCTCCTTCCGGATCGGAAGATAAACGCTTAAACAAATAAGTTCCACCAATGCTATAATCAGGAATATTAATCAAAGTCACGCCCTCAATCGTAGCCTTCACTTGGTTACGGTTACTATTTTCACCTCCTAATTGAAAAATATAGTAAGGATGGATCTCACACGTCACCTTAGCCGCCAGCCGTTCCAAATCAATCGCCGCCATGGCCGGATATTGCTCCGTGCTGGATTGGACGCCGGTAACGGTCGCGAGTTTTTCGGAGGACATGATAAAGTTGTCATTCTCCCAAGGGTTCTCCTCTATGCTCATATCCCGTAAATAGCCTAATGTCGATGGCGCAAGCGTACCAAACTTCCTATTCGCTACGGCTAAGATGTGATAATCGTCTTTAGTCAATCCGGTTACTTTTATCGTGACCGTATTGCCGCCTAACTCTGAACCGGAGATCTCCACCACCTTATCAATCGGCGTCTCTGTATTTCCCTCCATAGGCACCGACGCGTCAAACAGGAAGAGCGTGACATTGTTGATCGTGTTCTCATCACCCACTCCGTCTTGCTGAGCATCGCCCTCTTCGCCTCCGGTTGGTTTCCCTTCTAAATCCGGATCATTCGCTCTCGTGCCCAGGCTACCGCTGGTCCGGAAGGTGAGGCGGAGATAGACGGGATCGCCTTCCTCCTCCGTGGCGGTCTCCGGGAAGTCGTCGTAGATCAGCCCGCAGCCGGTCAGGGGCGCGAGCGCCGAGAAGACATATATTATATAGGTATAAAGTCTCTTCATGGCTTACTCGATTTAAAATTGGATATGCTCGTATTGGACGCGCTTCGCCCACGAGAGGACGGCGATCTCGATGTTCACGTATTCCCACGTCGCGCCTTTCAGGAAGAAGGTGAGCTGGTAGTCGTAGCCCCGATCCAGAAACTCTTGCGGCGTATAGCGATAGATGTCGGCCGAGGTACGCAGGCGACTCAGCATATCGACCAAGTTGATCCGCACCACCTCCGCGCCGGTCGTCCGGTTGGTGATGGAGAGGATGGCGTCGTCGCGGCCCGCGTCGTGGTAGATGAGGCGCGAGGTCATGAAGTCGGCATGGGCGATGCGCTCCCCGCCGTCCGTCGGACCGTCCGCCGTGAGGGGCTTGCTGGAAGTGGTCCACGTCGCGTAGGGCGTATAGACCAAGCTATCGCGCTCGTCGACGGAGTTGTCCCACAGGATACGGGCGTTGCGGTCGTAGATCCGGAAGTCGAAATCGTCGACATCGACCGACGAGGGGTTATCCAAGTCGTGCAGCGCCACGTTGATCTGCTTCGTGTCGCGGATGAGCGAGACGGTATCCCGTGTAATGCCGCCGAGCGTCACTTCCACCGGATCAAGGGTCAAGCCATGCCAAAGCGTGTCGAGCGGCAGCCCATCGTGGGGGACACGCCCATCGGCCTCGCGATCGAGGGTGATGGCGAGCGACTCCCGGTCGTCGCCCGGCGCGGGCTCGTCGACCCTGAACTCCGCGCCCTCGGCGGAAGCGGGCGCTTCCTCGTGCGGCCCTTGCCAAGCGAGGACGGTATACAGGTAGCGCCCCGGCTCGAGGTCGTCGAACCGCATCTCGTAGCCTTGGGCGGCAAGCGCCTCGCCACTCTCGGTGCGCGACTGGAGGAAGGCGCCATTCTCGTCGTAGAGATAAGCGGTCACGCTGCCCACATGGTCGGCGAACAGATCGGCCCGCTGCAAATTGTAATCGTATTCGAACGTCAGGTAAAGCCCGCTGGGACACGGCTCCAAGTCCTCGTGAATATATTCGCACGAGGGGAGCGCGACGGTCAGCAGTGCGGCGCCCAACAAGTATTTGATCATGTTATTCATAAACAATTCCTCTTTTTAAAGTCGTTCTATCATTAAAGGTGTACCGCTTGCTTGCGAACGGTCCAGGGGAGGATGTTGACTCGGCAGTTGATGAAGGAAGGATCGTTCGGATCATCGGGAACATCCGGAACATCGGGGTCAGGATTGTCTGGATCTTCCGGATCCGGGTCCGGATAGTCCGGGTCTGTCGGATCCGTAGGATCGGGAGGCGTCGGGCGTCCCGGACCGGAAATGTCATTGATCACGATCTCATACCAGTTGTTGCGGACAACGCCATAGTGGCCCAAATGCGCATCTGTATATTCATTCACGCCATCCACATGCGTTCCCTCGATCGGCGTATAGTAATCCCCGAAGTGCTTGATCCGGGCGGCATAATAATAAGTCGCCCCATTCTCGTATACGCGGATGATGCCCACCTTTTCCGCGATTGTGCTCGCATCCTCATTATTCAATCCATAAAATAACTTTTGCATATCCGAGGCTGTCCGGTAATAGCCGCCTTGGGGATTATCAACCAAAGAAAGTCCCGAAAGACTTGTCTTCTCTTCCACCTCTTCAATAAAGGCTTCTTCGTATTGCGGTTCAGAAAGAATCATATCATCCCCCGCCACAAAAAAGGTTCTCGCATCAAGTTCCTCATTAAATAGATAAGTCATCTTAAAGACAATTCCCGTGGTCTCTCGCTGCACCATGTGGTCTGTCGTGAACGTATTCTCCAGGCAATAAGCGGGAGAGCCAAACATATTCTCATCTATTATCGAAACACCGTTCTCATTATCCTGTGAATAAACATAGAAGTTGTCTTTCAATACGCTTTCCGTAGCCTCAAGATCATCATAGTTAGGGTCAATAGCCCAATAAACCCGATAAGGAAAGTCTTTACCAAAGAATCGATTATCCGGGATAGAACTACTGTTCTTGTATGTTTTCCATTCTTCCCAATCACTCACGTCCCGCACGAACTTGGTCTTCTTGTTGGTCACGTTCAAATACCAGCCATCCAAGTAGACTTTATCGCCATTATAATTACCGTTTGATTGGACATACGCATAATATTTGTTGCCATCCTCTTCATGAAATAAATCGCTCACGTAACCCACCGTCACCTTCGCCACGACACGTTCCACATAGATTTGGTCCGGATCCGTGTCTATTCTCGCCTGCTCTTCCGTATCAAAGACATCCAAAGGCACCAAGGTCGTGACGGACTGTCCTTCCTGTGTCGAGTTCGAGCCACTCAGCTTCGCGATCGGAGCGTTGGTCATGGTGAAACTACTCTTTTCTGACCCGATAAATTGATTGACATTCTCGGTGATCGCTTCTTGCAAATCACTCAAGCTCTCTACAGGTTCGTCATTATAAGTCACCAATTCTCCCGAGTCATCCGACGCATTGAAGGTAAGAACCCTATTATTGTTGAGCACGACCAAGCCATAAACGATATCGCCATCGGGGCGAACAATTTCTTGAATGACTTCCGAGGTGGAGGTGATATTGTCCTTATCATCTCTCTCCTTTTGAAAATCATGTTCCAAACGATACCAACTTCGCAACTCCGCATTCAATTCACTACGTCCCCCGAAAAGGAGCAAATACGCGTCATTCACTTGAAATTCTTCCGGTAGGCCGTCTTGAAATTGGTCATTCGCCAACTCATCATCCGCCTTCGTTCCCACTCCCGAACTTGTCGGCAGATTAATAGCGATCTTCACGTAGCCCTTTTGCCCGGCCAAGGCATTCCCTTGAGAGTTCGTTCCTTCACCCAACTCATCGGAGCAAGACAGGGTGACGCATACGAGGGCCAATGCCCCTAATGTATTCCTTAATCTTATCATTTTAGCTTATTATTTATCGTTTCTTTCCTTATAATTTTCTCTCTTTTTACCTCTCCGGCGGCCCCCTTCCGAGGTCCGCGGCAGACCTGTTCCGACGTTAGCCGCTAACCTGTTCCGACGTTAGCGGCAGACCTCTTCTGACGTTAGCCGCTAACC
>CASFXH010000032.1 GCA_949298575.1 uncultured Parabacteroides sp.
CTATTTCTATTATTTAGACATCGCCCCCGACGCCGAGAAATTGGCCGAGGTGAAGGGCGTGATCAGCCAATTCAACGGCTGCGTCCTGCAATACCGCAAAACCTTGGCCCGCCGCGGCGTCGGCTCCGCTTCCGACAAGGAGGAGGCGAACAAGGAAGAGGACAAGACCGAAACGCCCGACGGCACCGAGACTCCCGACACGGAAACTCCCGGCACGGAAACGCCTGATACGGAGAATCCTGACGGCCAAGGCGGCGAGCAAACCACCCCGACCGAGCCCGGTGGCGACGAGACGGAAGAGCCGCAGCCCGGCGTGGACAATGATGGCGACGGGTCGCCGGAGGTGGTCTGATATTCATATTGTTTTGTTTTTTTCGTAGAGACGATGTGCACATCGTCTCTACATTGCCACCACATAATAAGGGGCTGAAACATAGGGAAATAATCCTGTTTCAGCCCCTTATGCTTTTTGTGGCGGTCCCATCAGCTGACTGAGGGGTTGAAACATAGGCTTATGATCAATTTTTATCTTGGGCTGTCGGCGAAGCCGACTGAGGGGGTAAAAAGATCGTCAATTGTCAATGATTTTCCGTACCTTCGCGCCATGCGAGCGAAAACGAAAGATCGGATCCGGCGATATGTCGTGCTGGTGGCGGGCATCCTGACGTTGCTCTCCATCGTGCTCCCGCATCATCACCACGCGGACGGCTCGGCCTGCTACATGCCCCTCACCGAGGAGATGGCCCACGCCGACGGTGGCGACCCCTGCGGACAGGGCTGTTGCTTTGGCAGCCACGGGCTGTTGCCCGTCAGCGTGGGGACGGACGTCGGCCTCCATGTTTTCCCCCTCATTTCCCTTTTCGCCCCTTATCAATCTTTACATATCGGAATCAACCCGTCTCTCTTGGTCGAGAGACCCGTCTACATCGAGTCGCTCTACGACTCGTGGCGAGCCCGGGCCACGGGCTTGCGCGGCCCGCCGGAAATCGGATGAACCCATTATCCCCTTATCTGATACATTCGATTTCTAACTTAAAAACAATGATTTAAAATGCGAAAAACATATATCCTGGGAGTACTGTGTACTTACCTGTTCGCTTCGTGCGCCGGCCATTCGGAGCACGCGCATGAGCACGAACACGAACATGAACACGAACATGAGGAACACGCGGAGGCGGGTCACGATGCGCATGAGCACGACCACGCGGCGGCCGGCGAGGTGGTCTTCCACGACGAGCGGGCCGAGGCGATAGGCCTTCAAACGATAAAAATGACGCCGGCGGCCTTTACGGAGGTCATCAAGACGGGCGGGCAGATCGTGGCCGCCCAGGGCGACGAGTCGGTGGTGGTCGCGACGGTGCCGGGCGTGGTGACGCTGGGCCAGCTGCCGTTTGTCGACGGGCAGGCGGTCCGTCGGGGCCAGGCCATCTTGAGCATCGCCTCGAAGAGCCTCTCGCAAGGCGACGTGGTGGCCCGTACCCGTGCGGCCTACGAGACGGCGAAGCGGGAATACGAGCGCATGGCCCAACTGGTGGACGACAAGATCGTCTCGGCAAAAGACTTCGAGCAAGCGCGGCTGACCTACGAGAACGCGAAGGCGGCTTACGACGCGTTGGCTGACAAGCAGACGGAGCGAGGCGTCTCGGTCGTCTCGCCGCTGGAGGGTTATTTGAAGAACCTGTTGGTGAAGGAAGGCGATTACGTGGCGGTGGGCCAGCCGCTGGTGACGGTCTCTCGCGACCGCCGCTTGATGATGCGGGCCGACGTGCCGGAGAAGCATTACGGCGCCCTAGGCACGATCCGCACGGCCCATTTCAAGACCCCTTACGACACGACGGTCTATAAGCTCTCCGACATGCACGGCCGCTTGCTCACCTACGGGCGGGCGTCGGGCGGCAACGGGGTCTACATACCCGTGACGTTCGAGCTGGACAACAAGGGCGGGCTGATCCCCGGCTCGTTCGTGGAGGTCTATTTGCTGACGAGCCCGATGGCGGACGTGCTGAGCGTGCCGGTCTCCGCGCTGATCGAGGAGCAAGGCATCTATTCCGTCTACGTGCGGGTGCATGGGGAGCATTACCGCAAGCAAGAAGTGACGCTGGGCGCCGACAACGGTTCGGAGGTGCAGATCCTCACGGGGCTGAAGGCGGGCGACGAGGTGGTGACCCGCGGCGCTTACCAGATCAAGCTCGCTTCCGCTTCCAACGCGATCCCGGCCCATACGCATCATCATTAATGGGGGAGGGATTGCCTTATGTTGAATAAAATCATACATTACTCGCTGCACAACCGGCTGGTGATCCTGATCTGCGCCGTCCTGCTGATGGTGGGGGGCGCTTACACGGCCATGCATACCGACGTGGATGTCTTTCCCGACCTGAACGCCCCGACCGTAGTCGTCATGACCGAGGCGAACGGGATGGCGCCCGAGGAAGTGGAACGGCTGGTGACTTTCCCGGTGGAGACGGCGGTGAACGGCGCGATGGACGTGCGCCGGGTGCGCTCCTCGTCGACGACGGGTTTCTCCGTGGTCTGGGTCGAGTTTGATTGGGGAACCGATATTTACCGGGCCCGCCAGATCGTGACGGAGAAGTTGTCGATCCTGGGCGAGACCTTGCCCGAGAACGTCGGGAAACCGACGCTGGGCCCGCAATCCTCCATTTTGGGTGAGATGATGATCGTGGGCTTGACGGCCGACACGACCTCCTTGTTGGACTTGCGGACCATCGCCGACTGGACGATCCGCCCGCGTCTGCTCTCGACGGGAGGCGTGGCGCAGGTGGCGGTCATCGGGGGCGACGTGAAGGAATACCAAGTCCTCCTGGAGCCGGCCCGCATGAAGCACTATGGCGTGACGCTCGACGAGGTCCTGACCGTCTGCCGCGACATGAACCAGAACGCCAACGGTGGCGTCCTTTATGAATATTCGAACGAGTACATCATCCGCGGCCTGCTCTCCACGACCGACGCGGGCGAGATGGCGAAAGGCGTCGTGAAGGTGGTCGATGGCTACCCCGTGACCCTGGCCGACATCGCCACGGTCCAGATCGGCGGCAAGAGCCCGAAGCTGGGTACGGCCTCCGAACGGGCCAAACCCGCCGTCCTGATCACCGTGACCAAGCAGCCCGACACGAGCACGAAGCAACTGACGGCCCGTCTGGACGCCATCCTGCAAGACTTGCAGAAGAACCTTCCGGCCGACGTGCATGTCTCGACCGACATCTTCCGCCAGAGCCGCTTCATCGACAGCTCGATCAACAACGTGCAGCGGAGCCTTTTCGAGGGCAGCATCTTCGTCGTGATCGTCTTGTTCCTCTTCTTGATGAATACGCGGACAACGGTGATCTCGCTGGTGGCCTTGCCGCTCTCCCTCCTGATCACGATCATCGTGTTGCATTATATGGGTTTGACCATTAACACCATGAGTCTGGGAGGTATGGCGATCGCCATCGGTTCGTTGGTGGACGACGCCATCGTGGACGTGGAGAACGTCTTCAAGCGGATCCGGGAGAACCGCCTCTTGCCGCCCGAACAGCAGCGGCCGACGCTCGACATCGTTTACGACGCCTCGCGGGAGGTGCGTATGCCGATCCTCAACTCGACGTTGATCATTATCGTGAGCTTCGTGCCCCTCTTCTTCCTGAGCGGGATGGAGGGAAGGATGCTGATCCCGCTGGGCATCGCGTTCATCGTTTCCCTGTTCGCCTCGACGGTGGTGGCCCTGACCTTGACGCCCGTGCTTTGTAGCTATTTGTTGAACAAGAAAGCGACGGACAACAAGCCTTTGAAGGAGTCGAAGGTGGCGATCCAGTTGAAGGCGTGGTATGGCGGGGCGCTCGAGTGGGTCTTGGCTCGCCGGAAGTTGGTTTTGGGTTCGACCGTAGCGCTTTTTGTCGTGGCGTTGGCCCTTTTCTTCACGTTGGGTCGGAGCTTCTTGCCTCCGTTCAATGAGGGGTCGTTCACGATCAACGTCAGCTCCCTGCCCGGCATTTCCTTGGAGGAATCGGACCGCTTGGGACGGGAGGCGGAGGAATTGTTGCTCCAGATCCCGGAGATCCAGACCGTCGCCCGGAAGACGGGTCGCGCCGAGCTGGATGAGCATGCCTTGGGCGTCAACGTCTCCGAGATTGAGGCGCCTTTCGAGCTGAAAGACCGGAGCCGTTCGGAAGTGACGGAGGAGGTGCGCCAGAAGCTCTCCACCATCACGGGCGCGAACATCGAGATCGGCCAGCCTATCTCGCACCGCATCGACGCCATGTTGTCCGGAACGGAAGCCAATATCGCCATCAAGGTCTTCGGCACCGACCTGAACCAAATGTTCACCATCGGCCAAAAGATCCAGGAAGCCGTGAAGGGCATCCCCGGATTGGTCGACCTGAAGGTGGAGCAGCAGATCGAGCGGCCCCAGCTGGCGATCGTCCCCAAGCGGGAGTTGTTGGCGAAATACGGCATCCCCTTGCCGGAGTTCGAGGAGTATGTGAATGTCATGCTGGGCGGCGAGGTCGTCAGCCAGGTCTATGACGAGAACCGGACGTTCGACTTGACGGTCAAAACCTCCGACGAGAGCCGGGTCGACATGGCCGCGATCGGCGACTTGATGATCGACGCCAACGGGCAGAAGGTTCCCCTGAGCGACGTGGCCGAGATCCGTTCCATCACCGGCCCGAACACGATCAACCGCGAGAACGTGCAACGCAAGGTGGTGGTGAGCGCCAACGTGGCCGACCGCGACCTGCGGGGTGTCGTCAACGATATCCAGGAAGCCGTCGAGCGGGAGATCCAGTTGCCCGAGGGCTATCACATCGAGTACGGCGGACAGTTCGAGAGCGAGGCGGCCGCCAGCCGGACCTTGTTGCTCACGTCGCTCATGTCGCTCTTGGTGATCTTCATGTTGCTTTACCATGAGTTCAAGGACGCCCGCGAGAGCGCCGTGGTCATGGTGAACTTGCCGCTGGCCTTGATCGGAGGCGTGTTGATCCTTTGGCTGACGTCGGGTGAGATCAGTATCCCCGCGATCATCGGGTTCATCTCCCTTTTCGGCATCGCGACCCGCAACGGCATGTTGCTGATCAGCCATTACACCCAGCTCCGGAACGAGGGCTTGCCCTTGCGCCAGGCGGTGCACCAAGGTTCGCTCGACCGGTTGAACCCGATCCTGATGACGGCCCTCAGTTCGGCCTTGGCCCTGATCCCGCTCGCCCTGAACGGCGACCAGCCGGGCAACGAGATCCAAAGCCCGATGGCGAAGGTGATCCTAGGGGGGTTGCTCACTTCGACGTTCCTGAACGGGTTCATTATCCCCATCATTTATTTATACATTAACAAGCCTAAAGCACAACAATCATGAGAGTATACATCCTATGGATAGCCGCCGCGCTCGCCGTCTGCCGGATGGACGCGCAATCTCGTTCGATCGACGAGGTCTTGCGGCAAGTGGAGGCTAACAATAAGGAGCTGAAGGCGGCTTACCAGTCGTTGGAGGCTCAAAAGGTGGAGGCGAAACTCGACAACAACCTGCCCGATCCCAGCGTCACCTATTCGCACTTCTGGGGCAACCAGGAAGACATGGGCTTCACGGGCGAGTTTGTCGCTTCCCAATCGTTCGATTTCCCCACGCTCTATTACCAGCGGGGGAAACTGGCCAAGGAGCGCGCCGCCGGTCTCGATCGGCAGGGCGCGACCACCCGCCAGCAAATCCTTTTGCAAGCCAAGCAGGTCTGCCTGGACTTGGTCTACCTCAACCAGCTGAAGGCGTTGCTTGCCGCCCGCCTCGACAACGCCGAGCGCCTTTCGGCCTTCTACGCCTCGAAGCTGGAGAAGGGCGACGCGAACGTGATCGAGACCAACAAGATCGACCTCGAGTTGCTTAATACCCGCACCGAGTACCAGCTCAACGAGAACAACCGCCAGACGAAGCTCCAGGAATTGGCGCTCCTGAACGGGGGGATCGCGATCGCTTTCGACGACACGACGTATGCCGACGCCGAGCCGACGCTTCCTTCGCTCGAGGCGCTGCGGCAAGAGACGCTCGACGCCGATCCTAGCCTCCAAGCCCTGCGCAGCGACCAGGTGGCCGCCGAGCGCCAGGTTCGCGTCAACAAGGCCAAGGGCTTGCCCGGCTTTGAGTTGGGCTATCGGATGAACCCCTCGTCGGGGGGGCGCCGTTACAACGGTTTCTTGGTGGGCATCAGCATCCCGCTCTTCTCGAACCGCAACAACGTGCGCCAAGCGAAGGCCAAGGCCCTCTACGCCGAGAACCTTTTGGAAAGCGCGAACATGACGGTCGAGAACGAGTTGACCCGCCTTTACGCCCGTGCGGAGACGCTGCGGGCGTCGATGGCGGACTATCGCGAGGTGCTGGAGCGGCAGAACAATGTCGAGATCCTGAACCGGGCCATCGAGGCGAACCAAATCTCGATGATCGAGTATTTCGTAAACCTCACGACCTACTATCAGAGTCTCCAAAACTACCTCTCCTTGCGCAACGAGTACCAGAAAGCCGTCGCCCAGCTGTATAAGCATCGGCTTTAATTGTTTTTTATAATCTTTGTGGGTGGTCTGAATGGCTACCCACAAAGATTTGTTTTATTTTTGCCCCCATAACTAAATCTAAAAGTGGAATGGGTTGGATGACACAGTTAAAATCTCGCGGGATTTTGTCCCTGTTGATGGCGCTCATGCTCATGGCGTGTGGGCCGAAGTCGAACGAGGAGTTGTTTCAACAGGCGGAGGCGGTCGTGAACGATCACCCGGATAGCACGTTGACGTTATTGAAAATCATACGCCCTCATATACGCTCGGAAGCGGAGTGGTATCGCGGGGCCTTGCTCTGGACGCAGGCGCTGGACAAGGCTTTCGTTCCTCATACCTCCGATTCGCTCATCAATCGCGTCGTCGCCTACTACGACACGCATGGCGATGATCACCAAAAGGCGTTGGCTTATTATTATAAAGGTAGGGTCAATCATGATTTGGGGAAATTGAAGGTGGCGACTGATGCTTATTTAGCCGCGTATGATTATGTAAAGAAGATAAACGATCCCGATTTAGCATTCCGGATCATTACGCAAGTGGGGACGCTCTATGCTCATCAAGGATTGGAGCTTCAAGCGTCTGACGCTTATCAAAAAGGGTTCGATATTGCCACGATGGCAAAGGATAGTTCAAATATGGCTTTTAGTTATGCTTATTTAGGACGTATCGAAGGTGTGAAGAAGAATTGGGAGCAAGCGGCTATCTTTTATCGAACGGGCTTACGAATAGCTGAACAAATAAAGGATTATCATGCGGTAGAACTTTGCCTCCAAGAACTGATAGGCGTGTATACGAGTGGCGATAAAGTTGATGAAGCCCTAAGTATGGTGGATAGCTTGAAATTCTATAACCGCATGAGTGGCGTTCCGAGTAATGGCAGCGTTAATTTGGTGCTTGGAGATCTTTATAGGAGCTTGAATCAGGTGGATAGCGCTTATTTTTATTTGTATCAAGCGATTGAGGCGGAAAGTATCTATACGCGAAGAAGTGCTTATCACGCGCTTTATTATTTGTCTGAGCGATTGGGGGAATTAAAGGACGCGATTTATTTCAATGAGCGATATAAGGCTTGCCAAAAGGAAATAGAAGAGATGGGGCCTAGTCCCGAAATTCAGGCGATCAAGGACTCGTATGATTGGAAAGAGCGTGAGACGGTTTGGAGTAACGCGCTGGGTTGGGCTGGATGTGCTGGGATTGTTTTAGTGTTAATTTTGCTTGCTTTATTAGGTCTTTATGTGAAGGAGCGGGAAAAGGGGAAAGCTCTAGGGCAATCTTTAGAAGTGGAGCGTATGAAAAGGGAAGAGGTTGAAATGGAAAAGCGAAAAATGGAAGCGGAAAAAGAAAAAGAGAAGGAAAAACAAAAACCCGACCCCGATTCCTTGGAGGAGAACCCCTTCATGCGAGATTATTGGGCCAAGAAGACTTCGCCGAGGGCTTTCCTGAACGAGCTGTACGAGCATCCCCGCTACGTGCGGGAGGGGGAGCTCGTGGTGGTGGCCTATGTCTTGCGGAAGGTCCGCCCCGCGCTTTTCGGGAAGATGCGGAAAGAGAACCCCGCCTTGACGGACGATGACATCGTGTTCTGCGGATTGGTCGGGGAGGGGTTCACCGAGAAGAAGCTCGCCACGATCTACGCGATCTCTCCGGAGGGCGTCTCCAAGCGGAAACAGCGGCTGAAAGAGCGCTTCAGCGCTCCCTTGCCGAGGGGAAATTGGCTCATAAACTACCTCAAGAACCTCTGACTGTCTACCGAACGGTCTCGACTAGTCGGGCGGCGGTCGTTGGAAATGAGGAATTAATGGACTTTTCGATTTTTTTTGGAAATGTCTATGTCTAAATTTGGCGGAAATATGGATTTTTCCGAT
Organism: uncultured Parabacteroides sp.; assembly: GCA_949298575.1. Taxonomy (GTDB): domain Bacteria; phylum Bacteroidota; class Bacteroidia; order Bacteroidales; family Tannerellaceae; genus Parabacteroides. Next base: position 8,400 of record CASFXH010000032.1, read on the forward strand.
ACCTTTGTTCCGTTCGCTTGAGGCGAGTGGACAGATTGGAAAATATAAACATATTCGTTAACCTTAAATAAGGTAGTGACATGAAGAAATCTTATTGCATCATTTGGGCATTGGCCGCGTTCTTGTGGTCGTGCGGTTCCCCATCCAAGGACGAGGGGGGGCGTTTGATCTCTTTTCAAATGAATGAGGTGACGCGAAGCCTGGACTTGGAGCTTTCCGAGCTGGCGACGGTCAAGTACGCGCGCTTGGGCGGCGAGGACCAGGGTTTCCTTTTCCAGAGCGAGCCGATGCTGGTGACGGACGATCGCGCCATCGTCTTCGAGCACCGCACGGGCGAGGTCTTCCTCTTCGACCAGGCCGGCAATCCCCTCCACCGCTTCAACCATCGGGGCGAAGGCCCTGGCGAATACTCGATGATCACCGGCATGGTCTTCGACGAGGCCCAGCAAGAGCTTTACCTTTATTTTCAAAACAAGATCGAAGTCTACGACCCGCGGGGCACGCACCGCCGGACGCTCACCCTTGGCACGGGCACCCAAGTGGCCGAGGCGGTCGACTTTGACGCCAACCACCTCTTGATCTACGACGCGAACGAAGTCTATAAGCGAGCCTTCGAGATGCTCCCCGGGCAAGACGCGAACCGGCCCGCCCCGAGCGACGACCCGCTCGCCAACCCTTCGCCTTTCCAACTGATCTCCAAACAGACGGGCGAGATCACGCGCTTCCTGCACGTGCCCGCCAACCCGGAGATCAAGCTCGTGGTGGCGATGCAGATGAACGGCATCAGCCTGGCCTTCCCGGCGCGGACCAACCGGATCGTCCAAAACCCGGAGGGCGTGATCCTTTATAATCAAGAGACCGACACGCTCTTCCTCCTCGCCGGGGAAGGGGAGCCGCGCCCGCTGGCCGTCCGCGAGCCGGCCGTGGTCGCGACCGATCCGTTGCGCTACCTGAACGGCTATCTGGAGACCGCCGCCTACCAGTTCTTCGAGTCCGTCCCCCTCGTGGTCGAGAAGGGGCGGTTCATGCCCGACTACCTCTGCCGCGACAAGCGGACGGGCGAGACTTTCGTCCCCCGCCTGACCCTCGCCGACTACGCGGGGAAGGAGCTGAACCTCTCGCCCGCCACGATCCAGAAGAGCGCCGATCCCACCCTGGGCTTCGTCGTCCTGACCACCGAGGAGCTCCTGACGGCCTTGGAGGAAAACCGCCTCTCCGGCCCGCTGAAGACCTTGGCCGAGGGCTTGGGCGAGGACGACAATTACGTGGTGGCGCGCTTGCGTTTCAAATGAATATTTTAAAACAATCTAAGTATGAATAGAATGAAGTTGAAATTCCCATTGTGGATCCTCGCCGCGGGCTTGATGGCTTGTGGCGGGGAGAAGGTCCCCGAGGGCCTGCCAACCGTCGACCTTACGGACTTGTCGCGGACGACGGAGTTGAATCTATCGGAAGTCGTGAGCGACGTGGAATATGTCAAGCTGGAGACCAACGACTCGTGCCTGATCGGCGCGAGGCCGCTCTTTTGCGTGACCGACGAATACATCTTCGCCCTCGCCGCTCGCGACCAGATCTTCCGCTTCAGCAGAAAGGACGGGCGCTTCCTGGGCGAGATCGGTTCCGCCGGGCAAGGGCCGGAAGATTACTCGCGGCCGACGTCGGTCCTGCCTGTCGACGAGGAGGCGCGTACCGTCGCGGCGAACCTGGCCAACGGCTTGGTGCTCTATTCTTTTGAGGGTAAATTCCTTGAAAGGATCATCCGCCCCGAGGGCTCGCAATGCTTGGAATACGTCAAGATCGCGCCCGACACCTACGCCGGCTACCAATTCAACAGCGAGGAGAAGATGCTCTTCTTCGACAAGGCCGGAAACGTCAAGGCCCGTATCCCGAACCCCACGCTCCAGCCGATGGTCGCGATGGTCGTCCCCTACAGTGATTATTTCATGTACGACGGAAAGGTGAATCTCGTGGAAATCCTCGACGATACGATCCACGCCATCGACCCGGAAGCCGGCCTGATCCCCCGCTACGTCCTCGATTGGGGCTCAAGAAAGGTCACGCTCGAGAAAATGACCAGCCCGACCACCTCGCAGGACCTCTGCTTCTCGCCAAAAGCCTTGGAGACCGATGAGACCCTGATCATCCGTTTTAATTATCAAGGAGTTCCCCGCGTTTCGTTCTACGACAAGCGCGCCGGCACGATCCGCCACAGCGCCGAGGGCTCGCTGGTGAACGACCTTGACCAGGGCGCCCCGGTCACCCTCTCGTCTCTCGCCGACGGTAAGTTGGTGGGCTACGTCACCGCCGAGGCTCTCCTCGATTGGGCCGAGGACCAGCCCGCGGACTGGGCGGACAACCCCCGCCTCGCCGCTTTCCGCTCGGTCGACGAGATGGATAACCCGATTGTCGTGATCGGGAAAGTGAAATAAAGCGGAAAAGCGCGATCTTTACGGTCGCGAAATCCCGTTGTAGGCCTACAGCGGGGCTGCGCGGGGTCGCGTGGGGTCATTGTAGGCCTACAGCGGGGCTGCGCGGGTCGCGTGAGGGCGTTGTAGGCCTACAGCGGGGCTGCGCGGGGTCGCGTGAAGGCGTTGTAGGCCTACAGCGGGGCTGCGCGGGTCGCGTGAAGGCGTTGTAGGCCTACAGCGGGGCTGCGCGGGGGCGCGCGGGGTCATTGTAGGCCTACAGCGGGGCTGCGCGGATCGCGCGAAGGCGTTGTAGGCCTACAGCGGGGTTTCGCGGATCGCGCGGAAGCGTTGTAGGCCTACAGCGGGAATTTTTAAGGAGAAATTATTCATTTTATAAATAGATAAAGAATTATGAGAGCACTAACACTTGTATTAGAGATCGCGCTGTCGAGATTGTCGGGAGATGAGTATTTGAATTTAATGAAACGGACGGCACGGCTGGTCGAGAGCGCGACGCCGGAGGCTTTGGGCATCGAAGCCGCGGAGTTCGCGGAGTATAAGGAGAAAGTCGATTTGCTGCAACAGCGCGTCGCCTATCCTACGGCCAGCGTCAAGACGGATGAGTCGGATGAGGTGGACCGGATGCGCGACGCGACGCTGAGTTACCTCTTCGCGGCCATCAACGCGGGCGTCAACCTCCCCATCGAGGCGCAGCGCGAGGCGGCGAAAGCCCTCGAGGTGATCACCCGCGCCTACGCCAACATCCAACGCCTGCCCGACCAGTCGGAGACAAACCGCATCGACGGACTGTTGCTCGATCTGGACACGGAGGAAGCCAAGGCGCACCTCGCGACGATGGGGCTGACGCCGATCGTGGCCGAGCTGAAATCGTTGAACGAAAGATACACCACCCTCACCGACGAGCGGACAGCCGCGGAGATGGCCCGTACCTTGCCCAGCGCGACGGAGATCCGCGCGGCTTTGGACCCGATGTACACGACGATCACGATGATCGCGTTCGCCGAGAGCGTCACCAACCCGACGGAGACGACGGCCAATTTCATCAACCTCCTGAACGCCACGATCAAGGAGGTCAAAAAGCGTCACAACCTCCGCACCGGCAAAGAGACGGACGATGACGAGAAAAAAGACCCGACCATCCCCGGCACCGACACGGAGACCCCGGAAAACCCCGACGGCCAGCAGCCGACCAACCCCGACGGCGAGCAGACGGGCGAGGACCAACAACCCGGCGGCGAGCAAACCACGCCCGACCCCGACGACAACACCCCGCAACCCGGCGTGGACAACGATGGCGACGGGTCGCCGGAGGTGGTTTGATTTGATTTTCATAGGTAGAGACGCCGCGTCGTGGCGTCTCTATCCATCCGGGCGTCTCTGAATAGCGAATTATTAATTTCTAAAAACATAGCGTATGAATAAGAGTACACGCGTTATTTTATCGTTGTTGGCGCTCCTTTCCCTCGCCGCCTGCTCAGGCAAGGAGGAAGGCGGCGTGGTGGACTCGTTCTGGGCCGACAAGCCCGTGATCGCGGAAAAGCGGGTGGTGGATGGCGATACGGTCATCGTCTGCGACGTGGGGAAAATCATGAGCAAGGTCGACCTGCCTTTCGAGGTGATCGCCACGGATTACCGGATGGTGCCACTGGAGAATACGGTGGAGGCTTTCTTGGGATACCCGATGACTCCCACGATTGTCACGGAAAATTATTTGGGTTTCTATTGTTATAATTATATGCCGTTTAAACTCTTCAAGCGGACGGGCGAATTTGTTTGCGACGCCGGCCGTATTGGCCAAGGTCCCGGGGAATACTTTTCCTTGGTCGACGCGCAAGTCGACGAGGCGAACCAACGGATTTACCTTTTGCCACTCTTGTTGAATAAAATCTTCGTATATGATTTCCAAGGCAATTATCTCTCCGATATCCCTCTGGCGTATAATTCGACTAAGGGGAGATTCAGGATTAACCCAGAACGGGAGGAGATCGTTTTCGCGACGTCGGTGTATGAGGGCAGGCCACCTAGCTTTGTCTGGACGCAGGACTTCCAAGGGAATGTCTTGAAAGAGATCCGAGTGGAAGATTTTCCGCCTTGCCAAACGCTGAGTTCGAACACCGTAATCAATAATTACCATCAAGGCGTTTTCGACCTTTTTCTCTTTTCTCTATTAGAGAGCCCAACCGCCTATTTATATCATTATGACAAGGCGGCGAACCGGCTGGTCCCCCAATTCCGGGTGGAGAATTACAATAAATCTATATTCATTTATGAATTGCCCAGTTGCTATATTGTGGAGTCTACGCACAATACGGGGCCTGAGCCTCAGCTGGATTTGGAAGGCGAGAAAATCATTGTCGACAAGAAGACCTTGCGGGGGTGTTACATCACGGGCGTGCGGATGCCGTTCGGGGTTGTCTTTGGGCAATATAACTTGTTTGCGCAAATGAAAGATGGTTATTTCGCCGTGAATGTGTTTAGCGGAAATATCTTGGAGCTGATGGACCTTCAAGACATGAACGACCTTTCGATCGCCGAGCGGGCGGAGTTGGAGAAGGTCATGAAGGTCATCGACTCGGAGGAGGATGAGATATCGTTGATCTTTACGGGGAAATTGAGGGATTGAAGGTGGAGACGCCGCGTCGTGGCGTCTCATTATCTTATTTTAACGGAATTCTGTGGTCGCAACCACAAAATTCGGCCGAATTCTGTGGTTTCGATCGCAAAATTCGGCCAAATTTTGTGGTTTGGGTACGGGAAAAAGCTTTACATTTGCCGCAAAAAGGCTTATGATCAAGAGATATATTGAAGAGAAGATCCGCATGGACTTTAATCGGAAGAAAGTGATTGTCGTATTGGGCGCCCGACAGGTAGGGAAAACGACCTTGCTCTCCGCCATCGGGCAAGGCCACCGAAAGATCCTTTCATTGAATTGCGACAACTACGACGATGCTTTGGAACTTGAGGGAAAGAGTTCTACGGAGCTGGCCCACATGCTCTCGCCCTATGAGCTCGTGTTCATTGACGAGGCCCAACGAGTTAAGAACATTGGATTGACCCTCAAGAAGATTGGCGACTTGGGGCTCGATACGCAGGTCATCGTCACGGGATCTTCTTCGCTTGATATGGCTGACGAGATCAACGAGCCCGCTACGGGCCGCCTGCTTACCTACCATCTTTTCCCGTTTTCCCTTTCCGAGTTGGCCGCTTTCACCTCGCCCCGCGAGGAGCGTCGTTTATTGGAAAGACGCTTGGTCTATGGATTCTATCCCGAGGTCGTCAACGAGCCCGCGGACGCTAAGCGGACGTTGATGACACTTACCAACAATTATTTATATAAAGACCTTTTTGCCTATAAGGGACTCAAAAAGCCAGACTTATTGCAGAAGCTAGTCCGTGCGTTGGCCCTTCAAGTCGGGAGTGAGGTGTCGTATAATGAGTTGGCAAATCTCTTAGGTGCCGATCGGGGGACGATTGAGATGTATATCAACTTGCTTGAGAAATGTTTTGTCGTTTTCCGCCTCGATTCATTCAGCCGGAATTTGCGTAACGAGATCAAGAAAGGAAAGAAAATCTATTTTTACGACAACGGTGTCCGCAACGCTGTCCTTTCGAATTTCGCTCCTCTCGACACGCGTTTAGATACGGGCGCTTTATGGGAAAACCTGATGGTCAGCGAGCGGAAGAAACGTAATCTTTATGCTTTCAATTATGTAAATATGTATTTTTGGCGTACGCACGAACAGCAAGAGATCGACCTGATTGAGGAAGCGGACGGTGTGATTCGGGCTTTTGAGTTCAAATGGAACCTGCGGGGAAAAAGTAAGCTGCCCAAGTCGTTTGAGGCGAGTTACGCGCCGGAAACTTATGAGGTGGTGACGCCAGACAATTTCTGGCCCTTCGTTTAGCCCCAAATTTTATCTCCCGCGCTCAATTTTGGCCGGAAAGTATGCGCTATGTAAAAAATATCGCGTAATATCGCGTCACGAAAACATGAAAAGCGACTTTTAGAGATGATTATCGAAACTTCTTCATATTATACTTGGGCCTTGATGACCCCTTGGGGGGTTGGCTTTTACTTCAAATAGACACAAGAGGGGAGGATAGAGGCCTCCGCTTGTCGCGGCCACGCGTGCCGCTCCCGTTTTTTCCTATAACATTATTTATATAACCTGAATTTTATTGGCTCAAATGAAAGTATTGAAGTTTGGCGGTACGTCAGTCGGTACCGTAGAAAGTATATTAAGCGTAAAGAAAATCGTGGAAGCCATCGACGAGCCGGTGATCGTCGTGGTCTCGGCGTTGGGTGGCATTACGGACAAGTTGCTGGCCACCTCGGCGATGGCGGCGAAGGGCGACTTGGCCTACGAGAAGAACCTGTCGGAGATCATCTCGCGACACTTGGACGTGATCGAGGGTGTCGTGCCCGACAATGAACTCCGGCTCTATGTCCAGCGACAGGCGATGATCCTGCTCGAGGAATTGGGGAATATCTTGAAAGGGGTTTATCTGATCAATGATCTTTCGACGAAGACGTCGGACACGATCGTCAGCTATGGTGAGCGACTCTCGTCGCTGATCATCTCGAACGTCGTCCGCGACGCCCAACTCTACGACTCGCGGAAGTTCATCAAGACCGTGAAGCAATTCAACAAACATATTGTCGACTTTGAGACAACCAACTCGTTGATCCGTAAGACCTTTGAGATACAGCCCCGGGTGGCGCTCGTGCCAGGCTTCATCTCGTCGAGCCGGGAGAATGGCGAGGTGACCAACCTTGGGCGAGGTGGTTCGGACTATACGGCCTCGATCTTGGCGGCGGCGCTCGACGCGTCGGTCTTGGAGATTTGGACGGATGTGGATGGCTTCATGACGGCCGACCCGCGGGTGATCAACTCGGCCTACGTGATCGACCGGTTGAGCTTCACGGAGGCGATGGAGCTTTGCAACTTCGGCGCGAAGGTGATCTATCCGCCGACGATCTATCCTGTTTATCATAAAAATATTCCCATCCGCATATTGAACACCTTCAATCCCACGGCGCCGGGAACTTATATCTCGAAAGAGAAAGTCCAGTCGACGGGGAAAGCGATCATCAAGGGTATCTCGTCGATCAACGACACGTGCCTCATTACGGTACAAGGCTTGGGTATGGTCGGCGTGATCGGTGTCAACTACCGGATATTTAAGACGCTGGCGAAGAATGGTATCAGCGTGTTCATGGTTTCGCAAGCCAGCTCAGAGAACAATACGACCTTCGCCGTACGTAACGCCGACGCCGATTTGGCGGTGAAAGTTCTCGACGAGGAGTTCGCCCTTGAGCGCAACCAGGGCGACATGAACGACACGGTGGCCGAGAAGGATTTGGCGACGGTGGCGATTGTCGGCGAGAACATGAAGCGGACGCCGGGTATCGCGGGCAAGTTGTTCGGGACCCTGGGCCGTGCGGGTATCAGCGTGATCGCTTGTGCCCAAGGTGCCTCGGAAACTAACATCTCGTTCGTGATCAAGTTGAAATATTTGCGGAAGGCGTTGAACTCTATCCATGACTCTTTCTTCCTTTCGGAATACAAGGTTTTGAACCTCTTTGTGGTCGGTATCGGAACCGTTGGTGGCAATCTCTTGGAACAAATCCGGATCCAACAGCCGAAACTGATGGCCCAGAACGGGCTGAAGCTGAACGTAGTCGGTATCTCGAACTCCAGGCGGGCGATGTTCTTGCGCCGTGGGCTCAGCCTCGACAATTACCGCGAGGAGCTGCGGGAGAAAGGCGAGGAGAGCGGCCCTCAACATTTGTGCGACCGGATTTTGGAGATGAATATCTTCAACTCCGTCTTCGTGGACTGCACCGCCAGCCCGGAGATCGCGGGGCTTTATGAGACGTTGCTGAAGCACAATGTCTCGGTCGTGGCGGCCAACAAGGAAGCGGCCTCTTCTTCCTACGAGAACTATGAACGATTGAAGGAGACGGCCCGCCATCGCGACATTAAGTTCCTCTTCGAGACCAACGTGGGCGCCGGCTTGCCCATCATCAACACGATGAACGACTTGATCAACAGCGGCGACCATATCCTGAAACTGGAAGCGGTCCTCTCGGGCACCTTGAATTTCATCTTCAATACGATCAGCGCCAGCGTGCCGTTCAGCGAAGCCATTCGCTTGGCGAAGGAGTCGGGCTATTCGGAGCCAGATCCGCGGGTTGACTTGAGTGGGCGCGACGTGATCCGCAAGCTGGTGATCCTGGCGCGCGAGGCGGGTTATCGGGTCGAGCAGTCCGACGTGGTGAGCGACTTGTTTATTCCCGAGAAATATTTCGAAGGCTCATTGGAGGATTTCTGGCGCGACATTAAGGAAATGGATGAGGACTTCGAATCGAGACGGCAGCGGTTGGAGGCGGAAGGGAAACACTTGCGCTTCGTGGCGACGATGGATCGAGGCCAATGCCGGGTCGGCCTGCGGGCGGTGGACAGCCACCATCCGTTCTACGACCTGGAAGGCAGTAACAACATCATCATGATCTCGACGGAACGCTACCATGAGTATCCGATGATCATCAAGGGCTATGGGGCCGGGGCCGACGTGACGGCGGCCGGAGTCTTCGCCGATATCATCTCGATCGCGAATATCCGTTAAGGAACATAGATATTTTATAGAGAGAATTCATCATGAAGCACATTATTATCTTGGGTGATGGAATGGCCGACGAGTCGATTGAGACCTTAGGGGGGCGGACCCCTCTGCAATACGCCCAAACCCCGTATATGGATAAACTGGCCGCTCTCGGCGCGACGGGTCGCCTGAAGACCGTGGCCGACGGCTTCCACCCTGGGAGCGAGGTGGCGAACATGTCAGTTTTGGGCTACGACTTGCCCCAAGTTTACGAAGGGCGTGGCGTTTTGGAGGCCGCCAGCATGGGCGTGACGCTCCAACCGGGCGACATGGCGATGCGTTGTAACTTGGTCTGCGTGGAAGGCGAGCTTTTGAAGAACCATTCGGCAGGCCATATCTCGACCGCGGAAGCCGATCAGCTGATCCGTTTCCTGAACGAGCGGCTGGGCTCGGAGCGAGTTCATTTCTACACGGGCGTCTCGTATCGGCATCTGCTCGTGATCAGGGGGGGCGATAAGCGATTGGCTTGCGTCCCGCCGCACGACGTGCCCCTGAAGCCTTTCCGCCCGCTCCTGGTGAAGCCGGAAGCGGAGGAGGCTCGGCCGACCGCCGATTTGTTGAACCGCTTGATCTTGGAGTCGCAAGAAATATTGGCAGATCACCCCGTGAATCTCCGGCGACGGGCAGTGGGCAAGGATCCCGCGAATAGTATCTGGCCCTGGTCGCCCGGCTATCGTCCGGCGATGAAGACGATGCGGGAGATGTATGGCTTTAAGCATGGCGCCGTGATCTCGGCTGTCGACTTGATTCGGGGCATTGGGGTCTATGCCGGTTTGGAAGTCCTGACCGTCGAGGGCGCGACGGGCCTTTACGACACGAATTACGAAGGGAAAGCCGAGGCCGCCGTGCGGGCTTTGCGGACGAACGATTTCGTCTACCTCCATGTGGAAGCGAGCGACGAGGCGGGTCACGAGGGCGATGTCGCCTTGAAAGTCCAAACCATCGAGAACCTCGACCATCGCCTCATCCGCCCCATCTTCGAGGAGGTGAGCCAATGGGATGAACCGGTGGCGATCGCTGTCTTGCCGGACCACCCGACCCCCTGTGCCGTACGGACACACACCAATGAGCCCGTGCCTTTCTTGATCTATAAGCCCGGGATGGAGCCCGACGCCGTGACGCGCTTCGACGAGTTCTCGGCGTGTGCCGGCCGATACGGCTCGTTGGAGAAGGATGAGTTTATTAAGGAATTTCTAAAAGATTGAATATGAAATACTACAGTACAAACAAGAAAGCCCCCTTGGCCTCGCTGGAAGAGGCGGTCGTGAAAGGTTTGGCCGGCGACCGGGGCTTGTATATGCCGGAGCGCATCGACATGATCGACGAGGAGGTGATCGCGGACATGAAGAATCATTCTTTCCAGGAGATCGCTTGCGTCGTGGCTCGTGCGTTTTTCGAGGAAGATATCGAACCGGAGGTCTTGGACGAGATCGTGCGCGACACGCTTTCTTTCGAAACGCCCGTTGTCCACGTGGAAGACAATATCTATAGTTTGGAGCTTTTCCATGGCCCGACGTTGGCCTTCAAGGATGTCGGCGCCCGTTTCATGGCTCGCCTTTTGGGCTACTTCATTCGGAAGGAGGGGTTGCGGCAGGTGAACGTGTTGGTCGCGACGTCGGGCGACACGGGGAGCGCCGTGGCTAACGGATTCCTCGGCGTCGAGGGCATCCATGTCTACGTGCTTTATCCCAAGGGAAAAGTCAGCCCCATCCAGGAATGCCAGTTCACGACGCTGGGCCGCAACATCACCGCTCTCGAGATCGACGGCACGTTTGACGATTGCCAGGCCCTGGTCAAGGCGGCCTTTATGGACAAGGCTTTGAATGAGCACATGACGCTGACTTCCGCCAACTCCATCAACGTGGCCCGTTTCCTGCCTCAAGCGTTCTATTATTTCAACGCTTACGCCCAACTCGATCGCGAGGGCAAGGCCGACGAGCTGGTCGTCTGTGTCCCCAGTGGTAACTTCGGCAACCTGACGGCGGGTGTCTTCGCCTATTGGATGGGATTGCCCGTCAAGCGCTTCGTGGCGGCCAATAATCGCAACGATGTCTTTTGCGAATACTTGCGGACCGGTGTCTACACGCCCAGGCCTTCCGTCCAGACGCTGGCGAACGCCATGGACGTGGGTGATCCCAGCAACTTCGCCCGCATCTATGATCTTTTTGATGGCTTTACGAAACCCTTTGAGCTGATCTGCCAGTTGATTTCCGCCCACCGTTTTACGGACGAGGACATTGTCCGCACGATGCGACGGGTCTATGAGGCGACGGGCTACGTCCTCGACCCGCACGGCGCTTGTGGATTCCAAGGCTTGGTGGAGGCGTTGACTCCTGGAGAGATCGGCGTGTTTCTCGAGACGGCCCATCCGGCGAAATTCAAGAGCGTGGTGGACGACGTGCTGGGCATCGACCTGGAGATCCCGCCCACGCTGCGCGCTTTCCTCGACGGCCAGAAGCAAAGCGTCGAGTTGGGTCCCGACTTCGAGGGCTTCAAGGCTTACTTGCTTTCGCGGTAGCTTTTGGGGAAACGGCGCGAAAAAGCCGGGAAAGATTTGGTAGTTCTTGAAAAAATCTCTTTCTTTGCACCGCGAAAAAGGGAAACGCGCTGTTTCGCGTATTGGTACCTTGGATGAGTGGCTTAGTCAGCGGTCTGCAAAACCGCGTACGGCGGTTCGAATCCGCCAGGTACCTCTCTTTAGGGAGAAGGTGAGAAAAGAAAAGGCAGCGTTTTCGCGTATTGGTACCTTGGATGAGTGGCTTAGTCAGCGGTCTGCAAAACCGCGTACGGCGGTTCGAATCCGCCAGGTACCTCTCTCGTTATTTTTATAGTTATGAATACTTTAAGGATTTGAGACTCCATCTTCCGTGAGGAACGTGGAGTTTTATTTTTATGTATTCCCTTGAGAACGGAACTAACGGCTATCGTGCGAGCGTTAGTTCCGGTGGCTCGGAGCTAACGGCTGTCGCGTGGGCGTTAGTTCCGGTGGCTCGGAGCTAACGGCTGTCGCGTGGGCGTTAGTTCCGGTGGCTCGGATCTAACGGCTGTCGCGTGGGCGTTAGTTCCGGTGGCTCGGATCTAACGGCTGTCGTGCGAGTGTTAGTTCCGGATGGTCGGAGCTAACGGCTGTCGCGTAGGCGTTAGTTCCGAGGGTTCGGAGCTAACAACTGTCGTGTGGGCGTTAGCTTTTTCTTGCCGGTTTCCGCGAATCGGTTTATTTTCGCGCTAAAAATAAGAATGGAAACGATGAGCTATTTGAAAAAGATTACGGTAGACGATGTTTACGTCTCCGTTTTGTCCGCGAGGCGGGAGCTCACGCCGGAGGGCGATCTGATCCGTAAGCCGTTCGAAAAGGATTTTCCCCACACGGGCTCCATCATCATGGACGCGGTGGGGAAGCTTTTGCGCGAGACTCGCACTTGGCGGCTGGCCGATCTGGCGGAGCGGTTGAGGGTCGACACGAACGACTTGTATGCCGCCCTGCGGATCCTGACGGAGGAGGGGGCGGATGAGTTCATCTCGAATTATCGGCTGAAGCAGGCGAAGGAGTGGCTGGCGTGCACGGACTTGGAGCTCGATGAGGTGGCCCGGCGCTGTGGCTTGAATTCGCCCGAAGCGCTCATGAACCGGTTTCGTCGGCGAGAGAAGACCACGCCCACGCGTTATCGGAAGACGCGGCGACCCAAGAATTTCCGTGAGCTTTATGTCTGGGAATAAGAAGGAAGGAAAGAAGCGAGGGGACGCGGGATAGAGCGTCGCGTCCCCTCGCTCGTTCTCAAGCGATCAGTCCTTCAATTTGTGGACGATGAGGCCGGAGCGGAGTTTGGGCTCGAACCAAGTCGTCTTGGGGGGCATGATCTGGCCACTGTCGGCGATCGCCATGAGCTGAGCCATCGTCACGGGATAGAGGGCGAGGGCCATCCGCGTCTCGCCGCTGTCGACCCGTCGTTTCAGCTCACCAAGGCCCCGGATGCCTCCCACGAAGTCGATCCGGCGGTCGGAGCGGAGGTCGCGGATGCCCAGGATCTGGTCGAGGATGAGGGTGGATGAGATGGTGACGTCGAGCGTGCCGATAGGGTCGCTGTCGTCGTAGGTACCGGGACGGGCGGTGAGCGAGTACCATTTCCCACTCAGGTAGAGAGAGAAGTTGTGGAGCCGTTGGGGCTTGTACATCTCTTCTCCTTTCGCCTCCACCGTGAAGTGTTTCTCTAATCGCCGGAGGAACTCCTCGTCGCTCAACCCGTTGAGGTCTTTGACAACTCTGTTGTAATCAATGATTGTCAGCTGGCTAGCGGGGAAGCAGACGGCCATGAAGTAGTTGTACTCCTCCTGTCCGGTGTGTTGAGGGTTTTGGGAGGCCTTCTCGGCCCCGACAAGGGCGGCGGCGGCGGAGCGATGGTGCCCGTCGGCGATGTAGAGAGCCGGGAGTTGGGCGAAGAGCTGGGTGAGGCGGGTGATATCGGCCTCGTCGTCGATGACCCAGAGGGCGTGCCCGAATCCGTCGCCCGGAGCGATGAAGTGATATTCCGGCTCGCGGGCGGCATAGCGGGCGACGACGCGGTCTATTTCCTCCTGGTCAGGGTAGGCGAAGAAGACGGGCTCCATGTTCGCGTTGGTGGCCCGCACGTGGCGCATGCGGTCTTCCTCCTTGTCTCGGCGGGTCAGCTCGTGTTTCTTGATCCTTCCCTCCAAGTAGTCCGGGACATAGGCTCCGACGACGAGCCCGTATTGCGTCTTCCCATCCATCGTCTGGGCGTAGAGGTAGTAGCAGGGCTTCTCGTCCTGCACGAGCCAGCCTTCGCGTTGGAAACGCTCGAAGTTCTCGGCGGCCTTGCGGTAGACGGCGGGGTCGTGCTCGTCCGTGCCGACGGGGAAGTCGATCTCGGGGCGGATGATGTGGTAGAGGGAATAGGGATTGCCCTCCGCCTCGGCCCGGGCCTCGTCGGAGTTGAGGACGTCATAGGGGCGCGAGGCCACCTTTTCCACTAAATGTTTAGGGGGCCGGAGCCCCCTAAATGGTCTGATCGTTGCCATAACTATCTTCTCTTTTATTTCTGGTTGACCCGGAAGCGTTCGTTGCCGTTCACGAGGAAGTCGACGATCTGCCGCGCGGCGGCGATACCGGCGTTGATGTTCGCCTCGGCCGTCTGGGCACCCATCTTTTTCGGGGTGCTGAAGTAACGGTCGGCGAAGCGCTCGGCCAGCTCGGCGTGGGCGGCGGGCATAATGTCGGTGAGGTATTTCAAGTCCGGGCGCTCAGCCATCGCTTGGAGCAGGCCGGGCTCGTCGATCACCTCCTTGCGGGCGGTGTTGATGACGATCGCCCCCTTCGGCATGAGGCTCAGCAAATGGTGGTTGATAGAGCCTTTCGTCTCGGCCGTCGCCGGGATGTGGAGGGAGACGATGGCGCACGTCTTGAACAGCTCCTCCGCCGAGGCGACCGCCTTGACCCCATCGCCCTCAATGACCGAGGCGGAGCAGAAGGCGTCGTAAGCGTAGATCTCCATGCCGAAGCCTTTCGCGACGCGGGCGACGTTGCGTCCCACATTGCCATAGGCCAGGATGCCCAATTTCTTCCCCTTCAACTCTTTCCCCGACGTGCCGTTGTAAAGGTTACGCATTCCCATCACCAGCAGTCCGAACACCAGCTCAGCGACGGCGTTGGCGTTCTGTCCGGGCGTGTTCATCACGCAGACTCCGTGGGCCGTAGCCGCCGCGAGGTCTACGTTGTCATAGCCCGCGCCAGCCCGCACGACAATCTTCAGCTGGGGCGCGGCGGCCAATACGGCCTCGTCGACCTTATCGCTCCGGATGATGAGGGCGTCGGCGTCCTTGACGGCCTCCAGCAGCTGTGCCTTGTCGGTGTATTTCTCGAGAAGGCTTAATTCCATCTTCGCGTCGGCGATCACCTCGCGGATGCCTTCGACGGCGACGGGCGCGAAGGGCTTCTCTGTCGCCACTAATATTTTAGCCATAATTCATTCCTCCTTATAAGATTAGTGTAAACGTTCAAACTCTCTCATGCAAGCCACGAGCGCCTCGACGCTGCTCCTCGGCATGGCGTTATAAAGCGAGGCCCGGAACCCGCCTACGGAGCGGTGACCCTTGATGCCCACCATCCCGGCCGCCGCCGCGAACGTGTTGAACTCGCCTTCCAGCTCCTTGTACTCGTCGGCCATCACGAAGCAGACGTTCATGATCGAGCGGTCTTCGGGGACAGCCGTCCCGCGGAAGAGCTTGTTGCGGTCGATCTCGTCGTAGAGGATGGCCGCGTTTTCCTTGTCCTTCTTCTCGAGGGCCGGGATGCCTCCTTGCGCCTTATACCATTTCAGCGTCTGGAGCGCGGCGTAGATCGGAAGCACGGGCGGCGTGTTGAACATGGACTCCTTGTCGACGTGCGTCTTGTAGGACAACATGGTCGGGATAGGCCGGTCGACGTGCCCGAGGGCGTCGACCCGAACGATCGCCACCGTCACTCCGGCGGGGGCCAGGTTCTTCTGCGCGCCGGCGTAGATCACGTCGTACTTCGAGACGTCGATGGGGCGGGAGAAGATGTCCGACGACATGTCGGCCACCAGCCGAGTCTTCACGTCGGGATCCTCGCGGAGCTCCGTCCCGTAGATCGTGTTGTTCGTCGTGATGTGAAAGTAATCGGAGTCCTCGGCCACTTGATAGCCTTTCGGGATGTATGTGTAGTTCTTATCCTTCGACGAGGCCACCACGTCGACCTCGCCAAACAGTTTCGCCTCCTTGATCGCCTTAGACGCCCACGTGCCCGTGTCTAAGTAGGACGCTTTCTTATTCAACAGGTTGTAGGGCACCATGCAGAACTGCATGCTCGCCCCTCCGCCCAGGAAGACCACCTCGTAGCCCGCAGGGATGTCGAGCAATTCCTTGATCAAGGCACGAGCCTCGTCGTTAACTGCCACGAATTCTTTACTACGGTGTGAGATCTCCAAGAGGGATAAACCCATACCCGCGAAATTCTCCACCGCGGCTGCGGTGTTCTTGATCGTGTACTCGCTGAGGATCGATGGACCCGCGTAAAAATTGTGCTTCTTCATGTGGAATGCGATATTATAAGTTATTGTTATTAATGTTTCGCTACTTGTCTTAGCTTTCTAAAACGGCGACGAATGTAAGAACTTTTTCTCATATCTGAGCAATATTCCATAAAAAAATCCTTCGCGGGGGATTTTTTGTCACGAAATGGCCCATTCGGGTCACTCAACGTATCGCTCTCCCCAGAGCGTACGCATACGCTCGAGCAGCTTGCGTTCGGAGGGATTGTCCTGTCCGATCCAGAAGCGTTGGCCGGCGACTTCCTTGGGCAAGTAGTCTTGCTCGACGAAGTGGCCGGCGAAGTCGTGCGCGTACTTGTAGTCTTTCCCATAGCCCAGCTCCGACATGAGCTTCGTCGGGGCGTTGCGGAGGTGGAGGGGGACGGGCAGGTTGCCCGTCTTGCCGACGATGTCCAGGGCCGAGCCGATCGCCTGGTAGGCGGAGTTGCTCTTGGGGCTGCAGGCCAGATAGACGGTCGTCTCGGCCAGGATGATACGGCCCTCAGGCCAGCCGATCTTCCGCAAGGCGTCGAAGCAAGCGTTGGCCAGCAGGAGGGCGTTGGGGTTCGCCAGGCCGATGTCTTCGGCGGCGGAGATGACCAGCCGACGGGCGATGAACTCCGGGTCCTCGCCCCCCGCCACCATCCGGGCGAGCCAGTAAATGGCGGCGTCGGGGTCGCTCCCGCGTATGGACTTGATAAAGGCGGAGATGATGTCGTAGTGCATTTCCCCATCCTTGTCGTAGGCGAGCGGGTCTTCTTGCAGCCGATCCACGACTTTACGGTCGGTGATCTCGATCGCCTCAGTTTCCTCGCTGGCGACGACGAGCTCCAGGATATTCAACAGCTTACGGGCGTCGCCGCCGGAGTAGCGGAGGAGGGCGTCGGTCTCGGTGAGCCGGATCCGCTTCTCGCGCAGGAAGGTGTCCACGTGGAGCGCGCGGTCGAGGAGGCGCAGCAGGTCTTCCTTCTCCAACGATTTCAGGACATAGACTTGGCAGCGGGAGAGGAGGGGGCGGATCACCTCGAACGAGGGGTTCTCCGTCGTCGCCCCGATGAGCGTCACCACGCCCGTCTCGACGGCGTTGAGGAGCGAGTCTTGTTGGGATTTGCTAAAGCGGTGGATCTCGTCGATGAAGAGGATAGGCGAGAGGCTGTCGAAGAACCGCGCTCCCTTGGCCTTATCAATCACGTCGCGCACGTCCTTCACCCCGGAGCTGATCGCGCTCAGCGTGTAGAACGGCGTCTTCAATTGCCGGGCGATGATCTGCGCGAGCGTCGTCTTTCCCACCCCCGGAGGCCCCCACAGGATCATGGAGGGTACCCGGCCGCCGTCGATCATCTTGCGTAAGATCGCGCCGGGCCCCACCAAGTGGCGCTGGCCGATGAACTCGTCCAGCGTCTGTGGCCTTAACCGTTCCGCTAAAGGTTGACTCATCGTGGGGCAAAAGTCGCGATTTTCCTTCACATCTCAAAAAAATCGGCGATAAAATCACCTGATTTTATCGCCTTACACATGTTTTACCAATTCGAAGCGCTTGTCCACCTGGCGGGGCAGCTCGTGGGGGTAGTGCGTCACGTAGATCAGCGTCTTCCCCGCCCGTTCGCAGAAGCGGTCGATCACCTCGGCGGCCCGCTTCTTATTGCTCACGTCAAGCCCGTGCAGCGGCTCGTCGAGGATGAGCAGATCCGGGTCTTTCACGAAGGCCCGCGCCAGGAGCGCCAGCCGTTGTTCGCCCGAGGAGAGGGTTTGGAAAAGCCTGTCCCTCAACCCCTCGATGCCGAACACGCGCATCCACGCGAGCGCTACGGCTTCCTGCTCCGGAGCGCACTTGCGGAAGAGGCCCACCGAGTCGAAGAAGCCCGACCCCACGATCTGGCTCGTCGCGACGTTCGCCTGGTAATAGAGGTGCATCTCCGGAGAGACGTAGCCGATCCGTCGCTTAATCTCCCAAATGCTCTCGCCCGTGCCTCGACGGCGGTCGAAGAGGTAGATCGTGTTGGCGTACGACTGCGGATTGTCGGCGTAGACGAGGCTGAGGAGGGTCGACTTACCCACCCCGTTCGGCCCCGACAACGCCCATTTCTCGCCGTTACGCACCTCCCAATCGAGGTCTTCCAGAATCACCCGGCTGCCGTAGCGGACGCGCACGTGCTCCATGCGGAGCGTCACCTCGTGTGTCGAGGGCTCTTTCTCCTTATTAATGGGAAGCTCCACGGGCGCCGCCGTCCAGCCCGCGCGCTCGGTGGGGAAGAGGCGGGCGATGAGCTCCGTGTCGCTCAGGAACGCGGCGCGGCTCATCGCGGGCAAGAGCGTGCGGTCCTCGACGGGCTGCACGTGGGTGATCATCTCCGGGATGTCTCGCGGGTTCGACAGCACGAGGATGACTTGGATCCCTTCCAGGCGACTCATCTCGTTGAGCGTCTCGACGAGCGTCGCGCGAGAGGGGGCGTCGAGCCCGATGAAGGGGTTGTCGAGGATCAAGATCCGCGGCTTGGCGAGGAGCGCCCGAATGACGAGGAATTTCCTCAGCTCGCCGCTCGAGAGGTAGATCAGCCGCTTGGGCAAAAGCTCCTCCAGATGGAAGAGGCGCAGCGTGGCGAGGTAGCCGTCCTGGTGGGCGTAAGGCTCGAGGAGGTCGGCCACGCGCGGCATGTTGTCGCCCACCTCCGTCGCGTGCCAGCGTTGCTGGTAATAGCTGTCGCGGCAGTCGGCCAACGAGTAAATATCCTTGAAGGCGATGCTCTTGATGAAGCGGTGCGAGGCCTCGCCCTCGGGATAGCGCACCGCCCCCGATCGCAGCGCGTAAGCCCCCCGCGCGAGGTCGGTCAGCAACGTCTTTCCCGCCCCGTTCGGCCCGATGATGGCCCATTGCTCTCCCTCCTTGACCGTCCAACTGACCGGATGGCGAAACCGCGTCTCCGGCATCCGCGTGACCGCCCGCTCGATAGCCACGAGCGTCTCTCCTTTGGCTATTTCCATGTCTTTCTTTATCTTTACTTAATATACTCTCGTACCCGTCCCTTTATTGATCTCCGAGGCTTGGGTGATGATCACTTCTTTCACCCCGGCGTCGATGGCCTGAAAGGCATTCTCCAGCTTGGGGATCATTCCGCCCTGGATCGTCCCGTCGGCCACGTAGCGCGCGAACGCCGCCCGGTCGATCGCGGGGATCACGCTCTCGTCGTCATTCTCGTCACGCAAGACGCCTTTTTTCTCGAAACAAAACATGAGCGTCACGTCGAACCTTCGCGCGAGGGCCTTGGCCACCTCCCCGGCGATGGTGTCGGCGTTCGTGTTGAGCATCCGGCCCGAGGCCCGGTCGTAGGTCAGCGGCGCCAGGATGGGGACGACGCCCTCCGCGATCAGGTTGGCCAGCAGCCTGGCGTTCACCTCCTTCACGTCGCCCACGAAGCCGTAGTCCACCTCGCCCACGGGGCGTTTCTCCGAGCGAATAAGGCCCATGTCGGCCCCCGTCAGTCCCAGCGCGTTGACGCCCAGCGCCTGCAATCGGGCCACGATATTCTTGTTCACCAGCCCGCCGTAGACCATCGTCACGACGCGCAGCATGGCCTCGTCGGTCACGCGCCGACCGCCTACCATGCGCGTCTCGATCCCCAGCTCGCCGGCCAGCCTCGTCGCCGAGCGTCCGCCGCCGTGCGCCAAGACCTTCCTTCCACTGATCGCGGCGAAGTCGTTCAACAATTGGCCGAGCGTCGCCTCATCCTCGACGATCTTGCCGCCCACTTTTATCAATGTCAATCTTTCCATTTTATCCTTTCTTGTCGTTTAATGTGATTCTATATAATATAAGGTAGGAAAGCGGGGAGGAAACCCGTCCCGTTTCCTCCCCGCTCAGCTCATTTCTCAGACGGTGCCTGGGCTACCGCCGTCGTCCACCTCCTCATCGTCGGGCTCCGTGACGGAGCCGATGCTCTCGCCGACGACGAAGACATCGTCCATCACCGCCACGCGCGGGTTCTTCAACACGGTGCTCGCGTTGTTCCCGATCAGCGTGCACAGCTTCACGCCCCAGATCGACTCGTTCTCGACCGTGACGGGGAGCACGAAGCCCACGCGGGTCGGCGTGTTGGGGAAGAGCTGCTTCGGGGGGAAGAAGAACGTCTCGGCGGTGTCGCCGTCCTGCCGGGTGATGGTGACGCCGATCGTCTCGCCTTCGCCGCCCACCTTGATGTTCTTACCCGTGATGATGCACGTCTGTCCGGGCGTGATAGGCACTCCCAGTCCGTCGGACGCCTGCTTGGGGTGCTCCGCGTTGTAGGCGCTCGTGACGCTGATCAGCTGCGGGCCGGTGGTCGACTTCTGAATCTCGACGTCAATCTCGGCGGATTCGAGCGCCTGACGCATCTCCTCGCTCATGCTGTAGTTTACCCCCAGCGTGATGCGGTCGCGGTCGGGCGCGGACGCCAACTCGTTCTCGAGCAACGTGCCTTTGGCCGTCGGACGGAAGACGCCCATGGGCGTGCTCACGCTGTAACCCGACGAGAGGAACCAGATCATTCGCCGGATCAAAGCGTTCCCTATACGCTCCACCTCTTCGGGGTCCTCTTGCCGGGAGCTCAAGGCGGCGAGCTCGGTCGCGAGGTCACGCATAGTTAAGCATTTTTGTAACTTGGGACGGACGTAATAGTCGTTCGTCACCTCCTTCGTTAACGATAGGTAAATCGCTCTGAGAGTCAATTTAGCCTTTTGTGTAGGGCTTTTAGTAGCCATGATTCTTAAGTATTAAGTTAGGTTTGTTATGAATTCCGCTCAGACAATCCGTCCACGCTTTTTAGATCCTGCTGAGGCGCTCGGCTCAGCGCGACTGAGGCGCCCGGCTCAACGCGGCTGAGGCGTTCGGCTCAACGCGACTGAGGCGCTCGGCTCAGCTCGACCTCAAAAATCGTGTAGTCTTATCCTCGCTTTTGTCTCTCATATCGTTTATTCTTTTTTATTTGATAAACCCTTGCCGCTTGAGCGTCTCCATCAAGACGTCCGAGAAGCGCTCATTGTTGGCCTTCGTATAACGGAGGTCGGTGAACACTTGCGCCAAGGTCTTCTTGTTATTGATACGCACGAATTCTTGGTTCGCCTCGAGCGCCTCTTTCGCGGCGTAGAGGTCGTCGATCCGCTCGGGGGTGTAATCCTCGTAGCGCTCCTCGTGGACGATCGCCCGCAGGGGCAGGCGCTCGGGCTGGTCGGGGAGGGGATCGGCGGGGTAGCCCACCGTGGCGGTCAGGATCGGGACGACGAGTCGCGGCAGCCGCAGCGCCTCGATGATCTGGTCGGCGTTGTAGCAAGTCGTCCCCAGGAAGCATAGGCCTAGGCCCGCCTCCTCGGCCGCGTCGGCGAAGTTCTGCGCGTAGAGCATGGCGTCGATCGTCGCCGCCATGAAGGTCTGCAAATTGTCGAACCCCGCCTCGGCCTCGCGACACGCCGCCCAACGGACGAAGCGGTTGGCGTCGGCGCAAAACGTAAGGACGACGGGCGCCTCCGCGACCATCGGCTGGTTGAAATGCGCCGGGGCGAGGCGGGCTTTCCCCTCGTCCGTACGGGTGACGACGACGCTATACAATTGCATGTTGCCCGTGTTGCTGGCGCGCGCGGCCACGTCGAGCAGCTCGTCCAGAAGGCTCGCCTCGACGGGCCTTTCCTGGTATTTCCGGATCGTTCTCCTTGTTTTCTTGGTCTCCCACATCTTCCTGCATGGTTTTAATATGACATGACGCGAACTTATGAAATAAATTCATTAAAACGAAACGATTTCTCGAATTATTTCGGAAAAACCCCCTATATTCGCGGATATTAATAAAGATATACACGAATAGCTATGACCGCATCAAAAGTTTACTTCACGAATTTGCGCACGACGCCTAAGAGCAACCTCCTCGACAAGATGGAGCGCCTCGTGCGCCGGGCCGGGATCGACCAGATTGACTTCAAGGACCAGTTTGTTGCGATTAAGATCCATTTCGGCGAACCGGGCAACGTGGCCTACATCCGCCCCAACTACGCCGCGCGGATGGCCACCCTGATCCGCTCGCTGGGGGGTAAGCCCTTCCTGACGGATAGCAACACGCTTTACTCGGGCGGACGCTCGAACGCCGTCGACCATCTGCAGAGCGCGATGGAGAACGGCTTCAACCCCATCTCGGCCAAGTGCGACGTGATCATCGCCGACGGCCTGAAGGGCACCGAGTGTCGCGAGATCCCCATCGCTGGCGAATACTGCGCCGCCCCGAAAATCGGATCCGCCATCGCCGACGCGGACATCGTCATCTCCATGAATCACTTCAAGGGACACGAACAGGCGGGCTTCGGCGGCGCGCTAAAGAACCTGGGCATGGGCTCGGCGAGTGTGGCGGGCAAGATGGAGCTGCACGCCTCGTCCCAGCCGAAGATCGACCGCGAGCATTGCCGGGGCTGTAACATCTGCGTCACGCGTTGCGCGCATTCGGCCCTCCACCTCGACGGGGAGCGGAAAGCCGTCATTGATTACGCGAAATGCGTCGGGTGCGGGCAATGCGTCGCCCTCTGCCAATTCGAGGGGGCCGTCCTGGGCGAATGGGACACGTCCGAGAACCTGAACTACAAGATCGCCGAGTACACCGAGGCCGTCATTAAGGACAAGCCGCATTTCCACGTAAGTTTCATCATGAACGTCTCTCCGGAGTGCGACTGCTGGAACCACAACGACGCGGCCATCGTGCCTGATCTGGGTATCTTAGCCTCGGCCGACCCCGTGGCGCTCGACCAGGCCTGCGCCGACATGGTCAACCAGGCGCCCATCATCGAGGCCAACCATAACCGTTTGGCTGAGAAACCCCACGAGGGGCATATGGAGAACGAGGACAAGTTCCGCTTGATCCACCCCGACACCAACTGGCAGGCCGGCCTCGAGCACGCCGAGAAGCGGGGCATCGGGACGCGCGCGTATGAATTAATCACGGTGTGAGGTGAGTACGATTTGCGCCATATCATCAGCTCCCGGCGTAGGCGGCGTGGCGGTCGTCCGCGTCTCCGGGCCGGGGGCTCTCGCCATTTGCGACGCGATCTTCCGCCCCCATGTGGCGGGGAAGAACCTTTCGGGGCAGAAGGGCTATACGCTCACGTTCGGGACCGTCGTAGGCGAGAGGGGAGAGGTGATCGACGAGGTAATCGCCGCCGTCTTCCGCGCCCCGCGTTCCTTCACGGGCGAGGACACGGTGGAGTTCACGTGCCACGGCTCTCTTTATATCCAACAAACCATCCTCAGCCTGCTCGTCGGCCACGGCAGCCACATGGCTGGCCCCGGCGAGTTCACCCAGCGCGCCTTCCTGAACGGCAAGATGGACCTTAGCCAAGCGGAAGCCGTCGCCGACCTGATCGCCTCGACCTCCGCCGGGCAGCACAAGCTGGCCATGAACCAGATGCGGGGCGGGTTTAGCCAAGCGCTGCGTGCCCTCCGCGAGCGGTTGCTCCATCTCACCTCCCTCATGGAATTGGAGCTCGACTTCGCCGACCATGAGGAGCTCGAGTTCGCCGACCGCTCCGAACTCTCGCGCCTTGCGGAGGAAGTGGAGCGCGTCATCGCTCGCCTGGCCCATTCCTTCAAGATGGGCAACGCCGTGAAGAACGGCATCCCCGTGGCCATCGTCGGCGAGACGAACGCCGGAAAGTCGACCCTCCTCAATGCCCTTGTGGGCGAGGAGCGCGCCATCGTCAGCGACATTCACGGCACCACCCGCGACGTGATCGAAGACACCATCAACCTCGGCGGAGCCATCTTCCGCTTCATCGATACCGCCGGCATCCGCGACACGCGCGACACCATCGAAGCCCTCGGCATCGAACGGAGCTTTCGCGCCATCGAGCGGGCCGATATCGTCCTCTGGGTCATCGACCAAACCGAGGCGGAGCGGCAAATCGCCGCCCTCTCCTCCAAACTAATCCCCCTATGCGAAGGCAAACAGCTCATCCTCGTCCTCAACAAGAGCGACCTGGCCGCCTCCGCCACCTCCATAGGAGTCCTTGCCTTCCCCGAAGGCACCCGGAGCATATCCCTCTCCGCCAAGCGCGAGGAGGGCCTGGAGCGCCTGCGCTCCCTCCTGGTCGAGGCTGCCCATCTGCCCGCCCTCTCCTCCAACGACGTCATCGTCACGAACCTCCGCCACTACGAAGCCCTCACCCGCGCTCTCGAAGCCATCCGCCGTGTGCGAGAAGGCCTCTCCACCAACCTCTCCGGCGACTTCATCTCCCAAGATCTCCGCGAGTGCGCCTTCCACCTGAGCGACATCATAGGGGAAGTTACGACGGATGAGGTGCTGGGGAATATTTTTAAGCATTTTTGCATCGGAAAGTGATTGCGCATAACTGACTGCAACGAATTAGAACCAACTATAACGAAGCCGCTGTAAATCAGCGGCTTTTTTATTTGTCCAAAATCCGGCTGACAGTAGTCGGAGACAGTTGTTCACCCTATTTTTCTACCGTATTTCTACCACGAAACAAATCGAGGTTTGACCCCGATGTCACACTGACGCAGTAGTTGACGTGTGTTGACAATGGTTTACGTGAGTAGACAAAAAGGGAAATTATCCAAGCTGTAAAAAGCTCATGTTTAACG
>CASFXH010000033.1 GCA_949298575.1 uncultured Parabacteroides sp.
GGTTAGCGGCTAACGTCAGAAGAGGTCTGCCGCTAACGTCGGAACAGGTTAGCGGCTAACGTCGGAACAGGTCTGCCGCGGACCTCGGAAGGGGGCCGCGGGGAAGGCATAACAGGATATAAAACAATCGAATATTAATAATCTAAGAACAAATGAATATGAAACTAAAAAGTACTTTATGGGCGCTCGCTTTCGCGTGCGCGGCGGTGTCTTGCTCGGATGAGTTAGATGGCGGGGCGGATATAAATGGAAATAGCGAGGCTATGGCTGGTCAAACAGCGTTTGTGAAAGTTGCGATCAACACGAATATAGGAACAAAGGCTACTACTCCTACAGGTGGAGAAGGTACAGGAACAGAGCTGGGCGAAGACTATGAATACAAGGTAAATGACGTAACGATAGTTCTGTTTAATAACCAAACTGATGGTACACCAAGCACGACAGACTTCGATTTTAAAGGAACGAGTACCATTTGTGGTGTGGGTTTCGCTACCGTAAATGATCAAGGTTCTAGTAATTTAGATCAACATGATTGGGAAGCGACCGTAGAGGTGGTGATGGATGATTCGCAGAGCGCCTCTTTGGTGGGCAACGAATATGGCGTAATAGCGGTAACAAACTTAGGTGGTTCTAAAGACGCACCAAATGATTTGTATAAGCAAGTAAAAGGTGGCACAGACATACAAAATCAAATTAAGACCGGAAAAGCTTTAGCTGATTATTTACAGAAGAACGCTTGGACGGAGAATAGTGGTTCGTTCAGCAACTTCATAATGTCTACCCATACGATGCAATGGCCTGCAGGAACAGGAGCGCAAAGTGTAGTGGAGATTGAACCGAATGTTGCAGCAGATGCTGCTCCGCTTGTAAATGTTTATGTAGAGCGCTTGGCGGCAAAGATTCGCATAAAGAAAGCTGAGAATGTAACCAATTTCATCTATACCTTGAAAGATGGGAATAGTACAGAAATCGCCAAGGTTCGTTTGGATCAAGTGGTTATCGTGAACCAACAAAACGCCGCTTCTTATCTGTTGAAACGAGTATCGGAAAATAATCCTACATCTTTCACAGACCAGATGACCGTTACTTATTTAGGGAACGAGGTATGGACGGATGATAATAAGAACTATGTAATGGATCCTTGGATCGTGAATCGTACGGCCACGGCGACATTACCTACTACTCCGACAAACTTGACTTATCTGAATCGTTACGAACAAACAGGTACGGAAGAAAGCGGTAATATGGTATCTTTCTCCTCGGAATGGAATACTTATAGCCAAAAGACATCCTTCAATGAGAAAGTAAAGAATTTGGCGACCGCTACGGATGCGGATTTCAACGACAATGGAGCTATTCGTTTGGCTTATACGCAGGAGAATGTAACGCAAGCTACTCATGCATTGAATGGCTATTCTACGGGAGCGTTGTTTAAAGCGACTTATTTGCCGAAGCAAGTGATTGATGTAAAAACATCGGGAGATGGCTCAGGAATCGAAACCGAACCGATTGATGTGACATCATTTGGAGACGATACATATGCCAATATCGATAAGGAGACAACCGGAATAGATTTCTACGAATACAATGATGAGATTTATGCGGACCAAGAGGCGGTATTCGTGGCCGCTTTGAATAATGGTCTTACAGCTGAAGCCAAACAGGAGGGTTGGAGTTATGCGAAATTCACGAATACGAATTTCTCAAGCATGAAGATTTCTGAATATAAAGCGCACTTCGCGAATATCATGGAACCGTTTGGCTACATCGACGATTTGAATGAAAAGGTAGCCGCTTATGAAGCAACGAAAGGTGATACTGGTTTGACGGATGAAGATACGATGGGAGATCTCACAGATGCGGAACCATTTGCCGATTTCGTAACAGAGGGACAGAACTATGAGGACGTAATTTATTATAAGGAAGGTGTATGTTACTATCCGTATTGGATTCGTCATGCGAATAATAATAATGACGCTTTGACGGATGTGATGGAGTTCGCGATCGTACGTAATAACATTTATGAATTGGTTGTAACCGGTATGGATGGCTTAGGGTTCTCTGGTACAGAAAATGTTCCGGATACGGATAATCCAAATGAGGATTCGAGCGCAAAGATTCGTGTGGCTCTGTTTGTCAAGAACTGGGTAGTCCGCTCTAACGGCGACATCATCCTCTAACAACATCTCAAATCATCCCAGCCCTCCCTTCCAAACAATCGGGGGGGAGGGCGAGCGGGAGGAACTAAAAAGCTCGCACGCGTCCTTTATCAGGGCGAACGGACAATGAAGCAAATAAATTAAAGACAAGAATATGAATAGATTTTGTGATACGTTTATGAAGTCGATCGGCGCGTTGGCGTTGACGGGGCTGGCCGCTTGCGAGTATATTCACGACGACTCGCTCCCCCTGTGCGAATATCGCCTGCGCTTCGTCTACGACTACAACATGAAATTCGCCGACGCCTTCCAGCAGGAAGTGAGCAAGGTCGCCTTGTTCATCTGCGACGACAAAGGGACTTTTATCGAGCGGCGAGACATTGAAGGCTCTGAGCTGAAGGCCAACAACGTCGTGATGGACCTTGAGCCGGGCTCTTACGTCCTCCTCACTTGGGCGGGACTCGACGACGGCTCCTACGAGTGGCCCGACTTGACGCCCGGCGCCTCCACCGTCGAGGATATCCGTGTGCGCACCCTCCGCGAGGCCAACCAGACGCAGCCCCGCGAGCTCGAACCCCTCTGGCACGCCCTCGATACGCTGGTCATCACCGGCGCCCAACCCGAGGAAAAGGAAATCTCATTGGCCAAGAACACCAACCGTCTGCGCGTCGTCCTCCAAGACACCGAGGGTTACAGCATGCGGGCGAGTGACTTCTCTTTCCAGATCGTGGCCGACAACGGTTATATGGACTACGACAACTCGTTGCTCGACGACCCGGCCATCACTTACACGCCTTATTATAAGGAAAACCTGTCCGTGTCCGACGGTGACATGATCAACGGCAAGCCCGCCAACTCGTATGTCGTGGCGGCCGAGCTGAACACCATGCGCCTGATGGACGGCGAGAACTACCGCCTCATCGTGCGCCACCGCGGATGGGACGACGACGTCCTGAACGTCAACCTCAACAACTACTTGCTTTATACCCAGATGGAGGGACACCGTATCTCGGCGCAAGAATACCTGGACCGTCAGGACGAGTATTCGATCGTCTTCTTCCTGACGCCCATCATCTGCCCCGACTGCCCGCCCATCGATCCTGATGACGATCCCGATCCGGACTTCCCCGATGATCCCGACGATCCCGATACGCCCGTCGACCCGGACGATCCCGATATTGACGATTATCCCGAGCCCGACGATCCGAACGATCCCGACACGCCGGATAATCCTGACACACCCGACGATCCCGACACGCCCGATCCCGACCAACCGACGATCGTAGGCTACGCGTGCTATAAGATCCAAGTCAAAGACTGGGTCATCCGTTTGAACGAAGGAGAACTTTAACCCATTAAAAATCAATAAGGATATGATAGACTACAGACAAACGATACGAATGAGCCTGGCGCTCCTCTCATCGCTTCTCCTCTTGGCGCTCCCCGCCTGCTCGGACGAGGAAGGGGGCGGGGAGGTGCTGCCGGTGGAGGAGCAATACGCCAAGCTCGTGATATCTTTGGGGGAGTTTGGATAACGCTACGCCGGTTTACACGAAAACGGTGGATGACGTGACGAATCCGGATGAACCAGATGAGGCATATGAGCGACATATCAAAGATTGGTGGATTGTAGTGATGCACGATGAAAAGGTTGAGCAAGTCCTGTCTAATGAGAAAGGAGATCAAGCTGTAGTTATAGGAGGTGACCAGAATGAACATCAAGTTTCGGTAGAATTGTTGATAGATGAAACATACGATTTTTACGCCTTCGCCAACCTACCGCAAGCGAACCAAACTTACTTGGAAGGTCTGGTTCAAGGAAAAACGTTCGATATCAAACAAACCGTCGCCACCATTGACGCTAAATCTTACAACTCCGGGACGATAGCCAATGGCCCTTATTTTCCAATGAGTAGCTATAAATATTCCGTGAAAGTACAATCGAATAATCCTTCGCTTGAAATTCCCTTAATCCGTTTGTTGGGTAAAGTGGAAGTGGAAATTACGAATTCCACTGATTTGGGAACTCTAATCGTGAATGGTTTAACGTTGAATAAATTCCGTACGACTGGGCCGATTTATCTGTTGCCTTACGATGAGGCTGAAAACGAGGGGACGAAAAACTTGTTAAAAGAGGATATGGAAAGTTCTTACGTTCCGCTTTTCCCAAAGCTAGAAGATGATGAAGAGGAAGACTTTGCTCCTGTTACTTTAATAACGGAAGAAAATCCCGCGTCAATTGAGAAAGGTAAAACAGGAACTTTTTGGTCTTATGTGAACGAGACGAATTTTATGACTATCGAAACGGGGTTGAACAATCTGCAAGTAACGGTAGATATTGATGACCGTGATGATTCTCCAAAGGATACGAATTTTGACTTTATTCGTCGTAATGACTGGTTGAAGATTCCGCTCTTGTTGTCGGATGTCAGTACGACGATTGAATTTAATATGGAAAGGATGCCTATAGGGGGAGTGCCTGCGACAATCACGATTCCGGAAGGCTTGACGATCCCACAAGCTACTTTCTGGACGCAAGAGCATGGAGGTGACATTACGATAACTTACAACTTGAATAGTATATCTTCGTTGCAGCCAGGTGCGCAAATTCTACATTATAACACAGGCGATAGTTTTGAGGGTAATGAACAACATCCTTTTACGAGTGCGGTGCTGGAAAGCAATGACAATGATTTACTGATTAGTACAGAGGCGCATCCGTTGCCGACAAATAATACTTATGCTCAATGGCTCGACACTTCTGCCAAAGCATTCGACCTATCATCCAATGAAAATGGAGCGAGTGGTTCGTTTACGGTAACGGCTCAAGAATTGTCAGGCAATGCGGAGGCTCGTATTCGTTTAACTTTGGTTATTGAAGGAAAGGATGCTAATGGTAAGGACCAAAAGGTGGTCGTTCCTTATACGATTATTATCAAAAATAAAAAATCTAACGATTGGGAAACAACAACAGGAGGAAACTAATCATGAGAAACAATACCTATATTCATATAAGAAGGGAAGCGAATTCCCTTATGACAGAACAAAAATTCCCTTGCGAGGGAATCGGAATTTCCCTGCGAGGGAATTGGAATTTCCTTGCGAGGGGATTTATGAGACACGCCGCGGGGCTTCGGGCGCTTGGGTTTATGCTTGTTTTGATGGGGCTTGGGGCTAGTTGGAATGTGGTCTGGGGGCAGTATGAGAATTATACGATTAATCCCACCTTGCCAACAGGAGGTGAAAGTGCGTTAAGCGGTAGTACTGAGATTATCTATGCCATGCCAGGAAAAGATAAGCCTATTTATTTTCAATTTGCTTATGTGCCGGATAACTTGAATGGCTTTATTTGGTGGCGTATGGAGGACGGATCTTATAATTTATTGGAAAAGTCTGGAGCATTGGGTCATTCTGGATATAATGACCAAGGTAATACTTTACAAAGATATAAGAACGGTTATGCTTGGTTCAGGAATTTTATGGATAATAAAAACACGGCAATTATAGAAAGTGGCACCGGTGAACGTTCAATACCCGCAAGCACTTGTATGATTACTTATAAAACGCCTTCTGATTTTACAGAAGCTACGGTGCTTTGTGATGCAAGTTCCTTAATGGATTATGCTATTAATGAAAATACCATAACCGCTCCGCTTACGACAATCCGGCGTACATATGTGATAAAAAATGCCACAGAACGACAAACAACATTTAACGAATTTCGAGAAACTGTTCTTGGATGGGAGGGAGGAAACGACTGGTTGACGAATACAAATACGAATCTTCCTCAATCATTCCTTGATAATAAGGCGAGCTTCCCAGAAAATTATGAAATACATACGCCTATGGTATCGGATGACGGAACAAGTTATCGTTTGGCTCAAATATTAAGTAATTATTATGTAGGAGAATCTAAGGATCCTGTAAAATATGTCCGGTGGAGAATGTATGACCAAAACAGAAACCTAGCTAAGGGAAAAGCGAATAAGGCCGAATCAAACGGTGTTACGGTTTTAACGCAAACGACCGAGAATTTTGCTGCTAATCGGAATAGTAATCCGGCGAATATTATTAGTTATAAGTTCGATTATGACGAAGGAAATACGGATAAACAGCAAATTTTTTACATTACAGCAGAGGTAAGCAATGACAATAACACATGGTATCTGGTAAGCTTGTTGACGGTTTATTTGGAGCCTAACGCTACGCCTGCACCAAAAGAAATTCTTAATACAAC
The DNA here is from genome assembly GCA_949298575.1 of uncultured Parabacteroides sp. Taxonomy (GTDB): domain Bacteria; phylum Bacteroidota; class Bacteroidia; order Bacteroidales; family Tannerellaceae; genus Parabacteroides. The sequence goes on from CASFXH010000033.1 coordinate 6,397, forward strand.
GGAAGAATATGAATATCGGACACAAGAATATATTGAAAAACGTTATGTTGAAGTAGCTAGACAAGATTTTGATGCAGCAGAAAAATACGAGAACGTCAATGAAGATCTTTCTGCGGATGCGAATTATCCGGATCATCCGTTGATAGATGCGCAATCTTATTATGCCTACGCATATCCGCATGAATATGAGAATCGTGTACATAAATTACGTTCCGTGGGCAGTGGTGAATATGGCATTTATCGAACCCTGAATTATAAGCTGAATGGAGTGGATATATCGGATGTTGGCTGGTATGGCAAGGAAAATGATTACAAGTATAATTCTGATGATCAATCTTTTTCTTTTAATTATCAAGCTTGGTTTACCAATAATTATAATTATTATATTACCGATCGTTTATACGATGAAGAAAGCAAATATGGTAATTTCTTGTATGTAGATGCTTCAGACGAGGCCGGGGTCATTACTAAATTAAGTTTTACGGAAAAGTTGTGTCCGAATACACGTTTGGTGGTTACCGCATGGGTTTGTAGCATGAGCGAAAATCGAGATGGACGTACAGATGCAGATTTAGGATTGACGTTCAAAGGGGTTATGGCTGATGATACAGAAGTGATATTGCACAAGTTTTATACGGGATCGGTCACTTGTAATCCAGATGAAGATAATGGGTATTCTTCCCCTGTGAAGAAGGCAAATTGGCAACAAGTTTATTTCTCATTCAATTTTTCCGCAGAAGAGGATACCTATAGGAACTTCATTTTGGAAATCGCCAATAATTGCCGACATTCTGATGGAGCGGATTACGCTATCGATGATATTCGGGTCTATCGCTCTTTGCCGGATATCAACGTGATTCGCGAGGATGAATGCGACGCTTCCACATTGACGATTAGTTCTGACTATGAGACCATCTTGCGGAACATGGACTGGTCAGAGAATGAGGATATCGCGAATGTGGATCTTGTGTCTTCAGATGCTTCCTTATTGAGGTATCGTTTTGGTTTGCAAGGTAAAGTCGGAGAAGAGGGTTATCCTAATATTGATAAGAAGGTAGGAAACACTTATTTCTCGTTTTTGGAAGGATTATATCAAGATGAGGATAAGAATTGGATTTCAGGGGAAAGGACAGATGTAACAACAACTAATGCGGATGGCATATTAGCGGATGGGACATACCGTTGGATTCGTATTAATAAGAATTTGGTGGAATTCTCGGCGCAATCTGCTTATTCGCTTCGTGTTGCTGTTTGGACAGATTCAAAAGAATTGCCTAATGATTACGAAGCTGCGCAACGGCTGGAACGTATTTTGAATCTGCGAGCGTTGCATGATTATAACTATGCGGTAGAGCATTGGGATGAGATTGCTGAAGAGTTTAAGACCGATGCTGAAGGGACAGTGAAAAGGCCAAGTTGGTTAGGAGATGATCCGATAGAAACTACACTTACAGAGGACATGTTTTCAAATGGGGAAACATCAGACGAGACTCTGAAAATTTATAGTGAGGATATGCAGAAATTATATAAGCAGTTGCTTATTCCGCGCATCCGGGTGCCTTGGTACAAAGATGGTATACTTTATTTAAGCCGAGTGGATGTTACCTCGACCGATTTGAGAACGGAGGATGAAGTTATTGGATATGATAGCAACGGAAATCAAATCTTGGCGGATGGGCATTATCAAGTTGTTTTGTTCGGAGCATTACAAGTGCATAATGGAGTTACAGGTGATGATTATATGCATGCGCATGATGAGTTCTTGAAGAACGGTAGATGTAATTTGATTTCCGATTTCTATGTGGGCGGTACAATTCGCATTCGGGTGACAGCGGAAGACAACAGTACCGGATTAATTTGCGAAGGAACGCAACGCCATGTGGAGGCGGAGTTATTGAATAAAGACACGAGAGAACCGTTGTCTGAAGACTTATTCGGTTTCGATTGGTTCTTGGGAACGATGATGGAATATGAGGCGTTGACTGAGAGTGGAATGTTTGGTAATAATGTGGATTTGGCTTCCGTGATCAAGCAATTCCGGGAAGATACTCGGAATGATGGATCGTTCGATAGGCCGAATGTTGTGAACTGGTCGCCATCAGATAGTCATGCTCAAATGAAAGTGGGTTTGTTAGAGCTTATCGATGATGAGAGAGATTTGTTGCGGAAAGGTGTAAGTGACTTCACGCTAATATTAGATAGCGAAAGCATTGTGGCGATGCCTTATGTTAAACAGAGCAAGAACGTTGATAATAACTTATATTGTACCGAAGTAAAAGAGGTGCTCTTTGACGAAATAAGTACGGAAATCCCGGAGATTCATCCGGGTCTTCCCAATATCACTTATGGAGAATTGACACAAGTTCCATTGCGATTAGGCTTGCGACATGTAGAGAATGGTAAGTCGTTAACAATTCCATTGCAAGAAGAAATCGCCTTTGCCGTATCGGGCACAACAGAACATTCATTGATTATGACACCTACGAATAAAACTATTATATTGGAAGGATCGTACAATGGAGAGGATTTGCCAGCGGTCGCTCAGTTGGACGCTTTAAGTGTAGTGAATAATAGTGATCAGAATCATTTGAAATTGACGTTTAATAGAGATTTCGATTTCAGGGAAGGAGAGAGTTATACATTATTAATACCTTTCTCGGAAAGCGCAGATGAAAGTACTGTATTAGGTTCTGCTTGCGATGGCTTGGCTCGTCTTGTCATTCGGATCGTTCCTGAATACTTGACATGGAAAGGAACATCCGCGGATAAATGGTATGTGGATTCGAAATGGAATCAATCTTCAGAAAAAGAATTGTATATGCTCGACGCTGACGATGATGATGATGCGAACGGAACAGATGAGGATTTAACAAGGGCGTTCTCTCCGCTTTACTTTACGAAGATCACACTACCAGTAGGTGAGAAGGGAAATGGTAGCCAATTGGTTTTGGAGCAACCGACGTATATGGATGGTGGCATAACTCTAGGAAATCCTGGAACGGAAGCTACTATCCAATATGAAATGGCGATCGATACATTGGCGACGAATGAAACTGGTTATATGGAGGAGCAGAAATTGACCATTCGTCCCTACTACATCAATAAGGTAGACCAAATCTACTTCAAGCCCAACGCCACCCTCCTTAACCAGCACCTTTTGGATTACCAGAAAGCCTGGGTAGTGTTCGAGATGGCGAATATGGAGAAACGGTGGATGGCTTCGCCTTTGCAGAATGTTTATGCGGGGGATATTTATGCACCTAAGTCGAATGGACGGCAGGAAACTCCGGCGTTTACGGATATTACATATACTAAGAGTATGAATAGCCGCTGGGCCCCCGCTTTCTATCAAAAGGCTTGGAATCATGACGTGCAGTATTCGGAAGTAGAAGATACGCCGAATGATAATCAAATAGCGACAGTGAAGGCAGTCATGAACAACTGGAGCATCGAATATAACGATGTGACCGTTCAATATCCGATTGGCAAGGGGTTCTATCTGAGCGTGGAGGATATTCCGGGTGAGGCTGAGAATAGAAAGGCTTTGGTTCGCCTTCCGAAAGCGGATAAGAGTTATACATACGAGAATGCGCCTACTCCTCAAACAAAGGCTTTGAGTGACAGGAGCAATGCTGGTCGTTTAGCGGAGCTTGATTCAGAAACAAAGGCTTATATTATTGATCTGAGTAAAGCTTATAATAATGGCGATTATTATTTGATTGGCAATCCTGCGATGGCTTATTTGAGAATGAACGGTGAAAACGGTTTCTTGGAAAAGAATGGTATTTCCACATATTGGACCTACCAAAAAGGTACATTCAGCGCAACGGTGGATAATATGACGGATGGCGTATTTGAAGGAGGACAAAGCAACGGCTATATCGCTCCAATGCAAGCCTTCTTTATTGAATGGTCAAAGGGCGAAGATGCAGAAAAGAAAGTCTCATTTACACCCGATATGTTCGTTTCCAAGCCGGAAGACTCCGGTACGGAATCCATCTCTTATAATGCCTTCAACCCCACGCTAACCTTAACCGCCGAGCGAGGCGACCAGCGCAGCGTGGCCAAGCTGGCGACGCGGGAAGACGCGCACGACGGGTATGAGGAGTCTGAGGACGCGATCGCGTTGATCGACTCCGAGCTGGACGTGCCGGTGGTCTATACCGTGGCCGGGACAGCCGCCGCCCAAGTGAACGCCCTTCAGGCGATTCGTAACGTGGGTTTGGGCGTCTACAATGAGGCGGGTGGCGAGGTGACGGTGGCCATCGAAGGCATGAGCCAACTGATGGAGCCGCTTTACCTCTACGACGCGAAGACCCGTAAGAGCGTAGAGCTGGTGGGCGACCGTTACGAGCTGACGGTTGACGGCGAGAGCCACGGCCGTTACTTCTTGCGAAGCGGCCTCTCGACCGACAACGACCGGATCCACACGGGCGACGACATCTCGATCTACTCCCTTCGTCCGGGCGAGATCGTGGTGACGACGGTGGGCACGCCGTTGCGCTCCGTCCGCGTCTACGGGATCGATGGCGACTTGGTGACCCAGCAGACGTTGGCGAACCAGACGGCCTATCGGCTGAACGTCCCCCGAGGCGCGATCTACGTGGTCTACGCCGAGGACGCGGACGGCATTATCCGCAACGTGAAATTGCGGGTACGTTAATAGGCAACCAAAACAAGTTCACAATAAGAACATTTTTTTCATAAAGAGAGCCCGTTAAGGCCTCGTGAGGGGCGGATAAAGGCAAACAAATCGGCCCGGCTTCCCTGAATAGGGAGGTCGGGCTTTTTTTGATCGTAAAAAAATAGAGAGAGTCGTATGAGAATTTTATTGGTCGGAATAGTTTTTTCTTGGTTTGTTATCCCTATATTTGTATTACGTTTTAATATTTAAATCAAGATAGACTATGGATAATTTTAGAAGGTCATTGTCCGTAATTGATAGCGACAGTGTGAAGATGGTTGTCATGAGTGATGGAACTCGTACGGCATTTGTGGGAGTAGCCGATAATAAGGCGGTTAATATGGTTACTTCCATAGATCGTATGAGTCAGTTGTTGATAAGGGCGGTGAATAATCGCACGCGGGAGAGAAATTATTTCAGGCTGTATAATCAGCTTCTTGAAAACGAAATTACTGAAGATGCGTTTGATAGGGAAATAGAAGAGAAAGAAGATGATTATGTCGTGTCTAATCATGAGGATGCGGATCAAACGGATATTGAGATCGCTTTATCGCTTTGTCCTTACTTGAACGTGAAGGATGTGGACGAGATGGCCGACTTGTTTTCTTTCAGTGATAGTTCCATTCGTAAAAGTTTAAGGGAAGAGTGATGGCGACATATATCAAAGAGGGCGAAATGGTAGAAGGCAAGAAATGTTCTGTTTCAGCCAGGAGATTGGAATTCAAGAAAGGCGGTTTGCGCAAGGATCCGATCACGAATAAGAGTATGGTTTTATACGAATTGGATCGCAATTGTAGCGTTGAAGTAACCGAGTGCTTGGATTTGAGTGCGGAAGAGCAGCAACACAGGATTGAATTGGGAGTACATGGGAGCGTCGGAGATAAGATACAAGGTGACGCTATTCGTCTTTATGTCGATACGAAGAGGGATAGTTTGAGACCAATCGTGAAAGAGGGACAGAGTGGAAGGCATGGCGCGAGTCTTGTGGAAACGAATATTCGGACGATCGGAAGAATCAAGACACCTTTTTTCCGTGTATAACAAGTTGCTTGGATATTCCGCGAATACCGATCATAAACAAATAGAGAATAAATAAATATGAATGTCGATATTTTTACTTTGTGCGATAACGCGCAGGAATATAATGGAAAGTTAGTGATTATTGGTACGTTCAACCGGATCTACGCAAAGTCTTTTCCAACTTTGCATCCTGAGTTCGCGTTGGTGGCGAGAGTGATTTTTAATGAGAAGGAAAGAGGCATACATCACATTGATTATTTCATTAAAAAGAATGATGAGGAGGTGTATATTATGCCGCCGGGGCAAATGATCGCGGATACCCGTAATGCCAAAGGCAAGGATACCGCGGTCAATGTCGTAGTGAAAGGCTGCAATATACCTATTCCGTCTCTCGGAACTTATATTGTCTCGCTGAAAGTGGATGATAAAGTTTGGGTATCGGATTTGACAGTCTCGCAATCATCTGAATTTGAGTAGGAATTGTGTCGTTATTATAATGCCCATTGTAAGGTCGTCACTATTGGGTTATAACGACCTCACAATAGGCATTATGGGCACCTCACAATAGGCATTATAAGCATGCCTTGTAAGCTTCCATGTTTATCTCTTTTACATGATTGTAGCTTGTGGAAAATCATCTCACCGCTATTTGTCTTATACCAGAAGGCTTGGTTATAGTACGCTCGCAGAGAGCCGTTTTGCTCCATAGGAATCCGATTCAAAATGCCGCGTCGCAAGGCATTCGTCATCGAGGGCGTATAGTATGTCGCGATTGGTTCTTTGGCTTTCATTGTTTTAAACATTCTAACTATGCGAAGCTACAAAAAAACTTTGGCTTTCGTGATCCAATCGTGTTTTTTATTTGGGCATATTCCTCTCCAAGAAAGCGCTGAAGGCTTCCCGGTAGGCATCGGTGACGCGGATGACCTCGTCGCCAATATAGACACAGTTGTTGCGATCGACGGCCCGGATCTTGTCGAGGGCGATGATGTAGGAGCGGTGGACGCGCATGAAGCGATCGGGGGGAAGCATCTCCTCGACCGATTTCATGGTCAGGTGGGTGACGATGGGGCGTTTCTCTCCCTCGATATAGATATTCACGTAGTCTTTCAATCCGCTCACGTAGAGGATGCGAGAGAAATCGATCTGTCGCAGCATGGCGTCGACCCGGATAAACATGGAGTTGGAGGGTGAGGGGGCGGCGCTCTCGCGGTCGAACCATTGCCGGGCTTTCTCGATGGCGGCGAGGAACTTCTGGTAACGGATCGGCTTGAGGAGAAAGTCGAGGGCATTGACCTCGTAACTGTCGTAGGCGTATTGCTTGAAGGCCGTCGTGAAGATGATCTTGGTTTGCGGCGGTACTTGGCGAGAGAGGTTAAGCCCATCGAGATCGGGCATTTGGATGTCGAGGAAAAGCAAATCGACAGCCAGCGTGTCGAGCGCCTCGAGGGCTCGCACGGGATCATTGAACGAGGCGATTAGCGAAAGGCCCTCAGTCCGGGCGACAAAGTTCTCGATCATTTTCACGGCCAGAGGCTCGTCGTCGACGATCATGCAAGTAAGCGTTCTCATGGTTTTATCGTGATATTTACTTGATAACAATTTTCATTACTCGTTTGCTGATAAGTATGCCGCCCGGGGTAGGCTAACTCAAGGCGTCGGCGTAGGTTCTCGATGCCGATGCCCGAGCCTACCCGGTCGGGGGCGCCCACGTTGGGATGGCGGCTGTTCTCGATGGCGAAGAGGATGGCCTCGTTTTCCCAGGTGAGCCGGATATGGACGAACGAGGCGTATCGGTTGTTGACACCATGCTTGAAAGCGTTCTCGATGGGCGAGATGAAGAGCAGCGGGATGATTGTCACGTTGGGTGCCGGGTCGGGGAAATCGACTCGGATCTCGGTTGTCTCGTTGTAGCGTAGGCGCATCAGGTCGATGTAGTTGCGCATGAATTCCAACTCGTTCGCGAGGGGCACTTGCTCCTGGTTTGACTCATAGAGGGCATAGCGCAAAAGGTCGCTTAACTGCCCAAGGCTCTCTTGCGCCAGATCCGCGTCGACCTGCACGAGGCTGCTTATATTATTTAATGTATTGAAGAGAAAATGGGGGTTCAGTTGGTTCTTGAGCCAGACCAACTCCGCCTCTGTCGTCTTGCGTGACTCCTCTTGGCGATGCAGTTCCATCTCCTGCCAACGCAAGACATAGCGCATACCGGTAGCGCAGGTGATGATCAGGCAATGGAAAAAGGTGGAGCCGAAAACGATAGGCCAAATCACGTTTTGGGTGTCTTGAGGCAATTTCGATAGTGGGAGGAAGTAGTACAAATTGGACAGGACAATGAGAAGAAGATTCGCTAGAATAAACTCCTGAAGCTTTTCCCTTTTGAACAGGAAGAAGGGCACTACGACATAGAAATTCAAGAAATAGAGGATAATGAGCGGCGCTTGGAAGAAAAGTGAAGTCTTCACCGCGTTCCATGTTTGCGGTAAGCTATGGTCCGAGCCGAGCGTGAGGATCGGCGGGAGCAGGCAGAGCATTACCCAAAGGAGAATCTGGGCGATGGAAAAGGCCTGTATGTTGCGTTTCAAATTATTCATAAGGCAAATGTACGATTTTTCGTGTTGGGGAAAGCCCGCCCTCCGCCGGAATTTTTGGAGGGCGAGAGGGCGGACTGTTATGAGTGGTTTCAGTTGGCTTTTAATGCAAGATCATGTTGCTGATACCTTGCTCTTTGCTTTCTTGGTTGCGCAAGTCGGTGTTTTGGATCGTGCGCTGGGTCTTCTTCACGTTGACCTTGCCTCCAAAGGTATAGCTGATGCTGATGCCGACTGTTTGCATGGAGACATTGGTGAGCGAGCGGCTCAGGTAATCGTGTCCCGCGGAATGGTTCTCCAGCTCCAGCTTCCCGAAGTTGAGCGGCGTGACGCCATTGATCGTCACGTTCAGCTTGTCGTTGAGGAAGGATTTGGAGAGGCTGAGCATCCCGGCCTGGAAGCCCGAGTTCCAACCTTGCAAGTTGTAGCTCTTGGTGGAAGCCATGATGTTCGCGCTGAGGCGGATGTCCCACGGGAGGGTCTGTTGGTAGCCGAACATGAGGTTGCCTTGCCAGCCGTGGTTCTTGAGGTTGAGCACGTCGCTGCGGACATCCACGTAGCTGACGCTTCCGTTGAGCGTGAAGCGGGTCTTGCCCGTCACGTTCCAATTGACGAAGGCGTTCAAGCCCGTCTGCCGGTTTTGGGTGATATTTCCGTAGGTCGTGTTCAAGACGTTACCCTCGTAGAAGCTGTATTGTTGGATCCCGTTGTCGCAGAAGCTCTGGCGGAGGGTCAGGTTGACCACCCATTTGGGGTTGAAGAGGTTATAGACGAGGCTGATGTTGTGTGTCTCTTCGGCGTCGAGGTTCGTGTTACCGTAGCTGATCGAAGTCGGGTCGGTGCGGTCGACGTAAGGGTTGAGCAACGTGATGCCCGGGCGACTGATGCGCAGGTTGTAGGCGGCGCCGATGTTTTGCGAGTCATTGATCTTATAGGAAATATTCGCCGACGGGACTAGGTTACCGTAATTGAGCTTGAAGTTCTCGGTCTGTCCCAGTCGGGATTCCACGTTCTGCCAAGTGTGCTCATAGCGTAAGCCCGCCGTGAGGGAGACGCGCTGGATGGTGCCCCGGTATTCGGCGTAACCGGCCAGGATGCGGTTCGTATGGTTGTAGTCCAAGCTGCTGGCCTCGTTCCAGAGTTGTTGCTGGCCGATGAGGTCGTAATAGTCGGAGCGGGAAGTGTTGTCGCGTAGGATGTACTTGGCGCCCAGGTCGAGCTTATGGCCGGCGGCGAGGGGGTTGGTGAAATCGACTTGCCACGTATGCTCAAGGGTGTTGTTCTTCGAGTGCGAGTAGCGGTCGGTCAGGTCAAGGTAGCCGTCGGAAGAGCCGTCGGTGTCGAACCAGCTGTAGTTGTCTCCTTTCTGGGGAGATGATGAGATGAGGTAGGACAACGTGAGGAGACGCTCCCGGTTCGACTTGAAGATGTGCTGGTAATCGACGCTTCCGTTGATGGAGAAGCTCTGGTTATCGTTGTCGTTGCGGGTGGTGTAGTTGAGTGCCCCGATGCCGGTGCGGGTATTTCCTTCGGAGTCCATCCCGAAGCCCATCAAGCCGGCTGAGGCGGAGATCAGGTTCAGGGAGTCGATCTCGTAGCTGAGGTTGAGGTTGCCCATGTGGATCTGGACACCGTTGTCCATCGAGTTCTCCATCTGGGTCAGGACGCTTCCGGAGTCGGTGAATTGCTCGCGGTTGACGCTGGTCGTTGACTTTACGGGGAATGACCACATCGTGTTCGCGTTGATCGACATGCTGAACTTATTCTTTTGCATGCTGAAGAAAGCGCCGCCACCGGCTCCTCGGTTGGCGCCCATTCCGCGGATGGTTCCGCTGTAGTTGTTGAGCAACTGCTTGCGGGTAGAACTGTTGCGATCGGTGATCAGGTTGAGGACACCGCCCACGCCTTCCGCGTCGTAGCGGGCGCCGGGGTTGGTGATGACCTCGATGTCTCGCACGCTGCTGGCGGGCATGCTTTTGAAGATCTCCGACGGGTTGCTGCTCATCATGACATTGGGCTTGCCGTCGACATAGACCTTGAAGCTGGAGCTGCCGTTGACGGTGATCTGGTCGTTACCGTCGACCGTCACCATCGGCACCTTGCGCAGCATGTCGAGGATCGAGTTCGACTTGGCGTCGATGTCGCTCTCCACGCTGTAGCTCAGCTTGTCGACTTCCATCTTGACCAAAGGCTTCTGGGCGACGATCTCGACGCCTTTGAGGTTGGTTACGTCGTCGACCACATAAATCGTGTCGAGGCTCAGGCTGGTCTGCCCTTTATTGACCGTGAAGGGAATATTGACCGACCGCCGGCCGACCGAGCTGAAGAGCACCCGATAGTCGCCCAACCCCGGGACGCTCTGCTCGAAGCGCCCTTCCATGTCGGTGGTTCCCATCGAGACCGCTTCCTTGTCGTTTTTGAGGGAATAGATTCGGATGGTGGCGAAGGGCTCACCTTGGCGGGTCAGCGAGTCGAGCACGACGCCCGTGATTTTTGCCTCTTGAGCCATCAGGCTCCCGGAAATGAACGCGCTCGCGAGGAGCACGGAAATGGTACGTTTGAAAGTCTTGTTCATATCGATGTTGTTTTATGTTATTTTCTTTTTCTGCCACAAAACTACATCGGGAGGGGTGGGAGTGTCAATGTTTTTTCGACGAACGGCCGTCCCTCCTTCGACGAAAGGGAGGAACGGCCGGATAGAATCAATAGGGGCGACCGCCGTCGGGTCCGCCGAAATCGTTGGAGCGGTTGCTTTGGCCTCCCATGCTACCGAAGTTGTAGGTGATGGTGATGCCTACGCGCCGCCCGCCCCGCCAGTTCTCCGAATCCTGGTAGAAGCCGTCGCCGGCGGTGATCGTGCGGAACTTACGGGAGTCGAGCAGGTCGCGGGCGTTGAGGCTGACGGTGATCTTGCGGTCGAGGAACGACTTGCGGAGGCCGGCGTCGAGCGAGTAGTTGGGCTCCCGGTGTCCTTGGGCCATGAGGCGTTTCGAGTTGTAGCTACCGGTCAGCTGGAGGGAGATGTCGTAGGGGAGGCGGAAGTTGGCGATCATCCGGGCGTTCCAGGAGAAGCTGGTCTCCTCGTCGCCCGTGACAGGGGCCTGCGCGCCGTCGGGCAGGTAGCTGAAACCGTCGAGCTTGGAGTAATAGGCGTTGACGGTCGTGGTGAGGTCGAGGACATTGTTGAAGAAGCGGTTCTTGCCGACGAGCTCGAGGCCCGCGGATCGTGTTTGGGCGATGTTCTCGCTCGTGGAGTACATCACGTTGTCCGCCGTATTGAGGTAGCGGATGCTTTGGATGACGTCGTCGGTCAGCCGGTAATAGCCTGAGACGGAGAGCGTGTGCGCGTCCCATGTCTTGATGTAATTCAGCTCGAAAGCGTGCGAGTACTCGGGTGTCAGTTCCGGGTTGCCGAAGGAGACGTTCGAGGCGTCGGAGATGTCGCGGAACGAGTTCAGCTGTCCGCCCCACGGACGGCGGAGGCGCCGGGTATAGTTCACTTGGATCTCGTTGTTCTTGGGCAAGGAGTAGGAGAGGAAGGCGCTGGGGAAGAGCTTAAAGTAGTCTTTGCTGAACACGTCGGCCGGTGTGCCCTCGAATTCCTGGGCGTAGTTTAGCGAGCGGGTGTCGACGTTCCAATACTCTCCCCGGAGGCCCGCTTGGTAGCTGAAGTTACCCCACCGGCCGCCCAAGGTCAGGTAGATGGCGTGCACGTCCTGGTTGTAGAAGAAGCGGTTGAAGAGGTCGCGATCCTGCTGGGCGTCGGCCTCGGTGGGGCCGCTGTAGGTATCGACAGGGCTCTCGTCGCGGTTGAACGTCCCCTTGTAGCCCGCTTCGAGGCGGAAGTTCTCTGTCAGCTTGTTCGTATAGTCGAGTTGCGCTTCCCAACCCTTGTCGTTCGTCTCGTTCAGTTGGCGTTGGTAGAGGCTGGTGGGGGCCTGGGAAAGGTCGGCGTAGCGGGTTCCTTGCGTATAGATGTTGGTGTTGTCGTTCCAGAAACGGTTGTGGGTGAAGGTGAAGTCGATGTTGCTGTTCTCGGAGAACTCGTGGAGGTATCCCAGCTCGATGTTATACATCCGCATCTTGCTGTTTCCGTCGCTCAACCGGTCGCTGGTGTAGATCGTGTCGCCCAGGGCGTCGCCGGAGAGGTAGTGGATGGCCTGGCTGTTATCCCCCTTGCCGATCATGCCCATGAGCCCGACCCGGAGGTCGTCGTTCGGGGTGAGATGCCACGTGGCGCCCGCCCGTCCGAACCAGTTGGTATTGTCGCGGTCGGAAGCGTTGGTCTGGTTGAGGAAGCTCTGGTCGGCCGTGTTCTGCCGGTTGGTGATCCCGCCGCCATCCATCTGGCGCCGCCGGTAGTTGACGCTGGCGTAGGCGTCGACCTTGCCGCTGCTGTAGTTGAAGTTGCCGCTCGCGTTGTAGCCCCCGTCCGTATCGGCGCCGGCTCGGACACTGCCGTAATACCCCGCCTCGCGGTCTTCTTTCAAGACGATGTTGATGATGCCCGCCGTTCCTTCTGGGCTGTATTTGGCGGAGGGGTTGGTGATGACTTCGATCTCCTTGATACTCTCGGCGGGCATCAATTGGAGGATATCGGCTTGGTTGTCGGAGGTGAGGCCCGAGGCTTTGCCATTGATCCAGACCGTCACGCTCGAGTTGCCGCGGAGGGATACTTGCCCTTCGTTGTCGACTTCCACCGAAGGGATGTTGGCGAGCACGTCGCTCGCCGTCCCGCCTTCCGAGGAGATGTCTTGGCTGGGGTCGAACACTTTCCGGTCGATCTCGAAGCGCATGGCTGGTTTTTGGCCAATGATTTCGACTTCGCCTAGCAACTCGCCGTTTTCGTTGAGCGTCATTTCGCCAAGGTCCAAGACTTGACTATTCGCGACAATGGTGAAAGGTTGGATGATTTCTTGATAACCGACGTAGGAGATCGTCAGGACATATTTCCCCTGTCTCAAGCCCGTAATCTCGAAAGAGCCATCGCTCGCGGTGACAGAACCTCCCGCGAGTTGATTCGACCCTTCAGGCTTTACGCTCACGTTCACGAACTCCATAGGCCCTCCCAGGGCTCCATCTAAAACAATCCCTTTAATGTCTCCCGCCCAACCGGGCATCGCGCAGAGAAGCGACCCGGCGAGGAGCAGACTCATTTGATTTTTCTTCATGATATCACCGTTAATTTATTAAATAGTCTATCGTGCCGCCCATTTGAAAGCAAAGCGACATCCATTCTGATGTTCGAATGAACAAAAGGTTTAAAGAGGCCGGGAAAGTATTGTGATTTTAATGAAAACCGGTCATTGAAATGTTCCAGCGGCTGGAATGGCCGTCGCGCGTGTGAAATGGGCGTTCCAGCGGCTGGAACAGCCGTCGCGCACGTGAAATGGGCGTTCCAGCGGCTGGAACAGTCGTCGCGCGTGTGAAATGGGCGTTCCAGCGGCTGGAACGGCCGTCGCGCGTGTGAAATGGGCGTTCCAGCAGCTGGAACGGCCGTCGCGCACGTGCGGTAAGGGTTTCAGCGAGTTACGATTTTAAAAAAAGAGCCTCCGTGGCCTCCCCACGCGAGAACGGGAGGGGCCACGGAGGCGAACGCTTGATTTGATGGACGGATTTGAGTCGGGGAGCCCTACTTTATTATCCTATATTCCCCCGCGACATACTCCTTCGTTTCTGTCTCACCGGGGAGGGTGACGGAGGCCGTGCAGCCTTCGGGGATCGTGAAATTCCAGATCCACTGGTCGCCCTCGTAGCGCCAGGAGCTCTTGATGAGTCCGGCCGCGGAATGATAGACCGCGTCGACATGGCCCAGCCGCTTGTCGGGGACGGGCTTCATGATGATGTGCTTGAAGCCCGGATTTGCCGTGTCGGAGGCGATCCCCGCGACGCTTTCCCAAATCCACTCGCAAACGACTCCATAGGCGTAATGGTTGAAGCTGTTCATGCCTCTCGGGCCCATGCCGCTCTCGATCATGTAGCTGTTCCAGCGCTCCCAGATCGTGGTCGCGCCGTTGTCGATGGAATAGAGCCAGCTGGGGTTCTTCCGCTGGAACAAGAGATTCCAGGCGATGTCCGCCATGCCGTTTTCCGTGAGGGTCGGCATCAAGATCGACGTGCCCAGGAAGCCGGTTTGCAGGCAATTGTCGTGCTCCTCGAAGTTCTTTCGCAGGCGGGCGATCATTTCTTCCTTTACCTTGCCATCCCAGATGTCGTTCTTCAAGGCGAACAACGCCGGGGTCTGCATCGTGTTCAGGATCTCGGTCTTGAACCGGCCTTCGGGCGTAAAGAATTTGTCTTTGATATAAGCCTTGGCTTCCGCGACCATTTTCTCATACCGGGAAGCGTCCCGCCCGGTCCCGACGGCCATATCCCGCATCATGCCCGCGTCGATGGCCCAATACGAGGCGCTCAGGTAGTTCCAATAGTCCACGGCTTCGGGCAAAGGCCCATTCTTGCCGAACGCGCCACCTCCGCAGCTCTCCAGCGGCTCGTAGCTCAGCCAGTCCGCCCATTGGTAATTGCCGTTCTCCTTTATCAAGGTGACATGATCGTATTTCGTCTCCTGGATATGTGTCATGAATTTATCCATCGCGTCCCAGCATTGGTCCACGATCTCGGTGTCGCCGAATTGCTTCCAGATGGTCCAAGGGACGATAATCCCCGCGTCGGCCCATCCCAAACGCATCATCTCATTTCCATATTGGCTGAGCGGCGCCACGCCCGGGAAGCCGCCGGTCTCGCTCTGGGTATCGATCATGTCACGCATCCATTTGTGAAAGAAAGACTCGGTATTCGCGAAGAAAGATCCTGTCTCGGCAAACACCTGCGTGTCCGCCGTCCAACCCAGTCTTTCGTTCCGTTGCGGACAATCCGTCGGCACGGAAAGGTAATTGGAGCGTTGTCCCCAAAGGGTGTTGGAGATTAACTTGTTTACCATCTCGTCGCCCGTGGTGATGGTTCCGATCTCCATCTCCTTCGCGATCGAGGTGACGGGGATCGACTCGATCTTTTTTATCTGTACCTCATCGGAAGCGGTGATGGAGACAAAACGGTAGCCAAAGAAGGTGCATCTCGGGCGATAAGAGGCATCGCCTGCCGCGTTCGCGAACGTATATTTCAGGATCATTCCGGTTTCGGGAATCCGAAGGTTCAAGCGATGCGCGCTCCCTTCCGGGCCATCCATCCCGCGGCTCTTAGCGCCGTTGCCATCATTCAGCAATTCGGCCGGGAGGCATTCCAGCACCGTCCCTTCCTTCGCGTTGAACACGAAAGAGGGTACTCCCGCGCAATTCTGGCCGAAATCGATCACCAGCGTCTCGCCCGGCTTTACGGTCATCGGCTCACCGGCTTGGAATTCTTTTTTGACGACTATTTTCCCGAAAGCCTCGTCGCTTTCACCCGTAACGCCTTCCCAGACGTAAGCCTTCACGGGAGCGAGGGCCAAGTCGTCGCGGAAATAGATCTCAGCGCCGTTCGAGGGCACTAGCTCGCCCTTGAACTCGTCGTTCACTTCCGGAGCGGACAGCTTGTCCGGCGTCTCGAAACCGGGAAGTATCCGGGCGTCATATTCTTCACCATCAAAGATCGCGGCATGCGTCACCGGTCCCGCGATGCCCGCCTTCCAGTTTTGGGTATCTGTCCCGAAAAGCTGTTTGCTCCCATCCGTGTATGTCAGTTCGAGCACGCCACGGAACGCGCATTTCTTCCCGATCATTCCTTCATGATAGGCGGGCGTCACGATTTTGTCGGCCCACCATCCCGGGGTGACCTGTGCCGATAGGGTATTCTCCGCGTTGGCGTCGGTGTTGAACGCGGCGGTTATATCGTAAGTGAAAGAAGCCCTTGTCTTCGCGTAATGGGTAAAGCCGGGTTTCAGGATCTCGTCCCCAACCAACGTACCATTAATATAGAGGTCGTACACGCCAAGGGCGGAGGTCATCCACCGTGCGCGACTCACCTTCTGGTCGTTTTTCACGGTCGAGACGAACCAGTTGGCGCCATCGGCCGCCCTTGTGCCGTCGAAAATGGTGTCGGTCACGACTGGCGCGTCTACGACCGAAATCCATGTCGAGGAATTCCACGCTTGGTTGTCCAGCGCTTCTGTCCGATAAATCTCTTGTTTCTTCTGCTCTCCGCAACAAGAAAGAACAAATAGCAATCCCAAAGCCAATAGATTTGGAACGCTCTTTTTGAATAGTGCTAAATTCATGATATGATATGATTTATAGATTGTGATTTTTCATTAAACGATCACGCGTTACCATCTCCGGTCATGAGGCGGGGGAGGGGGCGTCGGGCGATTCGGCCGATGCTCGGGCTTGTGGGGCCGTGGTGGCTTATCAGGCCTAGGTGGTTTGTGATGATGATGCTTTGGGGGTGGCGCTTCCGGATGCCGATGCCGAGGAGGCACGCACGAATACAATAGGAAACTAGCCAGCAAGAGGATGGCGAATGCTTTCAATGATTTCATAATACTCCCTTTTGGGGGACGAAGGTAATGAAAAAAAGAACGCACGGCAATGCCATTCTTACAATGGGCATTATTAATATGTGATAATGCCCATTGTAAGCAAGTCACAATGGGCATTATTAGACCCTTATAATGGGCATTATAAAAACACGTTATCGCCGTTCTGGGAATACATGTAAAAAAACGGCTGAGATCCATATGCTTAGCTCAATCGTGGGCTAGGACTCGTCATCTTCATCCTCATCCTCTTCCGGCGCTTTCTTGACGAAGAACGTGCTCAGCTCGTACAAACCGTAGAGCGGGAGGAATACGATACCCAGCGTGAACGGATCGCTACTTGGCGTAATGAACGCGGCTCCGATCAGTAACGCCACGATCGCGTGACGACGGTATCTATGGAAGAAGGAGCGATTCAGCAACCCGACTTTAGACAGCAACCACGAGAGCAAAGGCATCTCGAACACCACGCCCATCACGAAGATCAAGGTCAAGAAATTGTTCATGTAAGAATCCAATGAGACCTGATCGGTAATGGCCGTACTCAACTGATAGGTGGCCAAAAAGCGCAACGTCATCGGAAAAACCAGGAAATACCCCACGGCACATCCCACGAAGAACATGATCGTCCCGAAAAGGAACACCCATCGCACATTTTTCTTCTCATTCTCGTAAAGCGCCGGGCTGATGAATTTCCACACCTCATACATCAGGTAAGGGAACGTCAAGAGCAACGCCAACCAGAAAGAGGTCGTCATGTGGGTGAAAAACTGAGACGCCAATTTGATGTTGACGATCTCCACATGATACGTGTCGTTGCAGAAATCGGGCAAGAAAGGCAAGTGTTGACTGATCTTGCACATTTCCCGATAGACGATAAAGTCGGAGTCGCAAGGCGCCAGCACGACATTATCGAACAGCCACGGCATTACGGCGAATCCGCCGATCGCGAAAATAAAGAGCGCTAAAATAGAACGAAATAAGGTCCAACGAAGTTCTTCCAGGTGATCCCAGAATGACATTTCATCACTTTGTTGCATCTCGCCTTATTTCTTTGTAGCCGTATTGGTATTGCTATCTGTCTCGTCTATTTTAATGTCGTCTTCCAATCCCTTTACGCCGTCCTTGAAGTTCTTCACGCCTTTACCGAGACCCTTCATCAATTCTGGGATCTTCTTTCCGCCGAACAACAACAACACGATAATGGCGATGATGATAATCTCGCCCGTTCCTAAATTCCCGATAAATAATAACTCATTCATAATTATGTAAAACTTTTAATTTAAAAAATAGATTCACGCCCGCAAAGATAGTATTTGTTGCGCATCGCGAGCGCCATTCTGCCAAATTTATTACCTTCGCGAGGTCTAAAAAAACAAAATTAGAAAACGATCAGAAACATGAAAGCGTATGTATTCCCTGGCCAAGGCGCCCAATTCGTGGGAATGGGCAAAGGCCTTTACGAAAATAACGCTCTTGCTAAAGAGTTGTTTGATAAAGCGAATGACATCTTGGGTTTCCGCATTACGGACATCATGTTCGAGGGAACCGATGAGGACTTGCGGCAGACGAAAGTGACCCAGCCCGCCATCTTCCTCCATTCTGTTGTCTTGGCGAAAACTCTCGGTGATCAATTCCAACCCGACATGACCGCTGGCCACTCGCTCGGTGAATTCTCGGCCCTTGTCGCGGCAGGCGCCTTGTCGTTCGAGGATGGACTCGTCCTCGTTTCCAAGCGAGCCATGGCGATGCAAAAGGCTTGCGAGGCCACTCCGTCTACGATGGCGGCTGTGATCGCCCTTCCTGACGAGCAAGTAGAAGAAATCTGCGCCAGCATAACTGACGAGGTTGTTGTTTGCGCGAACTACAATTGCCCGGGACAGATTGTCATCTCCGGCTCTATTCCTGGCATCGATGCCGCTTGCGAGAAGCTCTTGGCCGCTGGCGCGAAACGGGCGCTCAAATTGAAAGTCGGAGGCGCGTTCCACTCTCCGTTGATGGAACCCGCACGGGCTGAATTGGCCGCGGCGATCGAGAGCACGAGTTTCCATAAACCGACTTGCCCTGTCTATCAGAATGTCAGTACTATCGCCGAGACTGATCCCGCTACCATCCAAGCGAACCTCATCGCCCAACTGACCGCTCCGGTTAAATGGACGCAAAGCGTACGGAACATGATTGCCGATGGCGCGAACCATTTCATTGAGCTTGGCCCAGGTTCAGTCCTTCAAGGCCTGATCAAAAAGATCGACAAGAACGTCACGCTGGAAGGGATGCAATAAACCTCTTCCCGGGTGGAAGATTTTAAGAATCAAATCGAGTAGGAGGAAAACAAAAGTAGTTTTCTTCCTACTTTTATTTTGGGCCTATTGCTTACACACCTTGAGCCTTTCGGGGGATGAGAAAATTGAAAAATGGCTTGAGTTATGGCGTTAATGGAGGAGCTTGGCGATTTGTGTGATTACCTTTTGAAGATTGGATTTGGCTCGTTGGGGATCCATCGCTTCTTGGAGGGAGGCGGGGGCGGTTTGGATGGAGAAGACGGCCGTAAAGCCTGCTTGATTGAGGACTTCTTGATCCTCGACCGCGCCGGCGACTAGGATGATGCTCGGGACACCGGCGGATTTCGCGGCGTGAAGGATGCCGTAGGGCACTTTCCCCATGAGCGTTTGGCGGTCAGCTTTGCCTTCGCCCGTAATGACCAAGTCTGTCCCTTGGAGTTGGCGTCTGAAATCGAGCGTATCGAGCAGGAAGTCGATGCCGGGGCGTAAGGTCGCGTGGAGGAACGCGATGAGTGAGCCACCTAAACCACCGGCCGCTCCGGCTCCGGGAAGGTTGGAAAGATCGATTCCTGTTTTCGCTTGGATGACACGGGCGATCGATCGTAGGCCGTGGTCGAGGCGTTCGACCATCGCTTCGTCCGCTCCTTTTTGGGGGGCGAAGACATAGGCCGCCCCTTGTGGACCGCAGAAGGGATTGCGCACGTCGCACGCGACGGTGAAGGTCGCCTCGTCGATCGCGGGGTGGCGAAGACTGTCGTCGATGAGTGCCACTTTCTCCAAGACTTGTCCGCCAAATCCCAAAGGTCGGAGTTGCCGATCGAAAAAACGAAAACCCAGTGCTTGAAGCAGGCCGAGTCCCGCGTCGTTGGTCGCGCTGCCCCCGATGCCGATCACGAAATCGCGACAACCTTGGTCGAGCGCCATGCGGATCAATTCGCCAGTGCCATAGGTCGTGGTGATCCATGGGTCTCGTTCCTTGGGGCGAAGGAGGGGAAGGCCGCAGGTGGTAGCCATCTCGATGAAAGCCGTTTTCCCGTCGATGGAACGGGCGTAATGGGCTTCGATGGGACGCATTAGCGGGTCGTGCGCTTTAGCCGTGATCAAACGCCCTTGCCAGCCCGGGGTGGCGGTTAGGGCCTCCAGCATCCCCTCTCCGCCGTCAGAGACGGGGAAACGAAGGATTTCGCACGAGGGATAGAGGGCTTGGAGCGCGTCGCGTGCCGCGTTGCCCGCCTCAAGAGACGATAGACATCCTTTGAATGAATCGATCGCGATACAGATTTTCTTTGGGCTCATGGTTGATTTCGTCATGTCGATCGCGAAAATAGAAAGAATAATCGCTGGATCACTTTTCAGGGGCGTCGTTTTTACGTATCTTCGCGTTCACATCTATAAACTTGTATTTGCATGCACGAAAGACTTATTATCCTTGATTTTGGCTCGCAAACGACGCAGTTGATCGGACGGAGGGTCCGGGAGCTGAACGTGTATTGCGAGATTCTTCCTTATAACAAGTTTCCGCATGACGCGACCGACGTGAAAGGGGTGATCCTTTCCGGTAGTCCCTATTCCGTTTACGACGCGAATGCCTTTAAGACAGACCTGAGCCGGATTCGTGGTCGTTATCCGGTGTTGGGTATATGCTATGGCGCTCAATTCATGGCCTATACTTCGGGTGGTAAAGTGGAGCCGGCGAACTCGCGGGAATATGGCCGCGCCAATTTGGCGACGGTTGAAGCCGGTGATCCTTTATTCCAAGGTATTGAGACGGGGTCACAGATCTGGATGTCGCATGGGGACACGATCACTCAGTTGCCCGCGAATTTCAAGATTGTCGCCAGCACGAACGACGTCCAGAACGCCGCCTATCGGGTGGAGGACGAGCAAACATGGGGTGTTCAATTCCATCCGGAGGTCTCCCATACGATCGATGGCACGAAGTTGTTGGATAATTTCTTGACCATTTGTGGTTTCGCGAAAGATTGGACACCGGCCTCTTTCATCGAGTCGACGGTCGCGGAGTTGAGGGCGAAATTGGGCGACGATAAGGTGATCCTCGCGCTTTCCGGAGGAGTCGACTCATCGGTGACCGCGGTCCTGCTGAATAAGGCGATTGGCAAGAATCTGACTTGTATCTTCGTGGACCATGGCTTGCTGCGCAAGAATGAGTTCGAGAATGTCTTGCGAGACTATGAGCACTTGGGCTTGAACGTGATTGGCGTGAACGCGAAGGAGAAGTTCTACCGGGAGCTGGCGGGCGTGAGCGATCCGGAGCGGAAGCGGAAGATTATCGGTAAAGGCTTTATCGACGTGTTCGAGGAAGAAGCCCATAAGCTGAAAGATATAAAATGGTTGGGTCAGGGCACGATTTATCCTGACGTGATCGAGTCGTTGTCGATCACGGGCACGACCATCAAGAGCCATCATAACGTAGGTGGCCTGCCAGAGAAGATGGACTTGAAGTTGGTGGAACCCCTTCGCCTGCTGTTCAAGGATGAGGTTCGGCGAGTCGGTATGGAACTGGGGATGCAGCCGAACTTGATCAAGCGGCATCCTTTCCCGGGACCGGGCTTGGGAATCCGGATCTTAGGCGACATTACGCCGGAGAAGGTACGGATCCTTCAGGACGCGGATGATATTTACATGTCATTGATGCGGGAGTGGGGATTATATGATAAGATTTGGCAAGCGGGCGCGATCTTGTTGCCGATTCGCTCGGTGGGCGTGATGGGCGACGAGCGGACGTATGAGAACACGGTGGCTTTGCGGGCTGTCACCTCATCGGACGCGATGACCGCCGATTGGGCGCATCTGCCTTATGAATTCCTGGCGAAGGTCTCCAATGAGATCATCAACAAGGTCAAGGGCGTGAACCGAGTCGTGTACGATATCAGTTCTAAGCCACCCGCAACCATCGAATGGGAGTAAGAGATTTGATCGCCATATGAATATAGAGACCCCGGTCCTTGTGATAAGCGGCCGGGGTTTCTTTTTAGCTTATTTAGAAAGGGGGGAAAATGAAGCGGAAGCTGGGGGATTCGAACCCCCGGTACGGTAACCCGTACGGCAGTTTAGCAAACTGCTGGTTTCAGCCACTCACCCAAACTTCCAAGAGTAGCGCCTACGGGAATCGAACCCGTGTTCCATGCGTGAGAGGCATGTGTCCTAGCCGCTAGACGAAAGCGCCAAATAAGTGCGGACGCGAATTAAGCAGCGGAAGCTGGGGGATTCGAACCCCCGGTACGGTAACCCGTACGGCAGTTTAGCAAACTGCTGGTTTCAGCCACTCACCCAAACTTCCTTGAAAAGGGCTACCAATGCTTAATTGCGCCGCAAAGGTAAACGATCTTTTTTGAATAAACAAAGCATTGAATGCCCTTTTTTGACGAAAAAACTCTATTTTCGCGTCTTGTTTGAAAATCAATTATTTATCGAGGAATGAATTTCACTTGGAATCGGTTATCGAAAAGGATGAAAGGGCTTTTGGCGGGTCTGTTGGCAGGTTTGCTCTTGCTGGCCGTGCTGGCGTACGAAGGATACCAGTGGCTCTGGGGACCTAATTTTTATCCGGAAGACATCGCTTATGTCTACGTGGACGAGGAGACGACTTTTGAGGAGGTTTGCGGGCAACTGGAGCGGGAAGCGGGCGTGAGGCGCCTGGCGGGCTTCCGGCGCTTGGCGGAGACGCTGAAGTATCCGGAACGCTTGAGAACGGGGCGCTACGCGATCGCGAAGGGCGCGAGCAACCTGACGGTCTTGAACGATCTGCGTCGGGGGCATCAGGTGCCTACCCAGGTGACGTTTAATAATATCCGTTTGAAAGAGGAGCTTGCCGAGCGTTTGGATGAGCAATTGATGTTGACGGCGGATGAGCTGCTCGCCTTGTGGGCTGACTCCCTCTACTGCGATTCGCTGGGTTTCACGCCGACGACGATCCTGACGCTCTTTATCCCGAACACCTACGAGTTTTATTGGAACGTATCCGCCAAACGGCTTATGGCGCGGATGAAGCGGGAATACGAGGCGTTTTGGACCGAAGGCCGTTTGGCGAAGGCGAAAGCGATCGGGCTGACTCCCGTGGAGGTCGCTATCCTGGCTTCGATCGTGGAGGAGGAGACGGCGATGGCCGATGAGTACCCGTTGGTGGCCGGCCTTTACTTGAACCGGTTGCGGGCGGGAATACCGCTGCAAGCCGACCCGACCGTGAAGTACGCCGTCGGCGACTTTTCCTTGCGCCGCGTCTTGTATGAGCACCTGGAGGTGGACTCGCCTTATAATACCTATAAATATAAAGGCCTGCCACCGGGACCGCTCCGGATCCCGACCATCCGGGGAATCGACGGGGTGTTGAATCACACGAAACACCGCTATATGTATATGTGCGCCAAAGAAGATTTCTCGGGGCGGCATAATTTCGCGGTGACACTGGCTGAGCACAACCGCAACGCCAATCGCTACCGGGCGGAGCTGAACCGGCGAAAGATTCGCTGAGACATTCGTTCGTTTGGGCCAAAAAACGTATCTTTGGCCTCCGTTTTTAAGCGTGATTTGTAACAATTAAAATAGTATTCATGGCAAAACATTTATTCTTAGGGGACGAAGCGATCGCCCAGGCGGCCATTGACGCCGGCCTGTCGGGCGTTTACGCTTATCCGGGTACCCCTTCAACTGAGATTACGGAATATATCCAGAACTCCCCGGCTGCCCGGGAGCGGGGGATCCATTGCAAGTGGAGCGCCAACGAGAAGACGGCGATGGAAGCGGCGCTGGGCATGAGCTATGCCGGCAAGCGCTCCTTGTGCTGCATGAAACACGTGGGGTTGAACGTCGCGGCGGATTGCTTCATGAACGCCGCCATGACGGGGGTCAATGGAGGCATGATCATCGTGACGGCCGACGACCCGTCCATGCACTCCTCGCAGAACGAGCAAGACAACCGCTGGTTCGCGCATTTCGCGATGCTCCCGGTGCTCGAGCCCGCCAGCCAACAGGAGGCTTACGACATGGTCTACGAGGGCTTTGAGCTTTCCGAGCGCCTCGGCTATCCCATCTTGCTCCGCGTGACGACCCGTATGGCCCATTCGCGGGCGGGCGTCGAGACCCGCGAGGGGAAACCGGCGAACGCCATGCGCTGCCCCGCCGACGGTCGCCAGCGCTACATCCTTCTCCCGGCCATCGCCCGCAAGCGCTTCCGTGCCCTGATCGACGCGCAACCGGCCTTCTCGGCCGCCTCGGAGGACTCGGCTTACAACCGTTATTTCGACGCGCCCGACAAGCGCCTCGGCATCGTGGCGACGGGTATCGCCTTCAATTATCTTTCTGAAAATTATCCCAACGGCTTCGAGCATCCCGTGCTCAAGATCTCGCAATACCCCTTGCCCCGCCGGCTGGTGGAGAAACTGGTCGGGGAATGCGAGGAAATCCTTGTCCTCGAGGAGGGCTATCCCGTCGTGGAGGAGCGTTTGAAAGGCTTCCTCTCGAAAGGCTTGAAGATTCACGGGCGCTTGGACGGCACCCTGCGCCGCGATGGCGAGTTGACGCCCGACGCTGTCGGCCGTGCCCTCGGGAAAGAGATCCATCAGTACTACGCCATCCCCGAAGTCGTCGAGCAACGCCCGCCCGCGCTCTGCCAGGGCTGCGGCCACCGGGATATGTACGAGGCCCTCAACGAGGTGGTCGCCGAGTATGGCGACGCCGCCAAGGTCTTTGGCGACATCGGTTGCTATACGCTGGGCGCCCTGCCCCCGTTCAAGGCCATCGACTCGTGTGTCGATATGGGCGCCTCGATCACGATGGCGAAGGGCGCGGCCGACGCCGGTGTCTACCCCGCGATCGCGGTCATTGGCGACTCGACCTTCACCCACTCCGGCATGACGGGCCTCTTGGATTGCGTCAACGAGAACACCCCCGTCACCATCATCATCTCCGATAACGAGACGACGGCCATGACCGGTGGGCAAGACTCCGCCGGGACGGGACGCCTCGAGTCCATCTGCGCCGGCATCGGCGTCGACCCCGCCCACATCCGGGTGATGGTCCCCCTGAAAAAGAACTACGAGGAAATGAAAGCGATCATTCGCGAGGAGATCGAGTACAAGGGCGTCTCTGTCCTGATCCCGCGCCGCGAGTGCATCCAGACATTAACCAGAAAAAAGAAAGCGAAGAAATGAAGACTGATATCATCTTATCTGGCGTCGGAGGGCAAGGCATCCTCTCGATCGCCGCGGTTATTGGCGAAGCCGCCCTCGAGGAAGGCTTATTCATGAAACAAGCGGAAGTGCACGGCATGAGCCAGCGGGGAGGCGACGTCCAGTCGAACCTGCGCCTCGCCGACCGCCCCATCGCTTCCGACCTGATCCCCCTGGGCGAGGCCGATCTCATCATCTCCCTCGAACCCATGGAGGCCCTGCGCTACCTGCCTTACCTCCAAAAGGAGGGATGGGTCGTGACGAACGCTAGGCCTTTCGTCAACATCCCCAACTACCCGGCCGAGGAGGCGCTCCAGGCCGCCCTCGAGGCGCTGCCCCGCCGCGTCGTCCTCGACGTCGACGAGCTGGCCAAGGAAGCCGGGTCGACGCGCGCCGCCAACATCGTCATGCTCGGCGCCGCCACGCCTTTCCTGGGCATTGACTACGAGAAGATAGAGGCCGGCGTCCGCCGCATCTTCGCCCGCAAGGGCGAGGAGGTTGTCGCCATGAACCTCAAGGCCCTCCGGGCCGGCTTCGACGTCGCCCAGTCGCGCCGTTGATTTGGAAATCGCCACCCCTCCCTTTCTTTCGCGGGCCTTCTCGCGGGGAAGGGGAGGGTTTTTTTTCGCTTTATTTCAAGGCAAAAAAAAATTGGACAAACCCTCACGGGCACGTGTCCAATTCAGTTCAGAAATTCTCTCTCTCTAAGAGTGCGAATATGTGTATGTAGAATGACTTTATTTTGTCTCCGCTTGGTTGTTTTCCTCCTCTTCCTTCTTCTTCTCCGCCTCGGCGATGCCGACCCGCGTCTTGTAGGCGTTCGTCGTCTCGTCGATCAGCGTGTTGAGTTGGCTGATGAAAGCGGCCGTCCCCTCGGTCGGGTAGGCGACGCTTTGTACGAAGGCGATGGTCGTCATGTCCTTGTATAAATCATCCAGCCGCAGGCGGATCACCGCGCTTTGCTCCTTCTCGTTGGCCGCCTTCTTGTCGCGACGTCGCTCGCTCAGCTCGCGATAGCGGTTGTTCACTTCCCGCAGCTCGACGGTGACGGGCGTCAGGCCCAGCGTGGCGAGCTTTTCGGGGTAATCTTCCTTCTCCAAGTCGATCAGCATCCCGTCGATCTTGACGGTCTCCTGGCGGACCGG
>CASFXH010000034.1 GCA_949298575.1 uncultured Parabacteroides sp.
CTCCTCAACACATTTCCGCGGACAAGACAACAAATAAGGAATACATCCAGCCCTATTTGGTGCAATACAACGAGAGCTTTTTCGATTTCCTCGTGCGTGTCATGAGCCGTTGCGGGGAGTTCTTTTTCTTCGAGGGCGGCAAGTTCCATTTCGGATGGGCGCCGAGCGGCAGTATCGCGATCGATAGCTACACCGCGATGCGCTTCTCCCAGTCCATCCCTACCGCTTGGAAAGACGACACGATTGGCTACACGCATGATAATTATAATTACTTAGATGTAAGCAATGGTGAAAATTACAAGGATCGTCCAAGGAACAGCAACAGTTCTTCCCTCAACGCGGATTCAGAGATCGCGAGCGACGAGAACCTCACGCCTATCCCACCCAAGAATAAGTACACCAGCATGGAAGAATTCGCCCTGATGCCCGGCGCGTTCATGGTATCGATGGTATCGGGCGCATTGAATGAGAAAACGATGACAGATATGCTTTCCTCTTTAGCGCTCACGCAGGGCGCTGTCACCACGAGCAGCCTTTATTCCTCCTCCACGGCGAACGACGGATACGAGAAAAGTTTTTTCAAAGCGAAAGAGGGACAAAACGCGGCGGATTATGAGGAACGCATGGATGGTGAAAAAATCCATCTTTACAGCTCGACGGTCTCTTCGGAAACAGAGCCTTTCAGCATGGCTTTCTATGCGGATATCGAGCGGAAGATGAAAGAAGTGGAACAAGGATGCGTTCGCATCGACTTGGGAGAGGCCTTCTATGCGGCACTCTCCTTGGGCGCGGAGGTTGCTGTCGAAAGCACTCCCTATATCGTCGTTCGGATGGAAGGCGAGATTACGCCGGACACGGAATCTGTCCGGATCGAGGCGTTACCGAAAGCCTCTGATTCCGCTTATTATCCTCCCCTTGCGCCTATCGGTCCGATCCGTACGGCGAGCGCACAACGGGCGTTCGTCGCGGCCAACAACGATCCGATGCGAATGAACCGTGTCCGTGTCCGCTTCCCGTGGCAGAAAGAGAGCGACGACCCCTCCCCGTGGATCCGGATCGCCCTCCCGATGGCCTCGGACAGTAGTGGGTTCAATTTCATTCCCGAGGTAGGCGACGAGGCCATCGTCAACTTCGAGAACGGGAACATCGAGAAGCCTTATGTGGAAGGTCTCCTTTACTCGGCAGACCGAAAACCGTCGTACACGTACAAGAAAAACAACATGCGCTCGATCTCCTCTCGTAACGGCCACTCGATCATCTTTTACGACAACGATAAAGGTAGTGACGCGCTTCAAAGTCTCTCCCCCCTCTGGAGCACGATCAACAGTTTCGTGCCCGTGGCTAAGTTTGAAGGCTCGGAAAGCATGCAAAAAGCGACCGGAGGCATCGAGTTCACGGACGAGTATGGCCTTTACTCCATCTCCATGTCGTCCAACAAGCGGACGATCTCCATCGATTCCCCGCTGGGGAGCGTAAGCATCAACGCTTTTACCGGCATCACCATCAGCGCGCCCAATGGGAACATCAAGATTGAGGGCAAGAATATTGACATCGTAGCCGGAAACAACCTATCTATCAGCTCTGGTAATAATATCATTAAAGAATACTGGCCTCTCAAAGTGGAGAACAATATATTAGTAGGAACGAAAAGAATCTCTGAGGTCGGTGAAGACCTTCTCAGTTCCGTGGTCAGCGCGTTTTCTCCCATAGACATGAAATTGATACGTACCATTATGGAAACGTTCTTGCGCCCCATTGGCGGGACGATGCTCATCAAGTCCAACCGATACTTGCGATTGGAAGCCGGCAAGGGAACCGCGAATATATTGGGACGCGAATTCGTGAAACAAAGATGGATAAGCTCAGATTCCGTATCCGGAGCGTTCACGCATGATCGGGCAAAAAAGAATTTCCAAAATGTATTCACGGAAGAAATCACCAAAAACATAGACATTAACTCGTTGACGGCAGAAATTGACAGGTACTTTAATGAACATAAGAACCACCATCAGACTATAGATCAAATCAAAAACAATTATGATTGGGAAAAAGACGCTATTGTCAATACCACAATGTTCCAACAAACGACAACTTCAGATGATATAATCACTCAGCAAAAAAAACCAAAATTCGAATTATGTGATATCGCGAAACAAATCTCCGCGAGAGCCAGATTTGAAGATTTGGCCAAGCACATTAAAGAAATAGGTTCCGCATTATCTAAAGAAGTCGAAAAGGCGGCAAAAGATAAGGTATGGAAGAATTTCTTGAATACATGCCCAAAGAACTTGAAAAAAGTATTTGGCGACAATGAAATCAAGACATTGATGGATAACATAACAGATCCTGTCTATTTTCTGAACGGAAACACATACCGCGCCTACAATCAGGGGCTCACTCCCGATGTGGCGATTAAAAGGGAAATTATCCATAAGGCTCTTGTCATTCTTGTTAAAGAGCATAACAGCAAAAATCCTTTCCCGGTCACGTTACCAGGCGCGGACGGTTTGGATTACGCGGATGATCAAAGCTGGAGGGGTTGGGTTGATGGGATCACTATGGCGGTACAAACCGAGCCTCAAAGTATATCCACAACAGGAAGCAAGGTTAAAGAATTCTTCATGGAGGCCTGGGATATTGAAAATTGGATGGACCAATACGCTTGGGATTCAACCGATGACGGGAAAATCCTTATTTCGGAGAGGGAAGATGAGACGCTTCGTATCGATGACCAGGGCGTGTTGGCGCGGCACACCTATCAAGTCCCCGCTAATGAACTGAATACCTTGAAAGACAATCTCAAGGCAAATTAGGAATCCTACAAGTCACGTTTTTTTAATAAATAAGGTAAGATTGGATCTATGGATATTCTAGCAAAACAATTCGCCAACTGGCAAGCGGCGTTGGATGAATTCCAAAAAAATATAGAGAAAGACCTGAGCGAAATCCGGCAGCAAAAGGAGGAAGTCCAGCGAATGAAGGCCGATATCATAGACAAGCTTGACAAGAGCCGTTACCTTCGGGATGACAACCGGCTCATCCTTTCCGCTCCGGAGATCATTATCGGGAATGTCGACAAAAGCGGGCTGCTGAAAAACGGCGCGTCAAGAGTTATCATTCGCGGCAGCGACATCAACCTGGATGGGGTTGGCGCGAACGAGGGCGACATTGGCCGCATCGTAAGCCGGGCGGCAAGCATCCGCCAGATCGCGGTCGACCCGGGCAAGGATGGCGTAGAAGAAGTCGTGAAAGGGACTTCCGAAATCATCTCGCAAGCCCGAGCCGTCGTCTTGCGGGGTGAAAGCACCACGGAGAATTATTTCCCGAACGCCCACTTGGCGGCCTCCACCGGCATCCTGCTTTCGACAGACGGCTCGATCAGCCTCGACGCCACGCTGCCTTGCGATACGCTCAAGGACAAATTGGCCGCGGAAGAACAAAGCCTTTCCTCGTTCGTCAGCGACTTGAAGGCGAAAGCCAGCCAAGACAAGTCCAACGTCGCCAACCTCATCAAGCAACTGGACAAGCTGGCGGCCGAAGACACGCTCAACGACGACGCGACCGCCGCGAGGACTAATTATCTGGATATCGAGGACATCCATACGGAGTTCCGCAAGCTCTCGAGCGACCTCTACCACACGATGACCCGCTATTTCGAAACCCTCTCCCGCCTCGCCGAGGCGAACCGCCAATTGAAATGCCTCAAGGAGCAAAAGGAAGAGGTGAGCAAGAGGCAGTCATCCTTCAAGGACAAAACGACAGATACCTTCATCTCGCTCCAAGCCGAGCGCGTCAACCTCACCTCGATCGACGGCGATGGCAACCTGCGCGAAAACGACGACGCCGGTATCAGCCTGGCGGGCAAGAAGATCAGCCTCACCTCCTACGGCAACGACAGCGCGCTCATCCCGGAAGGCGGCATATTCATGGGCTCGCGAGAGGTAGAGATCAATACCGCCAACCCCAAGCTCTCCGGCGAGGACATCGACCTCCCCGCCGAGGGAAGCGTGCGGGTCGTCTCGAAAGACATTACGCTCGAATCTGTCGATTACGAATATAAGAGCAAGAAGACGCAAGAGAAGAGCCTGACCAAGGACGGCGCCTTTACCGTCCGGGCGGAGAAGATCAATCTCAACGCCACCGACACGGAAGGCAAGGCCACCGGCTCGATTGCCGCCAACGCCAAGGCCGTCGAGGTCAAGGCGATGGACGTGGACAAGGAGAAACGGACCGACAAGAGCTTGGCTTCGGGAAGTACCTTGCTCCTGCTGGCCGAGAAGGTATACGCCGGCTCGAAAGATAAGAAGACCAAGAGCCAATCCGTCCAAATCGCCTCGGACAAGGTGGGCGTCTTCGGCGATACGACCGTCGAGTTGCAACAAGACAAGGCCATCCTCCAGTTGAGCGGTGGCGACGCCTCGCTCGCGGGCGGTAAGACGACCTTCTACGGCGACACGACCGCGCATGGCAAGGTGACCTTCAAGTCCGATGTCACCGCCGGCACCGTCGACATGAAGAACCTCAAGGTGCAGACCTCGTTCAAGACGCCCTACACGACCGAGGGCTTCGCCGCGCCCGGCGCTCCGTCGACCGCCAAGCTCGGCGCCAAGCTGAAAGAAGAGGAATTGAAATCAACCAAATAGGAAGAAAGGAGAAAAAATATGCCCAAATACGTTTGCATGGGGGCGACATTGAAATGCACTTTCGGGATGACGCCCTCCACCCTGATGGTCACGGTCCCCCTGCGGCCGATGATCCAGAACAAGCCGAAGGCCACCATCATGGATTTCGTCCCGCTGGCCAACATCCTGCCTTTCGGCATGTGCCAATCGCCGAGCAACCCCACGGTAGCCTCGGCGACCGCCGCCGCGATGGGCGTGCTGACGCCTATGCCTTGCGTCCCGGCCATCGTGGCTCCTTGGACGCCGGGCGGGAAAGAACTGATTACCAATATGCCCGCCTTGCTCGACAATTGCAAGCTGATGTGCATGTGGGGCGGAAACATCTCCATCACGATGCCCGGCCACACGTGCGATTCGCAAGGGAAATGAGCCCCCCGCCCCCGCGATCCGCGCCGCGGGCCACCTCCCGCACGACGGGAAACCACCTCCCGACCATCGGGAAGCCACCTCCCGACCATCGGGAAGGCACCTCCCGACCACCGGGAAGGCACCTCCCGTCGCCGTTCGACGCGCCGCGAATATAGAGAATAGATAAAAGGCACAAAACGTAAAGTATAAAAACGAAAAAGAGAGGACGCGCCTCCCGGCTCATCCCCTCATACTCTCTAACGATATGATGACAAATACAGTTTGCCTGCCTTACTTCGCGTTGTCGGCCAGGTAGATCTCGTCCGCGATCATGCGGTTGGCCAACATGCGGTTGTTGTTGTTCGTGATGTTGAGCAACGTCACGTATTTGCGGTATTGCTCGGCCGTGAGGGCTTGCTTCATCAACTTCAGGTTGCCGTAGACCGCCTCGTAGAGCTTCTTCTCATGGTTCTTGTAGCCACAACGCGCGCTCTCGGCTTGTTTCTCCTGGAAATACTCGTTGATTCCGTTGACCTCCTCCACTTGGGCCGGCGTCAGGCACAGGTAATCGCTCAAACGAGAGAGGCTTACCTCAAACGGCTCGCGGCTTAAACCTGGCTTTTGAGCGAAAACGCTTGCCGAACCCATCAAACATACGGCCATCGCCGCCAAAACTAACTTTCTCATAACCTAAACCTTTTAAATCAAACCAATTAAATAACCTAAACTATAACAATAACCTAAAACAACTTTCGCCTCAGACAAAAGACCTCTACCTTCACCTTTATTTATTGAGGTCAGCCAAATAGCTGTCCAGAAGCTGCTTGTTCGCGTGAACCTGGGCGTTCTCGCTCGTGACCTTGATCAGCGCCACGTACTTGTCGTACTGCTTTCCGTCGAGCGCCTTCTTCATCAACTTCAAGTTGGCCATGAGCGCGTTGTTCGCCCGGTCTTGCTTCTCGTTGTTGAACATGGTCTCCGCGTTAACGGCTCCACCCAATTGTTGCTCGAAATAAGAATGGATCGCCGAGACTCTCTCCACCTGGTCGTCTCTCAGGCCAAGGTACTTGTTCAATTGGTCGAAACTCATCCCTTTCGTGTTCGGGTCTTGAGCGAACCCCATCGTCGCGACCAACAGGAACGCGACGGACATCATTAAACGTTTCATTCTTCTTTCTCCTCTTTTAAATTTAACCTAAACATTCGGGGCCTCCCCTTACGGATCGTTCCCCTTTCTTTTTCTTTTCGACGCGAAGATATAGACATGTTATAAAACATACTTCCTCGACACAGTTAAGAAACGCTAAACGATGACAGATTTGACCTTCATCAAAGCTTTGCCAAGCATTTTGCAATAGATATTACAGATATGTAACAAATATGACAACAGGGCGGGCGGAAGAAGAACACTTAATCAATCACCTTATACCTATTATAGGAAGCGATCACGTAGCGGACGTAGACCACGAGGGAGGCCAGGCAGCAGAAGGCGCCGGCAAAGTAGGCGGCGGCCAGATTGGCGTGCGAGGCAATGTAGCCCGCCGAGAGCATCCCGATCCCCATCCCCAGGTCGAAGGCGGTCAGGTAGGTCGAGGTGGCCGTCCCGCGGAGGTGGTGCGGGGCGACGTTCACGAAGAGGCATTGGAAGGCGGGGACGCTGATCCCGAAGCCGATGCCGATCCCTAGCGCGGAGGCGAAATAGACGAAGGGCGTATGGAAAAGGGAGAACAGCAGGAACAAGCCGAAGAGAAGCGACAAGGAAGTCAGCGAGACCCGGTGGATCGCGCCATGATCGACCAGCCGCCCCGAGATCAGCCGGGCGGACCCTACGCCAATCGCCATGAAGATGAAGAAGTAGCCGGGGTTAGCCACCTGGATCTCTTGCCCATAGAGCACTACGAAGGAGAGGAGCATCCCGTAGGGAATGGCCACCAGCGCGTAGGCCAGCGCCGCCGGCAAGGCCCGGACGAGGATGAACCGGTCCAGCGAGAAGGCCGGACGCGCCACCCGCTCCCGCTTCGGATAATGGATCGAGCTGACGGACAGGACACCCACCGCCGCGGCCACCAACGCCACCCCCACCAGCGAGGAGAACCCCGCCCTCTCGTAGTAGCTCACCGCCAACAGCGGGGCGAGCGACATCGCCAAGTTGATCGTCAGCCCATAGAACCCCATCCCCTCCCCGCGCCGCTCGGAGGGGATGATGTCGATCGTAATGGTGTTCCCCGAGACGGAGGTCAAGCCCATGAAGCCGCCCTGCAGGAAGCGCACGACGATCATCGCCACCAGCGTCAACGCGAACCAGTAGCCTACGAACAGCGCCGCGAAGAGCGAGAACGCGAACAGGTAGAGCGGCTTCCGCGAGAAGCAATCCACCAGGTAGCCCGAGAACGGACGGACGCAGAGGAGACCGATCGTATAGCCGGACATCACCAGCCCCACCTCTCTCGCCCCCAGCCCCATCCCCTCCGTGAGGTAGAGGGGCAACGTGGGCATAAGCAAGTAGTAAGCGAAATTCATGAGGAAATAGGAGACGCAGCACCGGATGAAATCGCGACTCCACAAGCTCCGCCGTATCATGCCCCGACCGTTCATGCCCATTCGCTTAACTCGAGCCAGCGGGTCGATTTCGTGTCGATCAGCTCGATCACCTCGGCTATGCGCCGCGATTTTGACAAAAGCTCCTCGTTGCCGAGGGTGCCGCCGCTGAGGGCTTCCTCCAGGGCCGTCTTCTCCGCCTCGAGCGCCTCGATCTCGCCCTCAAGCGCCTCGTATTCCTTGCGCTCCTTGTAGGTCAGGCGGCGCTTCTCCTCGCGGGCGGGGCGGGGGCGGCGCTCCTCGCGGGTGGGCTTGGGAGAATCTTGCGCCATGAGGGCCTTGGCCTCTCGCCACTCGCGGTACTGGGTGTAGTTGCCGGGGAAGTCTTGAATCTCGGCGTCGCCGTGGAAGACCAGGAGGTGGTCGACGACCTTGTCCATAAAGTAACGGTCGTGCGACACCACGATCAGGCAGCCCTTGAACGTCCGGAGGTATTCCTCGAGCACGTTCAGGGTGACGATGTCGAGATCGTTCGTCGGCTCGTCGAGGACAAGGAAGTTCGGGCTCCGCATCAGCACCGTGCAGAGGTAAAGCCGACGCTTCTCCCCGCCGCTCAGCTTGCGGACGTAATTATATTGCTTGTCGGGCGTGAAGAGGAAATAGTTCAGGAACTGCGAGACGCCGATCTTCTCCCCATCAAGCTCGACGTACTCGGCTATGTCGCGCGCCACGTCTATCACCTTCATCCGCTCGTCGAACGCTAGCCCCTCTTGGCTGTAGTAGCCGAAGCGGACCGTCTCGCCCACCTCGAAGCGTCCGCTGTCGGGCGCCACGTCGCCGATGAGCATCTTGATAAAGGTCGACTTCCCCGTCCCGTTGTTGCCGATGATGCCCATCTTCTCGTAGCGGGCGAAGGTGTAGTTGAAGTCGTCCGTGACGCGCAGGTCGCCGAAGCGCTTCGTGACGTGCCGCGCCTCGAAGATCTTGTTGCCTATGTAAGAAGCCCCTCCCCGCAGGCGCACGTTGGCCTCCTCGCGCCGCTGCCGGGCCTTCTCCTCGAGGGCGTGGAAGGCGTCTACGCGATACTTGGCCTTCGTCCCCCGCGCCTGGGGCTGGCGGCGCATCCAGTCTAGCTCCGTGCGCAGGAGGTTGCGGGCGCGGTCGACCTCGGCGTTACGCGCGGCGAGGCGCTCACTTCGCTTTTCGAGGTAATGGCTGTAGTTGCCGCGGTAGGCGTAAAGCGTCCGGTCGTCGAGCTCGAGGATAGACGAGCAGACGCGGTCGAGGAAATAGCGGTCGTGCGTCACCATCAGGAGCGTCACGTGGCTTTTGCTCAAATAGTCCTCGAGCCATTCGACCATCGGGAGGTCCAAGTGGTTCGTAGGCTCGTCGAGGATGAGGAAGTCGGGGTCAAGGATGAGCGTGTTGGCCAGGGCGACGCGCTTGAGCTGCCCGCCGGAGAGCTCGCCGACGCGTTGGTCGAAGCGTTGGATGTTGAGCTTCCCGAGGATCCGCTTCGCCCGCTGCTCATAGTCCCAAGCCTTCAGGCGATCCATGCGCTCCATGAGTGGACTGAGCTCGTCGGTCGCGTCGAGGGCGAGGGCGCGCTCGTAGGCGGCGATGGTCCGCACGGTCTCGCTGTCGGAGTGGAAACAGGCCTCGAGCACGGTGAGGTGGCTCGGGAACGTGGGCGCTTGCTCCAGGTAGCCCACGCGGATGTCGCGCCGGAAGGTGATCTCGCCCTCGTCGCGGGGTTCCGTGCCGGCCAGGACGCTCAGGAGGGTGCTCTTCCCCGCCCCGTTGCGGGCGATGAGGCCAACCTTGTCGCCTTGGTTCACCCCGAAGGTGAGGCCCTCGAAGAGCGTCAGGTCGCCAAAGCTCTTGCTGAGGTTTTCGACTTGAAGGAAACTATTCGTGCTCATATCTTTCTATTTCTTTAGCGTAAGTCAATACTTGGGGGAAGGTGTACTCGCGGGCCTTCTTGAGCGGGTTGGGATTGGTGGTGCATTGGCTGACGGCGCGCAACAGGTAGTCTCCCTCGGGCAGCGAGGTGGGCATGGTGAACATGGCCTCCGTGCGGGTATTCGTCGCCAGCTTTTCGGGCGGGATATGCGCGATGCTTTCGCCTGTCTCCGCGTCGATCAGGTAGAACCCCCTTTCCGGCAGGTCGCCGTTCATCAGCAGCATTGTGCCTTGGACGATCACGGCGCCTCCGGGGGTGAGCCACTCATCAATGGTGCCGCTGGAGATGTCGTGGACGTGATCGACGCGCAACTTGCGGTAGGTATCCATCCCTACATTCTCCAAGAGCGGGTTGGCCAACGCCTCACGCATCTCGTCGCTCATGCTGTATCGCACCACGCCTTGGTTCATCGCCCGCACCTTCTCGTTGTAGCGCTGGTCGAATTGCCAGAGCCCCGTTACGCCCGGTGTCAGCCGACCGATCGGCAAGTTGACTGTCGCTCCTTCAATGAGGCACTCCTTGATCTCGCTCATGATCATCGCCGCGGCGTGGCGGAGGTTGTCGGCGCTGAGTGCCGATCCCCTCCGGGCGGCGCGGTCGATCACGTCGTCCAAATCATAACTCTTGAAATGAACTAATCTGGGCGCCCAATCGTTGCCACCGTGTATCTTGTAGTTTGACCGTTGCAATCGGACCTTCCACTTCGGTTTATTCTCGCTCATACGTTCGTTCTTTTAAAGCCCAACACCCTGATTGGATTGGGCCGTTTATGCTGGCAAAGATACGAAAATATCTTTATAAAGATATTAAATTATCCTTATAAGGATATTTTTTTATCCTTATAAAGATATTAAATTATCCTTATAAGGATATTTTTTTATCCTTATAAAGATATTAAATTATCCTTATAAGGATATAGAACCCGCGCCGAGGCATATCCCCTGCCCTACAGGAAGCATAGGACGAGGATCTGCGCGGCGAGGACGCGGAGGAACATCGTGAGGGGATAGACGGTGGCGTAGCCCACGGCGGGCGCGTCGCACGAGGTTTGCTCGCTCGAGAAGGCCAGGGCTGGCGGGTTGGTCGTGGCGCCCGAGAGGACGCCGATGAGCGTGTAATAGTTCAGCTTCAACCACAATCGCCCCACGACGCCCATCACGAGCAAGGGGACGAGCGTGATCAACGCCCCGTAGCCGATCCAGACGTAGCCTCGCTGGCCGACGATCGTTTCCATGAAGCCCTCGCCCGCACCCAGCCCCACGCACGCGAGGAAGAGGGCGATGCCGATCTCGCGGATCATCAGGTTGGCGCTCATTGTCGTATAGGTGATGAGCTTGTAGGTCGGGCCGAAGCGGCTGATGAGGATGGAGACGATGAGGGGCCCGCCCGCGAGGCCGAGCTTGACGGGCTGCGGGATGCCCGGGAAGGCGAAGGGGATGCTGCCGAGGACGCAGCCCAGGGCGATCCCGAAGAAGATGGGCAGGAGGTTCGGATGGTTGAGGCGCTTCATGGAGTTGCCCAGGACTCGCTCGACGTGCGAGACGGCCAATTCGCTTCCGACGATCGTCACCCGGTCGCCCATCTGGATGCGCAGCTGGGGCGAGGCGACGAGGTCGACGCCGGCGCGGTTGACGCGCGTGACGGTGGCGCCGAGGTTCGAGCGAATGCGGAGCTGGGCCAAGGTCTTGCCGTTGAGGCCGGGCTTGGTGATGAGGATGCGGCGCGAGATGAGTTGGGCGTCGTCTTCCTCCCAGCTCATGTCGACCTCGCGCCCGAAGAAGACCTTGATGGCCTCGATGTCAGCCGGGCTGGAGATGACGAGGACACGGTCGTTCAGATGCAGCTCGGTGTCGGGTCCGGCCAGCTCGCCGTGCCTGCCGTCCTCGCCGGCGATGCGTGAGATCACGAAGCGGCGGTTGATGAGGGGGAGGATGTCGCGGATACGCTTGCCGTCGACGGCCTCGTTGTGGATCTCGATCGTCACGGGGCGTACGGTGAGCTCCTGCTGGTGGCCGTTGCCGTTCTCGGCCTCGCGTTCCTCCCGCTTGAGGTCGACGCGGAAGATGTAGCGCAAGCCCAAGAGCGTGAGGATGCAGCCGACGACGCCGAGGGGGTAGGCGACGGCGTAGCCGAGGGCGATCTCGGGGGCGTCGGCGCCGGTGACGTCGCTCACGGCCTGCTGGGCGGCGCCGAGGCCGGGGGTGTTGGTGACGGCTCCGGACATGATGCCGACCATCGTCGTGATGGGGATGCCCGTCGTGAAGTGGAGGACGATCGTCGTCACCACGCTCAGGAGGACGGTTCCCGAAGCCAGGATATTCAGGTTCAAGCCCCCCTCTTTAAAAGCCGAGAAGAAGCCCGGTCCGACCTGCAAGCCAATGGAGTAGACGAAGAGGATGAGCCCGAATTCCTTGAGGAAATGCAGGAGGTTCTCGTCGATGTTGAGATGGAAATGCCCGAAGAAAATGCCTACGAAGAGGATCCACGTCACGCCGAGCGAGACGCCATAGACCCTGATCTTGCCCAAGACGATGCCGATCGAGATGACCAGCGCGAGGATCAGTACCGAATGCGCCACCCCACCGCTCCAGAGGTTGGGATAGCCTGCCATGAGATCGCTTATAAACTCCATACCAATGCTTTTATGTTCATGTCAATAATCATCATCACTAGCTACGTTGGTGGCTTTTCGGCGTCGTAGTATCGTTCAAGCGTTCCAAAGCGACCGCGAAAGTAATGATTTCGGGGAAAAGAAAAAACGCGTCGGCACGCCTTTCCCCTCGCCTTAGCGAAAAGGCAGCTCCAGCTGGATCCACTTCCCGGCGTCGCTCTCGCGGGGGTTGGAGACGGCGAGGCCGATCAGGCGGATCGGATGGTTCGAGTAGTCGATCTCGTTCATCAGGCGCTTGGCGATGGGGAGGATCACGGCGAGGTTGGTCAGCTCGTCGGGGACGGTCACGCTACGGGTGCGGACCGTGAAGTCGCCGAACTTGATCTTCAGCGTCAGCGTATTGCCCCGGAAGCCGGCGCGCGAGAGGCGTCCCACGAGCTCGTTGGCCACGTGGTAGAGCTCGATCACGACCGAGGCGCGGGCGGTGATGTCCCTTTCCAGCGTCCGTTCGCATCCGACCGACTTCCGGACGCGCTCGGCGACGACGGGCCTCGGGTCGACGCCGCGGGCGAAGTCGTAGTAGAGCTGCCCCGCCTTGCCGAACACGCGGGTCAGGCCCTGGAGGGAATATTCGCGAAGCGTGCGGCCGTCGTGGATGCCCATACGGTGCATCCGCTCGGCGGTGACGGGCCCTACGCCCCAGAAGGCCTCGATCGGGAGGCGGTCGATGAACGCCAGGGCCTGGTCGGGATGGATGGTGCAGAGGCCGTCGGGCTTGCGGTAGTCGGAGGCCACCTTGGCCAGGAACTTGTTGTAGGAGACGCCCGCCGAGGCGACGAGGTGGAGCTCTTCCTTCACGCGGCGCTTGATCTCCTTGGCGATGTCGACGGCCAGCTCGATGCCGGGCTTGTTCTCCGTCACGTCGAGGAAGGCCTCGTCGAGGGAGAGGGGCTCGACCAGGTCGGTGTAGTCGTGGAAGATCGCGTGGATCTGCCGCGAGACGTCCTTGTAGACTTCCATCCGCCCCGGCACGAAGATCAGCTCCGGGCAGAGCTTCCGAGCCCTGAGCGACGACATGGCCGAGCGCACGCCGAAGCGCCGGGCCTCGTAGCTGGCGGCCGCCACGACTCCCCGTTGCTCCTCGTGCCCGACGGCGATCGGCTTGCCGCGGTATTCCGGATGGTCGCGCTGCTCCACGGAGGCGTAGAAGGCATCCATGTCAATGTGAATGATCTTCCGCCGTGAGATAGCTTCTTGTTCGCTCATGAAAACGCCTCCATAATAAGAGTCCCAACGTCGTCAGGCTTACCGGGAACCCGGCCCAGACGCCCAGTGCCCCCCACTCCAGCACGAACCCGCAGACGTAGCCGATCGGCAAGGCCAGCCCGAAGTGGCAGCAGAAAGCGACCCACGCCATCCAACGCACGTCGGCCATTCCCCGCAAGGCGTTCGCGAACAAGACCTGCAAGCCATCACCCGCCTGGTACAGGATCACCGGCAAGGCCAGGAGAGCCACCAGCCGGGCGATCTCCTCGTCGGCCGTGAACAGGTAGCCCAGCCTCCCGCGGAAAAGGAAGATAAACAGCATCACGCACAGGGCGACGCCCCAGATCAGGCGCAACCCGGCGTAGGAGGCTTGGCGCACGCTCCGCCAATCCCCCATGCGCTTGAAGCCGCTTACCCGGATCGCCACCGCCGCCCCGATGCCGTAATACACCATAAAGCCCAAGGTCGTGACCACGCCCGCGATCTGGTGCGCCGCCAGGGCCGCGCTCCCGATCCACCCCATCATGATCACGCTCAGGTTGAAGGAGGCGGTCTCCACTCCCATCTGGAAGCCCACCGGCAGGCCGAGACGCAGCAACCGCCCGCAATCCTCCCGCCGGACACGCCCCCGCAGATACCCTTCTCGATAACGCGCGTACCGCCGCCCCTTCCCCATCAAGCAGACAAAAGCCAGGCACATCACGACCCGGCTGAGGAGCGTCGACACCCCCGCGCCAGCCAGCCCCCACTCGGGAAAGCCGCAGTGCCCATAAATCAGCAGGTAGTTGCCAATGATGTTCAAGACATTGGCGGCCAGCATGACGCACATCGGCGCCACGGTATCCGTCGTCGCGTCGCAGAACTGCTTGTACGCGTTGAAAAGCATCACGAAGGGGATGGACGCCAGTTGTATCAGGTAATAGGGGTAAATGAAGGGAAGGAGTTCCTCCGGCTGGTCGAAGACGCGGAGGTTCGCCAGCAGGAAAGCCATGACGCCCATCATCAGGAGGCTCACGAGGAAGTTCACGAGCAGGCTGGCGCGCAACGTCTCCCCTGCCCTCCCGTATTCCTTGCCCACGAAAAGCCCGCCGATAACGGGCGTCAAGCCATAGGAGAAGCCCATCCCGAAGATGAAGGCCAAGGCGAAGAAATTGTTGACGAAAGAGGCCGCGGCCAGCTCGACGGCGCTGTGGTGCCCCACCATGATATTATCGACAAAACCGACGACGATCACGCCGAGCTGGCCCAACATGATCGAGCCGCCCAAGCGCAACGTCTCCCGATAATGCCGCTTGTAATCCGCCCATCGCATAGCCGTGGGCATCCTTATTCAGAGACGATCCGCATCCGGCGGATCTTGATGTTCTTCAGGGGACGGTCCTTGGCGTTGGTCTCCTCGAACTGGATCTTGTCCAAGACCTTATCGCCCGAGACGACCTCGCCGAAGACGGTGTAACGCTCGTCCAAGTCGGGGCGTCCGCCCTTCAGCATATAGGCTTCCCGTTGCTCGGGCGTGAAGGGGGCGTGCTTGCCTTCCTCCTCCAGCTTGTCCAACTCCATCGAGGTGTAGAACTTGCCGGTGACGATATAGAACTGCGTGGGCGAGGAAGCCTTCTCGGGATTCACCTCGTCGCCCGAACGGGCCGCGCACAGGGCCCCGCGCTTGTGGAAGTGGGCGGGGTAAACGATCTCCGCCGGGATCATGTAGCTGACGGTGTCTTCGCCCAGCGGCTTGTCCATCGGCGCGTCGACCGAGTTCAGGTCGCCCGCCTGCACCATGAATTGCTTGATCACGCGGTGGAACAAGACACCCTCATAAACGCCTTCCTTCACGTTCTTGATAAAGTTGTCGCGATGGAGCGGCGTGTCATCGTAGAGGCGGACCTTGATCTTTCCCTTGTCCGTCTCGATCAACACCAACGTCTCTGCCCCCGCCCCAAGGACAAAGGCGCAGAGCGTCAATAACAGAAATAGTCGTCTCATCATCTTCTCTCGTATTTTAGATTAATCTTACATGTTCTCTCTCATCTCCTCCAATTCCATCGAGCGCTCCGTCCACTCGTCCATCGCCTCGGAGAGCTGGCGTTTCGCGGTGGCGTAATCCTCATAGAGGACCGTGTCGGACGCGCCCTCGGGAGTCGCCAGGCGGGTCTCGATCGTGGCGACTTGGGCTTCCAGGTCGGCTACCCGTTTCTCCAGGTCGGCCACTTGGCGCTCCAGCTTCTTGATCGCCCGGTTCTGCTCCTTGCGGGCCTCGTAGGAGAGCTTGTTTTGGGTCGGCTCTTCCGGGGTGGCGGAAGGGGCGGACGGGGTCTCCCGCGGGCGTTCCAGCTCCCGGAGGTTTTCCAGCTTCTTCTTTTCCAAGAAATCATAGATGCCGCCCAAGTGCTCGACGACTCTCTGGTTGCCGAACTCATAGACCTTCCCGACCAAGCCGTCGAGGAACTCCCGATCGTGCGAGACGACGATCAGCGTCCCGTCGAAAGCTTTCAGGGCGTCTTTCAAGACGTCTTTCGAGCGCATGTCCAAATGGTTCGTCGGCTCGTCGAGGATGAGCAGGTTCACCGGCTCCAGCAGGAGGCGGATCATGGCCAGGCGAGTCCGCTCGCCGCCCGAGAGGACCGCGACCTTCTTGTCGATGGCCTCGCCCCCGAACATGAAGGCGCCCAGGATGTCGCGGATCTTCGTCCGGATGTCGCCTTGCGCCACGTAGTCGATCGTCTCGAAGACGGTGCGGTTCTCGTCGAGCAATTGCGCTTGGTTTTGGGCGAAATAGCCGATCTTGACGTTATGGCCCAGCGTCAACTTGCCCGTGTAGTCGTTGATCTCGCCCATGATACATTTCACCAACGTGGATTTACCCTCGCCGTTCCGCCCGACGAAAGCCACCTTGTCGCCCCGGTGGATGGTAAAGTTGACGTGCTCGAACACCAGGTGATCGCCAAAACGCTTGGCCACCTCCTCGGCGATGACCGGATAAGAACCGGAACGGGGCGCGGGCGGGAATTTCAGGTTGAGCATGGCCGTGTCGACCTCGTCGACCTCGATGCGCTCCACCTTCTCGAGCTGCTTGATGCGCGACTGCACCTGCACCGCCTTCGTCGCCTTGTAGCGGAAGCGTTCGATGAAAGCCTCCGTGTCGGCGATCATCTTCCGCTGGTTCTCGTAGGCTCGCAGTTGCTGCTCGCGGCGTTCTTTCCGCAAGACGACATAATCGGAATATTTCGCCCGGTAATCGTAGATCCGCCCCAGCTCGATCTCGATGGTGCGGGTCGTGGTGTTGTCAAGGAAGGCCCGGTCGTGCGAGACGAGGATGACGGCGTTCGCCCGCGTGGCGATGAATGTCTCCAGCCATTGGATCGACTCGATGTCGAGGTGGTTCGTCGGCTCGTCGAGCAAGAGCACGTCGGGGCGGCGCAAAAGGAGTTTCGCCAACTCGATCCGCATGCGCCAGCCACCACTGAACTCGGCCGTCGGCCGCTCAAGGTCGCTCCGCCGGAAGCCCAGGCCCACCAGCGTCCGCTCCAGCTCGGCGTAGTAATTATTGCCCCCCATCATCTGGTAATGCTCGCTGAGGCTGGTCACCCGCTCGATCAGCGCCTGGTAGGACGCCGAGTCGTAGTCGGTCCGGTTGGCCAGCTCCTCGTTCAAGCGATCGATCTGGGCTTCCAATTGGCGCACCCCCTCGAAGGCGGTCTCGGCCTCCTCACGCACCGTCCGCGTGTCCTTGAGCGACATGTGTTGGGGCAAATAACCGATCGTCAGATCCTTGGGCTTATTGATCGTGCCCGAGGTTGGCGATTGCTCCCCGGCGAGAATCTTCAACAACGTCGACTTCCCGGCGCCATTCTTGCCCACCAAGGCGATCCGGTCTTTCTTATTGACCACAAACGAAACCCCGTCGAACAAAGTGAACCCACCGAACTCAACTCTTAAATTATCTACTGATATCATATTGCTTTCTCTTTCCGCGCTTCTTCTGAAACCGCGGGCAAAGGTAATGAAGAATTGTCAATCCGCCATGACCATCCCGGCGCGCCGGAACCCCGTTTCACGTGCGCGGCGGCATTTCCGAAAAAAAGGGCCTGGATTTCTCCAAGCCCATAAAAACGAAATCTATGGCCAAAAATCGTTCCCAATCATTTCTTAAGCTTAACCGCCAGCTTGGCGAGCATGTCTTTCGTCATCGCGTCGAGGTCATACTCCGGCTTCCATCCCCACTCCTCGCGGGCGCAAGTGTCGTCGAGCGAGTTCGGCCACGACTCGGCGATCGCCTGCCGCAACGGATCCACCTCGTACGCCATCTCGAAGTCGGGCACGTATTTCTTGATATTATGGTAAATGATCTCCGGATCAAAACTCATCGAGGCGATGTTGAACGAGTTGCGATGGACGAACTTCGAGGAGTCGGCCTCCATGATCTCGATCGCCGCGCGCAGGCCGTCGGGCATGTACATCATATCCATGAACGTCCCCGCCGCGATGGGGCAGACAAATTTCTCGCCCCGGACGGCCGAGTAGTAAATGTCGACGGCGTAGTCGGTCGTCCCGCCACCCGGAGGCGTCACGTACGAGATCAGCCCCGGGAAACGCACCGAGCGGGTATCGACGCCGAAGCGGATGAAATAGTAATCGCTAAGCAACTCGCCGGAGACTTTCGTCACGCCATACATCGTACGCGGGTTGCGGATGGTGTCTTGCGGCGTCTTGTCCTTGGGCGTGTTGTTGCCAAAGACGCCGATGGAGCTAGGCGTGAAGACGGCGCAGTGCATCTCTCGGGCCACCTCCAAGACGTTGAACAAGCCACCCATGCCAATCTTCCAAGCCAGCTGGGGCTTCGTCTCGGCGACGGCCGAGAGCAAGGCGGCGAGGTTGTAAATCGTGTCGATCTTATAGCGCG
Organism: uncultured Parabacteroides sp.; assembly: GCA_949298575.1. GTDB lineage: Bacteria > Bacteroidota > Bacteroidia > Bacteroidales > Tannerellaceae > Parabacteroides. Next base: position 18,309 of record CASFXH010000034.1, read on the forward strand.
AGACCGTCTCGGCGACCTGCTGCTCGTTCGTGATGTCGACGATAGCCGATGGGCCCGTCTCCAGCAACTCGCCCTTCGGCTCGGCGCCGGGGATATAGCCCGCCACGACATTACCACTATATATTCCTCTCAATTTCAGGGTGAGCTCGGAACCGATCTGTCCCGTCGACCCAATGACCAATATATTCTTCATCGTGTTTTATGAATTTGAAATCGGTAAAATTCAGACGGAGCAAAGGTAAGGAATAAAAACATAGGGCGGACGTTTTTTTCTTCCTCATTTCCGGTCCCGATCCAAAAAAAAATCCCATCTTTGTCTGCCGAAGGAAAAAGCTCTTTTCCTTTTATTATATAGCAAACATTAAAAACTTCTGGTTATGTACGGAAAATTTCAAGACTTCCTGGCGAAGGAACTGTCAGACATCGAGGCCGCCGGTCTTTATAAGAACGAGCGGATCATCACCTCGCCCCAAAAGGCGAAAATCAAGGTCGGCCCGACCGACGTATTGAACTTTTGCGCGAACAACTACCTGGGCCTTTCGGACAACACCCGCCTGATCGAGGCCGCGAAACGGGCGATGGACACGCACGGCTACGGCATGTCGTCGGTCCGCTTCATCTGCGGCACGCAAGATTTACATAAGCAACTGGAGGCGGCCATCTCCGACTACTTCAAGACGGAAGACACCATCCTCTACGCCGCGTGCTTCGACGCGAACGGCGGCCTCTTCGAGCCGTTGTTCTCCGACCAAGACGCGATCATCTCCGACACGCTCAACCACGCGTCCATCATCGACGGCGTCCGCCTTTGCAAAGCCAAACGCTACCGCTACGCCAACGCCGACATGGCCGACTTGGAACGCTGCCTGCAAGAGGCGCAAGCGCAACGTTTCCGCGTCATCGCGACCGACGGCGTCTTCTCGATGGACGGCAACGTCGCCCCGATGGACAAGATTTGCGACCTGGCCGAGAAATACGACGCCCTGGTGATGGTCGACGAGTCGCACTCGGCGGGTGTCGTTGGCCCGACGGGGCATGGCGTGGCCGAGTTGTACGACTGCTACGGACGGATCGACATCTTCACCGGCACGCTGGGCAAGTCGTTCGGCGGCGCGATGGGTGGCTTCACCACGGGCCGCAAGGAGATCATCGACCTCCTGCGCCAACGCTCGCGCCCCTATCTCTTCTCCAACTCCGTGGCCCCGGCCATCGTCGGCGCCAGCCTGGAGATGTTCCAGATGCTGAAAGAGAGCGACGCCCTGCATACGAAACTGATGAACAACGTCGCCTATTTCCGCGACAAGATGCTGGCCGCCGGCTTCGACATCAAGCCGACCCAATCGGCCATCTGCGCCGTGATGCTCTACGACGCGAAGCTCTCGCAAGACTTCGCCGCCCGGATGCAAGACGAGGGCATCTACGTCACCGGCTTCTACTACCCGGTCGTCCCGAAAGGACAGGCCCGCATCCGTGTCCAGCTCTCGGCCGGCCATGAGACCGCGCATCTCGACAAGGCCATCGAAGCGTTCATCAAGGTAGGGAAAGAACTGAATGTCATTAAATAAATTTGAACCGGACGTAGAGACGTGGCCCGCCACGCCTCTACGTCTTTTTATTGATCAACCTAAAGCAAACATCACGATTACATGGAATTCCTCATCGATTTCATCCTGCACATCGACCAGCACATGATCGCCCTCGTGCAGGAATACCACGCGTGGACTTACGCCATCCTCTTCCTCATCATCTTTTGCGAGACGGGGCTGGTGGTCACGCCATTCCTCCCAGGCGACTCAATGATCTTCGTGGCGGGCGCCCTGGCGGCCTTGCCCGACGTGCCTTTCGAGGTCAACTTATTAGCCCTCATCCTTTTCGTCGCCGCCGTCTTGGGCGACTCATGCAACTACATGATCGGCCATTTCTTCGGGCGAAAGCTTTTCAGCAACCCCAACTCCAAGATATTCAAGCAAAGCTATCTGGACAAGACGCATGAGTTTTACAAGAAATACGGCGGGAAGACGATCATCATCGCCCGCTTCGTGCCCATCGTCCGCACCTTCGCGCCCTTCGTCGCCGGGATGGGCAAGATGCACTACTATTATTTCATGCTCTACAACGTGACGGGCGGGGCCGCGTGGGTGGCGATCTTCTGCTACGCCGGCTATTTCTTCGGCGACCTGCCTTTCGTCCAAGAGAACCTGAAGCTCCTGATCGTGGCGATCATCGTCATCTCGATCCTCCCGGCCATCATCGAGGTCGCGCGGGCGAAATACAAAAATAAAAAAGCGCAATCATGACAAGACCCAGTAATTTCCATAGCCACTGCACGTTCTGCGACGGGCGCGCCATCCCGGCCGACTTCGTCCGCTTCGCCGTCGCCAACCGTTTCCGGGCCTACGGTTTCTCATCGCACGGCCCCCTCCCCTTCGAGACTTTCTGGAACATGCCCAAGGACGACATGCCGGAATACCTCCAGGAGATCGACCGCCTGAAAGCCAAGCACCGCGACGAGCTGGAAATCTACGTCGGCCTCGAGATCGATTACCTCGACCCCACCTACCACGCCGCCATCCCCTATTTCCAGTCCCTGCCGCTCGACTACCGCATCGGCTCCATCCATTTCCTCCCGCTCGCCCTGCCCTTGCTGGAGAAAAACATGATGTGCATCGACGGCTCGTACGAGGAATTCGCCGAGGCCGTCGACCGCGACTATGGGGGCGACATCCGGGCGCTCATCCGGCATTATTTCCAGTCGCTCAGTGGGATGCTCGAGGCGGGCGGCATCGACATCGTGGGCCATATCGACAAGATCTACATGAACGCCCAGCGCTACCCGGGCTTCGACCGCGAGGCCGCCTGGTATCGCGAGCCCCTGATGGGCTGCCTCGACCTGGCCCGTGAAAAGGGTTACATCGTCGAGATCAACACGAAAAACTGGGTGAAGCGCAAGGAGACCTACCCGCACGTCGACCTTTTCCCGACGCTCCTCCGGCTGGGCATCCCCGTGATGGTCAATTCCGATTGCCATTACCCCACCCTCGTCAACGACGGGCGGGCGGAAATCCTGGCGCGCCTGAAGTCCGTCGGCTTCCGGGCGACCCGCGAGCTGGTCGGCGGGCGGTGGGAAGAGGTGGCTATATCCATTGATTCGGAGTCTATCCCATCCGCTCGCTCCATTACGAAGCGCTGAAAGGAGACAAGGCGGGTATTTCCTCTATCCGGGTAAATGACCAGTACCGCATAGAGTTTACGGTCAGGCAGGTCGCGGCGGAAACGGTCGTGACAATCTGCAATATATTGGAATTGTCGAATCATTATAAATAGAATTGAATATGGGAAAATATACTTGCCAACGCCCCATCCATCCGGGTGAACTGCTCAAGGAGGAAATAGAATGCCGCCACTTGCCGCAGACGCGTCTTGCCGCGCAAACGGGCATATCCTACAAAGTGTTGAACGACATCCTGAACTGCCGCCGTCCGCTCAGCACCAACACCGCCATGCTGTTCGAAGCGGCGTTAGGGGTCAATGCCAGACTACTGATGCGGATGCAACTCGACTACAACATGCAACTGGCCACTCGCGACAAGTCCTTTATGGAACGGCTTGCCCAAGTGCGGAAGTACGCGGCGCTGTTATAATATCACCCCCCAATCGCGCCCCCGATCAGGCCAAGAAAAACGTCGAAAATGCCCGGCGCACCCACGCCGCGCCATTCGAAGTGTTGGAAAATGCCCGGCGCACCCGCGCCGCGCCACTTCGGAGTGTTGGAAGTAGCCCGGCGCACCCTCGCCGCGGTACTTCGGAGTGTTGGAAGTAGCCCGGCGCACCCGCGCCGCGGTACTTCGAAGTGTTGGAAGTAGCCCGGCGCGCCCACGCCGCGCGACTTCGAAGTGTTTTAAGGGGCGCGGCGAGGGCGCGCCGGGCCGTTTCGACGTTTTTCAAGCCCCTACTCGCCCACGGTCTTCCCCGCCGCGTAGGCCCGTTTCTTCTCGGAAATGCCCACGCGCTTGTGGTTGGTCATGAAACGGGCATGGTCGATGAGGAGAGATTGGATGTCCGGATCCTGGCCGAGGCCCTCGAGGCGGACGGAGACGCGGTAGCCCCTCGCCTCGAGCGCCGCGCGCAAGTCGGTGGCGATGTCGTTCTTGGCATGATCACCCGCTACGAACATGAAAGGCAGGAGCTGCACGTCGCGTGTCGACGGGGGCAGGAAGCGGAGGGCGTCGTCGAGCGTGGGATAGCCCTCGATGGTCGTGACGAGGAAATCCTCGTGGCCCTCGGCGCGCAGCATGTAGTCGAGCATGGCGTATTGGGCCGTGGCGGGCGTGTAGGTGCCGTGGCCGACCAGGAGCGTGGCGGCGCCCGCTTGCCCTTTCCTCGTGAGGATGTCGATCACCCGCCGGTAATCCTCCGGCTCGTAAAGCAACGGGTTGCCCAGGCGGGTCTCCTCAAACATGTCGCGGACCGAGGCGATGTCCTCGCGCAAGGCCTCCATCTCGACCCCGTCGATGATGTTGGTCGACTGGACGACGACCCGCGTGTATCCCTCCGCGGCCAGGCGCTTCAGGGCCTCGGCTGGGTTGTCTTTTTGGACGCCCCGTTGGGCCAGCCGGCGCATGACAATGCGAGAGGTGTAGGCCTCGCGGACCTCGACGTCGGGAAACGCCTCGCGGGCTTTCTGGTTGAGCGCGTCGATGGTCAGGGCGCGGGTATCGTCGTGTGTCGTCCCGAAATGGACCATGAGGAGGGCGACTTTCTCCCCCGTTTTCAAGTTCTCGAAAATGTTGGAATGGACATAATTGCCATGTCCGTCGGAATGCGCTTGCATGGAGGTGGCGACCATCCAGGCGCAAGCGACCAGCAGGGTTCTGAATTTCATTTCTATATTATTAAGAATTATCGTTTCACGAAAGATCGATCAATCGCCGACGACCCACGCCGGGTCGTGCACCCACGTGTTGGGGCGCTCGTAGAACATTTCCGATGGTCGGGGGACACAAATCGTGTAAGTCCGCCCGCCCGTCACGAGCTTGCGGTCGCGGAGCCAAGGGTTGAAACGCTTCAGGTCGGCGTAAGTGACGCCTTTCGTCTGGGCGAAAGCGGCCAGGTCGGGGATGTCTTTCGAGATTGGCACGCTGTCGCAGGCGATGGGTTTATAGAGATCGCGGGCCCGGAGGACGAAGCCGTAACGGGTGGGGTGCTCAAAGACTTCCTTGATGGCCATGATACGGTAGACGTAGCGGGTGGTCTCCTCGACGAGCCAGAGGTCGAAGGCGCTGTCTTCCTTTTGCCGCCGCAGCTCGCCCGAGAGGCGCCCCATCCCGCCGTTGTAGGAAGCCGCGACGGTGGCCCAATCGCCATATTTCTCGTAAGCGTCTTTCAGGTAGCGACAAGCGGCTTCGGTCGCCTTCGCCACGTCGCACCGCTCGTCGACCGTTGGCGTGACGACCAGGCCATATTCCCGCGCCGTCCCTTCCAGGAATTGCCACATGCCCACCGCCCTGGCCGCCGAGCGGACCCGCGGGTCGAGGTTGCTCTCGATCACGGCCAAATACTTGAAATCATCCGGCACGCCATTGGCCCGGAGGATCGGCTCGATCACGGGGAAATAGCGGTTGGCTCGCTTGATGAGCAACATGGTCGTGGAATGGAAATAGGTGAAACTGCTCAACTCGCGATCGAAACTCTCCCGCATGTTGTAGCGCGTGATGTCCACCAATTTGCCACAAAAAGAGACCGCCGAGGGGACCTCGGGCGACATGGTGGTCGAGGCGACCAGCGATTTGCGCTCTTTCAGCTCTTCCGCGTCGTCAGACCCGATGGAGAGACAGGCCGTCAGGCAGATCGCCGCCCCCCCGATAAAACTCCAGATCGTTTTTTTATTCAATCGTACTTCCATCTTCCGTGATTACTTGATCATTAATTTCTTTTGGCCGGAGAATATTGACCGACCCTTTGCGTTTGTAGCGGATGCCATCCGAGCCTTCCGCCTCGATGACATAGAAATAGACGCCCGGGGCGACGTACTTTCCCCCCTTCTTGCCGTCCCACCCCTGGGCGGGATCGGTCCAGCGGAACAGCTCGATGCCCCAGCGGTTGAAAATCCATCCCTTGAAACTCACCAGCGACTTATAAGCCACCCGGAACTCATCGTTCACGCCCGGCGAGGTGCCCGGCGAGAAAGCGTTGGGCACCATCAAGTAGGATTCCGCGATCTTCAATTCCAACTCTTCCAGCCACGAGCAGGAGGAAGTGCGGTCCGAGACCTCGAGCGCGACCACGAACTCGCCCGCCTCCCTAAACGTATAATCCAATTGCTCACCCGAGAATTGGGCGACTGGCGTCTGTTCGGCATCCTCTTTCCGGTAAATCCGCCAATTGAACAAGGCGGCGACCGGCGTGTTCGCCACGGCGACGAAGCTGGCCTCGACCGGTGCGCAAAGGCCCTCGTTGGTCGAGTTCATGTTCGGCCCCGTCTGCTCGACCATCAGCGTATCGATATGCGCCTCTACCCGCGTGGCCTCGTAGGCCTCCACGCAGAGCGTCACGCCCCGCCCGAAGTTCGTCGCGAACTGATCGCCGGAAAGGCAAATATCCGTATCGCACAAAGGCGCCTCAAAAGATTCTTGAAACAAATTGCCGGTCAGGGTGACCGTGGCTTCCTTGGGTTGGAAAGTTCCCTCCTCGGCCAAGTATTCCAACGTGCTATAAGAAACCTCATAGCTCCGCTTCAACTCGACAGGGATACCCGAGGAAGGTAAATTGTAAGTGATCCGGGGAATCTCCGTCACCGACGAGGCAAACAACAACGCCGCGCAGGGATCGCTATTTTCCGAGATCCGGATATCAGGCAAATTCAACAGGTAATTCTTGTAATCCACGATCCAGACGAAATGGGGCAAGAGACCCTCTTCCCGCACGAAATAACCATAGCCATCCGCCACGTCGTCGATGGTCGAGGTCGCCCCATTCTGGACACAAGGGATAGGCTCCGCCTCCAACTGCTTCGTCCGGTAGCGATACCATTGATGCGAGGATGAAGAGGAAGACGTGTAGCTGATCCGCACGTTCTCCGCGCCATAGACAACATAGACTTGCAATTTCTCGCTCGTGTTCTCCTCCGCCATCATCGGGGTCCCCTCACCACCCGTCACCGTATATTGCGCCAACAAAGGCAACACACAGGCCAGTAACCCCCATGCCATCAAAGCGATCTTTCGTCTCAATCCTTTCATATCATTCTTTTTCCGGGGCCAAAATTAGGCAAAAAAGGGAGAAAGCCCATCATTTGCCCGACGAAAGAAAAAATCTTCCGGCAGAAATCTCTAAATTCGCGACATAATCTAAAAAAGATAAACAGAGAAGACTATGAGCGAGATCAACACGAATGAAGAGGAAAAGAAAAAGAGTCTTAACTTCATAGAAGCCGCCGTCGAGAAGGATTTGGCGGAAGGTAAAAACGGTGGACGCGTACAAACCCGTTTCCCGCCGGAGCCCAACGGCTACCTGCATATTGGCCATGCCAAGGCGATCTGCATTGATTTCGGCATCGCCGAGCAATATGGAGGCGTCTGCAACCTTCGCTTCGACGACACCAACCCCACGAAAGAAGACACGGAATACGTGGAGGCGATCCAGGAAGACATCAAATGGTTGGGCTTCCATTGGCAAAACGTCTATTACGCGTCCGATTATTTCCAACAGCTTTGGGATTTCGCCATCCAGTTGATCCAAGAAGGCAAGGCTTACGTCGATGAGCAATCATCCGAGCAGATCGCGGCGCAAAAAGGTACGCCGACGCAACCGGGTGTCAACAGCCCCTACCGGGATCGCCCCATCGAGGAAAGCCTGGCGCTTTTCAAGAAAATGAATAGCGGGGAGATTGAGGAAGGCGCGATGGTCTTGCGGGCCAAGATCGACATGGCCAACCCGAACATGCACTTCCGCGACCCGATCATCTACCGGGTAGTCAAACACCCGCACCACCGGACCGGGACAACTTGGAAAGCCTATCCGATGTATGACTTCGCTCACGGAGAGAGCGATTATTTCGAAGGCGTCACCCACTCGCTCTGCACGCTGGAGTTCGTGGTCCATCGCCCACTTTACGACTTGTTTATCGATTGGCTGAAAGAAGGAAAAGACTTGGACGATAACCGCCCGCGCCAATATGAGTTCAACAAGCTGAACTTAAGCTATACACTGATGAGCAAACGAAACCTGCTCACGCTGGTCAAGGAAGGGCTGGTCGACGGCTGGGATGATCCTCGTATGCCGACCCTTTGTGGTTTGCGTCGGCGAGGCTATTCGCCGGAATCGATCCGTAACTTCGTCAAGAAAATCGGTTACACCACCTACGACGCCTTGAATGAGTTCGCCCTCCTGGAAAGCGCGGTTCGCGAAGATCTCAACCGGCGGGCCATCCGCGTCTCCGCGGTCCTGAATCCTGTCAAGTTGGTGATCACCAACTACCCAGAAGGTCAAGTGGAAGAACTGGAAGCGATCAACAATCCGGAAGACGCCTCCGCCGGAAGCCATACGATCGAATTCAGCCGTGAGCTTTGGATCGAACGAGAAGACTTCATGGAAAACGCGCCCAAAAAGTACTTCCGCATGACGCCTGGACAGGAAGTCCGCTTGAAAAACGCTTACATCGTGAAATGTACCGGTTGCCAAAAGAACGAGCAAGGCGAGGTCGTTGAAGTTTATTGCGAATACGATCCCAACACACGTAGCGGTCTGTCCGACGCGAACCGTAAAGTAAAAGGTACGTTGCACTGGGTAAGCCAAGCGCATTGCTTGAAGGCGGAAGTCCGACTCTACGAACGTCTATGGAATGTCGAAAACCCACGCGACGAGCTGGCGAAGATCCAAGAAGATAAAAATTGTACGGCGTTAGAGGCGATGAAAGAGATCATCAACCCGGATTCCTTGCGCATCCTTGCCAATTGTTATATCGAGAAATACGCGGCGACACTACCCGCCTTGTCTTACTTGCAATTCCAACGGATCGGTTATTTTAACATCGACCCATCATCAACCCCCAACAAGCCCGTATTCAACCGGACTGTCGGATTGAAAGATACTTGGAGCAAAATAAATAAATAACAAATGAATCATGGCTAAAAAAAATATCCCCGAATTGTTGCGGAACTATTTATCGGCGAAAAAGAGTAACAAGAATATCTATTTGGATCCGAATGAAATAGAAGAGATACTAGAGTATTTAGAAAATAGTGGTAAAGACGATCTCTATGAAGAGATTATCAAGTTAGGATTACAGCTTCACCCAAACAATTTCAACATCAAAGTGAAAGAAGCTCGCCTCTACTTCCTGCACGAGGATTACGAGACCGCGATTGACAAGTTGACTCTTCTGAAAAAAGAAGACCCGCTCAACACGGATATTGATCTATTTATTTTGGAATGTTATTGCTATTTAGGCAAATACGAGGAAGTATTCCAATATGTCGATACATTGGACACTGAGACGGATAATGAATTTCTTGAAGAAGTTTATGAGTATATAGCTCCAGTCATCAATGACTTGGGTGATAATCAACACGCGAGGAAATTTTTGGAAAGCGCCATGAAGCTTTTCCCCGAGAACCAAATCTTGCACCACGAGACATGCTATGCGCTAGAGGCATGCGAGAACTCTCAAATAGGCATCGAATTCTGTGAACGTCTCTTGGACCAGAATCCATACGATTATGAATTCTGGTTCTATTTGGGCCGTTTCCATACATTGGAGGGTAATTTCGAGAAGGCAATCGAAGCGTTCGACTTCGCCGGTACAACCAGCCAAGAACAAGACACGGAATTACAACAATTGAAAGCCTATTGCCTATACATGAATGGCAGTTACGAGCGGGCAGGCAACGAATACGAGGCTTTGGCACAAAACAAAGGCACGATCTTGCAAGTTGCCCCCTTGCTGATGGACAGTTATATCCAACAGGGCCGCTTCGATCGAGCTTACCAATTTTTGCATCCGCTTATCGCGAACGACAATAAGCTGGAAGTGGATCTCAAAAGCTATATCGCCTATATCCAATGCTGCTTAGCGTTAGAAAAAGATGGCGAAGCCGACGCGCTCATCAAGCGATTGGAACGCAAGTATAAAAGGCGTATTCCCTACATTTGCCTATTGATCGAAATCGCCGCTAGCAGAAACGACGAGAAAACGATCATCAAACTCTTCAAAAAAATGGCTTTCGAAATCTTCCATCTGGAATACAAATCAGAAGAAGACGGGAACGCGATGCTCCTGCTCGCGAAGAAACTGGAAGAATCCGGTTTTACGAGATACGCGATGGCCATTGGCAACGCCGCGCTCAGGATCCACCCGAATCCGCCATTCGATTCACTGCCCATGGACTCCGCGATCAATATTGATGCCATTGTTCAGGATTTCATGCAAGAATTGCAATCGCAAGGCAAAGATCTGACAAGTGCGGATCTCGAGGATATGTTACAAGATTATCTGAAGAAACGCTATAATTTAGCTTTCGGTGAAAAAAAGGCTAACAAAGCGACATTAAATCTCAACGACCTCGCGAAATCATTCCTTAAAGACAAAAACAATAGCAATTAAATAAAAAGGAAGACGCTCGCATGGAGAACAACAAGAGGACAGCCAAAGATTATGGTTTGCTGATGTTGAAAGGAGTTGGAATGGGTGCGGCCGACGTGGTGCCCGGCGTTTCGGGCGGAACGATCGCATTCATCGTAGGAATTTATGAAGAACTCTTAAACTCGATAAAAAGCGTCAACCAGGAAAACTTAACCCACTTGCTGAAAGGACACGTGGGGGCTTTCTGGAAAGGAATTAATGGCAATTTCCTATTGGCTCTTGTCAGTGGCATTGCCATTAGCGTCTTTTCCTTAGCCAAGTTGATCACTTATTTGCTCGAGAATCACGCGATCTTGATCTGGGCTTTCTTTTTCGGTCTCGTGGTCGCCTCCACATGGTTTGTCGCTCAAGACATCAAGCGCTGGGGATGGAAAACCATTCTCTGCGCCGCAATTGGGGCCGTGATCGCTTATTACATCACGATCGCCACACCTGCCGAGACGCCCAACCAATTATGGTTCATATTCCTATGCGGGGCCATCGCGATCTGCGCGATGATCTTGCCAGGCATTTCCGGAAGTTTTATTCTTGTTCTATTGGGGAAATACTTTTACATCATGGAGGCGGTCAAGAGCTTAAATATTGTCGTATTGGGCGTTTTTGCCGTCGGAGCGATCGTTGGCATCACTTCCTTTTCCAGAGTGTTGTCTTATGCGTTGAATCGTTTCCGTGACACGACGATCGCTTTGCTGGCCGGATTCATGATCGGTTCCCTCAATAAGGTTTGGCCGTGGAAAAAAGTGGTCGAGACTTATGTAGATAGTCATGGAATCGTCAAGCCGCTCGTGGAGGAAAACATTTTTCCGAATCAATTCATCGGTGAAGCGATCGGTTTGATGGTTATTGGTTTCGCGTTAGTCTATTTTTTGGAGATGCTTTCCAGGAAAATAAGTTAGGCCATGCGGAAATTGCTTTATCTCATCGGTTTGGGCGTTTTGCTACTAAGCTCGGACTTGTCGGCCCAAAAGGTCGGCTTGGTCTTGAGTGGTGGCGGGGCAAAAGGGGCAGCCCATATCGGCGTGATCAAAGCATTGGAAGAAAACAGCGTCCCCATCGACTACGTAACCGGAACCTCGATCGGTGCGATCATCGGCAGCCTTTACGCGATGGGCTATACACCCGATGAGATGCTGGACTTAATCTTGTCTGAAGAATTTGGCTATTGGCAAACGGGCATCGTCGAGGAAAAATACAGCTACTTTTTCAAGGAACCAGATCCGACACCGGAATTCACCCATTTCTCGATCGACGTTTCCGATTCGATTCAATTCCGGGCCAACTTCTTGCCGACCAGCATCGTCAATCCGATCCAGATGAATCAGGCGTTCATGAGCTTGTATGCGCAAGCGACCGCCAAAGCGGGCTGGAACTTTGATAACCTGTTTGTCCCATTCCGTTGCGTCGCCTCTGACATCTACAATCGGAAAGCGATCGTTTTCAAGAATGGCGACTTGGGAGAGGCCGTGCGAGCGTCCATGAGCTTTCCTTTCGTTTTCCAACCCATCTGGAAAGACAGCGTGCCCATTTTCGATGGCGGAATTTACGACAATTTCCCGGTCCAGCCTATGAAAGACGCTTTCCATCCGGATTTCATCTTAGGAGTCGCACTCTCGTCAGGCGAGAACAAACCCTCTTCAAATCCCTATAACCAGTTAGAAACGATGATCATGCAACAGACCAAATATCAAGTATCCAAAGAAGACGGCCTGATGATCCAATTCGATTTTCCGGATGTTTCCCTCTTGGATTTCCAAAAAGCCAAAGCCCTCATGAAAATAGGTTATAACCGGACAATCGCACTCATCGACTCGATCAAAGCCCGTGTGCCTCGCGTCATGCCTTTAGATACGCTCAACGCCCGACGTGCGGAGTATAAAGCCAGCCTTCCTCCCTTGGAATTCCGCAACATCTATATCAGCGGCGTCTCTGAGTCACAACGAAAATATATCGAGTCTCAATTACATCGAGATATCAACAACGTATTTTCGATGGACGATTTCAAACGCGCTTATTTCAAAATGCTGGCCTACTCCAAGATCAAGGAAATCAAACCACTGGCGGTCTATAACCGAAAAGAGAAAGCGTTCGATCTTTATCTGGACGTAAAAATGAAAGATGAGATCAATATTGGTTTCGGTGGAAATGTCTCATCACACCAAGCGAACCAATTATATCTCGGATTGGACTATCGCTATTTGGGACGTTACGCGGCGGATTTCAAAACCAATGCGCAAGTCGGTAACTCCTTCAATGGAGTCTTACTTGATGGACGTTTCTATTTGCAAACGAAAGTGCCTACCTACATCGGTTGGCAAGGCGTGTTCTCAGAAAAGCGTTACGCCGAAAGTCAATCCTTGTTCTATGAGGACATCGTGCCCGCCATCATCAAACAACGAGAGCTTTACATGAAACTCAAGATGGGCTTCCCTTTCTTGGGACAAGCCAAAGCGGAAATCGGATTCGCTTATGGGCGACAGAAAGACTCTTATCTGCAAACATCCGATATTTCTTTTCCCCAAGCCTCTTTCGATCATAGCCAATATAATCTTTTTGTCGGTTCCTTGAGCCTCGAGCATAACACGCTCGACTCAAAGCAACACCCTATCCGAGGGAAAAAGATCAGCATGAACGCATTCTACGCGACTGGGACGGAACACTATACACCAGCTGCAACGACTACAGGCGCCACCCCCCTCGACCAACGGCAAAGCTGGTTGCAACTCAAAGGCCATTGGAATCAATATCAAGAAATCAATTCCTTATTCAATTTAGGCTATTTGGCGGAAGTCGTCATCTCCAGCAAAAACTTGATGAGCAACTATACCGCTTCCATCTTGCAAGCGCCAGCCTTCACGCCGACGCCGCATAGCAAAATCGTCTTCAACGAAGCCTTCCGGGCGAACCAATACGTCGCGATCGGACTCTCCCCCATCATCAAGCTCAGCCGACTGCTCCATTTCCGCCTGGATGTATATGGATTCGCACCACTTTATGAAATCCAAAAAGAAACACCAGCCGACAATCCGCTGGTAGGCATCCCCCACTATGGCCGTTTTATGAACGTGAGCGCCTTCCAATATATGGGTGAAGCCTCGCTTGTCTTGCGTTTGCCATTCCTCAACATCAGCCTTTACGCCAATGGTTACAGTACGCCCAAAAGCAATTTCAATGTGGGCTTGAACATCGGCTATCTTATTTTCAACCCCAAAATGTTAGATTAACATCACTACTCATAATTCTGATAGGTAATCAGACGACAACCTGTTTATCGGCGGAAATAGCGGCAGAGACATAAATCGTCCCTCAATCGCCTTGTTTGCCTCATAGCTCCGCGGAGAAAAATAACCGCCCTAGTCGGCACGTCAGGAAGCGGCTAATCAGAGGTTGCCAACCCGATACCCTGGTTCTGGGATGTGGGACAAGGAGAAAGAACTCGCCGTCGGCTTTCCTGATGCCACGAAAAAAAGATATTGGCTATATGAAGTACAGTAGTTCACCATGTGAAGTACAGTAGTTCGCTATGGCTTGCGGCATGAAAGACGCTCGGATTATCCCAGCATCACTTGACCCTGAAACACTTCACGTTCCTTTTTGGGGAGTGAGGCGAGGACAAGGCGATACGACTCGCAGACTAATTCACGAATCATCGCGTCGGGAACGTCTTGGTTGAAATACACATCGTTCCAATGGCGTTTGTTCATGTGCCATGCCGGACGGATGCCATTGTAACGCGCCCCTCGATGTTCACGTAGCAGAACCATTTGCTGCCGATGTAAAAGCAAAGCACGTCGCGGCTGTAAGGGTCTTTTACCGTCGTAAATGGCATCTTCTCCGTCGCACGGGGCAGGGAGAGACAATAGTTTCTGAAATCTTCAACATTCATGTCTATCGGATATTATCTGATGGGAAGATAGGGTAAAACGGGGAATGAGAAAAGAGCCTTCACCCTCGAACTAACTCGATGGACTCCTTGCCTGTCAAATGCTCCACCGTGATTTCCACCATCAACAAATGATTGAAACCTTTGGCTATTTCCGCCTCCATACCCGCCTCGCCATGCGAATACTTGTCTGCCAATAAGCGCAAAGCGGATAGTTTTTCATCCTCGTCCTCTAAAACGCGGGCTTTGCCAAAGGCGATCACGCTCCGGAAGTAAGTGGTAAACTCGGCGGGTTTGATTTCATCCCGCTCTACCACGCAGAACGAGACCTTGTCGTTCTGCAGGATGGCATCCACTTTATGACCTTCCGTGGCACTGTGAAAGTATATCTTGCCATCAGCATACACATAGCTAACAGGGACGGCATACGGATAACCGTCATCTCCATGAAGAGCCAACGTCCCATTCGTCATCTTTTCGAGGATGGCGACGCTTTCCTTGGTTGGCAACAATTGTCGCTTACGGCGCATTTCCCTAAACATATCGCTTTATCTTTAAACCATTTTCAAGCCCACAATCGAGGCTATCAATGTGGAGATGAAGAACAAACGGAGGAATGATGCGGGCTCGTGGAAAAACACGATGCCCAACACGACCGTGCCCACCGCACCAATGCCCGTCCACACGGGATAGGCCGTGCCGATGGGCAACGTCTGCACCGCCTTGGCAAGCAGCACCATGCTCAGCGTGAGGCTGGCGAGGAATCCGGCTCCCCAAAGGTACCATTCGATTCCCGACACTTCTTTCATCTTCCCTAAACAAAAAGCGAAGCCGGACTCAAAGAATCCGGCAACAATCAGAATAATCCAGTTCATACGGCTTTCTTATTTCTTTCTATTATGTAAAATGCGTATGCAAATTTAGATATAAATGGCAATTTATATGCCAGTGAGATAAGAAAAAATCAAGGCCACCCCTATCTTTATGGCGTGGGAGGTCTCGGTGAGCGAGCCTCAAAACTAATGTTCAACGGGCTTGATGTCCCAAAATGTAAAAAGCCTATGCGGATAGTATGTGGTCTTGACATGCACAAAGATAGTGTATTTGTCTGTATTATGAATGAGAACCGCGACAAATTTGAAGCCAAATACGGGGGTTTTAACCTCGGAGTTGGAAGAGTTGCGGCAATTGCTCCTTGACCATGGGGTACAAGAAGTGACGATGGAGAGTACCAGCATCTACTGGCATCCCGTCTGGCGTGTCCTGGAAGGAATAGGCGGCTTGAAACTGGTGAACCCCTACTTCATCAGGCAGCTTCCCGGCAGGAAAAGCGACATGCGTGACGCCGCCTGGATAGGGAATAAGGAGCCGTACAAAAATCTCCCTCATTCTTCTCTTTACTTAAATAATCCCTCCGCATTCTTCCACAGTATATCCTCGCTGTAAGGAGCCATTTCCTCATCTGATGTCAGTGCCTGCTGCAACCTTTGCAGGTTGGCTTTCAGCACAGCATCGGGTAAGTAGGGGTAATCCGAACCGTAAAGAATATGGTCAGGCGTGGTGATGGTGAGCAGCGAGTGTAAGACTTCGGGGGTGGGACTGCCTGCCAAGTCGAAGTAGAGGTGCGAGAGGTTGCCTTCCCAATCTATCGGCTGCATATAGCCCTGTGCGACCATTGCCGGGAGAATGGACTTCATTCTCGGCAACGCCAACGGCAGGAACGAGCCGCAATGAGGCACGACCACTTTCAGGTTCGGGTAACGCACGAGCACATTCCTTGCCAACATATTCACCACGGCGCGGGTGGTCTCCGCCGGATATTCGTACATCGCCAGCGGTGTGGTGGCAATGATTTTCTCCGGGTAAGGCGTGGGGCGGTGCGGGTGGATGATGATGACGGCGTGACGCTCGTTCAAGACCTCCATCAGGGGATCCAACGCCTCATCGCCCAAGTATTGCCCCCGGCTGTTGGTCGCCAGCTTCACGCCGTCCGCTCCCAACGTATCGAGCGCATAGACGGCTTCACGGATGGCGGCGTCCACATCGGGCAGTGGCAGGGCGGCGCAGAACTTGAACCTGTCGGGATAGTCCTGTTTCACCCTTGCTGAAACCTCGTTCACCCGGCGGATGCACTCGGTGCTTTTCTCCGTATCGCCGTAATACGGTTGAGGGGCAGGCATCGTCAGCACGGCGGTACGGATGCCCGCGCTGTCCATAAAGGCGATGTGCCGCTCCGCATCCCATGTTGGCAACGGGAAAGTCTCTTCCAGTTCCGCCCCGTGCGCTTTCAGCACTTCCATGTATGCGGGGATGATGATGTGGGTGTGGACATCGACCGTCTGCCCACAAAGAGGTACGGAACCAAGAGACATTCCCGCAAACAACAAAGTGAGCAATCTCATTTCCCCAACCGGTTATATTCTTCATCGGTCACAGGCTCCAGCCATTCGTTGGACGTGTTTTCTCCGGGCACCTCAAAGGCGAGATGCGCAAACCAACTGTCCGCCGCCGCTCCGTGCCAGTGCTTCACATTCGCCGGGATGTGGATGACATCGCCCGGAAGCATCTGCACGGCAGGCTTGCCTTCCTCCTGATACCAGCCCTT
>CASFXH010000035.1 GCA_949298575.1 uncultured Parabacteroides sp.
CTATTGTGACCATACGGATTTCGAGGGCCATTACCAACAACTGTTCTACGTCATATTCAGCTTGTTGGGCTATTACGTGGACGTGGAAGTCCATACGCCCACGGGTCGGGTGGACGTGGTGATCCGCACCGCCACCAAGCTCTACCTGGTCGAACTGAAGCTGGACAAAAGCGCCGACGAGGCCATGAGACAGATTGATCTGAAGGAATACCCGAAGCGTTTCGCCCTTTGTGGCTTGCCGATTGTCAAGGTCGGGATCAATTTCGATCGCGAGAAACGGACGCTGGGGGATTGGAAGATTGTCGAGGAATAACAAATCGCTATTGAACAGGAAAGATTTATTTTCGCGAAAAAGAAAGCGCATGGAAAAGAAAACGGAAATCGGACGGGAAGGAGAACGGGAAGCCCGAGCCTATCTGGAGAAACAAGGCTATCGGATTTTGCATACCAACTGGCATTGGCATCATTTCGAATTGGATATCGTGGCCGAAAAAGACGGTTGGCTAGTCGTGGTCGAAGTGAAGACACGGGGCGAAGATCCCCTCCTCGCGGCTGAAGAAGCGGTAGACCGGAAGAAGATCCGCCGGATCGTGGCGGCGGCCGACGCCTACGTGCGGCACTACAATATCGACTCGCCGGTACGTTTCGACATCGTCACCGTGGCGAGGGACGCGACACGGTCGCGCGTCAACCACCTCGAGGACGCCTTCATGGCTCCATGCGATTAAAACGGAATTTAAACACGCTTTTATGAAACAAGATAAGAAAGAAGAAGAGGCGACTCCCCAGATCATTCAGGTGGAGGAAACCACCTCGACCAACAGCCTGCTCCGCGAGCTTATGGCACGCGAACACTTGGCGGAAGAAAGTGTTGTCGTGGCGGATTACCAAAGCGCCGGGCGAGGACAGATTGGCAACAAATGGGAATCGGAACGGGGGCGCAACCTGACGTTCAGCCTCGTAATCTACCCCACCCATGTCCCCGCCAACCGGCAATTCCTGATTTCGCAAATCGCCGCGCTCAGCGTGAAAGAGACGCTGGAGAGCTATACGGACGAGCTCACGGTCAAATGGCCCAACGACGTTTACTGGCGCGACAAGAAGATATGCGGAATGCTGATTGAAAACGACTTATCCGGCAACCAACTGTTCAGCTCCATCATTGGAATCGGGATCAACCTGAACCAGCTTATCTTCATTAGCGACGCGCCCAATCCCGTCTCCATATTCCAAATCACCGAGGAGAAAGTCGATCGCGAAGAAGTCTTGAATCTTTTCCTGACTATCTTTCATGAGTACTATACCTACCTGAAAATGGGAGACATTGAGCGAATCCGCACGAATTACTGGTACGCGTTATACCGGCGCGAGGGCTTCTATCCTTACGTGGACAAGGGCGGAATGTTCGAGGCCGAGATCGAAGCGGTCGAGCTTACGGGTCATTTGCGTCTCCGGACACGGACAGGCGAGTCGCGCCGTTACGCCTTCAAGGAAGTCGCGTGCGTCTTGCCCCAAGGAAACCTCTAAAAATAGCGACGGCGGCCCTCCTTCCCAAGGAAAGGAGAGTCGCCATCTCACAAAACCAGATCCGGATCAAGGGCTATTCAAAAACGCCAACCGACGTTAATCTGGAAAACCCTGTTACGTGTATCTTTGCCATCCGTGATCGAATGCGTGACGTTTTCACCCACGATGTCGAACTCATCTTCCTTGAAGACCGCCAAAAGGCCCAGGTTGTAGTTCGCGTTCACGAACAGTCCACTTTCAAACTGATAACCCGCGCCAAGCATGATCGCCAGATCGAAATTGTTCACTAAATCAGTCGTATTCGTCTCGCCCAGCTTCTCTCCCCCATACTCCATCGAGATGTTATCTTTGACATTGAAGCTGAACTGCGGACCGACGAAGACATTGAAGCCTTTATAGACATAAGCCTTCGCCAGGACCGGGATGTTCAGGTAATCGTTCTTCATGAACGAGGTCAGATAGTAACCCGCTAAATTGCCTTTCAGGTAAGCGCCATGCATCGCGTAGTAAACACCCGTCTCGAGCGCGGCGATCTCGTTCGCGAAAACATATTCCGCGCCCACGCCCACATTGATACCCGAACGCGCTTTCGTCTCCAACGCGGAGATATTCGCGAGCGAGAAACCAATCTTCGGCATGAAATGCCACTCTTGAGCCATCGCTCCACGAGGCACGAGTATCGCGACCAAGGCCATCGCCCACCAATAAATGATCCTCTTTTTCATCGTTTCCTTCTAATTTGATTCATGAATCATTTCGCGCGTACGTTCTCGATCCAGCGACGGGCATTGACGAAGGCCTCGATCCACGGGGTCACCTCATCGTTCTTCCGGTTGGCGGGGTAATAACCACATTGCCAAGGGAACATCGCCCGCTCCAAGTGGGGCATCATCGCCAAATGGCGGCCGTCACTCGAGCAAACGCCAGCCACCGCCCACGGCGAGCCATTCGGATTGGCGGGATAGCCCTCGTAATTGTACTTCGCGACGATATGGTAAGCCTTCTCCTCGTAGGGGAAGCCGAACTTGCCTTCGCCATGCGCCACCCACGCGCCGATCTTGCAACCGCTCAATGAGCCGAACATCACGGAATGATTCTTCGGGATCTCGAGCGTCACGAAATTCGACTCGAACTTATGGGAATCGTTGTGGAGCATCTTATGCTTCTTCTCATGCTCAGGATAAAGCACTTCCAACTCCGCCATCAGCTGGCAACCGTTGCAGATACCCAAGCTCAGCGTATCCTCGCGGGCATAGAAGCGGTCGATCGCCCGCTTCGCTTTCTCGTTGAAAAGAATGCCGGCCGCCCAGCCTTTCGCGGAACCCAACACGTCGGAATTGGAGAAACCACCGCAGAAGACGATCATGTTCACGTCCTCCAACGTCTCTCGCCCGCTCGCCAAGTCGGTCATGTGCACGTCTTTCACGTCGAAGCCCGCCAAGTAGAGAGCGTAAGCGGTCTCCCGCTCACATTGGCAACCTTTCTCCCGGATCACGGCGGCCCGGATGCCACTCCGTTCCTTCCGGTCGAACGTCAAGCCGAAGCTGGCCAACTTGCCGGTGAAATTCTTTGGATACTTGAACTCCAGCGGTTGCATCTTGTAGTTCTCGAAGCGATTGCCCGCGCACGTGCTGCCGCTCTGTTGGATATCGAGCTTATAAGAAGATTGGTACCAGACATCACGCATATAGTCGATGCCGAAATGGTATCGCACGCCATCTTTGGACACCAGGATGTGGCGTTCGTTGGTCGGATGGCCGATCTCGGCGAAGCCTACGCCCCTGTCGTTCATCAGTTCCTCGAAAGCTTTCCGGTCTTTTACTTGGACGATGATACCCGGATTCTCCGAGAAAAGGATCTTCACGATATCCGTTTCCTCGAGCCCGTTCAGGTTCACCAGAAGGCCGCCTTCCACGTTCGCGAAGCACATCTCGAGCAAAGTCGTGATCAAACCACCGGCGGAGATGTCGTGTCCCGCCAAGATCAGATCCTGGCGAATCGCCTCTTGCACCGCCTCGAACGCGTCGACGAAGTAATCGGCGTCCTTCACGGTCGGCACCTCGTCGCCCAAGCGATTCAAGGTTTGCGCCAAGGCGGAACCGCCCAAGGTCAGGGCGTCGAACGAGAAATCGATATAATAAATATTGGTATGGCAATCACGCGTCAGGACTGGCGAGACGATCTTCTTCACGTCGCTCACCTCCGCCCCGGCCGAGATGATCACCGTACCCGGAGCCAGCACCTTGTCGTCGCCATATTTCTGGGTCATCGACAGGGAGTCTTTCCCGGTCGGGATATTGATGCCTAAAGCGATGGCGAAATCGGACGCCGCCTGGACCGCTTGATAGAGCCGGGCGTCCTCGCCCTCATTGCGGCAGGGCCACATCCAGTTGGCGCTCAAAGAAACGCTCGCCAAGCCTTCCGCCAGCGGCGCGAAGACGATGTTGGTCAGCGCCTCGGCGATCGCCATCACCGAACCGGCGGCCGGATCGACCAGCGCCACTTGCGGCGCGTGCCCGATCGCGGTCGCGATTCCCGCCTTGCCCCGGTAGTCGAGCGCCACGGCGCCCAAGTCGCTCAACGGCAATTGCAACTCGCCTTGGCATTGCTGACGGGCGACCTTGCCCGTGACCGAGCGGTCGACCTTGTTCGTCAACCAGTCCTTGCAAGCGACGGCCTCCAGCTGAAGGACGTTCTCCAGGTAATGGTGCAATTCCGATTCCTTGTAAACGACGGGTTGATAGGTCTCCGCCACCGTATGGTCGCGCATGATCGTGCGGGGCGGCTTGCCAAACATGTATTCCAATTTAATATCGATCGGCTTCACGCCATCCGCCTGCTCGAAGACGAACTTCATGTCGTCGGTCGTCTCGCCCACGACATACATCGGCGCCCGCTCGCGGTCGGCTATGCGGCGCACGCGATCGACGTCTTTCTCTTCCAGCAACAAGCCCATCCGTTCCTGGCTCTCGTTGCCGATAATCTCTTTGGCGGAAAGGGTCGGGTCGCCAATCGGCAACTTGCTCATGTCGATATGCCCGCCGGTCGCTTCCACCAATTCCGAAAGGCAGTTCAAATGGCCACCCGCGCCATGATCGTGGATCGAGACGATGGGATTATCGTCCGACTCGGCGATGGTTCGGATCACGTTCGCCACCCGCTTCTGCATCTCCGGGTTGGCCCGTTGCACGGCGTTCAGCTCGATGCCGCTCGTGTATTGCCCCGTATTGACCGACGAGACGGCGCCGCCGCCCATACCGATCCGGTAATTATCGCCGCCTAAGACCACGACTTCCTCGCCCGGCTTCGGATCGCCTTTCAGGGCGTCGCGCTTATTGGCCATGCCCACGCCGCCGGCCAGCATGATCACCTTGTCGTAGGCGTATTTCTTCTGGTTTTCCTCATGCTCGAATGTCAGGACCGAGCCGCAGATCAGCGGTTGCCCGAACTTGTTGCCGAAATCGGACGCGCCGTTCGAGGCTTTGATCAAGATCTGCTCGGGCGTCTGGTAGAGCCAAGGCCGGGGGTCGAGGATCCGCTCCCACTCGCGGGCGCCCTCCGTCCGGGGATAGGCCGTCATATAGACCGCCGTTCCCGCCAGGGGCCACGAGGCTTTCCCGCCGCCCAGCCGGTCGCGGATCTCGCCGCCCGAACCGGTCGCCGCCCCGTTGAACGGCTCGACCGTCGTCGGGAAGTTGTGCGTCTCCGCTTTCAGCGAAAGCACCGTCTCCACGGGTTTCGCCTCGTAGAAGTCTGGCCGGTCGCCGCTCGCCGGGGCGAATTGCTCCACGACGGGGCCGGCGTTGAAAGCCACGTTATCCTTATAGGCGGAAACCAGGTTGTTCGGGTTTTCCGCCGACGTTTTCTTGATCAGGTTGAAAAGGGAACTTTCCTTCTCCTCGCCATCGATGATGAAGGTCCCGCCGAAAATCTTGTGGCGGCAATGCTCCGAATTGACTTGCGAGAAGCCGAAGACCTCGCTATCGGTCAGCCCCCGTCCCAGCTTCGCGCTCACCTCGTTCAGGTAGGCGATCTCCTCGGGGCTCAGCGCCAAGCCCTCTTGCTGGTTGTAGGCTTCCAAGTCGTCGATGTAAACGATGGGGTCGGGCCGCTTGTCGATGGTGAAGATCGCCTGGTCCAGGCCGTCGTAGACGCGTTGCAACATGGGGTCGTGCGCCGCCTCGCCCGACGAGACCGGGAAATATTCCTCGATACGCCCGATGCCCTCGAGGCCCATGTTCTGGGTGATCTCCACGGCGTTCGTGCTCCACGGGGTAATCATCTCGCGGCGAGGGCCGACAAACCAGCCCGACATGGTTTCCGCCCCGACCGGTGTCGCGCCGCTGAACAGCCACACCAGCTTTTGGGTATCCTCTTCTGAGAACGGCCGCTGGCTCTCTACCGCGAGCACCGTTCGTGTGGGGGATTGAAAGAATAGAATCATATTCGTTGAGTTGTTTTAGAATTTTCGGTATAGGCTTTCGCCATTCTGTTATTGTTCGCGAAGATAGCGATTTGTTTGGGAACATCGCCGCGAACGGGTGGGGATAATCCCGCCAACCCTTCCCGACCCTTTCCCAAATCCGCCCCATCTTGTCGGGGCCTTCCGGGGGGAAGGACGACTTGAAAATATTTTATCGGACCATTCCTTGAAATATTCTTATTTAAAAAAATTTCATCCTGACCTTCTTTGAAATATCCTTATTTGAAAATATTTCATCCTAGACTTCCTTGAAATATTCTTATTTGAAAATATTTCATCCTGGACTTCCTTGAAATATTCTTATTTGAAAATATTTCATCCTGGACTTCCTTGAAATATTCTTATCCAAAAAAAATCTCACGAGACCAAGATTGGGAAAATCCGACCCCGTGAGATTTTTTTGAGCCCATCCCTCAACCGGGAAAGCCCCACGCGTTTAGCGGCTGATCCGCTCGGTCAGCGCCGAGCCATCCTCCAAGCTCTCGCCCCGCAGCTCGACGTACTCGACGCTCAACGGGTTGTGGGGAGAAGCCTTCACGTAGAGCTCGCGCAAAATGCCGGCCCGCCCGCCGATCAGGAGCGCGCAAACGTAGTGCCCTTTCTCGCGCCGAAGCAGCAACGAGCGGTCGGGATAGGCCGTGAGCGAGATGTAGCAGCCCTCGTCCGCGATCCTGTCCAGCTTGTAGCCATAGGCCATTTTCCGCTGGAAATAATTCAAGCCGTTCGTCTCGCCCGGATGCTCCTCGCGGTTGACCCAATAGACTTTCACGGGGTCTTCCGTGTCGAGCTGCCCGTCGGCCGTCAAGCGGACGTCGTAGCAGACCAGGTTGCGGTTCACGCTGCGCGAGATATGGAACAACCGTTCCTCCGTCGGGTAGGCGCTCGTCCGGGGATCCGCCGCTTCCAGCCGGAGGGAAAGGCACAAGGCGCATACGGTGAAAAAAAGGCGCGGGAGCCATGTTTTCCGTCTCATTTCCTTCGTCTTTTTGGGGAAAAATCGCGTCCCGATCACATCCGTTCAGGCACGTCGATGCCCAGCAACGCCATGCCGTTCTTGACGACCTTCGCCACGTTGGCCGAGAGCGTCAGGCGGAAGAGCCTCAAATCGGCGTCCGTCTCCCGAAGGATCGAGAAATCGTGATAGAACTGGTTGTATTCCTTGACCAAATCATAAACGTAATTCGCCACGCACGCCGGGCTGTAGAGGCGTCCCGCCTCGCGGACGATCGCCGCGAAATCGGCCACGGCCTGGATCAGGTGCTCTTCTTTCTCCGAGATCTGGACGTGGGTCGGCAGCGCGTCGGGCAACGCGATGCCCTGCTCGGCCGCCTTGCGCAAGACGGAGCGGACGCGGGCGTAAGTATATTGGATAAAGGAGCCCGTGTTGCCATTGAAGTCGATGGATTCCTTGGGGTTGAAGGTCATGTTCTTGCGCGGGTCGACCTTCAGGATGAAATATTTCAGCGAGCCGAGGCCCACGACGCGGGCGATGCGCTCCACCTCGTCGGGCGTCATCTCGCTGCCTTTGCCGAGCTCGTTCGCGATGTCGCGGGCGGTGTTGATCATCTCCTCCATCAGGTCGTCGGCGTCGACCACCGTTCCCTCGCGGCTTTTCATCTTCCCCTCGGGCAGCTCGACCATGCCATACGAGAAATGGATCAAGCCCTTTCCGAAGGCGAAGCCCAATTTGTCCAGAAGGATCGAAAGCACTTGGAAATGGTAGTTCTGCTCGTTGCCCACCACGTAGATCATCTTGTCGATGGGGTAATCATCGAAACGCAACTTGGCCGTGCCGATGTCTTGCGTCATGTAGACCGACGTCCCGTCGGAGCGGAGCAAGAGCTTCTCGTCGAGGCCCTCCTTCGTCAGGTCGGCCCAGACGGAGCCGTCGTCGCGCCGGTAGAAGATGCCTTTCTCCAAGCCTTCCAGGACTTTTTTCTTGCCTTCCAAGTAAGTTTCCGACTCGTAATAGATCTTATCGAAATCGACGCCCAGCGTCCGGTAGGTCTCATCGAAGCCGGCATAAACCCAGCTGTTCATCGTCCGCCAGAGCGCGCGGACTTCCTCGTCGCCCGCCTCCCATTTGCGGAGCATCTCGCGGGCCTCGTTCATGAGGGGGGAAGCGGCCTCGGCTTCCTCTTTCGTCATGCCTTTCGCCTCCAGCGCGGCGGTCTCTTCTTTCAATTTATTGCTGAACAAGACGTAGAAATCGCCGATCAGATGGTCGCCCTTCTTGCCGGCTTTCTCGGGCGTGACGCCATCGCCCCATTTCTGCCAAGCCAGCATGGATTTGCAAATGTGAATGCCGCGGTCGTTCACGATATTGGTCTTGACGATCTTGTTGCCGTTCGCCTCCAGGATCTTGGCCAAGCTATAGCCCAAAAGGTTGTTGCGCACGTGCCCCAAGTGGAGCGGCTTGTTGGTGTTGGGGGAAGAATATTCGATCATGACCAGGGGCGACGCTTCCGTCGGCGCGATCAAGCCGTAATTCGCCTGCCGGTTGATCTCGTTCAACAACTCGATCCACGGCGCGCTCGCGATCGTCAAGTTCAAGAATCCCTTGATCACGTTAAACTCGGCGATGGCCGGCTCGTTTTGGCGCAAATAGTCGCCGATCTCCTGGGCCGTCTGCTCCGGTCCTTTCCTTGAAGCCTTGAGGAAGGGGAAAACCACCACGGTGAGATGGCCCTTGAATTCCTTCTTGGTTTTCTGCAACTGGACTTGGCTCTCGGCCACGTCAGCGCCATATAAATCCTTAATCCCGGCGACAATCGCCCGGGTAATCCGTTGTTCGATAAACATACCTTTCCGAAATCTAATGTTTTGCGCTCGCGAAATTACATAAAAAAGTGCCCGAGAATCACGCGTAATCACGGATTTTTGCCTAAGTTTGCCGCCAATATCATTTAGCGTAATCTAAAAAAGTATGATGAATCAGACGAGCTCCGGTTTTTTGAGCGACATTCCGACAGTCACGAAAAATATCATTATCATCAACCTGCTGATGTGGTTAGCCAGCCTGACCCTACCCAAAGTCGGGATCGACTTGATCGATTGGTTCGGGCTGCATTTCCCTGGCGCGACAGACTTTAAGCTCTACCAGATTTTCACCTACATGTTCATGCACGACACGCATTCTTTCGCGCATGTATTCTTCAACATGTTCGCGGTCTACATGTTCGGCCGGGTGCTGGAGAACGTGTGGGGCCCCAAGCGGTTCCTGACTTTTTACCTGGTGACAGGGCTGGGCGCCGGCCTCATTCAAGAGATCGTCTGGGCTTTTAACCTGTCGGATGTCCTGATGGCCGAGCAAGACCTGGTCAACCTGAACGGCACGCAAATCTTGAGCAAATCCGCTTTCTTGAATTATTTCGTGACGATCGGGGCGTCGGGCGCGGTCTTCGGCATCCTGCTCGCGTTCGCGATGCTCTTCCCGAACGTTCCGCTTTACCTGATGTTCATCCCCATTCCTATCAAAGCGAAATATTTCGTGATCTTCTATGGCTTGGCCGAGCTGTTCTTGGGCGTGGCGAGCTTCGGAGGCGACACGGTGGCGCACTTCGCCCATTTGGGAGGTATGCTCTTCGGTTTTATCCTGATTCGTTATTGGCAAAAGAAAGACTTGAACAATGGAAAATTTTATCTCTAACCTGAAAGGCTCGTTCCGCCACGGGAACATCCTGGTAAAGTTGATATATATTAATGTAGGGCTGTTCATCCTGATCCGGCTCTTAAGCGTGCTTTTATTGCTGTTCAACGCGCAGAACATTCCTTTCTTGTTCTACCTCCAGTTGCCCGCCTCGCTGGAATCCTTGCTTTACCGGCCGTGGACGATCGTGACTTATATGTTCACGCACTACGAATTCCTGCATATCCTGTTCAATATGCTGTGGCTTTACTGGTTTGGAGCCCTTTTCTTGAGCGCCTTCAACGAGCGCCAATTGGGAGGGCTCTATTTGCTGGGAGGATTCGCCGGAGCCTTTTTCTTCATCTTGAGCTATAACTTATTCCCCTATTTCCGCGGGATGGTGGACTTCAGCTACCTGATGGGCGCGTCGGCGTCGGTCATGGCCATCGTGTTCGCGATCTCTTTTTATCAAAAAGACAGGATCATCAATCTCTTCCTGATTGGCCGGGTGAAGCTGATCTACTTGGCGTTATTCACCTTAGTGATCGACCTGCTCGCCATCACGTCAGAAAACGCGGGGGGACACATCGCGCATATCGGAGGCGCCCTGATGGGCATTTGGTTCGCTTCCCAAGCGCAAGCCGGAAAGGACTTGACCGCCTCCCTGAACCGGATCGTGGATTGGTTCGTAAATTTAGGCAAACGCAAACCCAAAATGAAAGTGACCTATAAACGGACGGAAACAGACTACGAATACAACGCCCGGAAACATCAGGAAGAAGAAGACATCAATAACATCCTTGACAAGATCAAACGCTCGGGCTATCAAAGCCTGTCGGCCGAGGAGAAAAAACGCCTGTTCGATTCCAGCAAAAAATAATAAATAAGAAAAGGAAACGACATGTGGGAGACGTTGAAATCAATCGTTCGACACACGTTCGCCAGCGCGAACATTCTGGTGATCATCCTCTTCGTACTCTCCGCTTATTCAGACCGCGTCTCACCCGACACGAGCGTATTCTTCTCCTTGCTGGGCCTGGCCTTTCCGGTCTTGGCGATCTTGACGCTCTTGTTTATCTTCTACTGGCTTTTCTTGGGGCATTGGCGATACTTGTGCATCGGTTTAGCCGCTTTCCTGATCTGCTGGGGACCGATCAACCATTATTATCCCCTCCACGGAGAGACGAAAGTGCCCCAAGACAAGAATACATTGAAAGTATTAACCTACAACGTCATGGCCTTCGGCTACAAAGGCGATTCCGCCGACGAGCCCAATAAGATCTTGGAATACATCGCCCATTCGGACGCCGACTTGGTCTGTCTGCAAGAATATGCCATAAACAAGCAAACCAATCTATCCGCCAACCGGATCTACCGGACCTTGAAAATGTATCCCTACCGCTCCGTCTTTTATTTAAATCGAACCAAATATCAAGACTTGGGCATCGCCCTTTTCTCCAAATACCCCATCTCCCATTCAAAGCGAATCGACTATGATTCCGACTCCAACGGCTCCTCCATCCATCAAGTGACAATCAACGGGAAAAAACTGTTTGTCATCAACAACCATCTGGAATCGTTCAAGCTCACCGCGGAAGACCGTAGCCGCTACTCAGACCTGATCAGCCGTTTCGACGCGGAAAAACTCCAGGCCATTCGAGGCACCATCACCGATAAGCTTGGCTCCGCCTTCCGCATCCGGGCCAAGCAAGCGGAAGCGGTGGCCGACGTAATCCGCCAAGAGAAGGATGCTTATTGGCTGGTATGCGGCGATTTCAACGATACGCCCATCTCCTATGCGCACCGCACTATCCAAGGACCGCTCGTCGACGCCTTCGCCGAATCGGGCTGTGGAGTAGGCATCACCTACAACCAGAATTTCTTCTGGTTCCGGATCGACAACATCCTGCATTCAACGAATATCCAATCCCTGAACTGTCAAGTGGAAAAAATCCCTTATTCCGATCATTATCCCCTCTCCTGCTATATCACGCTGAAATAAGTCCAAGCCTAGGAAAAGCATGAGTCCGGAACGAGCGCTCACCCGTCTTCTGCCTGAAAGAACTAAGAATGTGGCAAATAATTAGCCTTTTTA
The DNA here is from genome assembly GCA_949298575.1 of uncultured Parabacteroides sp. Classification (GTDB taxonomy): domain Bacteria; phylum Bacteroidota; class Bacteroidia; order Bacteroidales; family Tannerellaceae; genus Parabacteroides. The sequence goes on from CASFXH010000035.1 coordinate 11,734, forward strand.
CTCTTTCGCTTAAGAAAAACACCTATCTTTGCACCCTGTGAAAAAATGGATACAAGATTAATATAATAACGTAATAAACTAAGGTTCAAATGCAAAACAAAGGATTTGTAAAGGTCTTTGCCGTCCTGCTTTCGTTGGTTTGCTTGTTTTACCTGTCGTTTTCTTTCGTAACGGGGTATTACAATAGCAAAGCGGCCAAGTACGCGGCCGGAGACGCGGTAAAGGAGAGCGCTTATCTGGACTCTCTCGCTACTCAAAAGGTATGGCTGGGCTATACGCTAAAAGAATGTCAAGAAATGGAAATCAGCCTGGGTCTTGACCTGAAAGGCGGTATGAACGTGGTACTCGAGCTCAACGTGGCCGATGTTGTCCGTTCCCTTTCCAACAACAACCCGGATCCCAATTTCAACAAGGCATTGGATTTGGCTTACACGCAACAAGCGACCAGCCAAAGACATTTTATCGACCTGTTCGCGGACGAATATCGGGCTTTGGACAGCAACGCCCGTTTAGCGACTATCTTCAGCACGTTCGAGTTCAAGGATAAGATCACGCCACAAAGCTCTGACGCCGAAGTGGTTTCCGTCTTGAAAGAAGAACTGCAAAGCGCGATCGACAACTCGTTCAACGTCTTGCGAACCCGTATTGACCGTTTCGGCGTGGTCTCTCCAAACATCCAACGCTTGGAAACCGCGGGACGTATCCTGGTAGAGTTACCGGGCGTCAAGGAGCCGGAGCGTGTGCGTAAGCTCCTACAAGGAAGCGCGAACCTTGAGTTTTGGGAAACCTACCAATTACCGGAAATCTATCAACAATTGGTTGCCGCGGACCAAGTCTTGGCCGACATCCTGAGCAAAGAGCAAGCGGCAGACTCGACCGCGGTCGCTGAACCTACCACTGAACAAGTGGAAGCCAGCGAGACAACGGCAACTCCTTCTTCTGAGGCTGATTCCCTCTTAGCCGAGATCGGACAAGAACAACCGACCGCCGAGGCACAAAGCATGGAAGCTTTCGAGAAGGAACATCCTCTCTTCGCCTTGCTGCAAATCAGCCAATACAACGGACAGCTCGCGAACAGCGCGACGGTTGGTATCGCCGAGGCCAAAAACATGGAGAAGATTTCCCAATATCTGGAAATCCCTCGAGTAAAAGAAACCCTGCCGCGCAATCTGGCCTTGAAATGGGGCGTGAAAGCGATCGACGAGCGGGAACAATATTATGAACTGTATGCCCTGAAAGTCACGAATCGCGACGGCAGCCCGGCTTTGGGTGGCGACGTGGTCACGAGCGCGAACGCCGACTTCACCCAACAAGTAGGTGGCCGCACGGAGCAAGTCGTCGATATGGTGATGAACGCGGAAGGCGCGAAAGCATGGGCCCGCCTGACAAAAGAGAATATCGGGAAACAAGTCGCCATCGTCTTGGATGAGATGGTTTACTCCGCGCCAACCGTCCAAGTAGAGATTACCGGCGGCCGCTCGCAAATCACGGGTAACTTCACGCCCGAGGAAGCGAAAGACTTAGCGAACGTCTTGAACTCCGGTAAGATGGCCGCTTCGGTTCACATCGTCCAAGAGGATGTTGTCGGTCCGTCATTGGGACAAGAGGCCATCGAGGCTGGCGTGATCTCGTTCGTCATCGCCTTGGTCATTTTGATGGTTTATATGTGCGTCTTCTACGGCCTCGTCCCGGGCTTGATCGCGGACGGCGCTTTGGTCTTGAACATCTTCTTCACGATGGGTATCTTGGCCTCGTTCCAAGCCGTGCTGACCTTGCCGGGTATCGCCGGTATGGTGTTGACGCTGGGTATGGCGGTCGACGCGAACGTGTTGATCTACGAGCGTACGAAAGAGGAATTACGCGCCGGCAAGAACTTGCATAAAGCCATCGCCGACGGTTACTCCAACGCCTTCTCCGCGATCTTCGACTCGAACTTGACTTCGATCATCACCGGTATCGTCTTGTTCTACTTCGGTACGGGACCGATTCGCGGTTTCGCCACCACGTTGATCATCGGTTTGATCGCCAACTTCCTGACCGCCGTCTTCTTGACCCGTATCGTCTATGAGCACCTGTTGGCGAAAGACAAGATCAAAGATCTGCCTTTCACCACCTCGATATCGAAAGACTTGCTGCGCGACCCGAAGGTGAACTTCCTGGCCGCCCGCAAGGTTGGCTATATCATCCCGTTGGTGATCGTCGTACTGGGTATCATCTCCTACTTCACGGTGGGCTTGAATAATGGTATCGATTTCACTGGTGGACGTAACTACATCATCCGTTTCGACAAGCCAGTCCACACCGACCAAGTGCGTGACCTGCTGAATACGCATTTCGAAGGCTCCGTCAGTGTCATCCAGATCGGTACCGCCGATCAAGTGCGTGTCTCCACCAACTACCGGATCGCCGACAACGACCCGAACGTGGACCAAGACATCGAGGCGAAATTGTATGACGGATTGAAGACCTTGCTCCCCGAGGGCACGACGCTCGACCAATTCTCGAGCGACTTCATCCAAAGCTCGCAAAAAGTGGGTCCGAGTATGGCTGATGATATCAAGAACAGCGCGATCCTCGCGGTGATCTTCTCCATGTTCTGTATGGCCGCCTACATTTTGCTCCGTTTCCGCGACGTCTCGTTCTCGGCCGGCGCCTTTGTATCGGTCTTCGCGACAACCTTGTGCATCATCGCGTTCTATACGTTGCTGTGGAAGATCCTGCCTTTCTCCATGGAGGTCGACCAGACGTTTATCGCCGCGATCCTGACGATCATCGGTTACTCCATCAACGATACGGTGGTCGTCTTCGACCGTATCCGCGAGACGATCGCGATCTATCCGAAGCGCGACCGTTACCAAGTGATCAACGACGCCTTGAACTCGACCTTGTGCCGTACGTTCAACACCTCTATGACCACCTTGATGGTTGTCCTCTGTATCTTCATCCTGGGCGGTAGCACGATCCGGAGCTTCACGTTCGCGATCCTGCTCGGTATCATCATCGGTACCTACTCGACCTTGTTCGTGGCGACCCCGATCGCGTATGAGATCCAGAAATATAAGAAACTGTCCTCCGCGGAAGAAGATTCCAAGAAATAATAAACTCTTCGCGAGTTTCCTTCATACGGCCCTCCTGAGAATCCCTCAGGGGGGCTTTTTTCTTACGCCAAACCACAATATCCGTAGGGAAATACCGCTCGCGTAAACGCGATGGGTATTCGCGATATTGAATTGTTAGCTCGCGTGAACGCGATGGGTATTCGCGGCGTTGAATTGTTAACTCGCGTGAACGCGATGGGTATTCGCGGCATTGAATTGTTAACTCGCGTGAACGCGATGGGTATTCGCGGCGTTGAATTGTTAACTCGCGTGAACGCGATGGCTTTTCCGAGCCTCGCTCATCGTTTCGCGCATGCGCGAAGGCCCTTTAGGGCAAAAGAAAGGCGAATAAGCGAAATTGAAAAAGGGAACGCGAATTCGAATCCACATTCCCTTTCAATACGATACCAACAAGTTCGGATAAATCCGCTATTTCTTTGGCCCGTCCGTTGTCGCGACGGTTTCCTCACCGGCATCGACCGGCGCGCTCAGCGTTTTCGCGTAAAGCTCAGGATCGGCAAGGACTTCCAAAGCCTTCTCCAAGACAGGATCGTCTTTCAACCCTTCTTGCAGATTACCGCTCTGATAATAATAACGTTTAACGATCTCGGAAGCCAACACTTTTTTCACCTGATCCTTAAAGCGATCGAAATCACGCTCCAAATTAGGGGTCAATTTCTCCTCAAGGGCGGCGAAAAGCGTCGAGTCCTCATCCAAATAGCCTTCGAACTCGGCCACTTCCTTCAAACTGTTCAAAGCCTTCGCGCTTTGGCGGTCATAAGTGAAATTCTTCTCCATCGCGTAACGCTTCAAGGCCTCGAAGTCCTCGTCAGTCACCTGAAACTCCTCGATGGGCGCGATTTTCGGATGCTTTTGTGCCCAGTCGGTCACGAAATCGAGCAATACCGTATCGGCGGCCAAGTAATAGAGCATGGTTGGCGTCTGGGGTTCCTCTACCTCAAACTCAGGCCGGACCCCGCCACCATCACGCACGGGGCGCCCGTTCGCGGTATAAAAGACCGAGGTCAAGCTATCGGGCACCGCCATCACCGTCCCGTCCTCGCGCCGATGCGAGTAATCGAGCTGCTGGATACAGCGGCCGCTTGGAATATAATATTTGCTAACTGTCACTTTCAACTTGCCGTCATAAGGCAGGTCGCGTGTCGATTGCACCAGCCCCTTGCCGAACGAACGTTGACCGATCAAAACCGCCCGGTCCATATCCTGCAAAGAGCCTGAGACAATCTCGGACGACGAGGCCGACCCTCCATTGATCAAGACCGCCATCGGGATGACCGTATCGAGCGGCTCCACCGGCGTGCGATAGGTCCGATCCCATTGTTTCAGCTTTCCGCGGGTCGAGATGACCTCACTTCCCTTCGGGACAAACAGGCCGACAATCTGCACGGCACCTTCCAGCACCCCACCCCCATTGTTGCGCAGATCCAGGATCAGCGACTTGATGTGGTGATTCTTCTTGAGGTCGAGGAAGGCGTCTTTCACCTCTTGCGCGCTCTTGTCCGTAAAACCTTGCAAATAAATATAACCGATACTGTCTTGCCGCACGCCATAATAAACGACTTGGGGGGCGACGATCCGTTCGCGGGTAATCTCGATCTCGCGAGGTTTCTTCTCGTTAGGCCGCAAGATGGTGACGGTGAAAGTCGTATTGGGCACGCCCTTCAACAACTCGCTCACCCGCTGGCTCGTCGCTTGGGAAACATCGATCGTATCGATCGCCAAGATCCAATCACCCACTTTCAAGCCCGCTTTCGCCGCCGGCATCCCCTCGGTCGGTTCGGAAATAATCACGCGGCCCTTCGAGTCGCGTTGGCGGATCACCGAGCCAATTCCGCCATACTCGCCCGTCGTCATCAGGCGCAAAGTCTCCATCTCGCTTTCCGGATAATACTCCGTATAAGGATCCAACCCGCCCAGCATCGCGTTGATGCCCCGCCGGATTGTTTTATCCACATCAAATGAATCCACATAAAACATCTCCGTCTCTTTCACGAGCGCGTTGAAGATATCCAAGTTCTTACTGATCTCAAAATGATTGTCATCCTGCGCCCAAGCGTCCGCGTAAGGCAGGAAGCCCAACAGCAACCCGAGGCACCACAACCGACTTTTCCACTTCTTCATATCTTACATTTCATTATTTAGGCGTGTAAAAATAAAGCATATATAGCGCTTAAGCCAACATGCCCTGAACTTTTAACTTTATTTGTTCCCAAGCCGATTCCGGGATTTGAGGCCCGACGACTCGCACGACCTCACCCGCCAGCAACGACCCGACGAGGCCCGCCTTGTCGATCGACGCGCCTCTCGAAATACCATAAAGGAAACCCGCGGCAAAGTTATCGCCCGCCCCCGTCGTGTCGACTCGCCCTTCCCCAAGCGCCGGAACCGCGTGACAAACGTCACCACTCGCGATCAACGAGCCTTCCTTTCCCAGCGTCACGAGCGCGATCGACACCTGTTTAGCCAACGTGCGAACCGCCTCCCGAGCCGGTTGCCCGGTAAAAGTTTCCGCCTCGCTCTCGTTCGAGAAGAGAATATCCACATAACGTGGGATCAAGTCCTCCAGCAAGGGCTTAAACGATTCGACGATGTTGAAGTTCGACAAGTCGAGCGCCACCTTTAAGCCCAAGCGCTTCGCTTTCTCCATCGCGGAACGGACCAAAGGCTCGTTCACCAGTAAATAACCTTCTATATATATAATATGGTAGTCGCTCAAGACCGACTCACGAATCTCGTCGGGCGAGATCGTGGGCGCCGGACCTAAGAACGTGCACATCGTCCGCTCCCCATCGGGAGAGATCAAGACCGTGCAACTCCCAGAAATGCCCGTTGTCCGGATAAAATAAGGCGCCACGCCCGCCTTTTTCAAGGCCGATTCATAATAAGCGCCTACCGCGTCATCTCCGATTTTTCCCACAAAGCCACTCTCGCCACCCAACAAGGCGATCGCACGCATCGTATTGCAAACCGAGCCACCTGGCGCCTCCGTCCGCTCCAAATCCTTTTGCGCCGTACGGAGAGCGATCATCTGTCGCTCGTCAATCATTTCCATCACCCCTTTCCGGATGCCTATAGTGGAAAGAGTCTCATCACTTTCCAAACGCAATAGCACATCCACCAAGGCATTCCCCAATCCCACTATCTTCATTTTTTCGCTATTTTTTTCGCGAAGATATTGCATATTTCGAAAAATGCCTCTACTTTTGCAGCGCAAAAAAGAAAGGGAGCAAAGGCCTTTCATTTTTATTCTTCCTTAGCTCAGTTGGTTAGAGCATCTGACTGTTAATCAGAGGGTCCTTGGTTCAAGTCCAAGAGGAAGAGCGGTAATCTCCAGAAGGAGAACTATTGATAAGTATTCAACCAAACAACTATTCTTCCTTAGCTCAGTTGGTTAGAGCATCTGACTGTTAATCAGAGGGTCCTTGGTTCAAGTCCAAGAGGAAGAGCGATAATCTCCAAGAAGGGGAACTATTGATAAGTATCAACCAAACAACTATTCTTCCTTAGCTCAGTTGGTTAGAGCATCTGACTGTTAATCAGAGGGTCCTTGGTTCAAGTCCAAGAGGAAGAGCGATAACGTAAAGACGTGTTCCGAAAGGGACGCGTCTTTTTTTATGATGAAAAGACGCGACATTCCTTTGCGGATTGAAGTGATTTAACTACTTTTAGGCCTCGAATTCTCTAAGCTAAAAAAAGACGGAAATGACTGTATTGGATCGATTTATAAAATATGTCGCTTTTGATACCCAGTCGGACGAGACGACAGGGGTTACTCCTAGTACGCCGGGACAGCGTGTCTTCGCCGAGGCGCTAGTTTCGGAAATGAAGGAAATGGGGCTAGAAGAGATCACACTCGATGAGCATGGCTACGTAATGGCCACGCTACCGGCGAACGGGGCGAACATGGTGCCGACCATCGGCTTCATCGCCCACATGGACACCAGTCCCGACGCGTGCGGAAAGGATATCCGGCCACGGAAGATCCTTTATCAAGGTGGGGACATCGTATTGAACGAGGAAGAAAAGGTGGTTTTATCACCCGAAAAGTTCCCAGAGCTGAACGACTATGTAGGTCAGGAGCTGATCGTCACGGACGGGCGAACATTGCTCGGGGCCGACGACAAGGCGGGAATCGCCGCCATCCTCGGCGCGATGGATTACTTAATCAAGCGAAAGGATATCAAACACGGGAAAATACGGGTCGCCTTCACGCCGGATGAGGAGATCGGCGAAGGGGCAGACCATTTTGACGTCGCGAAATTCGGTTGCGACTGGGCCTATACCATCGACGGGGGCGCGATCGGCGAGTTGGAATACGAGAACTTCAACGCCGCCACGGCTCAATTGACATTCCGCGGATTGAATGTCCATCCGGGCTACGCGAAAGACAAGATGGTGAACGCCGCCGCACGGGCCGCGGAGTTCGCGTCTTGGCTTCCCACGAACGAGACCCCAGAACACACCGAGGGCTACGAGGGTTTCTTCCACCTGATCGCGATCTCGGGCTCGGTGGAAGAGGCGATGCTAGGCTACCTCATCCGGGATCACAGCCATACGAGATTCGAGGAGCGCAAGGCCCTGCTTCGCACGTTGGTCGCGAAGATGAACCAGCTCTATCCGGATTGTGTTGAACTGGAGTTGAAAGACCAATATTACAACATGAAAGAGATTTTGGTGGAGAAGAAATACATCGTCGAGCTCGCGGCCGAGGCCATGCGGCAGGTCGGAATCGAGCCGAAGGTCATGCCCGTCCGGGGCGGAACCGATGGCGCCCGCCTCTCGTTCATGGGGTTGCCTTGTCCCAACCTGTTCGCGGGAGGCCTCAACTTTCACGGGCGGTATGAATTCCTTCCGATCCGCTCGCTGGAGAAAAGCATGGAAACTATCATACAAATCATAGAGCTGAACGCTCAACAAAAACATTAATTCAAATCATTTATGAAAACTACTCCGTTTACCGACACGCATATCGCGTTGGGCGCGAAGATGCATGAGTTCGCCGGGTACAATATGCCTATCGAGTATTCCGGCATTATCGATGAACATATGACCGTTGTCAACGGCGTCGGCGTGTTCGACGTCTCGCACATGGGTGAGTTTTGGGTGAAGGGACCCCAGGCGCTGGCCTTCATCCAACAAGTCACGTCGAACGACGCCTCCAAGCTTCCCCTCGGGAAAGCGCAATACACCTGCTTCCCCAACGAGACGGGGGGCATTGTCGACGACTTGCTGGTCTATCATTATGAGCCTGAGAAATACATGCTCGTGGTCAATGCCGCCAATATCCAGAAGGATTGGGATTGGTGCGTAAGTCACAACCAAGTCGGGGCCGAGCTGGAGAACGCTTCAGACAACATGGCGCAGCTGGCCATCCAAGGCCCGAAAGCCCAAGAGGTCTTGCAGCGACTGACGGATGTCGACCTCTCGGCCATTCCCTACTACGCGTTCACGACGGGGACCTTCGCCGGCTGCCCGAACGTGATCATCTCCAACACCGGCTACACCGGAGCGGGTGGTTTCGAGCTTTATTTCTACCCGAAAGATGCCCTCACGATTTGGAACGCCATCTTCGAGGCGGGCAAACCCGAGGGAATCAAGCCCATTGGCCTGGGCGCGCGCGATACGCTCCGCCTCGAGATGGGTTTCTGCCTGTATGGAAACGATATCGACGACACGACCTCGCCCCTCGAAGCGGGTCTCGGCTGGATCACGAAGTTTGTCGACGGCAAGAATTTCACCAACCGGGCGGCGCTAGAGGCCCAGAAAGCGACGGGCGTGCGGCGTAAACTATGCGCGTTCCAGCTTCAAGACAAGGGCGTACCCCGTCACGGCTATGAGATCGTCGACGCCGAGGGGCGCGCGATCGGCCACGTCACGTCGGGAACCATGTCGCCCGTCTTGCGAGTAGGGATCGGCATGGGTTACGTGGAGACGCCCTACTCGAAAGTAGGCTCCGAGATCTTTGTCAAGGTACGCAACAGGAACCTTCGGGCTTTGGTGGTCAAAGCGCCCTTCCGGAAATGAACAGGAAAGTCCGATTCGGAGTGGTGGGCACCAACTTCATCACCGACTGGGTGATCGCCGGTGCCCGCCAAGACCCCCGCTTCGAGCTGGCGGCGGTCTATTCACGCACGGAGGAAAGGGCCGCGGCCTTCGCGGAGAAATATCATATCCCGATGAAATTCACCTCGCTCGAGGAGATGGCTTGTCGTGACGACCTCGACGCCATCTACATCGCCTCGCCCAACTGCTGCCACGCCGAGCAAAGCATTCTCTGCATGAGCCACGGCAAGCATGTCTTGTGCGAGAAGCCGCTCGCGTCGAACGCCCGGGAGGCTCGCGCCATGATCGAGGCCAGCCAGCGCTACGGGGTCGCCCTGATGGAGGCGATGAAACCGACGCTGACCCCCAACTTCTGGGCGGTCGCGGCCAACTTGAGCAGTGTCGGGAAGGTGCGCCGCTACTTTTCCTGCTATTGCCAATACTCCTCGCGCTACGACAAGCTGAAGGCCGGCGAGGTGCTGAACGCCTTCCGCCCCGAGCTCTCGAACGGCGCGCTGATGGACATTGGCGTCTACACCATCTACCCCATGATCGTGCTCTTCGGGAAGCCCCAGCGCGTCGACGCCACGGGCCTCCTGCTGCCGACGGGGGTCGACGGGCAGGGCGCCGTCAACTTCACGTATGAGGGAATGAACGCGACCGTGCTCTACTCCAAGATCGCAAACTCCGCGCTCCCCACCGAGATCCAGGGCGAGGAGGGTAACATCACGTTGGACCGCATCAACCGGATCGGCCAGGTCGTCTTCACCCCCCGTCAAGCCCCGGCCATGGGGCGCGAGGAACCGGTCCAACCCAAGGACATCTCCCTCCCGACGGTCAACGACGAGTATTTCTATGAGGTCAAAGTCTTTATCGACCTCATCGAAAGGGGTGAACGCGAGGCGCGAATCAACAGCCACACCCATTCCCTCCAGACCATGGAGGTGCTGGACGAGATCCGGCGGCAAGTGGGGGTGGTCTACCCCGCGGACAAGCTCGGTTGAGCCGTCCGCGCGAACAAGTCAAGCCCTGTCGGGACTCTCCCGCGAGTGCCGATGGGGCTTCTTTCTTTTGAAATAAATTCTATTTATCTTAAAACAATCTGATTATCAAAATGAAAAAGAAATGGTTTATCGGCTCCGTCTGCCTGTTCCTGGCCGCTCAAAGTTGGGTCGGGGGGGCGCAGGAGCGACTTCCCGGCTATGTGCAAGCCGAGAAATTCACCTTGGAGAAGGTAGAGAAGATGCTCTTCTCCACTTCCGTCGACCCGCATTGGTTCCAGCGGGGGGATAAATTCTGGTATGAATACAAGACGAGCGAGGGCCAGGCGTGGTATGTCGTCGACCCCGTGGCGCGGAAGAAGTCTCCACTCTTCGACCTCGACCAACTGGCCGCGCGGATTACGGAAATCGTCAAGGATCCCTTCACCGCCCAGCAGTTGCCCATCGAGAAGCTGGAGGCGCGACCTGATGGGGAGACCTTCACTTTCCAGATCACCTCGTCTCTGGACGCCCCCAAGGACACGACAAAGCGGGATGGCGACAAGCCGAAAAAGCAAGTCTTCTATTTCTCCTACCATTACCCCTCGCGCGAACTGACCTGGCTCAAGGAGCAAAAAGAGGACGTGAAATATCCCGAATGGGCCTCGTTCTCGCCGGACGGGCAGACGGTGGTCTACGCCAAGGATTTGAACCTCTACCGGATGACTCGCGAGGACTATGAGAAGCTCAAGCTCAACGAGCAGGACAGCACCGTAACCGACATTCCCCTCACCACCTTCGGCGTGAAGGACTTCGGTTTTGGCCAGCCCTACAGTTCGCTCAACACGGACACCCTTCTCGACGGGAAGCGAAAGGCCGTCGGGGGAATCGTCTGGTCGCCCGACTCGAAGCGATTCGCCGTCATCGCCTCGGACGAGCGGGCGGTCAAGGACTTGTGGGTGATCAACGCGATGGCGTCGCCCCGTCCGACATTGGAGACGTATAAGTACCAGATGCCGGGCGAGAAGGAAGCGCCTGTCGACCACCTCTTCCTCTTCAACTTGGAGGATAATAGCTATCGCGAGATCCCCACTTCGGCCTATAAGGACCAGACTCTCCGCCTGGCGCGAAAGCCCCGCCTCCAAAGCGAACGCGACGCGCATGAACTGTCGACCCAGTGGCTCGGCGACGCGAACCATTTCTACCTCACCCGCAGCAGCCGCGACCTCTATCGCATCGACATTTGCAGCTACGTCATTGGGGAAGACACGATCCGCCCCCTCATCGAGGAACGGATGAACACCTACCAGGAAGTGCGCCCCCTGGCGGTCGTAGGCAATGGGAAAGAGCTGATCCAATGGAGCGAACGGGATGGATGGGCCCACTTGTACCTTTACGACGGCGAGGGCAACCTGAAGCGCCGCCTGACGAAGGGTCCCTGGCACGTCGACCAGATTGTCAAGGTGGATGAAACCGCCCGCGTGGTCTATTTCTTGGGAAATGGACGCGAGAAGGATGAGAATCCCTACTACGAGCACCTCTATCGCGTCAGCTTGGACGGGGGCGAGCCGCGGTTGGTGACGGCCGGCGACTATTTCCACGCCCCGGCGGTGAGCGACGACGCCCGGTTCGTGGTCAACAACTACTCGCGCGTCAACACCATCCCCCGTTCGGAGCTGCTCGACAATACCGGGCGCAAGCTCATGGACCTGGAGGAAAGCGATTTCAGCCAGCTCTTCGCCGCGGGCTACCAGTTCCCGGAGCCCTTCAAGGTGAAAGCGGCCGACGGCGTGACGGATCTCTATGGCGTGATGTATAAGCCCTTCAACTTCGATTCCACCCGCGTCTACCCGATCATCGACTATGTCTACCCCGGGCCCCAGGTCGAAGCCACGGTCTACCCCTTCACGCGGATGAACGTGCGGACCGACCGCCTCGCGCAAGCGGGTTTCATCGTCGTCTCGGTGGGCAACCGGGGCGGGCATCCCAGCCGCTCGAAGTGGTACCACAACTTCGGCTACGGGAATCTCCGCGACTACGGCCTCGCCGACCAGAAAGCGGCCATCGAGCAATTGGCCAACCGCTATTCGTTTATAGATATCAACCGGGTGGGAATCCATGGGCACTCGGGCGGAGGGTTCATGTCGACGGCGGCCATCCTCCAATACCCGGATTTCTTCAAGGTCGCGGTCTCTTGCGCCGGCAATCACGACAACCGGATCTATAATCGCTGGTGGAGCGAGACGCATCACGGCGTGAAAGAACAGGTTTCCGCCGAGGGCGACACCACCTTCCTCTACAGCATCAAGCACAACGCCGAGATCGCGAACCGCCTCAAAGGCCATCTGATGCTCATCCACGGCGACATCGACAACAACGTGCACCCGGGCAACACCATCCGCGTGGTCAACGCGCTTATCCGCGCGGGCAAGCGATTCGACATGCTCATCCTTCCGGAGCGGCGCCACAGCTTCGGGGAGATGAATGAATACTTCTACTGGCGGCTTGTCGACTACTTCTCAAGGTATTTGCTGGGCGCGCAAGAGGAGTCTGTGGATATACCCGTGCGGTAAGCGACCTTTTGAAAAAGCTACCCCCCTCTGTCCTAAAGGGCATCTCCCCCTCATGAGAGGGGGGGAGGGATAGCTTTCCAGGTTTCTATTCTTTGGAAACCGGAACAGTATCCCGCTCCCCCTGAGTTCAGGGGGAGCTGTCAGCTTGCTGACTGAGGGGGTCCCTTCTCCCACCCCCTGAAAAAACCCTTTCGCGCCCCGCGTTTAGGCTTCCGCGCCGTTTGAAAATGCCTTCGCGCCCCGCGTTTCAGGCTTCCGCGCCGTTTGAAAGTGCTTTCGCGCCCCGCGTTTCAGGCTCCGCACCGTTTAAAAGTGCCTTCGCGCCCCGCGTTTCAGGCTTCGCGGCGTTCAAAAGTGCTTTCGCGCCCCGCGTTTGGGTTTCCGCGCAACGCGCAAAGCATTTTGACCCCTCGCCGCGGGTTCCGCGCAACGCGCAAAGCATTTTGACCCCTCGCCGCGGGTTCCGCGCGGCGCGCAAAGCATTTTCGGCCCCTGCCGCGGGGTTCGCGCAAGTGAAAAACGCGTTTTCGACCCTCGCCGAGGGGTTCGCGCAAGTGAAAAACGCCTTTCGACCCCTCGCCGCAGGCTTCGCGCAAGTGAAAAACGCCTTTCGACCCCTCGCCGCAGGAGTTCGCGCAAGTGTAAAGTGCCTCCCGACCCCTCGCCGCAGGCTTCGCGCCACGCGGAAAGCCTCCCGACCCCTCGCCGCGGCCCCCTAGCGCCCCTCGCGAACTAGGGCTGGGGCTTCAAGACGACCCCTAGGCTCCGTTTGCCATCCATCTTGACCGTCATCGGCGAGGCGAAGCGGACGTGGCGGAGGTATTTCGTCTCCTCGACGGCCGGTTGGGCGGTGAGGTAAGCCTCGTCGAACAGGCCGTCGCCCTTGAAGGGATTGATCGTGAAATAGCCCACGCCGAAGGAGGTGAGGTTTTGGAAGAAGTGCGTCCCCTGGCTGGGGTCGACGCGATAGTTTTCCAAACCACACTCCACGATAACGCGGGCATTGCTGATGTGGGGCCACTTGACGGGAATACCCAGCCACGGGTCGCTGCTGCCCCACCGACCGGGTCCGACCAGGACGTAGCCTTCCTGTTCGGTATTCGTGAAGGCCCGGTTCATCTTCTCGATCTCGTAGGCGATCTCCTGGTTGTCGCGCGAGTTGAAGGCGTCGCTCTTGACATAGATGATATCCTGGATGTTATTTAGGATCCCATGGCCGAGGACACTGGTCGAACGGAGGATGGCCTCCTCGTCGCGGACGGCGGTGAGGTCTTCATCCATGACCTCCTTGTTGTCGACGATCGGGCGGATCTGCAACAAATAGAAGGAAGCCAGTCGCGGATTGTCGGCATGGATGTTGACGGCGAACTCGATCTCCACCGGACGGCCCATCTCGGTCTGCCCGATCGAGAGAAGCTGGTCGAGCGTCTGGGCGAGGGGGAATACGTCGTGTTGGAGAATGTTGACGAACGAGAGGATCTTCCGTCCGCCGGGGTAGTAACCGTCGCGGATGATCTGGTCGTAGGGGTCGTAGGTGGAGACAATGTATTTCAGCGAGCCTTCCTTGTCGGCGTCTTTCAGTCCAAGCTTGACGAGATTGAAAGCGTCGTCGGGCGAGAACGCTTCGACCATATCCTTGAGGTTGAGGGCGTAGAATCGCGTCTGCGTCTCCTTGAGGGCGAAGTCCATGCTGCTCATCTGGAGGATGCTGTGAGGGTGTCTTGGCGAGAAGCGGAGGGTCAATCCACCGTCTACGATATACTTCCCGAGGCCCAGGGCGATATTCGCGATGCCGTCCTCGGCCGTCTCGTTGCCGATCGGGTAGAAGTTCAACGAGCGCGCGACGCCCGAGATCGTCGGGTAGAAATGGTCGCCATACGTGTTGCCCACCACTTCCTGGAGGACGATGGCCATTTTCTCCTGGTCGATCAGGTTGGACGTGGCGGTCATATAGGCCTTGCTGTCGCGATAGAATACCGACGCGTAGACGGCCTTGATGGCGTCGCTGACGGTACGTAGCATCTCGTATTTCTCCTCCACCTTCGGCACCATGTACGTGGAGTAAATGCCGGCGAAGGGCTGGTAGTGCGAGTCTTCCAAAAGGCTCGACGAGCGGATGGCGATGGGTCCGTGGACGACGTCGAAGAACGCCATCAGGTCCTCGATCAGCCTCGAAGGCAAGCTAGCCCGGAGGAAATAGCGCAAGATCTCCTTGTCATCCAAATCATTCAGGGCGATGGAGTAGAGCTCGTTCTTTCCCATGAACTCATCGAAGATATCCGTGCAGATGACGACGGTTTTCGGGATGTTGACCGCGAAGTTGTCGTGCTCCAGATGGGGGTAGCGCTTGAGCATGGAGCCGATAAAGGCCAGGCCGCGCCCCTTCCCGCCCAATGAGCCCTCGCCGATGCGGGCGAAGTTGCTGTATTCATCGAAGCGGTCGCGCTTATAGACGGCCACGACACCGGCGTTCTTCATGCGCCGATACTGTACGATGAGGTCGAAAATGAGCTTCCGCGCCTCGTCCATATCCTTATAATCGCTCACGTCGACATGTTTCAGCACCTCGGCGGGGGGGAAAATGGCCCGCGAATAGAAGAAGCGGGAGAAATGATTGCGCGAGAGGTGGTAGACGAGGGAGTCGTCGGGGATGCGGAAGATCTTGCGCTGCAAATCCTTCAGGTCCTTGATGCGCATGATCTCCTCGCGCGTCTGGGGATTGAGGATCACGAAGTCGCCGAAGCCGAAGCGGCTCATGATCTCCCGCCTTAGATCCTGCGGGTAACTCTTGGAGTTCTTGTCGATAAAGGAGGCTCCAAGCTCTTGGGCATAGACCCGATTGACAGTTTCGGAGGATTCGAGGACGAAAGGAATGATCAGCCCCGTCTTCCGGACATATTGGCCGAACTTGTAGCCGGCGTAGGGATCCTTGGCGCCCTCTCGCATGAAGCTCATGTCGGAGATGATGCCGAGCATGTTGTCCTTGTACTGCTCGAAAATACGGATCGCCTCCTCGTAGGTACGGGCTAGCTTGATTTTGGGGCGCCCCCGCATGCGGAGGGTCTGCTGATGGGCGTTGAGGGCCTCTTGGGCGAAGATCTGGCTCTGTTCCAGCACGAACTTGTAAAGGTGCGGGAGGGCCGAGGAATAGAACCGGATGGAGTCCTCGACCAGCATGATGATCTGCACGCCCACGCTTTGGGTGTCGTCGGGGGCGTTCATCTTGTCTTCGATCAACTTGATAATGGCTAAAAGCAACTCCGAATTGCCGAGCCAGCTAAATACGTAGTCGATGGCGCTCAAGTCTTCGTTGGCGATGCGCTTTGAGACCTCCTTGGAGAAGGGGGTGAGGACGACGATGGGGATCGCCGGGTATTGCGCCTTGATCTCCTTGGCCGCGGCGAAGATGTCGCGGTTGTCCATGTTGGGCATGCAGATGATCAGCTCGAAGTTGCGGTCCTTGAGGACGGCCAGGGCCTCCTCCTCGGTGGTGACTTGCGTGAAGCGAGGGGGGTAGCGCAGGCTGAGCGCGGTATATTCGTTGAAGATCTGCTCGTCGACGCGCCCGTCGTCTTCCAGCATGAAGGCGTCGTATTTCGTGGCGATCAGCAAGACATTATAGATCCGCTTATTCATTAAGTTGGCGAACGAGGTGTCTTTAAAGACCATCTCTTTCAGATTAGGTATTCCGCTCATAAGAAATTCATTTTAATCGAGGTCCAAAAGTACGGGATAAAATCCAAATCCGTACCTTCGCGAGAAACAAAATATCCTTTTTCGCCTTATGGAGACATATGAAATCCTCGCGCCCCTGAGTTTTATCATCATCAGCTTGATGGTCGGGGCCTTGTTAAAGCTAATCTTGCGGAAGACGCGCAGTTCGCTACCCTATACGGTCGGTCTCTTCGCCTTCGGGGTCATTATCGGCCTGCTCGACCGTACGGGAATCTTGAGCGACAACGTGATCCTCAAGGCCGCGATCGACAGCGCCGGCAACGCGGACCCGGACGCCATCCTCTACATCTTCCTCCCCATCCTGATCTTTACCGCCGCCTACGAGCTGGATACCCATATCTTCCGGAAGACGTTGACGAACGCGACGCTTTTGGCCGTGCCGGGCGTGGTGATCGCGATGTTTCTCACCGCCGCGATCCTGATGGGGATCGTCGCCCTCCTGCCTTTCGAGACGAGTTGGGATTGGAACCTCGCCCTCATGTTCGGCGCCCTGATCAGCGCGACCGACCCCGTGGCCGTCGTCGCCCTGTTGAACGAGCTGGGGACGAGCAAGCGCTTCTCGACGTTGGTGGACGCCGAGTCGATGTTGAACGATGGCACGGGTATCGTCCTCTTCATGCTCTTCTTCGGAGCCTATACCGCGGCGGGCGTGGCGGACTCGCCGGTGATGGAATTCCTCGTCGTGGTGTTCGGCGGGATCTTGATCGGGCTGGTGGCGGCGCTGCTCTGCGTCTGGATCGTGACGCGGATCCGGAAAGACAGCTCGTTGCAGCACAGCATCATCATCCTCTCGACTTACCTTACCTTCTACTTGGCGCAAAGCTACTTCGCGGTCTCGGGCGTCATCGCGCTCGTGGTCTTCGGGCTGGTCTTCACCCGTTTCGGGAAGCCGCTGCTGAAGCCGAAGGTGAATCACTTCATGTCGGAATTCTGGGAGCTGGCGTCGTATATCGCCAATACGTTGATCTTTATTATCGTCGGCGTGATCATCGCCCTGAAATCGGAGGCCGCGTGGTGGCATTTCCTGGTGCTGATCCTGCTTTACGTCGGGGTGAACGTGGTGCGCTGGGTGATGGTCTTCCTTCTCCGCCCGATCATGAAGAAGTCGGGCTACGGGCTGACCGTCCGCGAGTCGGTGATCCTGACCTGGGGCGGCCTGCGAGGGGCCTTGGGCTTGAGCTTAGCCCTCATGGTCTCCTATACGCTGCCCATTCCCGAGGACGTGAGGAACCAAGTGCTGTTCTATACGGGTGGTATCGTCACCTTGACCCTGGTCATCAACGCCACCACGATGAAGGGGCTCCTGGAGCGACTGGGCTTGACCCAAGTCTCCGCCGCCAAGCAACTGCTTGATTACAGCGCCCGCGAACAGATCCGGGAGGGTTCGGAGCGTTACATGGAGGGTTTGACCAAGCGCGAGGCCCTTTCCGACACGAATTGGGACCTCGTCCGCGCCTTCGTCCCGGAGAAGCAAGAGAAGCCCGATGCTTCCACCCCTACGCACGACTTGGTCGCGAGCCTTCGGGTCCGTGTCTTGGACCGGGAGAAACGCCTTTGCTGGGATCTCTACACGGAAGGCGTCATCTCGCGCTCCACTTTCCGCCGCCTGGAAGCCACCATCGACGAGCTTTACGACAAGGACGGCGAGCTGCCACTGACCGAGCGCAAGAACATCTACGACTTCTACAACGAGCCTTTCTACCGCTCGTGGCTGAAGAAGATCCCTGTCTTCCAACGGTGGCGCGACCGCTATTTCCACGACTGGGTGATCGCCGGCTACGACCTGGCTCGCGGCTTCATCCTCACCCAGAAGCAAGCCCTGAAAATCGTCACCGACTTCGGCGAATCCGGCTCTCTCAGCGAAGAGGAGCGGGTCCATCTCCAAACATTGAAAGTCGAGATCCAGCAAAACATCGACCGGGCGCAACGCCGCATGAACTTGCTGGCGGCCGAATACCCTATCTCCTACCGCTGCGCCGTGACCCGCAAGGCCATCCGTATGCTCCTGAACAACGAGAAGCGGATGACCGAGCAAGTGATCCACCAAGGCTTGATCAACGAGGAGGACGCCCAAGCGTTGCTCGACAACATCGACGAGCGCTACAAGGAGATCAATACGCTTTACATCCATAAGGTCATGGCCCGGCAACAGAAATTCACGCCCGCGGATCCTGACAAAATGTAAGCTCTATAGATTCGATAAAAAAGTAAGCTATCTCGGCGAGCGTAGCGAATTAATCGCTACTTTTGCCGAACAAATGTCAACCTTATAAAAACAATTTATACGATGAAAACAGAAGTGATCTTATCCGCGCTAGAAGCGAAACACCCCGGTGAGAAGGAGTATTTGCAAGCGGTCAAAGAGGTTCTCTTATCTATTGAAGACGTGTACAACCAGCATCCGGAGTTCGAGAAGGCCAAGATCATCGAACGCCTGGTCGAGCCGGAGCGGATCTTTACTTTCCGGGTCCCTTGGGTCGACGACAAGGGGGAGATCCAAATCAACTTGGGCTATCGTGTCCAGTTCAACAACGCGATTGGCCCGTATAAAGGAGGCATCCGCTTCCACCCGTCTGTCAACTTATCCATCCTCAAATTCCTCGGTTTCGAGCAGACTTTCAAGAACGCCCTGACGACACTGCCCATAGGCGGCGCCAAAGGTGGCTCCGACTTCGCCCCAAGGGGGAAGAGCGACGCGGAAATCATGCGTTTCTGCCAAGCGTTCATCCTCGAGTTGTGGCGAAACCTGGGTCCCGATCGCGACGTACCGGCGGGCGATATCGGCGTAGGTGGTCGCGAGGTCGGCTACATGTATGGCATGTACAAGAAGCTGGCTCGCGAGAACACGGGCACCTTCACGGGCAAGGGAATGGAGTTTGGCGGCTCGATCCTCCGCCCGGAAGCGACGGGATTCGGCGCCCTCTACTTCGTCAACCAAATGCTCCAGACCCACGGCATCGATATCCAGGGCAAGACGGTCGCCATCTCAGGCTTCGGCAACGTGGCTTGGGGCGCCGCGACCAAGGCGACGCAACTGGGCGCCAAGGTCGTCACCCTCTCCGGACCCGATGGCTACGTCTACGACCCGGAAGGCATCTCGG
This sequence comes from uncultured Parabacteroides sp., assembly GCA_949298575.1. GTDB lineage: Bacteria > Bacteroidota > Bacteroidia > Bacteroidales > Tannerellaceae > Parabacteroides. The sequence continues at coordinate 31,284 of CASFXH010000035.1, forward strand.
GCGAGAAGATCGACTACATGCTGGAATTGCGGAATTCAGGCAACGATATCGTCGCCCCCTTCGCGGACGAGTTCCCCAGCGCCACTTTCTTCCCCGACAAGAAGCCGTGGGAACAGAAGGTGGACATCGCGCTCCCCTGCGCCACCCAGAACGAGCTCAACGAGGATGACGCGCGAAAGCTCATCGACAACCACACGCTCTGCGTCGCGGAAGTGTCCAACATGGGTTGCACGGCCGAAGCGGTCGATCTCTTCATCCAACACCACCAGCTCTTCGCGCCGGGCAAGGCCGTCAACGCGGGTGGCGTGGCGACTTCCGGCTTGGAGATGACCCAGAACGCGATGCACATCGCCTGGACCGCTGAGGAAGTCGACGCGAAATTGCATCAGATCATGAGCAGCATCCATCAGCAATGCGTCGAGCATGGACGGGAAGGCGATTACGTCAACTACGTCAAGGGCGCGAACATCGCTGGCTTCATGAAAGTGGCGAAGGCGATGATGGCGCAAGGCATCGTATAATCGTATCGTATAAATGGACAATTGACAATGAAGGGACAAACCCTCTTGTCAATTGTCCATCGTTTTGCCGCGAAAGCGAATGAGCGGATCTCCGGAAATAGCATTTTGCGCACGAAATAGGATCCCCGAAACTCAAAAATACTCTTTTGCGCGCAAAATACTATTTCCGAGCCCCAGACATTCATTTTTGCGTGCAAAAGAAATATCCGAATTCCACGAAATCGCATTTTGCACGCAAAATATCACTCCTGAATCCCAGACATTCTTTTTTGCGTACAAAAGAAATATCCGAGGCCCATGGCATACTTTTTTGTATGCGAAAGCCAATAACCGTCCCCCCCAATAGCCCATTGCCCATTAAAAAAGAAGAGGGCCGCCATCGCTGACGAGCCCTCTTGTACGTTTTCCGTATTCGCTTCTCCCGAAGATCCTACGGCGCATTTTTTTAAACCTTTAATTTGTTGGCCCCGCCCTGCCTGCCCTCCCGGCGGTAATTGGCGAAGCTGTTTTATATTAAACTATTTTACTATGAAATCTTTCAGACTAAGGAATCGCCTCGGGTTGCCCCGGGGCGATTCTATTTTAGTTTATAATCAACCTTTCAGATGATTATTTTACGATGGTCATGATCGCCTCTTCGCCTTCTACAGCGACAGCTACGATACCCGTCGTCGGAACGGCGATCGTCTCGTTGTCGGAAGCGATCGTCTTAGCGACTACCGTCTTACCG
>CASFXH010000036.1 GCA_949298575.1 uncultured Parabacteroides sp.
GGCGGTTCAACGTCTCCTCGAACGACAAACCTTGCTCGAAAATTCCTCGGAACATAGGGACAATCTCGCGCGTCTTCCGCAACATGACCGCTTGAAACAGATTCTCCTTACTCCTATAATAATAATGCAGCATCGAATGCGCCACTCCTGCCCTTCGGGCGATAGAGAGCATCTTCGCTCCGTCGTAACCTTTCTCCAAGAACTCGGCTTCCGCCGCTTCCAGGATGGTCTGTTCCGTGTTCTGTTCGTTATTCTTCATTTGTTTATTTGATATCGACAATTAAGTTCGACAATTTTGTCGATGCGAAAGTAGCGAGTTTGTTTGAGGTGGCAAGCCGTTTATGCTTATTTAACGCTGAAATCTTTCTCGCGGAGATTCGTGGAGTGTGTAGGTGTTTTGCCGGAAAAGAGTTACCTTTGCTTCCATGTTACGGATCATAGGACATATTGAGCGTTTGCTTTTGCGGAACGACTGCGTGATTATCCCTCAGTGGGGTGGTTTCGTGTTGCGTGAGGTGCCTGCTTCTTGTGATGAGGAAGGCGTGTGGTTTTATCCGGCTCGTAAGGAGATCTCTTTCAATACGAGCTTGCGGCATACGGACGGCTTGCTGGCGGAATCGTATATGCAGGTCTATGACGTGGATTATGGGAACGCGGCCGTGATGCTGGAGAAAGATATCGAGGCGATGGGTGACGCGCTGCGAGAGGAGGGCCGGTTAGAGCTCGGACGCGTCGGGTCGTTCCATTTGGGAGAGGAAGGACAGCTGGTCTTCACGCCGGGTATCCCGGATTTGTGGAATGCCGCTTATTATGGCTTGGAGCCCTTCAGCTTCCCGAAGTTGAAGCCGTTGGTGGTCGAGGAAGTGTCGCCGCGGCCGGCTCCCGCGAAGGACGTGATCTATATCCCGGTCAATTGTCGCTTCTTGCGGATCGCCGCGGGCGCGGCGGCGGCTTGCGCGTTGTTCTTCCTGCTCTCGACTCCCGTGCGGGAGGTCAATACCTCGGCCTATACCGCGAGCTTCATCCCGAGCGAGATGTGGACATCGGAGGCGTCGAGTCAGCCGGTGGTCTCCGTGGAGGAGGAGGCGTCTACGGTGGTTGTCCAGCCTTCCGTGGAGGAGGAGAAGCCTGTTGAGGAGCCTGTCGAGGTGAAAGCTCCCGCTCCCGCGGTCCGGCAGAAGATGTACCACATCGTGATCGCCAGCTTCCCGACGGAGCGGCAGGCGGATGAGTTCATCTCGACTGTCGATCGCCAGGCCTGCCCCGGGGTGGACAAGATCTTGAGAGACGGGAAATGCCGGGTCTACGCGGCCCGTTTCGACAACCGGGAGGAGGCGGAACGCTTCCAGGCGACGCTCCGGGAAAATGAGAAATACAAGGACGCTTGGTTGTTCATCAGCCGATAAGCGACGGTTCAAGGAGAAGTGGAATTCCAGATCGATACAGACAATCAAGAGTTTCAAGACGCCGCCCGCTTGATCGCCCATACGCGCCAATCGGTCTTCCTTACCGGGCGGGCGGGGACGGGCAAGTCTACTTTCCTTAAATATATCTGTAAGCATACGAAGAAAAAGCACGTTGTCCTGGCTCCGACGGGCATCGCCGCGATCAACGCGGGAGGCGTGACGCTGCATTCCTTCTTCAAGCTCCCCTTCCGCCCCCTCTTGCCTGACGACCCGGACTTGAGCCTAAAGAACGGGCGCATCTTCGAATTCTTCAAGTACAGCAAGTCGCATCGTAAGCTTCTCGCCGAGGTGGAGCTCGTCATCATCGACGAGATCTCGATGGTGAGGGCGGACATTATCGATTGCGTGGACCGTATCCTCCGGGTCTATTCGGGCAACATGCGCCTGCCGTTCGGGGGGAAACAGCTGCTGCTTGTGGGCGACGTCTTCCAGCTGGAGCCGGTCGTCCCGTCGGACCAGAAGGAGATCTTGAGCCTCTTCTATCCCAGCCCTTTCTTCTTCTCCGCCAGGGTTTTCTCTGAGATCAACCTGGTGCCGGTCGAGCTGAGGAAGGTCTATCGGCAGACCGACGCCTCTTTCATCTGCGTCTTGGACAAGATCCGGCAGAACCGCGCCGGGCAGGCCGACCTGGCCCTCCTCAACACCCGCTGCTTCCCCAGCTTCGAGCCGAGGACGGAGGATATGTACGTCACGCTCGCCACCCGCCGCGACCAGGTGGATTATATTAATGAGAAGAACCTCGCCGCCCTGCCCGGCGAGGAGTTCGTCTCGGTGGGGAAGATCGAGCGCGATTTTCCCCAATCATCCTTGCCCACCCAGCTCCACCTCGCCCTCAAGGAGCAGGCTCAGGTGATCTTCATCGAGAACGACCGCTCGCGGCGTTGGGTCAATGGGACGATCGGCATCGTGTCGGGCATCGAGGAAGGGGGGCGGGTCTATGTCCTCCTCGAAGACGGGCGTGAGCATCTCGTCGAGCGTTCCGTGTGGCGCAATTATAAATATACGTACAACGAGAAGGAGAAGCGCGTCGAGGAGGAGGTCATCGGCACCTTCGAGCAACTCCCCCTCCGCCTGGCCTGGGCCATCACCGTCCATAAGAGCCAGGGGCTGACGTTCAGCCGCGTCGTGGTCGACCTCTCCGGGGGCGTCTTCGCCGGCGGGCAGACCTACGTCGCCCTGAGCCGCTGCGCCTCGCTCGAGGGACTCGTCTTGCGCGAGCGGCTGACGCCCAGGGAGATCTTCATCCGGCGGGAGATCGTCGAATTCAGCGCGCGCTTCAACGACCGGGCCCTCATCGAACGATGCCTCGAAGAGAGCGCCGCTGAGCTGGCCTATGCCCAAGCGGCGGAATGCTTCGCGAAAGGCGACATGCGCGGGGCGGTCGAGGCTTTCGCCACGGCCGTCGCCAAGCGCGACGACCTGGGCAAGCCCCTCGTGCGCCGCCTCCTCAGTCGCAAGCTCGAGACGATCAACATCCTCAAGGCCAAGGTCAAGGACCTCCGCGACGAGCTGGCCCAGACCCGCGAGGCGCAGCGCGAGTTCGCTCACGAATACTACCTGATGGGCAACGAGTGCGTCACCAAGGCGCACGACCCGCGGGCCGCCCTCCGCAGTTTCGACAAGGCCCTGCGGCTCGACCCGACGCTGGTCGACGCGTGGGTGCGCAAGGGCGTGACCCTCCTCGACCTGGGCGAGGACTACGAGGCCCAAGTCTGCCTCAACGAGGCCTGCCGCCTTAGCCCCACTTCCTTCAAAGCCTTCTACAACAGGGGAAAATGTCGCCTCAAACTCCGCTATTGGGAGGAGGCGGCCAGCGACTTGGAGCGGGCTTGCCATTTGAAACCCAAGCATGTGGCCGCCCACGAATACCTGGCCGACGCTTACGATGCCCTGGGCGACATCCCCCTGGCCGAGAAGCACCGCCTCATCGCCGAGGCACTCCGGCGGCGGAAAGGTGTCTGAGTCTCCCTTCTTCCTCAGGAACTAAATGAATGGGATATATAGGTGTTAGCGCATATGGCATATATATACTAGCGCATATGGCATATATATGTGATCATATGTAGCATATATATGCTAATCTATCTAACATATATATGCTAATCTATCTAACATATATATGCTACATGATATCACATATGGATATAACATTCCTCAAGACCGGTATGTGTTTGGCATCTAGAGGCTGAACCAATAGCTGAGCTTGAGCATGAAAGTGTCGGTCGAGGGGAGGTCGCGCATGCGGCCGAGGTTGCTGCCCCAGCCGGCGCGGTAGTGGGAGTCTTGGTTCGACATGCGGTGCTCCCAGACGAAGTAGAGTGTCGAGCCGGGGAGGTACTCCCAACGGGCCACGAGGTTGGATCGGAACTCGTTGAAACTGAAGTCGGGATTGGGGAAGGAGAGGCGCTTCCCGTCGGCCGTGTGGGCCTCGTAGTGGAGGTCGTCGCGGAGGTGGTAGTCGAGGGGCGTCGTGCGCTTCGAGAGGTCGCGCGACTCGGTGTCGGCGGCCAGGGCGAAGCGGTCGTAGCGGGCGATGGAGGTGAAGGGGGCGCCGTAGAACTGGATGGAGACATCGGGCGTGAGGTTGACTTGGACCTTGAGGGTGAGGCCATAAGTGCGTTGCGCCATGCGTGCGACGACGTAGGCGGGCGGGGCGTCGGAGGGCCGTTCGAAGGTGGTGTGGGTGACGTATTGCGTCTGGTCCTTGTTCCAGGCGTAGTTGAGCTCGCCGGCGAGGTGGAGGTGGTTGCCCACGCGCCACGTGAGGCTGGGGGCGAAGGTGTTGTAGCGGTTGCCCTCGAAGTTGTGGTCGCCGTCGTATTTGAGGGTGAGCATGAGGCGCCGGGCCTTGTCGGTGTTGAACTTGAAGGAGGTGAGGAAATAGGGTCCGAAGCGCATGTCGGGGCCCCCGCGGAGGAGGCGGCTGTCGAGTTTCCCCCAGCCGAAGGTCTCCTTGATGTCCCACTCGAGGCGGTTCATGGTCATGCTTTGCCATCGGATGGCGGCCGTGTGGCTGAAGGGTGTGCCGCCGTAGTTCCACATGTTCTTTTGGCTTAGGGTGAGGGCGTTGTATCGGAAGATCTTCCAGATGTCGGTCTGCCGGTACATGAGCTCGGTCTCGTTGGCCAGGTAGTCGGTCTCCTTCATGTAGCCGATGTCGTTGAGGTCGAAGCCGGGTGACGACCAGGTGAAGGTCTCGGAGAAGTTCCACTTGGCGTTGCCTTTCCGTCCTACCTTAATATACCCCCCCGTCCCGGTGAGGGATCGGCGCGTGGGGTCGACACCGAGGTAGTCGGCCGACGAGGCGCGTTGGTAGTAATGGGTCGCCTCTCGCTGGAGGGCGGTGATGGCTCGCTCCGAGCCGTGGAGGGAGCTGAGCATGCCTTTCATCTCGATGTAGTAGAGGCGGTTGTTGAAGTATTGGGTGAAGTCGATGCCGGCGGTGATGGCGTGGCGGGGCATGAGGTCGTCGAGGCCCGTCTCGTGGAGGGCCCGGTTGACGGAGGTGATCATGCCTCCGAGGAGGGTGTTGCCTTGCCAGTTCTTCTGCAGGCGGAGGACGGTGTAGTTGGTCAAGGGCTCGACGACTTCCTTGGATTCCTTCCCGTCGCGTGTGACCTTCGCCGACGACCGGGCGGTGAGGCTTTCCATGAGGCCGACGGTCAGTCCGTGCCGGTTGGTCCCGGTGAGCTTCAGGGCGGCGATGATGGGGACGTTGTCTTGCCGGCAGGCGAAGCTGCGGGTGTTGTCGATGTCTTGTGGCGAGTAGCTGGGGGCGGCTCCGATGCGGCGGGAGTAGAACATCATGTCGTCTCCGTTGGAGAAGTCGAGGATGTGTTTCCCCTCGAGGAAGAAGGGGCGCTTCTCGTCGTAGAAGGTCTCGTAGGCGGTGAGGTTCATGACTGAGGGGTCGAGCTCGACCTGTCCGAAGTCGGGGTTGACGGTGAGGTCGAGGGTGAAGTCGGAGAGGGCGAACTTGGCGTCGAAGCCGGCGTCGCCGTTCCAGCTGTGGCCGTCCTGATAAGGGCTCCCGTCGATCCGTGGCTCGCGTCGATACTGGCCCATGACGTAGGGGAGGAACTCGATGCCCCGGGGCTTCGGCAAGCTGTCCATGCCGTGCATCTCGCCGAAGGAGAAGACGTGTCCGTTGTTCTTCAGGGGGATCATGCTCCAGTTCTGCACCTCGTTGTTGCGTCGGATGATGCGCCGGACGTGGAGGCCCCAGATGCCGTCGTCGTTCTTCTGGTTGTAGCGCAGTTGGCTGAAAGGTATGCGTAGTTCGGCCGTCCACGAGGAGTCGGCCTCATGGATGGCGGTGCGCCCTTCCCAGACGGCGTTCCAGCTCAGGTTGACGGAGAGCTTGTCGGTCACGACGAGGTCGGTCCGGTTGCCGCCGAGGTTGAGGTTGAACTCCGGCGCCGCCCGGAAGTCGTGGTAGGTGTCGAAGGCGATGCTCACGAGGTCGCCCAGGCTGTTGTCGTCGCGGTTCCCGATGAAGCGGTTCATGAGCTCGGGGCGCGCGTCCTTGCAATAGACGCCGACGTAGATGTTCTTGTCGTCATAGAAAAGCTTGACCCTCGTCTCGGAAGGCGAGATGGCCCGCTCGTAGGGAATGATCTGCACGAACCGGTCGGACCACGTGCCTCGCCGTCGCCAAACCTCGTCGTCGAGCCGCCCGTCGATGACTGGCCGCTCCCCCTGTAGCTTTTCGATCGTATAGACCCGTTTGTAGGCCTTCTCGAAAGGGACGATCGAGTCACTCTGCGCCTTCGCCCCAATGGCCGAAAGGAGCAAGCCCATGCAGAAGAGGAAGGACGCGGAGTGGCTCATATGGATATAATATATTATAAGGTAATCGTCTTTTGAAGGGGCAGGTCCTTCGAGGAGCCACCGACGAGGAAGAGGAAGTCGCCCGGCTCCAGCTTCCATTGCCCGTTGCCTTGGTAAAGTTCCAGCTCCTTCTTGTCGATCTCGAGCGACACTTCTTGGCTTTGGCCCGCCGCGAGGTGTACTCGTTTGAAGGCTTTCAGCTGGAGGATCGGTGTCGCGTGAGAGGTCACGACGTCGCGCATATATACTTGTACCACTTCATCCCCATCCCTGGAGCCCGTATTGGTGAGTCGTACCTTGATTCGGATTTTCGAAGCCTCTGGCGTGACGTCCAGCTGGTCGTAGCGGAAGGTGGTGTAGCTGAGGCCGTATCCAAACGGATAGTAGGCTTCGCCGGTTCCCTCGACATAGTTGCTCCTGTTCTGGTAACGGTTATGATTGTAGAAGACCGGTACTTGTCCGACACTCTCGGGGACGGAGACGGCGAGGCGTCCCGCGGGGTTGTAATCGCCAAACAAGACGTCGGCCACCGCGTTACCTCCTTCCACGCCAGGATACCAAGCGTCGATGAGCGCGTCGGCCTGCTCATGGCAGGGTTTCACGACGAGTGGGCGTCCTTTGATGAGGACGACGACTAGGGGTTTCCCCGTCTTTTTCATTAAGTCCAAGAGTTCGAGTTGCCGGCCCATGAGGTCGAGCGTCTTCCGGTCGTTCCCCTCTCCGCTCTCCATGTCGCTCATCTCGTTTTGGCTCGCTTTGGCAGCGCCTGTCGCCTCGAATTCAGAACGGAAGTCGCGTGCGCTGGAACCACCGAGCACGAGGACGATCGCGTCGCTCGCTTGGGCTACTTCCTGCGCTTCTTCAAGTCCCGCGCTAGACATGTCGCGGATCGCGCAGCCTTTTGCGTAGCGGACGACGGTTTCTTTCGATACTGCCCGACGGATACCTTCGAGCACCGTGATGACATTCCCGTCCGCTTGGGGTGCGGTGTAGTCGCCCAATTGATTGTAAGGCGTGTCGGCATTGGGTCCAATGACCGCGATCGAGCGGATCTCCTTGCTCAAAGGCAACGTCTGGTTCTCATTTTTCAGGAGCACGATGGATTGGCGAGCGACTTCACGAGCCAATTCGCGATGGGCTGCCAATTCTTCTTTCGTCAGCCCTTCTTCCGCCTCGCGGAACGGCTTGTCGAACAGTCCCCATTGGAATTTCAATTTGAGGAGCTTGCGTACGGCGTTGTCGATCATTTCCTCTTTTATTTTGCCCTCCTTCACGAGTTCTTCGAGCCCCAAGAACGCTTGTCCGCCCAGATCGGACTCCACGCCAGCTTCTAACGCGATTCGTCCGGCGTCTTTGCGGTCGGCCGCCACGCCCATTCCCGTCATGCCATCAATGGAAAATAAGTCGGATACCACGAAACCTTTAAAGTTCCATGTGTTTTTGAGCAAGTCGGTGAGCAAGAACTTATTCCCAGTGCAAGGCACGCCGTCGATCTCGTTATATGAAGTCATGATGGATAACAATCCGGCGTCGACAACCTTTTCAAAGGGAGGAAGAATCTGTTCCATGAGCTCGGTCGTGCCAAGGTGAGCGGATCCACCATTGTGCCCCCCCTCGGTCGAACCGTAAGCCGTAAAGTGTTTTACGGTTGAGATGACCGGAAACTCGGAATCCTCTTGCATCCCTTTTACCACCGCTGCTCCTAAAGTCCCCGCGAGGAAAGGATCCTCTCCAAAGCCCTCCTCGACACGCGACCACCGAGCGTCTTTAGCCAAATCGACGACTGGGCCATAGCCGATGTGCCCCCCCTGTTTTCGCACTTCCGTAGCCTGAGCCGCCCCAAGTTGACGGAGCAAATCCGGATTCCAAGTGGAAGCTTGTCCAATACCGGTTGGGAATGAGGTTGTCCCTATCGCCATGTGCCCGTGCGGACATTCTTCCGCCAAGAGGACGGGGATACCTAACCGGGTGTTCTCGATGCAGAATTTTTGAAGCATATTGGTCGCCGTGATCGCGTACGTTGGATTTAATCCGTTCGTGAGCGTTTTCTGGGTCCAAGGATCGGCTCGCATGAAGCCCCAGAGGGTACCTGTCCCTAGCTTGACGATCGTTTCGTCGGCCTCGGGCGTAAGTGAGATTTTTTCACCTTCACGAATGTAAAGCGGCCAACCGAACTTGGCGAGCGTTTGTCCGATCTTTTCCTTCAGTGTCATTTGCTGAAGCAAGTCCTCGACACGTTCGTCGATTGGCGCTGTGGGGTCTTCATAAATATCTTTCGTGTTGTTCTTGTTAAAATCGATCCAATCCTTGTGATAAATTTTCTTGTTGTCGTTAGCCGCAAAAGCGGATGTCGCCAGCCCAAACAAGGCGCAGCAGGCCCAAAGCGTTCGTATTCTCATGTGTTTTTTAAAGATATTATTGATGATGGGCAAAGGTACGGTTTTTCCGATATATTATTTACCTTCGCGCTGAAAATATGTGACGGACCATTAAAAAGTTGTTCCGAAAATAAATGAACATGAAATACGCACTAGTAACGGGAGGGTCCCGGGGATTGGGCCGGGCTATTTGTTTACGGTTGGCTAAGATGGGTATTCCTGTCGTAATCAATTATCAATCCAATGTCGCCGCGGCGGAGGAAGTGAAGGCGCTTGTTGAGGCGGAAGGTGTTTCGGCTGAACTCGCCTGCTTCGATGTGCGCGACAAGGTGGCGGTCGATGCCGCTTTGGAACGTTGGGAAGAAATACACCCTGATGACTATATCGCCTATTTGGTGAATAACGCGGGTATTCGCAAAGACGGGATGATGTTTATGATGCCCGAGCGGGATTGGCATGATGTATTGGAGGTTACCTTGGATGGCTTTTTCAATGTTACCCGTTATTTGTTGCCTAAGATGATGATGCGTAAACATGGTGGACGAATCGTGAACATGGCCTCGCTTTCCGGATTGAAAGGTATGCCGGGACAGGCGAACTATAGTGCCGCGAAAGCCGCTTTGATTGGAGCCACGAAGGCATTGGCGCAGGAGGTCGCCGCTCGTGATGTCACGGTTAATGCCGTGGCGCCCGGTTTCATTGAGACGGATATGACGAAAGATTTGCCACAAGAGGAGTTGAAGAAATTGATCCCCTCCCGGCGTTTCGGACGGCCGGAAGAGGTAGCGGCGCTGGTTGGTTTCCTGTTGTCGGATGAGGCCAGTTATATTACGGGTGAGGTTATCTCGATTAACGGAGGTTTATATACGTGAAAGGAAATAGGGTATAGGCATGGCAAGAAGAGTCGTCATTACGGGGATGGGCATTTGGTCGTGCTTAGGCACGGATATAGAAACGGTGAAAGCATCCCTTTATAATGGGAAGTCGGGTATCGGACTCGATCCGGAGCGGGTTGGTTATGGTTATCGTTCCGGACTTACTGGAATTGTCGAGAAGCCTGTGATTACGAAAAAAGATCTTGATCGGCATACGCGAGCCGGTTTGTCGGAAGAGGCGGAATACGCGTTTATGGCGAGCCGGCAAGCTTTCGAGATGGCTCAGATGGACGCGGATTATTTGAGAGCGCATGAGATTGGTTGTATCTTTGGCAATGACTCATCGGCTAAACCTGTGGTGGAATCCGCTAAAATTATGGACGTGAAGCATGATACGGCTATGTTGGGTTATGGTTTGGTCTTTCAATCGATGAACTCGACGGTCAATATGAATCTCAGTACGATCTTCCATTTACGAGGAATTAATTTTACCGTTAGCGCGGCCTGTGCCAGCGGTAGTCATTCTATAGGTCTTGGTTATTTGTTGATCAAGCAAGGCTTGCAGGAGATGATTCTTTGCGGGGGAGCGCAAGAGACCAATTACTATTCGATGGCTTCTTTTGACGCGTTGCGAGCCTTTTCGACACGCATGGATGAACCCGCGAAAGCGAGTCGTCCTTTCGACAAAGATCGTGATGGCTTGATTCCCAGTGGAGGCGCGGCGGCGCTTATGTTGGAGGATTACGATCATGCGGTAGCTCGTGGCGCGGAAATTTTATGCGAGGTGGTTGGTTATGGTTTCTCAAGCAATGGCGCAGGGATATCCCAACCAAGCGACGAGGGCTGCTTTGTCGCGATGAATCGAGCTTTGGCGGACGCGGGACTTAAGCCTGATGACATTGACTATATCAATGCGCACGCTACTTCTACCCCGCAAGGCGACATGTGTGAGGCCAAAGCCTTGTCTCGTCTTTTTGAAGGGACTCATGCTTGGATTAGTTCCACTAAATCAATGACCGGTCATGAATGTTGGATGGCGGGAGCGAGTGAGATCGTTTATTCTATTATTATGATGCGGAATCATTTCGTCGCTCCTAATATCAATTTGGAGCACCCGGATGAGTATGCCGAGAAATTGAATATAACCGCTAAGACGATGGATATGCCTTTACGGACGGTCCTTAGCAATAGCTTTGGCTTTGGGGGAACGAACAGCGCGTTAATCATCAAGGCGATTTGAGAGAGAAATGAGATGATTGTTTAATTAAGAATGAGCATGGATATGAGAAGGGTTTTATTTATTCTGACATTATTATGTGGTGTTTTCGCTCTGAACGCGGCGAATCCCGTGAAATTGAAGAGTGGCGATAAGGCTGTCTTCCAAAAGGAGGCGACCGCTAAAGTCGTGATTGATGATCATAAGACAGTGATTGATCGTCGGGATCAAACGGCCGATGTTTATTATGGAAGCCAGAGCGCGGAAGAATACGAGAAATTTGTGAATGATTTGGATCGGGCGCACGAAAGTTTCATTACCTATTTTAATGAGAAACGGAAAAGCGGCACGAAAATGACGATGGCGGGCCCTGACACGGAGGCGGAATATACTTTGGAGGTTAAAGTGACCTTGATGAACGTGGGGAACGCCGGTGGCATGGTCTGGGGCATGAATCGCAAAGCGGGTGGCGCTCAAATTGAAGGCACCATGAAGCTGGTGGATAACGCGACAAATGAGACGGTCTGTGAGTTTGAGTTCGAAAAGGTAAAAGGACTGATGGCGCCGGTGTTCCGGGGGCGTGCGATTAGTGTTTATCGCTACTTGGCCGATGGCCTTCTAAAGGAGGTGGAGTAATGGAATTGTCTCCCGCTTTACGGAAGGCTTATACGCGAGACCACCTATCCGCTCATGAGGCGCAATTGAGAGCTCGGTTTATCGCGTGGGGACCGGCTATTTTTCAGGCGACTCGTATTTTGCTCAAGCAAGGGGTGTTGGATTTGTTGCGTGAGAATAATGATAGAGGATTGACTCGTCAAGAGATTTGTGAGCGGGTTGGATTGAGCGATTATGCGGTTAAGTGCCTTTTGGAAGCTGCTTTGGCGGCGGGCGTCGTGTTGGTGGATTTGGAAACGGATCGTTACACGCTCGCGAAGACAGGCTGGTTTTTGCTAATTGATCCGGCGACACGAGTGGATATGGCATTTAATCAAGATGTCAACTATGAGGGTTGGTTTTATTTGGAAGAGTCGTTAGCGCGTGGTGAGCCGGTTGGGTTACGTCATTTTGGTGAGTGGCCGACGGTTTATGAGGGTTTGTCGAGTTTGCCGGAGGCAGTTCAGAAATCGTGGTTCGTTTTCGATCATTTTTATAGTGACCATTCGTTCGAGCAAGCGTTATCGATCGTGTTCGGGACTTATAGGCCTCGTGTGCTTTTTGACGTGGGTGGAAATACGGGGCGTTGGGCCTTACGTTGTGTCGCTTATGACCCGGATGTGCGAGTTACGATCCTCGATTTGCCTCAGCAGATCGCGTTGATGCGTCAACAGGTCGAAGGACAGCCAGGAGCCGATCGTATTATGGGCTATGGCATCGATTTACTTGACGCGACATCTCCTTTTCCTCCCAATCAAGCGGTGGACGCGATCTGGATGAGCCAGTTCCTCGATTGCTTTAGTATGGAGCAGATCGTTAGTATTCTTAAACGGGCTCGTGAAGTGATGGACAGAGAATCTCGGCTTTATGTGATGGAAACGCTATGGGATCGTCAGAAGTATGAGCCCGCGGCATTGGCGCTCACGATGACTTCGCTTTATTTTACCGCGATCGCGAATGGGAACAGCAAAATGTATAATACGGAAGATATGCGAACTTGTATCGAGTCGGCTGGATTAGCGATCGAGCGAATATACGATGGTTTGGGGCACGGCCATAGCGTTTTAGTTTGCAAAATCAATAATGTATAGATAATAATTGGATATGGAAAGAGAAGAGATAGAAAAGAAAGTTCGGAATTTTTTGATTGAAGATTTGGAAATCGATGAGGAAAAGATCGCGCCTGACGCGAAGCTAAAGGAAGATCTGGGTATTGATTCGCTCGATTTCGTGGATATAGTGGTAATCGTCGAGAGAAATTTTGGCTTCAAGATCAAGCCGGAGGAGATGCAAGGCGTGGATACATACAGTAAGTTTTGCGATTATATTGAAAGCAAGATAAGTTGATAGATACGGTGGTCGGAAATGCCAAAGCTTGAGCACGAGAACTGGAAAGGAACGACAGGGGGAACGCCATGGATGCAGCGGACATTGATCCATTGGTTTAAACATACTTCATTATACATTCCTTATTGGTGTATGGGCTGGATGATTCCTTTTTATATGCTTTTCGGACATAAGGGTTATTTGGCGAGCTACCGATTTTATCGTCGCCGGTTTGGAATGAATTCATTGAAAGCTTTTGGCTATGTCTACCTGAATCATTTTCGTTTCGGACAAATCATTATTGATCGTTTCGCGGCGTACGCGGGACATCAATTCCGGTTTGAGGTGGAGGGACAAGAGTTGTTTGACCGTTTGGAAAGGGGAGAAAGAGGTTTTATCCAATTAAGCTCTCATGTCGGTAATTATGAACTGGCTGGTTATTCCTTGGTCCCGGAGCATAAAGTTTTCAATGTGTTGGTTTTCGCGGGTGAGACGGAGACGGTGATGGCTTCGCGAGCCAGGATGTTCGCGAGTCATGGCGTGCGGATGGTCCCGGTTTGTTCGGACTTTTCGCATGTTTTTCGTTTAAATGAGGCTTTGCGGAGTGGCGATATCGTGAGCATACCGGGTGATCGTGTTTTTGGATCTCCTCGAAGTGTCGTGTGTGATTTCTTAGGAGGGAAAGCGAAGTTCCCGTTGGGACCGTTCGCGATGGCATCGCAGAGGAATGTACCGCTTCTCGCGGTTTTCGTGATGAAAACAGGGGTGAAATCCTATAAGATTTATGTTCGAGAATTGCGAGGAGAGACGAGAGCGGACCTTTGTCAAGGTTTCGCGACGGAATTAGAAACAATCATTCAGAAATATCCGACACAATGGTTCAATTTTTACGACTTTTGGACATAAGTCCGCTTGATCTGTTGCCGCAGCGTCCACCGTTCATTCTCATCGATCATTTGACGTATTATGATGCGAGGAAGACTTCGACGCGGTTTACGGTGCGTGAAGAGGGTTTGTTTGTGGAGCATGGCCGTTTGCTGATTTCCGGATTGGTCGAGAATATCGCCCAGACTTGTGCGGCCCGGTTGGGATATTATAATTTGATCAGCGGTTTGCCGGTAAAGATTGGGGTGATTGGGGCGGTCAGTAATTTGTGGACGAGGCGGATGCCTTTGATTGGTGAAACTCTTGAAACGACGATTCGTGTCAAGGAGGAAGTGTTTGGGATGACATTGGTGGACGCGGAAGTCCGGGTGATGGATGAACGGATCGCGACCGCGGAAATGAAGATTGCCATACAATGATGGAACTGACAGAAACCATAGAATTTGAGATTCGTTTCAGTGAGGTAGACTCCATGAACGTCGTTTGGCATGGTTCTTACGCTTTGTATTTTGAGGATGCCCGTGAGGCGTTTGGAAAGAAGTACGGCTTGGACTACTTGACCATCTTTGGAAATGGTTATTTCGCGCCCCTCGTGGAATTGAATTTTCAATATAAAAAGCCATTGATCTACGGGATGCGTCCCGCGATCACGATTAAGTACCGGCCGACAGAGGCCGCGAAAATCGTTTTCGATTATGAGATCCGAGACACGGTGGAAAATACGCTTATCGCTACGGGGCATTCGGTGCAAGTTTTCATGGACAAGCGTTATCAGTTAGTGTGGTTTACTCCGCCTTTTTATGAGGCTTGGAAAAAACGGTGGTTGAAGGCATGATCGTAAAAGTTTCAGATTATATCGTTTCGCCACTCGCATTAGGGACGCGGGCCAATTACGTGTTGGTCAAGGCGGGACAAACTCGCCTTCGTCGTTATGAATGTTTATGGGAGCGGGTCGAGCCGTTCGTGGCTTCCCGTATGGAGGAGGAAACGCTCGCGGAGGCGTGCCGTGAAGAAGGGATCGAGGCGGAACGCTATACTCGTTTCGAACGAATGGCTTTGTTGGCCGCGATTCGGGCTTTACGGGAAACGGACGTTTGTCCTGATAGCGATCAAGTGTTGTTCGTTCTCGCGACTACGAAAGGGAATATTGAATTGTTGGATCCGAGGTCTGATCGTTCTTATCCGCGGGAACGTCTATCGCTTTTGGAATCCGCTCGGCAGGTGACGGGTTGGTTTCATAATCCCAATACGCCGCTTGTGGTTTGCAACGCTTGCGTTTCGGGATTGGACGCGCAGCTTGAGGCGGTTCGGGCGTTGGAGTCGGGGCGTTATCGTTACGCGGTCGTGATTGGGGCGGATGTGTTGTCGCCTTTTGTGGTTAGTGGCTTTCAGTCGCTCAAGGCGATGGCGAATGAGTGTTGTAGGCCTTTCGATGAGGATCGGAACGGATTGAATTTGGGTGAGGCAGCCGCTTGCGTGGTTTATGGGCGTGAGGAAAAGGAGGCCTGTCCGGATTCCTGGCAGGTGGCCGGGGGCGCGATTCGCAACGACGCTTTCCATTTATCGGGCCCATCCAAAACGGCGGAAGGCGCTTATCGGGCTTTAAAAACCGTGCTTGACCGATGGGAAACGTCGGGTTTGGCTTTTGTCAATGTTCATGGGACGGCGACGCTTTTCAACGATGAGATGGAGGCGATGGCGCTAGACCGGATGGGGCTTGACGCTTTGCCTGCTTTTGGCTTGAAAGGCTATTTTGGCCATACGATGGGCGCGGCGGGCGTTTTGGAAACTTTGATCTCGATGGAAGCGCTTGATGACGGGATCGTGCCCGCGACGAAAGGCTTTGAGCGATTGGGCGTGAGCCGGCCGATCAATGTTTCCCCGGTCTGCCGGGAGGCGCGAGGGAACGCTTTCTTGAAAATGATGTCCGGTTTTGGAGGATGTAACGCGGTGATGTTGTTCCGGAAAGGAGGCGATCCCCAAGTGTCGAGGTTCGCGGGTCCGTCGATTGGCGACGTGCGTGTCGCCCATACGGTTTTATTGACCGCACGGCAGGTCGTGGTGGATGGCGAACCGCTCGTGGTCGAGGGACAGGGAATGGCGTTGCTGAAAGAGCTTTATCGGAGATTTGTGGGTGATTATCCGAAATATCATAAAATGGACCCCTTGTGTAAGCTGGGTTTTTTGGCGTCGGAGCTTTTGCTGGACGCGGAGAGCCGGACGGCGGGAACGCCGCGTTTCGTTCCCCGGGAAGATCGGGCGATCGTGCTCGTGGGGCGCCATGCTTCCATTTGTGCCGATCGGGCTTATCAAGAGACGATTCAGCGGGCGGACGATTATTTTCCGAGCCCGTCCGCTTTTATTTATACTTTGCCTAATATCGTGACGGGCGAGATCGCGATCCGGAACCAATATCATGGCGAAACCGCTTATTTCGCGCAAGCGACTCCCGGGCAAGCCGAGCCTTTGCTGGCGAATGCCTTTCGGGACCCGGATACACGGAGCGTGATTGGCGGATGGATCGACATGGCGGATCCGGATCATTTCGAGGTGAGATTTTCAGTGATCGTGAAATAAGTAATTATAGATTGAAATAAAATATGGAAGAGCTGATTCAGAAATTGAAGCAACAGATTATCGAGGCGCTTAACCTCGAGGAAGTGACTTGCGAGGACATCAAGAACGATGAGCCTCTTTTTGGCGAGGGATTAGGATTGGATTCGATCGACGCGCTCGAGTTGATTGTCTTGCTGGAAAAAAACTACGGGATCAAACTGAACGATCCGGCGGAGGGCAAGGCGATTTTCCAATCCATCAATACGATGGCCCAATACATCGCGGAGCATCGGGTGAAATGAGCCGCACGGTCTACATCACGGGCGCGGGAATCGTTTCGGCCATAGGCAATAACTTGGCGGAAGTGGAGCGGGCGTTGCGCGAGGGGCGTTCCGGCGTGGGCGAGCCTCGACTTTTGCCCACGGCCCATCGTGAGTTGCCTTGTGGGGAAGTGAAGTGGTCTGATGAGGAATTGCGGAGACGGTTGGCGATTCCTGAAGGCGAGGGCAACCGCACGGCGCTTTTGGGGATTGAGGCGATCCGCCAAGCGTTGGCCCAGGCGGATGTCACGATGGAGGATGCCTATCTGATCTCGGGCACGACGGTGGGAGGCATGGATCGCACGGAACGGCATTTCCTTGAGATGCTGGAGCGCGACGACCATTTGGACTTGCTGCGTACCCACGCCGCGGGGGCGACGACGGAATGGATGGCCACCTATTTTGGCCTTTCGCCTGAGCGGACCCTCACGGTTTCCACGGCGTGCTCATCGGCGGTGAACGCGCTCATCGTGGGGGCGGATATGATCAAGACGGGCGAGGCCGAGCGGGTCGTCGCGGGGGGAAGCGAGGCGCTGAGCTTATTCCACCTGAATGGTTTCAACGCCTTGATGATCTTGGACCACGAGCGTTGCCGTCCATTCGACGCGACCCGCCGGGGCCTGAATTTGGGGGAAGGCGCCGCGTTCGTGGTGTTGGAAAGCGCGGAGGCGGTCGCGCGCCGGGGTGGCCGTCCGTTGGCCATCCTTTCGGGTTATGGGAACCGGTGCGACGCGTTCCACCAGACGGCTTCCTCCGCGGACGGCGAGGGGGCTTATGAGGCGATGCACGACGCCTTGGCGATGGCGGGCCTCCAACCCGGCGAGATCGATTACGTCAATGCTCATGGCACCGGGACGCCCAACAACGACGCGAGCGAGCTCGCGGCTTTGCGACGGATCTTCGCGGACGCGATGCCCCCTGTTTCCAGCACGAAAGCTTTTACGGGGCACGCCACGTCCGCGGCGGGTGGCCTGGAGGCGGTGATCAGCCTCTTGGCCCTGCGGGGCGGTTTCATCCCCGCGAATTTGGGCTGGGCGACGCCGATGCCCGAGGGCTTCCGGCCTTCGGAAGGGGAAAGCGGGGTCAGCTTGCGCCACGTCCTTTGCAACAGCTTTGGTTTTGGGGGCAATGACTCCGCGATGGTCTTTTCGCGGATGGTTTTTCCCGCGGAAAGTTCTCGACGCCGTCGAGAAGACGTCGCGGAAGCGCGAAAGCTTCTCGAGGCCGTCGAGACGGGATCGCGGAGCCGCGAAAGCTTCTCGAGGCCGTCGAGACGGGATCGCGGAGCCGCGAAAGCCTCTCGAGGCCGTCGAGACGGGATCGCGGAGCCGCGAAAGCCTCTCGAGGCCGTCGAGAAGAAATCGCGGGAGGAGGCCGGCGTCTCGACGGCGTCGAGAACTTTTCGCGGGTTGGAACGTGTTTCGCTCGTGCGGTCGACTCCCGCCGAGCCGATGAATAATCTCCGGGAATTCCTCTCGCCGATGGCTTCCCGTCGGCTCTGCCCGCTTTTGAAGGCGGCGATGATGACGTCGCAGACCGCCCTGCGCGAGGCCGGCATCGAGACCCCCGACGCGATCATCGTCTCCACGACCTACGGGATGCTCGAGAACAGCGAGAAGTTCTTGCTCCAACTTTGCCAGGAAGGGGAGCATGGCCTCAGCCCGACGCTTTTCATGCAAAGCACGCACAACACCGTGGCCGGCGCGCTGGCGATCCAGACCCGATGCCATGGCTACAATATTACTTATACGGGAGCGGACGAACAATCCGCGTTGGCGCTTTGTTTACAAGACGCCGAGCGGTTGACGCGCCTGGGGCGGATCCGGAACGCGCTGGTGGGTTATCATAACGAGGTGACGCCGGCTTTGGCGGACATGCTCCGTCGGCTGACGGGCGAGGAGGTGCCGGTGGGCGTCTCGTCGGTGGCGATGGTGGTACGAAAACGCGAATGAGATGTGGTGGAAATTGTTACCTTTATCGCTCTTGCAATGCCTTCTGCTCTCGGGAGGGCAGGTGTTGCTGAAGTTCGCGCTGATGAAGATGTTGCCATTCGGCTGGAACCGGGCGTTTTGGCTCTCGTTGTTCGGCAATTGGCAGTTCGCGGCTTGCGGGCTTTGCTACGGGGCGGCCTCGTTGTTGTGGATGTATATCCTGAAGAACTTCCCTTTCAGCGTAGCCTATCCGTTGGTCAGCCTCAGCTACGTGATGGCGATGTTCGCGGCCATTCTCTTTTTTCATGAGACGGTCCCGCCTTATCGGTGGATCGGGTGCGCGTTGATTGTCTGTGGCTGCCTTTTGATCTTGAAATGAGTTTATGTTATACATTATTATATAGAACGCGATGAAACGTCTTTTTCTAATGGGATGCCTCTTGGGGGCGATGGGCGGCGCGCTGGCCCAGGAGCCGGTGAGTGTCGCCGAGCGTGCGGAAATGATCGAGCGGACGCGGGCCGCCGCCGCGGAGATCACGTCTCTTCAGTGCGACTTTTCGCAAGTGAAGAACTTGTCGCTCCTCCAGGCCGCGATGACTTCCGAGGGGAAGATGTATTACAAGGGTGGCCATTCGCTGCGTTGGGAATATACGTCGCCCTATACTTATACGTTCGTCTTGAATGGCGATCAGGTAATGATGCGCTCGGCGGACAAGACGGACGTGGTCGATGTCAAGTCGAGCCGGATGTTCCAGCAGATCGCCCGGATCATGTTGAACAGCGTGACGGGACGGAGCCTGACGGATACGGAAGATTTCGCGGTGGAGATGTATGTCCAGGAGGGCCAATGGCTCGCCGAGCTGCGTCCGAAGCGGAAAGAAATGGCTCAACTCTTTGACCGGGTGCGCTTGTGGATTGATCCCGCTTCCCGGATGGTACGTGTGGTGGAGCTGATCGAGAAGGGGGGCGACACGACCCGGATCGAGATGCGTAATGTCCGAAAAAACGTTCCGATCGATGACGCCGTGTTCGCGATTGAATAAGTGGAGGTCGTTCGCCCGGAGCGTATTCCTGGCGCTGCTTCTTGGCGTTGGGGCGCTTTCCGCCTCGGCGGAAGGGTTGCGGCAATACACGATCCGGGTGTCTTTCCCCCGAGGGAGCGTGACGGGACTCTGCCTGATCCGGACAGACAGCGCCGGGGGGGCGATGAGCGTGGTCAACGAGTTTGGCATCAAAGCTTTCGACGCGGTCTATACGGCCGGGAAGGGAAAGGTGAAGCTGCTCAACGTGATTGGTCCGCTCGACCGCTGGATCATTCGCCGGGGGATCGCGAAAGACCTCTCGCTTTTCTTTGACCCCGAGCGGAAAGTCCCTCGCCGCCGGATCTTTGTCCGCGGGGAGGATGGCTCGATGCGCCTGACGAATAAACGATTTAAGATAACCTACGACTTACGACCGATTGAACATGCTAAAGAATGATTTCTACCAGATACTCGATGAGACGGCGAGCGAGACCCGGGTGCGCCTGAATCCCGCTCACGTGATTTACCAAGCCCATTTCCCGGGCCGTCCGATCACGCCCGGCGCTTGCCAGATCCAGATGGTGACGGAGATCCTCGCCGGACGTTTGGGGGCGGAGGTCTCCCTCACGGCGATCAAGAACGTGAAATACCGCGACGTGATCTCGCCCGGGGAAGTCCCGGAACTGACGGTCCGTTTCCTGAAGTTGAACGACGAGGGGGCGACGTGCCAGGTCCAGGTCGTTTTCGTGTGTGGAGAGCGGGTTTTCTCTAAAATGTCGATGACTTATGAGGTGGTGCGTGCTCATACCGACTTATAATAACGCGGGGACGATCCGGCAGGTCGTGGAGGCGACGCGGCGTTACGCGAGCGACGTGATCGTCGTGAACGACGGCTCTACGGATGGGACGGACCGGATCCTGCGGGAACTCGGCGTGACCGTCGTGGCCTACGGGCGCAATCGGGGGAAGGGATACGCCTTGAAGGCCGGCTTCCGCGAGGCCCGGGAGCGAGGCTTCGACTACGTGATCACGCTGGATGCCGACGGGCAGCATTTCCCGAACGACATCCCGCTTTTCCTGGAAGCCCTCCACCGCCACCCCGACGCCCTGATCGTGGGGAGCCGCGACCTGGCGGCGCAAGGGATGCCGAGCCGCAACACCTTCGCCAACCGCTTCTCGAACTTCTGGTTCCGCTTGCAGACGGGGATCGCGTTGCCCGACACGCAGACGGGCTTCCGCCTTTATCCGCTCCGGAGGATCGGGCGGCGGCTGTGGTGGCTGACGGCGCGCTACGAGGCGGAACTGGCGTTGTTGGTGTATGCCGCGTGGAAGGGGATCGAGCTGGTCCCGATCAAGATACAAGTCTACTACCCGCCGGCGGGGGAGCGAGTGACGCATTTCCGCCCGGTCTACGACTTCGTCCGCGTCAGCCTATTGAACACGGTGCTTTGTTTCTTGGCGGTAGTCTATGGCTGGCCGGCTAAATGGATTCGATCGTTATGATTAAGCTGTTTTTAAGGATATATGATACGTTGGCGCCTCGTCGGAGGCTGGTGGGGGGCGTCGTTTGCTTGCTGGTGCTGCTTTGTGGCGTATTGGCGGGGCGGATGGCTTACGATGAGGATATCTCGGCCTTCATGCCGCTCGACGAGGAGACCGCGAAATACGCCGAGGTCTTCAACAAGCTGGGGGGGCAGGAGCGCGTCGTGGTGATCTTCGAGGACGAAGGCCAACCGGACTTCTCGACCCTCGAGGCGGCGATGACCGTCTTTGGCGAGTCGGTCGAGCGGCGGGATACGGCTCGCTTGGCGAAGAACCTCCAGGTGCGGGTTGATGAGCAAGGGATGTTGGAGACGCTGGAGGGCGTTTGGCGAACCTATCCGCTGCTGCTCAACGAGGAGGATTACGCGCGGCTGGACACCTTGCTGGCCGACGCCGCGTATCCCGCCCGCCAGATGGACCGTAACCGACAGGCGCTCATGCTGCCGACGGGCGGCTTCGTGGCCCGTAGCCTGCCCTACGACCCGTTGAACATGAGTGGGGGCGTGACCAATCGCTTGCGCTCGTTGAACGTGGGCGACGCCTACCAGACGATCGACGGCTACCTGTTCAAGGACAGCGTGGGCCTCGTCATGCTGGAGTCGCCTTTCGGGATCAGCGAGTCGGGGAACAACCAGCGGCTGCAAGCCTTGCTGGACAGCTGCATGGCCGACGTACGGAGCGCTTATCCCTCCCTCTCCGTCTCCGCGGTGGGGGCGCCCTTGATCGCCGTGACCAACGCGGAACGGATCAAGGCGGACAGTCTCTTGGCCCTGGGGCTTTCCGTCACGTTGATCCTCCTGATCTTGCTTTACGCCTTCAGGCGGGTGGGCGACCTGCTGTGGGTGGGCGTCTCGGTCTTTGTCGGGTGGTTGTTCGCCCTCGGGGCGATCGCTTTGGCGCGGGAGGGGATTTCACTGATCGTCATCGGCATCGGCTCGGTCATCATTGGCATCGCGGTCAATTATCCTTTGCATTTCATAGAGCATTTGAAACACGAGACCGACATGCGGGAGGCCCTCAAGGAGATGGTCTCGCCGCTGCTGGTGGGGAATATCACGACGGTGAGCGCCTTCCTCTGCTTGGTCGCGCTCGACGCCAAGGCGATGCGCGACTTGGGACTGTTCGGCTCGCTCACCTTGGTGGGGACGATCCTTTTCGTCCTCATCTGCTTGCCGCTTTTCCTGAAGCCCCGGGGCGAGACGAGGCCCGAGGGGGGCTTCTCGCCAGGGCGGGTCAGCTTGCCGCGGACGGGCCCGGGGCGGCGGGTAGCCTTCTGGGTCGTCGCGGGGCTGACCGTGGTGTTCGGCTATTTCAGCACGGGGACCTCGTTCGACTCCGACATGCGGAACATTAATTATATGTTGCCCGAACAGCGGGAGGGCTTGCGTTTCCTCGCCTCCACCCTCGAAAGCGAGGGGGATAGCGCGCGGACGCTCTACGCCGTGGCCGAGGGGCGGACGCTCGACGAGGCCCTGCGGCGGAGCGAGGCGTTGGTCGAGGAGGCTCGAGGCGTGAAGGGCGTCGGCCGGATCGTCGGCATCACGGGCCTCTTGCCCTCCGACTCGTCGCGCGAGCGGCGGATCGCCCAATGGTCGGCCTTCTGGACGCGCCATGCCGCGGCGCGCGACGGGCTGGCGCGGGCCGCGACGGCGGCAGGTTTCTCCCCCACGGCCTTCGAGCCTTTCGGGGAGATGGTGGAGCGCCCCGCGGAGACGCTCGCCGGCGATCTCTCCCAAAGCCCCCTCTACGACCTCGTCGGCTCCCATTTCATCTTGCGCTCGGATAGCGTTTACCGGGTGGTGAACTTCGTCCGGGCGGAAGGTGGGGGCATGGAAGAGGCGCTGGCGGAGAGGCTTCCCGCGGGCTGCTTCGTCTTCTCGTCGGCCGATGTCAGCAACCACCTGGCCGAGCGGCTCTCGGAGTCGTTCAACTACATCGGCTTCGTCTGCGGGTTCGTGGTGTTCGCCTTCCTGTGGCTGTCGTTCGGGAGTATCGAGTTGAGCCTCCTGGCCTTTCTCCCGCTGGCCGTCAGCTGGGTGTGGATCTTGGGGATCATGGGTATCCTGGGGATGCAGTTCAATATCGTCAACATCATCCTCGCCACCTTCATTTTCGGGCAGGGCGACGATTATACGATCTTCATCACCGAGGGGCTGATGTACGAGTACACCACGGGCCGCCGGCGGCTGGCGCGGTATAAGGACAGCGTCGCCCTTTCGGCGCTCCTCATGCTGGTCGCCCTTGGCACGCTCATTTTCAGCGAGCATCCCGCCATGCGCTCCTTGGCCGAGGTGGCCATCGTGGGCATGGCGACGGTCGTGGTGATGGCCTACTATCTGCCGCCGCTCGTCTTCCGTTGGCTGACGGAAAAGGGCGGGCGGAGGCGCGAGTATCCCATCACGCTTTCTCGCCTCGCCTATTCGCTCTTCTCGATCAGCTTTTTCATCGGGGGCATGTTCCTTTTGCTCATCCCTTACACCCGCTTCATCCACAAGCCCCTGCAACGCTTCTGGCACGGGGAGGCGTTCTATCACGAGCTGCTGAGGCGGATCGCCCGCTTCGTCGTCTATCGCGTGCCGGGCGTCCGCTTCCGGACGGTCAATGAGGTGGGGGAAAAGTTCGACCGCCCGGCCGTCATCATCTGCAACCACCAGTCGCACCTCGACGCGATGGCCGTCATGCAGCTCTCGCCCCGCGTGGTGGTGCTGACGAACGACTGGGCCTGGAGCAACCCCTTCTACGGGCTGGTGATCCACACGGCTGAGTTTTACCCCGTCTCCAACGGCTACGACCGCAACTTCCCCCACCTGCAAGACCTCGCGCGCCGGGGCTACAGCATCGTCGTCTTCCCCGAGGGCACCCGCACGCCCGACGGCGAGATCGGTCGTTTCCACAAGGGCGCCTTTACGCTGGCCAAGGCGTTGGGTATAGACATCCTTCCGCTCTATCTGCATGGGTTCTACGACGTTTTACCCAAGCACGACTTCATGCTCCGCCGAGGGAGCGCCACGCTGGAGGTGGGCCGTCGCCTCGCCGTCGCCACCATCCAGGCCACCGACGACCGCCTCTTGACCCGTCAAGTCTACCACCATTATCAAGCCCATTACGCCGCCATGCGCCAACGCCTCGAGACCGCGGAATACCGGGCGCCCTACGAGGCGTATCGGCGAAAGTACAAGCTGGACCTCTAGAAGCGTTCGGCAGCCTACAGCCGAAGCGTTCGGCCGCGGGCTGCCGAGGTGTTCGGCCGCGGGCTGCCGAAGTGTTCGGCCGCAGGCTTCCGTCTTGTCCGGAACGAGGCTTCCGTCCCGTCCGGAACGGGGCTTCCGTCCTGTCCGGAACAGGGCTGCCGTCCTGAACGGTCGTTTTACGCGAAGCGGCTTTGCAGGAGGCTGCAAAGGTGTTTTGCAGGAGGCTGCAAAGGTGTTTTGCAGGAGGCTGCAAAGATGCTTTGCAGGAGGCTGCAAAGACGCTTCGCGGAAGGCCGCGAGTTTGGACAGGGCGGGGGGTGGTTATAGAGATGATGCGCACATCGTCTCTACGGAGTATGAAAACCCTTTTCCAAAGCGTGTTTCGCGTTAATATTATCCGTACCTTCGCGGCATCATTGAATCATCAAAAGCAGCGGGAGAGATGAAGCGTGTCGTCATCATAGGCAGTGGATTAGGGGGCCTCACGACGGGGGTGACGCTGGCCAAGAACGGCTATCGCGTCACGGTCGTCGAGCAAGGCGCGCGGGTCGGGGGGTGTTTGCAATGCTTCTCGCGCCACGGGGTGAAGTTCGAGACGGGGATGCACTTCGTGGGCAGCGCCGACGAGGGGCAGGTCTTGCGTCGCCTCACGCGCTACTTGGAGATCGACACGAAGCTCCGCCTCTCGCGGCTCGACACGCGGCGCTATTACGTCGTCGGCCTCCGCGGGCGGCGCTTCGAGTTCGCCAATGGGCGCGAGGCGTTTATCGAGCGGATGGCGGAAGATTTCCCCCAAGAGAAAGACCACCTCCGGCGCTACATGGACGTGGTGGGGCAGGTGGCGGCCGCGTCGTCGCTCCACAGCCTCGCGGGCGGCGAGACGGATACGGCCGTCATGGCGCGCTACCAGCTGCGGTCGATCAATGAGGTGATTGACAGCCTGATTGGCGACCCGCTCCTGCGCGACGTCTTGGTGGGCGACCTGCCGCTCTACGCCGCCGAGCGCGACAAGACGCCCTTCTCGACCCACGCCTTCATCATGGACTTTTACAACCAAAGCGCTTTCCGCTTCGTGGGCGGGAGCGAGACGTTGGCCCAGGCGCTGGTCGAGGTCTTGCGGGAATATGGGGGCGAAGTCCTGACCCGCCAGAGGGCGACGCGCGTGGTGTGCGACAGCCGGCGCGCGACGGGGGTGGAGGTGAATGATGAGACCTTCCTCGCGGCGGACTACGTGATCTCGGCCATCCACCCCCTGCGGACGCTGGAGCTGCTTCGCGACACGAGCCTGATCCGCCCCGCCTACCGCCAGCGCTTGCTCGGCATCCCGCAGACCGTCGGGGCCTTCTCCGTCTACTTGCGGTTCAAGCCCGGGGCCGTGCCCTACATGAACTATAACTTCTTTGGCTACAACGCCGACTCGCCGTGGGGCTGCGAGCTTTATCAGGAAGACGAATGGCCGAAAGGCTATCTTTACATGCACGAACGCGACGCGGAGGAGCAGCCCTTCGCCCGCGCCGGCGTCGTCCTGACCTATATGCGGATGGAAGAACTCGCCCGCTGGGCCGCGACGACGGTGGGGCGGCGGGGCGACGACTACCGGGCCTTTGTCCGCGGGCGGGCAGAGCGGTTGATCGCCTCGCTCGACGGGCAGTTTCCCGGCCTCGCCAGCCAAGTGGCCGACTATTACGTCTCCTCGCCCCTGACCTACAGGGACTATACGGGGACGGAGGGCGGCTCGCTCTATGGCGTGGCGAAAGACATCTCGTTGGGCAGCGCCGGGCGCGTACCGCATCGGACCCGCGTCCCGAACCTCTTCCTGGCGGGACAAAACGTCAACTCGCACGGCATGCTGGGGGTGCTGGTGGCGACGATGGTGGCCTGCGGCGAGTTGCTCACTCCTCAACGCGTTTACGAACAAATCCAGAAAGCTAACACATAAAACACGATGGATAAGACATCTCAACATACAATCGTCCTAATCGGCGGCGGCCTGGGTGGGCTGACGACCGGCGCTTTCCTGGCCAAGGAAGGCTACGCCGTGACGGTGCTTGAGAAGAACCCGACGATCGGGGGGGGCTTGCAATGCTTCCACCGGCGGGGCGTCCTCTTCGAGACGGGGATGCACGTGCTCGGAGGGTTCTTGCCGGGGCAGACGCTCCATAAGATTTGCGCCTACCTGGGCATCCTCGACGAGCTGCGGCTGCGGCATACCGACGCCGACTGCATCGACTCGGTCACCTTCGGGACGGGCGAGACCTACCGCCTGCCGCGGGGGAGGGAAGCCTTCGAACGCTACCTCGCGGCGCGTTTCCCCGCGGAGGCCGAGGGCCTTCACCGTTATCTGGACACGCTGTGGGGCTTGAGCGAGGAGGTCGACCTGTTCTATCTCCGCCCCTCGGGCGACAGTCTGGCGATGGCCCACTCCGACGAGTTCCTGATGCCGGCCGACGAGCTGATCGCCCGCTACGTCACCGACCCGGCGCTGGCCGAGCTCCTGGCCTACATGAACCCCATGTACGGCGGGGTGGCGGGGCATACGCCGGCCTTCATCCACGCGCTGATCAACGTATTATATATAGACGGCTCGAGCCTGTTCGTCGATGGCAGCCAGCAGATGGCCGACGCCTTGGCGCGGGTGATCGTCGAGGGCGGCGGCCGGGTGGAGGCGGGCGACCCCGTCACGGCCATCGAGGTGGAGGACCGGGCGGTCCGCCAAGTCGTGACCCGGAGCGGGCGGCGTTATGAAGGCGAGTACTATATCTCCGACATCCACCCGTGCGCCTTGCTGGAGCTTCTGCCGGAGAAGGCTTTCCCCAAATCCTACCGGGAGCGGCTGCGGGCGATACCGAATTCCTACTCCTCGTTCTCGGTCTACATTAAATTCAAGCCCGACGCCCGCCAGCCCTTCGCCAATCATCCGTGCTACTTCCAAGAGCGGCTGGGCGACGTATGGCGGTTGGGGGAATACGACGACGAGTCTTTTCCGCGCGGCTTCATGGCCCTTACCCCTCCCACGGCGCGGCAGGGCGCGTGGGCCGAGCGCATGACCGTCAATTGCCCCATGCCCTTCAGCGCCGTCGCCCGTTGGGCCGACTCGACCGTGGGCCATCGCCCCGCCGAGTATGAGGCTTGGAAAGCCCGCGCGCTCCAAAAGGTGCTCGACAAGCTGGAGCTGTGGCGCCCGGGGATTCAGGCCGACATTGACTTCTGTTTCGCCTCCTCGCCCCTGACCATTCGCGATTATTATGGCACGAAGGAAGGTTCCCTTTATGGCTATCAGCGCGATTGCCAGAATATCGTCCTGTCGCAGCTGCCCATCGCGACGAAGGTGCGCAACCTGCTCCTGACAGGGCAGAACATCAACTTGCATGGTATTTGCGGCGTCCCATTAACCGCGATCGAGACGGTCGAGGGGATTATCGGACGGGGCCGCTTGGTACAAAAAATAAACGACGCTTATGAAAGAAACCGCTATCTTTGACGACATCCGCCCCTATCGTGACGAGGAGATCCCCGCGGCGATGCGGCGGATAGCGAACGACATGTGCTTCCCCTTGCTGTCGGCCTACATTTTCCCGAATCGGCCGACTAAGGAGACCCGCGAGTTGGTCCGCTCCATCCGCACGACCGCCGAGTTTCAGGCACGGGTCATGCATGTCATGATCGATCAAGTGATCCGTCGCTCCACGACCAGCTTCACCTATAGCGGTATCGAGCGCCTCTCGCCAAGCAAACGTTACCTCTTTATCAGCAATCACCGCGACATCATGCTCGACGCCGGCTTCCTGCAGCAAGTCCTCTACGACAACGGTCACGAGACCAGCGAGATTACCTTTGGCGTCAACCTGATGCAGAACCCGTTGATTGTCGATATCGGCAAGTCGAACAAGATGTTCAAGGTCGAGCGCCCCACCAGCGATATGCGGGCGTTCTACCAAGCTTCCCGCCACTTGAGCGAGTACATCCGTTATACCCTCCTCGACAAGCGCCAATCCATCTGGATCGCCCAGCGCAACGGCCGCACCAAGGACGGGCGTGACCTGACGGACCAGGGCCTCATCAAGATGCTCGGCATGAGTGGGAGCGACGACAAGGTCCATGCGTTGGCCGAGCTGCGGATCGTCCCCGTGGCGATCAGCTACGAGTGGGAGCCGTGCGACCAGTTGAAAACCATGGAGCTTTACGAACGGAGCCAGAATGGGGACTATTACGGCAAGAAGCCCGGCGAGGATATCTTCAGCATAATAGGTGGAATCCTTCAGCCGAAAGGGCGGGTCCACTTGACCATCTGCGAGCCCCTGAGCCCAGACGAGCTTTCGGCCTACGAGACTTATGCCGCGGGCGATTTCAACCGGGCGGTCGCCAATCTCGTCGACCAACGGATCCACCACGCTTATCACTTAAGTCCCAATAATTTTATCGCGCACGATAGGCGGTCGGGGCAGCGTGTTTACCAAGATCGTTATACGGAGGCGCAAGAGGCGGCTTTCGCGGAGCGGTTCCGTGCGCTGGAGGCTGATAAGGAGACTGGCGGTCGGTCGGCGCTGATGGATATCCTCCTCGGGATCTACGCCAACCCGGTCGATTTAGCGGATGATGACGCGCGACGGGACAGTGTTTCACCTGAAAATAGCACATGCGTATGAAAGAAAGAATAAGATCTTTATTGGAGGAGGCTTTGCCTTTAGTCGACCTTGACTCCAACTTCCTGTTCGCCGAGTTGGATTCGTTGGGCATCACCACGATCCTCATGCTCTTGTCCGAGGAATACGGCGTCTCGTTGGAATACACGGATGTCACGCCCAAGAACTTCAAGAACCTGGATAGCCTTGTAGCGTTGGTGGAACGCAAACGGGCGGAAAAGTGAGCGGATGGAACGACTGGAGGATTATTTGAGGCTGAACGCGGCGCGGACGCCGGACAAGATGGCCGTCGTGGGGGAGAAGGTATCAGTGACCTACGCCCAGCTGTGGCGGCGAGTCCAATCGCGGGCCGAGGAGTTGCGGTCGCGAGGTTGCCGGCCAGGGCAAGCGGTGCTGACGCGGGCTTCCCAAACCGTGGATTTTCTAGTAGACTACTTCGCGACCCATCTCATCGGCAGCGTGGCGGTCCCCTTGGAAAGCCAAATCCCAGAGGAGCGTTTCCGGGCCTTCGAAGCGTTTCTCAAAGCCTCGACGATCCCCTTGGGCACGGCCGACATCCTATTCACGACCGGAACCACCGGGGAGAGCAAAGGCGTGATGATCAGTCATGAGACCTTGATCGCCAACGCGGAGAACCTCGTCGAGGCGCAGGGCTATTCCTCAGGACTAACCTTTATCCTGGCGGGCCCGTTGAACCATATCGGGACGCTTTCCAAAGTCTATCCCGTCATCCTGACCGGCGGGACGCTTCTTCTCTTGGAAGGCATGAAAGACCTCAATCGCTTCTTCGCCGCTTTGGATGGACCGAGCGCGCCCTTCGCGACATTCTTGGTCCCCGCCAGCTTGCGATTGCTTATGGCGTGGAGTGGTGAGAAATTGCGCGCCTATTCCTCGCTTATCGAATTTATCGAGACAGGCGCCGCTCCCTTGGCGCAGGCCGATATGGATCGCTTGTGCGAGCTTTTGCCCCACACCCGTTTATATAATACCTACGCCTCGACGGAAACAGGAATCGTCTGCACGCACGATTTCAACGGCGATAAGCGCGTCGCGGGTTGTTTAGGGCGCCCCATGAGGCACTCCTGCGTCTTCATTACGCCGGAGGGAACCGTGGCTTGCCAAGGGAAGACCTTGATGCTTGGCTATGTGGGCGAACCGGGAAAGACAGCTTCAATCCTTCGCGATGGAACGCTTTTTACGCACGATAATGGCTGGTTGGATTCCGAGGGCATGTTGCGCTTGACCGGTCGGGCGGACGACGTGATCAACGTGGGAGGCTTTAAGGTCGCGCCTTCCGAAGTCGAGGATGTCGCCCTTTCCTTGCCCGAGGTCGCCGATTGCGTTTGTGTCCCGGCCCATCACCCCATCATGGGCTCTGTCCTGAAGCTGTTTGTTGTCCTCGCCGATGGCGCCTCGCTCGACCGGAAACGCCTTGCCCGCCACATTCATTCCTCCCTGGAGCCTTACAAAGTCCCCACCCTCTACGAGCCGGTCGATCATGTCCAACGGACATACAATGGGAAAATTGATCGGAAGTATTATCGAAGTGGTTTGTAAACTGTTGATATCCAGTATTGATTATGATGCCCATCATAAGGTGCTTATAATGCCTATCGTGAGGTGCTTATAATGCCCATCGTGAGCACCTCATGATGCCCATCGTGAGAAAACAACAATTGGGGTGGCTTAGAACAGGCGCTAAAGGAAGCGTAGCTTTCTCAGTTCTCCTTTTAATATCCCCAATGTCTCCGCCAAGTCTTCCGCTAATCCGATAGATTTATCCGCGATTCCTTTAGAAATATAGAGCTCCCGTTCCCGTATCTTTGTTATCAAAATGGTATGTTTTTACGCGACTTTGGTAGTCTTTCATGGTTGGGATTGTCTAATATCGCGACTAATAAAAGAATCTGATTAGGTATATGAAACGTATTGATTTCCTGAAATTATCCGGTATCTTGTTGATATCGCTTGCTTCTTCTCTCTATACCAAGGCTGAGTCTATCGCTTCGGACACGGAGACGAAAGCGGTCAATGTAATCCTTTTTATTGGCGATGGTATGAGCCTGGCGCAATGGCAAACGGGAATGGTCATGAGTGATACCCCACTGAATATCGAGCGGATGCGCTCCGTCGGCATCGTGCGGACTAATTCGTCGACGGATTTTAATGGCGACGGACCTTCTCACGGGACAGCCATCGCTTCCGGCATAAATACCCGCAGAGGAGCGGTCGGCCTTGACGCGAACGACAAGCCCGTCAAAACGATTATCGAATATGCTTCGGAACAAGGCGTGGCGACGGGAATCGTATCGGCCAATACCTTGGCGGAAGGGAGTATCGCGCCTTTCGTTGCCCATCTCAAAAGCCGAATGCGGACAGAAGATATCGCGTTAGCTTACGTGGAGCAAGCGCCAGACCTGTTTATCGGAGGTGGAAAGCGTAGTTTTTCTCACCGTAAAGATGGAAGAAACTTGGTAGAGGAATTGGAAAAGAAAGGCTATCGGATTGCCCAATCGATAGCGGAAACGCAAAATGCTCGTGGGGAAAAATTGGCTGGCTTCCTCTCGGATTCCATCATGCCTGACATCGCGCACGGTCGGGGCGACATGTTCCCTGAATCTGTCCGTTCGGCTATTCAATTCTTGGACCGGCTAGACCGTAACTTTTTCCTTTTGGTTGGTGATATGTTCGTGGATAGGGCTTCTCATGCCGGCAATACGGAACTGGTCGGACGGGAAACCATAGACCTCGATAAAGCCATCGGAGCCGCTTTGGATTTCGCCGAAAAAGATGGAAACACGCTTGTCGTCGTGGTCGGTGGGCCGGAGGCTTCGGGCATGACGCTTGTTGGTGGCGATATCGACAACAAGGAAGTCGTTGCCAAATGGACTATGCCGGGTATGATCCATACCGGGACAATGGTTCCCGTATTTTCCTTTGGAGTGGGTTCGGAAAACTTCCAGGGCATGATGAAGAATACGGATTTATTCTTCCGTGTAAAGGCGTTATTGTTGGGAGAGAAGCCTTCCCATATCGTTCGGTAAGATAAGAAGAGATTCAAAAACTTTTGGACGGGTAAATCCGCTGGATGAAATTTTGAGAGTCATTATTCTTCCCGGTTCATCTCCGCAAGAAACTCGCTGATGGTCTGCCCCGTCATCTGCTTGAAGAAGCGCATCAGGTGGTTCGGCTCGGAGAAGTGCAGGCGGAA
>CASFXH010000037.1 GCA_949298575.1 uncultured Parabacteroides sp.
ATACGCGCAAGCACTTCCAATTGATTCTTTTCCATAAGGCAAAGTTCGGAATTCCTGTGGATTTGGAAAACTAATCCCCACTAAATTTCTACTGACCCACATTAAGTATGATACTTAATGAATAAGGAAGTCCTCGCCCGGCGCGTTAGAGAGGCTTCCGGCAATAAGAAAGGCTACCCCTCGGGATAGCCTTCCTGTTCTAGTTTAGATTGATAAGCGTCAGACGATTTCTCCCCTGACGATTTCTTCCTTGTCTTTATCCCAATACATCGTACGGCCCTCCAGATAAGCGCGAGTTCCCATGTGGGCCGTCATCGCTTCCTCGAAGGCTTGATCGATATTGCAACTCGGCGTCTTACCTTGACGAATGCACTCCAGCCACTCACGAATGTGCAAGTGCGTCGTATCGTAGCGCTTGCCATTCACGTACGTATAGAGCAAACCGCGTTGCGCGAAGTAAAGCTCGGTCGGCGATGTCACGGAGTCGGAGCTATCCTGGCCCGGCACATAGGTATAGAATGGGGTATCGGTCGGGATCACGCCCTCGGCGATCTTGTTCGCGTAGCGGGTCGAGTTCTGATCGACCGTAATGGCCAAGATATTGGAAACTTCCATCGACGCGTCATGCCCCATAAAGACCTTCCCGCGATTCCGACTGCTGGCGAGCGTGGCGCTATAAAGCATGGTCAAATCCCGATCGGGCCATTCGAAGGTGGTCTGGAGCACATCGGGCACCGTACGGCCATCCTTGAAGAAATAAACACCGCCCGAGGAGGTTGCCGAATGCGGAATACCGACGTGCATGATCTGGTTCACGGCATCGTACTCATGCGTCAACAAATCGCCCGACAGGCCGGTGCTGTAGTCCCACCAGCAACGCCAACGGAAGAAACGCTCCAGGCTGAATTTGCTCCGGTCGTCAGGCCCCACATAACGTTCGAGGCCGTATTTGGTCATGTAATCCATGTATTCCTTGATGCGATCCGGATTTCCCTCAAATTGTTTCCAATCAATGGTATTCGGGTTCGACCCCTCGATGATGTCATACACCCAAGCGCCATTGGGCGAGTTACGGTTAGTACAAACCTCGATCAAGTTGACCGGTCCTAACAGGCCATTGCCAATGATCTCTTCCGCCTTCTGGTAGCAATCGGTCTGCCGCCCTTGATGCCCAAGCTGGAAGACGACGCCCGTTTCCTTGATCACCTGCCGTACCATATAGGTCTCGGGCACGGTCCACGAAAGCGGCTTCTCGCAATAGACATGCTTGCCCGCCCGGGCGGCGTCCATCGCCATCGTACTGTGCCAATGGTCTGGCGCGGCGATAATAACCGCGTCAATGTCTGGGGCGGCCAGCAACTCCTGATAAGTCCGGTAACGCTTCGGAGCCGGGCCAAACTTGCCGTCACTGCCTTCCCGGTTAATATTGGAAGCGGCCAACTGAGCGGCTTCTCCATAAACGTCAAAGATATCGCATACGCCATTCACCACGACATTCAAATCGTCTTGCTCCAAATATTGCTCATAACGATGGTCTTTCTTGTTCAGGCGATTCGCCTCCTTCATCTCGTCGATCCAAGAAGGTTCGGCAAATCCGGCGGCGCGCATTAATTGTTTGCCCCGGATACCAAAGCCAATGATGCCCAAGCGAATCTGCTTGCCATCCTTTTGCGGCTCCAAGAAGACCGCTTGCTTATCGCTGACCTGAAAGACATCCGAGATGTTACGGGATTGAAGCGCGTTCTTCCGGCTTTTATAAACCCCATAAACCAAAGCGCCCAAAACGGGAACGGTCGCCAATGTTTTCAACGCGTCCCGGCGTCCCATATCCGGCTTTTGCGGTTGCCCTTGCGAGGGATTTTTCGTATTGTTATTGTCTGTTGCCATAAATCAAATGAATTTAAGTTTACGTAAAATCGGACAAGAGCGCCCAAGCACCCGATCGAACCCAATGATTTGGGAAGTTGGGAACACGCACATCAAACCAAGAGCCGCCAATTCCACCATATTCTTATCGATCCAAAGATAAGAGCCCTCGAACGGCATCATATAGCTTGCCCCGATAAAAGAAGGATGCGATAAAGTATACATCGCCAGCAAAATCATGCCACCCACGGCCGAAAGACGGAACAGGCAGCCCAGCGTCAATCCAAGGCCAACCAACAACAAGGCCCACTCGTTCACGAAATTGATCAACGTCATCAACGAGTCGTCTTGGGTCAACATGATGAAGAAATTAGAAGCCGGTCCTTTGGAGTCCAGCAAATAAGGGAGAGAAGTCCATTTCGGATTGGCGATTTTCACCATGCCCTCATACATGAAATGCCAACCAATGAACAGGCGCAAAACCATCAACCACGAGATTTGCGCTTTGGTATAAATCTGTTGCTCACGCATCTTTTATGATATTGATTCAAGTTTATACAATGGTAACTACACACAAAAGTCTGAAGCTAAAAGATTAATTTTGGCTTCAGACTTTGTGTTTAATTTAATGATCAATCGTTAGTCTAACACTTTGATACGGATGTTGCGGTACCAAACATTGTCACCGTGATCCTGGAATCCGATGAAACCTTCTTTGTTCTCACCACCGCAGTTGAGCAACAACTCGTAAGCCAACGGCCATTTGTCCTTGCTGAACTTGCTATTATCCAACATCTCTTTCCAAGCCGGTGTCCACAAGTGGTATTCAACCACCGGGCTATCACTATTCAAGTAGTGAACGACCGTTCCTTTGTAGACCATGATCTTACCCTTGTTCCACTCGCCGATCGGTTTCGCGTTCTGCGGTTTCGCCGGGATCATGTCATACAGGGAAGAAGACTGGCGGTTGCCATCTTTACCCAATTTCGCGTCGGGATGGTTCTCATTATCCAAGACTTGATATTCCGGAGCGGAAATGTAAGAGGGTTGAACCTCACCATTCGACTCGACTTCCTGGATCATGTACAAGACACCCGAGTTAGAACCTTTGTCCACTTTCCACTCGAACTCGAACTCATAATTCCCGAACTTGTGTGCGAAGATCAAATCGCCACCATTAGGAGCGCCCGCCTCACCGGCACCAGAGCCCGTGATATGGATCGTTCCGTTATCGATTACCCAAGCGCCCGGCACTTCTGTCTTACCATAACCACGCCAGCCATTGAAGGTCTTGCCATCAAACAAGGTGATCCAACCCTCATCGTCTTTAGGGAATTGAGACAAGTCTACCGTGGGGAGATCCATCAATTTGTATTCCGGCGTAGCGGCTTCTGTCGTAGCGGCAGCCTCTTCAGTGGTCGAAGTCTCCGCCTTCTGTCCACCACCACACGACGCGAAAATCATCAACGCCGCGGCACCCGATAAAAATACTGACTTTTTCATTTTACAATCTTATACCTTTTTATATTAAAAACCTATTATCTCGGCATATCCGGCAACTTCCAGCCTTCACGATAGTTATGCTTAATCAATTCCGCAGCGAACTGACGTGCGTTCACCGGATCAGTCCAGATCTTATTGAACTTCGGATCGCCATCCACGATCTTGAAGTCATCCTTAATCAAGATCCGGATCTCTTCGTTATCCTTGATGTTCGTGAATTCCATCTTCGCGCCATCCCAAAGCAACTCTTTGTTCAAGGTTTGCAGACGAACGGCCAAAACGCCCATATCCACCATCTCCGTGAACGGACCGGCCTCCTCGAAACGAGATTTCAAGACCCGACGGTTCTCCTTGCTCTCCTTACAAGCGGCAACCCAATCCATCTCGTGGCCACCTCTCGTCGCGTCAGGCACACGGCGGCAAACCTTCGGCGCGTTCGGCACACGACCCGACATCAATCTCGGTTTCTGTCCGTAGCATCCGCAAACAAGGGTATCCTTGGTACCATAGAAAATGGTGATACCACCACCCATGCCCATCATATCCTCGCCTTCGGGGAAACCTTCCGGACGAACGGGAAGCATACCGCCATCATACCAGTGGATTTCCACTTCTGGCATCGCGACCTTCGGCATGTTGTCACGAGCCGGATAGATCAATTTCACGTGTTGTGCGGTCGGCGCGCAATCCTTCAACAACAAAGTAGAAGAACCTTCCACTCTCGTCGGATAGCCCAAGTTCAATGCCTTGAACGGTTGATGCAAGATGTGGCAAGCCATATCGCCCAACGCGCCCGTACCATAGAGCCACCATCCACGCCAGTTCCAAGGATGATAAAGTTTATTGAAAGGAATCAATTCAGCAGGACCGGTGAACAAATCCCAATCCAACGTCTTCGGAACACGATCCTCTTTCTCCGGCGCGTTCAGACCTTGCGGCCAGATCGGACGGTTAGTCGCGCACTCAACTTTCCGGACCTCACCGATTTCACCGTTCCAAATCCACTCGCAAGCCAAGTCCGTTCCCTCGTCGGAAGAACCTTGGTTACCCATCTGCGTAGCGACACCCGTCGATTTCGCCAAATTGGTCAACAAGCGAGCCTCATAAACAGAGTGGGTCAACGGTTTTTGCGTATAAACGTGTTTACCCAGCGTCATCGCGTCAGCCGTGATGATGGCGTGCGTATGGTCAGCCGTAGCGACGATCACCGCGTCGATCGAGCTACCCATCTCATCGTACATCTTGCGATAGTCATAGTATTTCTTCGCGTTGGGGAAACGATCGAATACGGGCTTAGCGTACTTCCAGTCCACGTCGCAAAGCGCGACAATGTTCTCCGTCTTCTCTACGTTCTTGATATTCGCGTTACCCATACCGCCGATACCGACAGCCGCGATATTCAACTTATCAGAAGGAGCGATATGCCCATTGCTCTTACCCAACACCGCATTAGGCACGATTGTCAACGCTGCCGCGGCAGCCGCGCCTCTTTGCAAAAACGATCTTCTCGAAATGTTTGACATAGTAATATTTTTTATAGATTAATACTTTAACAATGATATTCTTACAGCTTCAACTTATAGCTTCTAACAAATCGACGCAAATTTATACATTGCGTTAATATGAGCAAATCCAATTACACGATTTTCTTTTAGAAATAGTTTTTTTTAACAGAAATCCCTTTTCACGAATTCCCGGTATCTTCACTATCGCGAGCGAATCCCATTCATTTTTTTCACGAAACCGCCATTCTGATTAAAAGAATTCTTACATTTGTGAAATTATCTAATACCCGAATCATACATATTATATATATATGAAGATGAAACAAGAAAGCACAAACAATTTACTCATACGGATCGGTCGCTTCTATTGGGAGGGTTTCCGGGCGATGGACCTCGGGAAGACCCTTTGGCTGATCATCTTGATCAAATTGTTCATCCTTTTCTTCGTTTTGAAGCTATTCTTCTTCCCCGACTTCCTGGGGCATTTGGAGACGGAGGCGGACAAGGCGGAATATGTCTCCAACGAGTTATATCAACGGGCGAATTATTAATTAAATCCTACAATAGTTATGATAGAGAATATCGATACTTCCCTGGTGGATTGGTCGAGGGCGCAATTCGCCTTGACGGCCATGTATCATTGGATCTTCGTCCCCCTGACGTTGGGCTTGGGCGTGATCCAAGCGATTATGGAAACCATTTATTACCGGACCGGCGACACGTTCTGGAAAGACACCGCCCGGTTCTGGATGCGCCTCTTCGGCATCAACTTCGCGATCGGCGTGGCCACCGGCATCATCCTGGAGTTCGAATTCGGGACCAATTGGTCAAACTACAGCTGGTTCGTCGGCGATATTTTCGGGGCGCCCTTGGCCATCGAAGGCATCGTGGCCTTTTTCATGGAAGCGACCTTCATCGCCGTGATGTTCTTCGGATGGGATAAGGTCAGCAAACGGTTCCACTTGGCTTCCACGTGGCTGACCATCGTGGGCGCGACCTTGTCGGCGCTTTGGATCTTGATCGCGAACGCTTGGATGCAATTCCCAGACGGGATGCGTTTCAACCCCGACACGGTGCGCAACGAGATGGCCGACTTCTGGGCCGTCGCGCTCTCGCCGGTCGCGATCAACAAGTTTTGCCATACGGTCCTCTCGGGATGGATCGTCGGCGCCTTGTTCGTGGCGGGCGTCAGCGGATGGTATCTCTTGAAGAAAAGGGAGGAACGGTTCGCCTTGGCCAGCATCCGGATCGCGGCGATCTTCGGCTTGGCCGCGTCCGTGCTTTCCGCTTGGACGGGCGACGGCTCCGCCTACCAAGTGGCCCAACGGCAACCCATGAAGCTGGCCGCGATGGAAGGCCTCTATGAAGGCGAGCATGGCGCCGGGCTGATCGCGATTGGCCTCCTCAACCCGGAGAAAGGGACTTATAACGACGGTGTCGAACCGTTCCTGTTCGAGATGAAGATCCCGAAAGCGCTCTCGCTCCTGGCCACCCGGGAGAGCGACGCCTTCGTCCCGGGCATCGCGGACTTGATCGAAGGCGGCTACCCCCTCGCGGACGGCTCCACCGCCTTGTCGGCCGAGGAGAAAATGGCGAAAGGCCGAATCGCGATCCAAGCCCTCGCCGACTACCGCCAAGCCAAGGAAGCGAACGACGACGCGAGCGCCCAACGCCACCTGGCCCAACTGGAAAACCATTTCCCCTACTTCGGCTACGGCTACCTCCCGGACGCGGAAGCGCTGATCCCACCCGTCGGGCTGACGTTCTACACGTTCCACCTCATGGTCGCCCTCGGTGGTTATTTCATCCTGCTCTTCGCCGTCGTCCTGCTCATGAGCTACCGCGACCGTCTACGCACGGCGAAATGGATGCATTACGCGTTGCTTTGGTCGATTCCTTTGGGCTACATCGCGGGGCAAGCCGGATGGATCGTCGCCGAGGTGGGCCGCCAGCCGTGGGCCATCCAAGACATCCTGCCCACCCACGCGGCGGTATCGGCCCTCAACACCTCGTCCGTCCAAATCACTTTCTTCCTTTTCCTGATCCTCTTCACCATCCTGCTCATCGCCGAGATCGGGATCATGCTGAAAGCGATCCGGAAAGGGCCTGAGACAAATAAGTATTAACCGAAAAAACAGACAACATGATGGATTCCTATATCTTATTGCAAAACTACTGGTGGTTTATCGTCTCCCTGCTGGGCGCGCTCTTGGTGTTCCTCCTTTTCGTGCAAGGCGGGCAATCGTTGATCTTCACCCTCGGCCGCGACGAGCGGGAGCGGAAAATGCTCCTCTACTCGACGGGCCGCAAATGGGAACTGACCTTCACCACCCTCGTGACCTTCGGCGGCGCGTTCTTCGCCTCCTTCCCTCTTTTCTACTCCACGAGTTTCGGGGGCGCCTATTGGGTATGGACGCTGATCCTGCTTTGCTTCGTCTTGCAAGCGGTCTCCTACGAGTACCAATACAAGCATGGCAACCTGCTGGGGACGAAAGCCTACCAAGCCTTCCTGATCCTCAACGGCGTGCTCGGCCCTATCCTGCTCGGCACGGCGGTCGGGACGTTCTTCAACGGCGCGGAGTTTGTCGTCGACAAGGCGCGCTTGGCCAATGTCGGGATGCCTGTCATCTCCTCGTGGGCCAACCCCCTGCATGGGCTCGAGGCGGCCTTCGTCTTCTGGAACCTCTGCCTGGGCCTCGCCGTCTTCTTCCTGGCGCGGACCTTAGGGTTGCTTTATTTCATGAATAATGTCTCGGACACGAACATTTTCGAGCGATGCAAGCGGAGGCTGTTGCCCGAGGCGGGGTTGTTCCTGGTCTTCTTCCTGACGTTCCTGGTCCACCTGCTTCTCCAAGAGGGCTTCGCGGCCGATCCGGAGACGGGCTTGATCGCTATGGTTCCTTATAAATACCTCCACAATTTCCTGGAGATGCCCGTCGTGGCGGTCGTCTTCCTTGTGGGGGTCGTCTTGGTTTTATGGGGAATC
Organism: uncultured Parabacteroides sp.; assembly: GCA_949298575.1. Taxonomy (GTDB): domain Bacteria; phylum Bacteroidota; class Bacteroidia; order Bacteroidales; family Tannerellaceae; genus Parabacteroides. The sequence goes on from CASFXH010000037.1 coordinate 7,861, forward strand.
GGGAAATCGTTCCTGGCCGCCCGTTGGAACAAGGGCATCTGGTTCGCGGGCAGCGGAACGGTCGGCACGGTCCTGGCGCTCCTGCTCTGCGCGGGCTGGAACGACACGGCTTACTATCCCTCGACCGTCGATCTCCAAAGCTCGCTGACGATCCGCAACAGCTCGTCCAGCTATTTCACCCTCAACGTCATGACCTACGTCTCCATCCTGATCCCCTTCGTCCTGGCCTACATCGCCTACGCTTGGCGGCAAATCGACCGGCACAAGGTGACGCTCGACGAGATTGACGAGGGGAGGTAAAAACACGATTGGCGCCAAATTCCCGAACGATTTGGCGCCAAATTCCCGAAAAAAACGCGGCCAAATGACCGAAAAGGAAGGGAGCATCTAAATCATAAGGGGCTGAAACAGGATTATTTCCCTATGTTTCAGCCCCTCATGGGGTGGTGGTGATGTAGAGACGATGTGCGCATCGTCTCTACGAAAAAAACAAAACAATATGAATATCAGACCACCTCCGGCGACCCGTCCCCATCGTTGTCCACGCCGGGCTGCGGTTCTTCCGTCCCCTCATCCGGCTCGGTCGGGGTGGTTTGCTCGCCGCCTTGGCCGTCGGGATTTTCCGGGGTTTCCGTGCCGGGCTTCTCGGAGGGTTTCTCTTCTTCCTCGTCTTTTTTCGAGGACTCGCCCAAGGCTTCCAGCTTGTAGCGCCTGATCGTCTCGTTCATCCAGTCGATCAATTCCTGATAATCCGCGGCGCCCTCGATCAAGGCGTAGGCGTTCAATTTCTCGATCAGCGCCTCGTAAGCGTCGTCCGTCGCCAAGCGAGCGGTTTTCAACGCGCCCGACTTGCGGACCGACTTCTCCGCGTCGCGCTCATTCATCAGCTCGCGGACCTTGTCGTTCGCCTCTTTCATTTTATCTCGCAAAAAACTTAAGCCCAACGCCTCGACCTGCTCGGAGAGTTTCCCCTCCAAATCGGCCAGCTGGTTGGTCAGCTCGCCCGTCTGCTTGTCGAGCTGGGCGCCGGGGTCGATACCGTAGTCCACGATGTTTTGCCACAACTGCTCCGCGTATTCTTTCAACTCGCCCTCAGGGAGTTTCCGCATCGCCTTCACGTAGGTCTTGTAGGCCCGCTGGAAAGTGTCGCGGCGGCCATCCCACGTCGAGACGCCCTCGGTTAGCAAGCTTTTCCGCGAGATTTTCAAGCAAGCGTCCTCCTCCGCGAAGGCGAGTTTCAGGTTCGCCAGCTCCGCGGTGAGCTTCGTCGGGGCCGTCGCGTGGGCTTCCACCTTCGCGATTGTCGCTTCCATAAAACTGAAATGCGCGCCGTTCGTCAACGGCTCCGGATTGAATGATGCTACTTTCGTTGCCATCTCTTTTTGAATTTAAGATTAGACTTTAATTTATTCTCTCTTGATTTCCTTCCCGAACATCCCAACCAATTTGGGCGGGCGGCAAGTTTTTCGAATTCAGGCTCAAAAATATTCATTTGAAATGAGTTCTCCCAATTTTAGTCCCAAAAAAATTGGGCGGACCCCGATTTTTTCAATTCATGTCTCGCCCAATCTTTTTGGAATCGGAATTTTTCAAGGAACATTCCGCCAAAATATTTCCACGTCCAAATATTTCAAAGATCAATCCAATGAAATATTTTCAAATCGAAATATTTCAAAGATCAATCCAATGAAATATTTTCAAATCAGAATTTTTCAAGGATCAATCCAATGAAATATTTTCAAATCGGAATTTTTCAAGGATGCATTCGATGAAATTTCTCCCCATAACACCTACGCGAAAACCAACAGGCAGAAAAAAAAGAACGGCGAAGCTCCCGCTGGACCGTTCCTACATTTAACCGTTTTAAACAAAAAGAAAAAGTTAGCTAAGGCTTCTTATTGTTCAAATCTACCTACATTTTTAAATTGAACAATCATTGGCTTGCGCCAAAGATGAAGCAAAAGTAGGCAATCCCTTTAAGAATGAAACAAACGATCATTGTTTTTTAGCCTATTTTTGGGGTTATTAATAGAGGAAGCGCGCCGATCCGAAGCGGGGACCGGCTTGGGGAAAACCACGGGACGGGTCGTTTTGCGCAGCTCGAGGGCGTAGAGCATCTTCCGGTTGACAAACTTGCTGAGGGTCGTCCGATGCACCCGCAGGATCCTGGCGATCAGGGTCAGGGAGAAGCCTTTGCGCATGAGGTCGTGGATGTCGTCCTCGCGCCCGACCAGTTTCAGGGGGCCCGGTTTCCCTTTGGGCCTTCCCAGGACGGCGCCCTCGGCGCGTTTGCGGGCAAGCGCCTCTTTCGTGCGCTGGGAGATGAGGTTGCGCTCGATCTCGGCGGAGATCCCGAAAGCGAAAGCCAGGACCTTCGAGCTGATGTCGCTGCCCAGGCGGTAGTTGTCCTTGATGGTCCAAACCTGGATCTCTTTCTGCATGCATTGATTCAAGATCCCCATGATCATGAGCATACTCCTCCCTAGGCGGGAAATCTCGGTGCAGATGAGGATGTCGTTTTTCACCATCCTCCTGAGCAGGCCGCCCAGCTTCCGCTTCTTGGCCGGCTGGACGCCCGACACCGTTTCAACCACCCACTTGTCGACCTTCATATTGAAGGTGTCACAAAACTTCTTGATCTCGAACCGCTGGTTCTCCGTGTTCTGCTTGTCCGTACTGACACGTATATAACCGTAAATCATGAAAACTTAATATTTTATAAAACATATATCCATCAGGAAACGCCACCTTAAGAACGCTATCCCTCACCCCGCCTAGTGTCTTTGGGGAAAGAAAAATTCGCGCTCTCCGATTTCTTTCCTCGAGATTTTATTGGCGTGTGAGCGGATTTGAGTACCTTTGGATGCTTGAGGAACACTTGGAAAGTATTCTAAAGACACTATTATGACGAAAAAACAGCTCGTAACGATACTTTTGCTTTTTCTTTGGCAGACGGTCGCCCCGTCGCTCGCGATAGCCCAACAACCTACGCGACCCCATCGGGAACGAGAGATTCGAGATCGGTTAAAATATGACGAAGCCATTTATTTGGTTTCCAACTACTCGATCGAGGATTCCCCCGTTCGCGAATCGTTGTCGCTGGAGGCGCTCTTGGAAAAGGACGTCGAGGGCTTCTATTTCTATATCAAACGAGACGAACGCTCGAGGCGCCTGGTCTTGCGCGAGCCAGACGGCACCCTACGGGATCTGGAGGATGCCTTAACGACCCTCAAACGCGTCCTGGAGCGAGAGCCCCAGCGGATCATGACCCTTTTCCTCGATTATTACGTCGACATCGACCTCCAAAAGCTTTTCCGTGACGTGGGACTGGAGCGATACCTCCTCACCTACCGGCCCGAATCCGGATGGCCCACCCTGCGGGAGATGGAAGAGACGAACCGGCGGCTGGTGGTCTTCGACTTGCGGCATCACTTGAACAATCCCGAATGGCTGATCCGCCTCGATGATTTCGTCATGGGCCGCGAGATGGGTTGGGAAGAAAGGCCCATCGATTACACCGACCTCTTCGAGCGCCAAAAGCGGAAACGGCTATCCTTCTATACCGGCCTGCGCTTCTTGGGCGTCCCTCAACGCGAGGGGGAAGACGAGGCGCACATCTCCAGCTACGCCCGCCAAACGCCTTTCCTGATCGAGGACTTCCGGAACAACTGGCTCTCGACCGGGAAGATCCCCAACTACGTGCTCGTCGACCGCTACGCCTCTTGGATGGATGTATTTCTTTTGACGGTCAGGAATTTCCGGATCGTCCGAGGGACGGTTCAAATAGGCAACGACTGGGCCAGCTACGTCAATTGGACCGGATTGAACAATTACACGGGCGGTGAATTTTGCTTCCCGCTAGAAGAAGGCGCGGAGATGGAACTGACGCCGTCGATCCCGGGCTATCGCGTCCAACCGGCGTCCACCCGGATCGTCGGCGAGGGAGCCAAGCGGATCACGCGGGTAGGCCCCTTCGAAGCCTTCCCCATCCCCATCCCGACCGATCTCCAGCTCTACCTGCCCTTCGACAACGAGGTCGCGGACGACCGTTCCGGGAACGACCTCGAGATCCAAGCGCACGACATCCTTTTCACCACCGATCCCTCGCGGGGGCAAGTCGCCTCCTGGCAAGGCACGGGGCGGATCGGGTTGCCCACCGCCACCTCCCTGGACCTCCGGAACCACGACTTCACGGTCAGCGTCTGGCTGAAGATCCCGGAATATATTGAAGGGAAACGCGACTATTGCGTCATCGGCGGGAAAGACAACGCCTACCAAAAAGCCCTCCATTTCCTGATCCGCGACCAGAAGCCGTACATGGGCTTCTTCAACAACGACCTCGCGGGCAATACGCTGATCGAGACAGGAGAATGGTACCACGTGGTGTGGCGCTACAACAAGACGAACGGAGAGCAAGCGATCTTCGTCAACGGGAAGCTGGACGCGATCTCCTGGGGCCGCCCGGCCTACCTGGGGGCAGACAGCCTCTACGTGGGCGACCTAGCGTTCGGCCCATCCGCCGTCTTCCATGGCTCGCTGGACGACGTGGCCATCTGGTCGCGCGTCTTGGGCGACAAGGAAATCCTCATGCTCTACAATCAACTGACCGACCTGGCCGCGCCGGAGACGGAGCGGACGCTGCCTTATTGGGCCATCGCGCTCGCGGTGATCGCCGTGATAGGGGGAGCGGCATTCTACAGCTACCGCGTCCGGAAAAGACCTTTACCCCTAAAAGAAGAAGAGACTCCGGCGCCCCAGCCCGCCCCATCCGCCCAGCCCGTGGCCGCCACTGAGCCCACCGACATTCCCCGCAACCGGATCTACCTGTTCGGCGACTTCACGGTGATCGACCGGGAGGGCAACGACATCTCTTCCCTCTTCACGCCCAAGCTGCGGCAGCTGTTCCTCGTGCTGCTGGCCCACTCCATGCCGGGAGGGCCGGGCGGCATCTCCGGGAGCGACCTCAGCCGGATGGTCTGGGGCGAGTCGGACGACAAGAACTTGAAGAGCCGCCGAAGCGTCTCGCTCCGGAAGCTGCGCAAGATCCTGGAGCGGATGGACAAGGTGGAGGTCCAATTCTGCGGCAACCGCTACGAGCTGCGCCTGTCGAACAGCGTCTATTGCGACTACCTGGTGTGCCTCCGTTGGCTAAAGGGGCGGCAAATTTGCTCGAACGAGGACTTGGAGCGGCTCCTGGGCGTGATCGACCGGGGCGAGTTGTTCAAGGGTGAATCGTTCGCTTGGCTCGACGACCGGAAGAGCTATATCGCCAACAGCATCGTGGATGTCTTGTCGAGATTCATCGGCACCTTCCCGCTGGAGCAGGACGATCATATCCTGAACATCGCCGACCAAATCTTGCTCAACGACCCGAGCAACGACCTCGCCCTAGCCTATAAGATCAAGGTCCTGATGGCGCGGGGACAGGCCAAATCCGCCCGCTACGTCTATGACAAGTTCGCCGCGCTCTATCGCGAAATGTACGGCGAGCCCTACCCCATCGCCTTCGAGAAAGTCGATCCGGAGACGGCTACCCGCTACGATTAGCCCCGCTCGCCGAAAAAAAGTAGCCCTTTCCCCAAAAAAAATTAGCCCCTTGCCCCTCAACATGTTAAAAGCTGCAAGGGGCAAAAATTAGCCCCTGGTTAGCCCCCAGGTTACCGCTCGTTTGGCGCGAATTAACTCCCGGTTAACTGGGGGTTCCTTAATATCGCGGCGAACTTAAATTTCAATATCATGACGAAAAGAACATCCAACAAGAGTACGACGACATTCACGCGTCGAGAGTTCCTGGGTACGGCGGCCGCAATGACCGCTTTCACGATCATCCCCCGATCGGTCCTGGGTGGCGTGGGCTACACCGCGCCGAGTGATATGGTGAACCTGGCCGCGATCGGCGTCGGCAACCAGGGCGGTGGAGACATCCAGAACATCGCGACGCCCGACGTGCCCATCCAAAGAGGCTTCCGCCTGCCGGGCATGGCGATGCAACCCTACGGCGGCATTCAGGCCCCCCGTCGCCAACGCCGCGCCTCCGACAACCCCATCCAAATGGGCGACGCGGGCAAGGAGACTTTCCACCACGCGAACATCTACGCCATCTGCGACGTCGACCACGAGTACGCGGGGCATATCATTAAAGGTTATCCGAAGGCGAAGCTGTATCAAGACTTCCGCGAGATGATCGACAAGGAAAAGGAGATCGACGCCGTCTTGATCGCCACGCCCGACCACACCCACGCCGTCATCGCCTCTTACGCCATGAACGCGGGCAAGCACGTCTTCGTGGAGAAGCCGATGGCGAAGACCATCTACGAGTGCCGCTTCTTGCGCGACTTGGCGAAGAAGACCGGCGTCGTCACCCAGATGGGTAACCAAGGGCATAATATAGAAGGTACGTACCAGACCGTCGAGTGGATCCGCGCCGGAGTCATCGGCAACGTGCGGGAAGTGCACATGTGGTCGAACCGCCCGATGTGGCGCCAAGGCTACTTCACACGGCCCGAGGGCGTGCCCGTCCCGAAGAACCTGAACTACGACGTTTGGTTGGGCCCGGCTCCCGAGAAGCCTTACAACCCCGACATCCTCCACTTCGCTTGGCGCGGCCTTTGGGACTACGGCACGGGCGCGATGGGTGACATGGGCGCGCACACGTTCGACGCCCCGATCTGGGCCCTCGACCTCGACCTGCCGACGAAGATCCAGGCGACGACGACACCCTTCAACAACGACTACCTCCCGCAATCCGAGTTCGTCCAATACGAGTTCCCCGCGAAGGGCAACCGCCCGGCCGTCAAGGTCACGTGGAGCGACGGGGGCATCAAGCCCTTCCGCCCCGCCGAGCTCGAGCCGAACCGCCAGCTGCGCGAGGCCCTCTACATCGGCGACAAGGGCATGATCATGCACGGCACGCACGGCGCGATGCCCGAATTGATCCCCGAGGATCCCGGTTTCAAGGCGCCGGAGAAGACCATCCCGCGGCCAAAGAGCATCTACGTCGACTTCATCGAGGCCATCAAGGAAGGCCGCAAGGCGTCCAACGACTTCGAGATCTCCGCGAAACTCACCGAGATCATGCTCCTGACGAACATCGCGGTCGTCTCGCAGAACTTGAACATCACCCTCGAGTACGACCCCGAGAACATGAAGATCACCAACTGCCCAGAGGCGAACAACTACTTCCATTACGAGTATCGCAATGGCTGGAAATTATAATCATCCACATTCAACAATACATTAAGCATCAATTATGGACAAGCAAACGAATAAACTTTCCCGTAGAGATTTCCTCGGTCGCTCAGGCGCGGCGTTGGCCGGAGCGGCGTTCATCCCATCGTTATTCGCCTGTGGCGGGCAGCCCGCCTCGGCGCCGGCCGGAGCGGCCGCCGCGGCAGCCCCGGCGGCCGGCACGGTCAACTCCAAGTTCGGTGGCGTACAGATCGGTACGATCACCTACAGCTGGCGCTCGATGCCCGGCGGCCTGGAGAATATCGTGAAATATTGCAAAGAGGCCAACGTCAGCTCCATCGAGCTCATGGGCAACGACCTGGAGGCCTACCTCGGCGCCCCCGAGAGCCCCATGCGCCGCATCTTCGCCGAGGCGATGGCCAAAATGCCTAAACCCCAACCCGGACAAGCCCCCGCGCCGCGTCGCCGACCCTCGTTCACGCCCGAGCAACAGGCTGAGATCGACAAGTATAACGAGGAAATGACCGCGTGGCGAGTCGGCTTGGACATGTCGAAAGTCGCCGCGGCCAAGAAGCTGCTCAACGACAACGGCATCAACGTGCACATCGTGAAAATGCAACCCTCGGGCATGAAGACCGACGAGGAGATCGACTACGCGTTCAAGGTCGCCAAAGCCATGGGCGCCAAGGCCGTCACCGACGAGATCAGCCTCGAGACCGCCAAGCGCTGCGCCCCCTTCGCCGAGAAGAACGACATGTACCTGGCCTTCCACAACCACATGCAATACGCCGAGGAAGGCTTCAGCTGCGACCCGATCCTCGCCGTGTCGCCGGCCGTCATGCTCAACTTCGACTCAGGGCACTACTTCGGATCCACCGGCATCCACCCGAACGAGATGTTGAAGAAATACCACGACCGCATCTACAGCATCCATATCAAGGACAAGACGGGCCCGAACGTCGAAGAAGCCCCCAACGCCAACCAGGTCTGGGGCCAAGGCCAAACGCCGCTCGAGGATATCCTCCTCTTGATCAAGCAAGAAGGATGGCCCATCTACTGCGATATCGAGCTCGAGTACGACGTGAAGCCATGGTCGAACGCCGTCCGCGAAGTCGGCCTCTGCGTCAAATACGCTCGACAAATCCTGATGTAACCATTCGATAGTAGGTTCATGCCTCCGGGGCCTCGCCGCGCGCGGTTTTTTCCTCCTTTCCAAACGCGCTGGAACGGACCCCGGGGCTTTAACCGAATCACTTTTTCTTTCAACCCAAAGGAGGCTTACTCTTCAAAACAATTGATATGAACAAGGACACAATTGTTCACGTGGATCTCTACGACAATCCACTTACCGAGAAAGAAGGCGACTATGTAGGTCGAGTTTCCATCAACGGATCGGCCCATAACGCCGAGTGCGCCCAGCGCATCATCGACAAACGCTCCGAGTACCGCTTGGAGACGATCTTGAATATCATGGACTTGGTCGACCAGGAGAAACGCGCCCTCCTCGCCGAGGGGAAAAGCGTGATCGACGGCGTAGGCCAATTCCTCCCCACCATCTCCGGATCGTTCGACGGCCCGACAGCTCCGTTTGATTCCACCAAACACGAGCTCGGCATCTCTTTCACCATGAGCAAAGCGCTCCGAGAAGCCTTGGCGCAAGCGACCGTAGAGACGCGGGAAGGCTCCGCGGGCTTAGTGATCAACAGCGTTTTCGACCCGATCACCAACGAGATGAACGGCCGCATCGCTTCCTACTCGAACCTCGTGATCAAAGGCGACAACATCAAGATCGCGGGCGACAACCCATCGGTAGGCGTTTTCTTGACCCCCTCCGCGGGCGACGCGATTCAAGCGCGGGCGATTACCCACAACATGCCGTCCGAGCTGACGATCCTCCTCCCCGAATTGGCGGATGGAGATTACACCTTGAGCATCACGACGCAGTGGCCTAGTGGTGGTGGAAAGCTCCTGAAAGAGCCTCGCTCATACGTCTTCCCGATCCAACTGACCGTGGACAGCGACGCGGGAGATGATGAGAATCCTGACGACGGCGGCTCACCCGGAACGGTCTAAAACCCCGGAAACCTCGTTCCGGTCGGGCCGGAAGCCTCGTTCCGGACACTCCGGAAGCCTCGTTCCGGACACTCCGGAAGCCCCGTTCCGGACACTCCGGAAGCCTCGTTCCGGTCGGGCCGGAATTATCTTCAAGACAAAAAGAGAGGCCGCGAAGCCTCCGGACATCCATCCGGGGCCCCACGGCCTTACCATGAAACACAAAAACAAAAATGTCTAATCCTTCTCAGCCACAAATACGTCCGGGAGGGGTTGTTCCATCATCCGGTTGTTGTTGTTCGTGACGTTCAAGAGCGTGACGTATTTGCGGTACTGGTCCTCGTTGAGGGCCTCACGCATCAGCTTCAAGTTGCCGTAGACGGCCTGGCGCATCGCCTCGTCGCGGGCCTCGACGCCCTCGGCGGCCATCGCCGTCGCCTGGCTCTCGAGGAAACGCTCGTTAATGCTGAGAACCTCTTCGACTTGGGTCGGCAGCAGCCCCAAGTAAGCGTCCAACCGCTCGAAATCGAGCTTGAACCGCCCGTTGATGTCCTGCGCGTAAGAAGCGCCCACGAAACCCATCACTAACGCTACCGATAATACTAACTTCTTCATAACCTAAACCTTTTTATAAATGAAACCTAAACAATTAATGAAATCAAAACTCAAAGGCTGTCCGCGAGGCGGCATTCCTGGACGCAAGTCTTTTGGTCGAACGCTTGGCTCACCCGCTCCGTCAACGCTTCCCATCGCTCACCCAACGGTTCGAGAACCGTGTCGCTAAGGCAACCTAACTCCTGAATCTTCGTGAAGCTGATGAGCCACAGCACCATCGCTCCCATGATCGCTAAATTCCTCATATCGTATCCCTTTCTTTTTTTAATGAATCCAATTGTTGATTGACGCTACGAAAGTACGTCGAAAAGATTAGCCTGCTTTCGAAACGAGGGCGAAAGGGAAACATGCCTACGCGAAAGCGAAGCGCGATCAAACGCTTTCCGCGCGGGGCCCCCTCTCGCCTCGTTCCTTCATCCTATCATTCAATCAATCACCAAGCTAAACCTTTCAAAGAACCTAAAACAATCTCTTTAACCTTAAAGCCCCACCCATCAAAGAACCCCCATCTAAAGTGGTCGTGATGCATGAAACAGTTTTAATTACATCGCGAATATCGCGCCGATTCCGCGGGCGGGGAGCTTTTCTTTCGGCAAAAGGAAGTTTCTCCGGCTCAAGGCGAAAAAAGCCCGCCGCGCCCTCGCTCAGAGCGCCAGCCGGAGGATCTCGGCGGGATGGCTGACGAGGTGGGCCGGGTGGAAGGCCTCCAGCTCCTCGACGGGCCGGAAGCCCCACGCCACGCCGCAGGCCTCGACGCCGGCGTTGAGGGCCGTGCGCATGTCGACGCCCGAGTCGCCCACGTAGAGCGCCTCCTCCCTCGCGACGCCGGCCTCGCGGAGGATGTCCTCGACGACGCGCGGGTCAGGCTTCGTCGGCACCCCCTCCCTTTGCCCAAACACGGCCACGAAGGGCACGCCGGGGAAGAACCGCGCGACCAGCTCGCGCGTGGCCGCCTGGTACTTGTTCGAGGCGACGGCCAGCCGCGCGCCCCCCTCGTCGAGCCGCCGGAGCAATTCGGGAACGGCCTCGTAGGGGCGGCTGAAATCGGCGTTATGCCGGTCATAATAAGGAATAAAGAGCTCGCGGACACGGGCCACTTCCTCCGTCGTCCGCCGCTCGGGTGGGAGGGCCCGCTCGAACAGCTTGTTGATGCCGTTGCCCACGAAATAGCGGTAGGCCGCGACGTCGTGGGTGGGGTAGCCGAGGGCCGCGAGGGCCTGGTTGGTGGCGCGGGCCAGGTCGTCGATCGTGTTGAGCAACGTCCCGTCCAGGTCGAAAATAACTAACTTCTTCATATGCCTTTCATTTAAAATAAACAGGAACAGGTAAAAAAAGAGCCGACACCCTGAAGGGTCGGCTCTTTCATCGCAGTTTCGCGCCGAGAGGTTTATTTCTTGCCCTCGCCCGCTAATTTCTCTTTCAAGGCGGCCAGCTCTTGGATGTCGCCCAAGGTCGTCTTCTCGATCGGGCTGTTCATCACGGATGCTTCCTCCTCTTTCTTGTTGTTGCGTTGCTTGCGCTTCTCGTTCGCCTCCTTGCGAGCGGCAGCCTTCTGCTCATCCTCGAAGACGCGGCTGTGCGACAAGATGATGCGCTTAGCGTCCTTGTTGAACTCGATCACCTTGAAGGGCAGCTTCTCGTCGACTTGCGCTTGCGAGCCGTCGGCCTTGACGAGATGTTTCGGCGTCGCGAAGCCCTCTACGCCATACGGCAGCGAGACGACGGCGCCCTTGTCCAATACCTCGATGATCGTCCCCTCGTGGATAGAGCCTACGGTGAAGATGGTCTCGAAGACGTCCCAAGGATTCTCTTCCAGCTGCTTGTGGCCCAAGCTCAAGCGGCGGTTCTCCTTGTCGATCTCGAGGACTTGCACCTCGATGTCGGCGCCGATCTGGGTGAACTCCGACGGGTGTTTCACCTTCTTCGTCCAAGAGAGGTCGGAGATGTGGATCAAGCCGTCTACGCCCTCCTCGATCTCGACGAACACGCCGAAGTTGGTGAAGTTGCGCACCTTCGCCATGTGGCGCGAGCCGACCGGGAAGCGGGTCTCGATGTTCTCCCATGGATCCGGCTTAAGCTGCTTGATGCCGAGCGACATCTTGCGCTCCTCGCGGTCGAGGGTCAAGATGACGGCCTCTACCTCGTCGCCCACCTTCATGAAATCTTGCGCCGAACGCAAGTGTTGCGTCCACGACATTTCCGATACGTGGATCAAGCCCTCTACGCCCGGAGCGATCTCGATGAACGCGCCATAGTCGGCCATGACCACGACTTTGCCCTTCACGTGGTCGCCCACCTTCAGGTTCGGGTCCAAAGCGTCCCAAGGATGCGGGGTGAGTTGCTTCAAGCCCAAGGCGATACGCTTCTTCTCGTCGTCGAAGTCCAAGATGACGACGTTGATCTTCTCGTCCAAGTGAACGATCTCTTCCGGATGCGAGACGCGGCCCCACGAGAGGTCGGTGATGTGGATCAAACCGTCTACGCCACCCAAATCGATGAAGACACCGTAAGAAGTGATGTTCTTGACCGTACCTTCCAATACCTGGCCCTTTTCCAATTTGGAGATGATCTCTTTCTTCTGTTGCTCCAGCTCCGCCTCGATCAGCGCCTTGTGCGAAACGACCACGTTCTTGAACTCTTGGTTGATCTTGACGATCTTGAATTCCATGGTCTTGCCCACAAACACGTCGTAGTCGCGGATCGGCTTGACGTCGATTTGCGAACCGGGCAAGAAAGCCTCGATCCCGAAGACGTCCACGATCATGCCACCTTTCGTGCGGCATTTGATGAAGCCCTTGATAACCTCGTCTTTCTCGAGCGCCTCATTGACGCGATCCCAAGAACGAGTCGCACGGGCTTTCCGGTGCGAAAGGACCAACTGGCCCTTCTTGTCCTCTTGATTCTCAATGTAAACCTCGACTTGATCGCCCACCTTCAGGTCCGGATTGTAACGGAACTCTGACGTCGGGACGACGCCGTCAGACTTAAAACCAATGTTCACGACGACCTCACGCTTGTTCATCGCCGTAACGGTACCCATGACGACCTCTTTCTCCTTGACGGTGTTCATCGTGTCGTCATACGTTTTCTCCAGGTCGGCCTTGCTGGCGCCGCTGTAAGATTCGCCCTGCTCGAGGGCATCCCAATCGAAATCTTCGATCGGTTGGATGTTCTTTAAATTCTCCATTCTAATTAATGATACTTGTTGTTTCTAATTAGTAAGTTAGACATTATATTGTCATCTCTCAAAAATTGGGGCAAAGGTACGCCTTTTTTTCAGACCGCAATGTCTTTAGGCCTAAAATTCGCTCCATGACAAGGTTTTTCATCGGAAAGAGGCGATGCCGAAGTACGCCGGGCAATGGAAATTGGGCGCGGGCAAACCGATCGGGCTCCACGAGAGGTAGTGGGGTCGCGAGGTCATGTCGCCGCATTTATAGAAATTGACCTCGATCGCCGCGGGCAAGGCCGATGGATCCAGCCCCATCAATTGGAAAGGGATCTCGACCAGCAGCGTCCAACGCGTGGGCTCCCCCTCCACGCTCACGGGCTCCCGCCCCAAGGAGGGCCAGCGGCGAATCCGGGCGAGCTCCTCCGCGGAGAGGGGCTGGGAACGCTCCCTCGACTCCCGCCGGGCGGCATCGCACGTCCCGATGGCGTTGAACTCGAAATTCATATACGTCTCGTCTCCTTCCTTCCGCATAAAGAACTCCACGCAACTGTCTTGATAGACTGGCGAGCCATCTTCCGTATAAGTGGCCCGCACGCCCCACTCTACATTATTATAATATAGGTATAGCGACCGGTCGGAACGGGCCACCAGCGCGTACGCCTCAGGCCGCTCCGGATAGTCCGCCCAATTGACCTCCGCGATCGGCGCCTTCGCGCCATGCCGGGCCAGGGCCTCGGCCACCGCGTCATGGCCTGGCCGGCTATCCAGCTCAGGCAAATAAGGGATAAACAACGTCTTCTTCATCTCTACTGTCATTTGGGCGATAAAGATAGGGAATAAAGCAAAAAGAGCCTCTCTTCACAGGGAGACTCTTTCGCTATGTAGCGCAAAATAATAAGAATTATTTAGCACGACGATTTCTATCATCTTCAATATGCTTACATAAAAACTCAGCGATTAAGGTCCGGTCAGCGCGATATACTAATAGTTATGATTGCCGTTCAATATACGTCATGATTCTCTTTCGAATACATCGCGAAGATAGGCCGCGCCACCAGCCCCCGCAATACCTATTTCGCGGTATTGAGCGCGCCTTTTTACCTAATTGACGGGATTGCCCTCCCTCTCCATCCCCTGTACTTTTGCCAAAAATTAAAAGAGGATGAAAAGAATCGCTAATTTATTATTGTTATCGGCATTCGCCTGTACGCCTTTGATGGCGCAAGAGACAGACATGAGTTCCGCCGCGCAAGCGGAAGAGCTTTACGCGGCGGGGTTCGACAAGTTCCGCTTCGGAGGGTACGGCGAAGTGCTGGCCAACTTCATGGACTACGGCATCAACCGTTTCCGGGGGACGCAAAGCGGGAACACGCGCGACCACCGCAACGAGATCTCGATCCCCCGCTTTATCGTGGCGTTCGACTATAAGTTCAACTCCAAATGGGTCCTGGGGGCGGAGATTGAGTTCGAGGCCGGAGGAACGGGCTCGGCTTACGAGATCGAGAACACGGAGAATGGAGAGTATGAGACGGAAGTCGAGAAGGGCGGCGAGGTCGCCTTGGAACAGTTCCACATCACCCGGCTGATCCACCCGGCCTTCAACGTGCGGGCGGGGCATATCATCGTGCCGGTCGGCCTGACGAACGAGCACCACGAGCCCATCAACTTCTTCGGCACCTCAAGGCCGGAGGGAGAGACCAGCATCCTCCCCTCGACCTGGCATGAGACGGGTATCGAGTTTTTCGGGACGTTCGGCAAAGGCTACGCCCGCTTCAACTACCAGGCGCAAGTGGTCGCGGGACTTAACGCCAATGGTTTCGACCGCAACAACTGGGTGCAGGGCGGCAAGCAAGGGATCTTCGAGACGGACAACTTCACCTCGCCGGCCTACGTGGCCCGGCTGAACTACATCGGCGTACCGGGGCTGAAAGTCGGCGGCTCGTTCTACTATTGCAACAATGTGCTCGCCAACTCGGACAAGCTGACGGAGTACAACGCAATCGACGGGAAGGCGCCCTTGCGCATCTACACGGCCGACGTGGAATACAAGAACAAATACGTGACGGCCCGAGGCAACATCGTCTATGGCAACCTGGATAAGTCGGCGGAGCTGACCACCTACAACGCCCTCCTCTCCGGCCTCTCGCCCTATACGCGGACGACGCCCATCGCCAAGCACGCCGTCAGCTACGGCGGGGAGGTGGGTTTCAACCTGCGGTCGGTCTGCCGCGACAACCCGAAGGTGCCAGTCATCTATCCCTTCGTGCGCTATGAGTACTACAATCCCCAAGAGGAAGTGTTGGCGCCCAACACGGCCGACCCCCGCAACAAGGTCAGCATGTGGACCGCCGGCCTCAACTGGTACGCCCTGCCCAACCTCGTGGTCAAGGCCGACTATACGACACGGCAGATCGGCGGAGGGAACTATCTCAGCGAAAACGAGTTCAGCCTGGCCGTCGCCTACATCGGCTGGTTCTGGAGCAAATGAGCATATCATGAAGAGTACAATTAGATATTACATATTCATCATTTAAAAACACAGTAAACACATGAAAAGAAAGAACTACTTCTACCTGGCGACATTAGCGCTGGGTATGGCGCTCACGATGGGCGCTTGCGGTGACGATGATCCTGTACCCGACCCAACGCCCACACCGGGGCCGACCCCGACACCCGGCGGCGACACGCTCGTGATCGACGACGCCTACAGCCTGGACTATAGCGCCGAGCTGGCCGACGCGTGGGGCAACTACATGTATCACACGGCCCTCCTGCTGGATCAGGACGCCACCTCTTTGTATGAGGCATGGACGAATGATTACGAGGGACAAGGCCCGTACGCCACGATCTTCAAGGACCAGACCAGCGGCGCTTACCCCAGCCCCCTCGCCTGCATCGACGAGATGATCGAGGCCGGTATGTGGAATATCGCCAACGAGGTCGGCACGGCCAAGATCAAGGATCCCTACGACCTCTATGTCGGGGGACAGGAAGAGGAAGGTTTGTATGCCGTCGAGTCGTGGTTCAGCTGGCACTCGCGGGATGACTATACGAACAACATCTTCTCCATCCGTAACACCTATTATGGCCGGATCGACGACAACGACGTGGACAAGATCGACGGCGACCTCAACGCCTACTCGTCTTACCAAGACTTCGACGATGAGGGCGACGTGGCCGAGCACTCCCTGGCGACTTTGCTCGCGAGCGTGAACCCTGAGCTCGACGTCCAGATCCGCACCCAGATCTTCGAGGCGGCGAAGGCCATCCAGGCTATCCCGCAGCCCTTCCGCAACAACATCGACAGCGAGGAGGCCGTAGCGGCCATGACCGCCTGCATCACGCTGGCCAACACGTTGCAGAACACCCTCCTCTCCTACGCGAACAACACCTTCAACACCCCGGACTACGCGGAGACGCTTGACGCCATCGCCGAGCAATTCGTCGACGCGGTCGTCCTCCCCACCTATGAGGACCTGCAAGCCAAGAACCGCCTGCTCCTCGACGCCGTGAACACCTTCCGCGAGAGCCCGAGCGACGCGAACTTCGAGGCCGCTTGCGAGGCGTGGATCACCGCCCGCGAGCCGTGGGAGAAGAGCGAGGCCTTCCTCATCGGCCCGGTCGCCAACTGGGGCTTGGACCCGAACATGGACAGCTGGCCCTTGGACGTCGACGCCATCATCAACCTCCTCCAATCGCAGAACTGGGATGAGATGGAATGGAGCGGCGACTTCGACGAGGACAGCGAGGAGATCGGCGCCGCGCAGAACGTTCGCGGCTACCACACGTTGGAATACCTGTTGTTCAAGGATGGTCAACCTCGTAAGGTAGCTGAATAAGGATGAAGTCTTCCCTATACATTTATATAATAGGGCTCTCGTCGCTACTCCTCGCTTGCGAGGCCGACGACAAGATGGACATGGACACGGTGGTCGTCCCCAACGGGTACGCGCTCTCGGCGGGGACCTCCACCGTCTTCCTCAACTCGTCGATCGCCTACGACACCGAGGCCAGTTGGGTCACGGGCCAATACGCCAGCCGCTTCACCAATGGCGACGGCCTCTACGACGACGTGAAGACGCAGAGCGAGGGCCTCGGCCCCGTCTACGCCGGCTACTCGTGCGGCAGCTGCCATCGCAACGCCGGGCGCACCCGCCCCGCCCTCTGGGAGAACGGGGGATCGGGCAATTATGGCTTCTCGTCGATGCTCATCTACATCACCCGCCGCAACGGGGCCTTCTTCCGCGACTACGGGCGCGTCCTCCACGACCAGGCCATCTACGGCGTCGAGCCGGAAGGCAAGCTGAAGGTAGACCTTAAATACCAGCAGTTCACCTTCCCCGACGGCGAGCCCTACGAGCTTTGCTATCCGGAATACACCATCACCGAATGGTATAAGGACAGCATCCCGGCCGAGGACCTCTTCTGCACCGTCCGCATCCCCCTCCGCCACGTCGGCATGGGCCAGATGATGGCCATCGACCGCACGGAGATCGAACGGCTGGCCGCCCAGAGCAACTACCCCGAGTATGGCATCAGCGGGCGCGTGAACTACATCACCGAGAAGGGCGTCACCGGCGTCGGTCTCTCAGGCAACAAGGCGCAACACTTGGACTTGACCGTCGAGCTGGGCTTCTCGAGCGACATGGGCCTCACCAACAGCCGCTACCCGGAGGAGATCTGCGAGGGCCAGATCCAAGTGAACCAAGGAAGCATGATGGGCCTCAGCTACGACCAGCTCGATGTCTCGACGGAGGACATGGAAGACGTCGACCTCTACATGCAATGCCTCGGCGTCCCGGCGCGGAGGAACGTGAACGACCCGCAAGTCCAGCTGGGCGAGCAAAAGTTCTACGAGGCCAAATGCCACCTCTGCCACGTCACGACGCTCCACACGCGCCCCGGCGGATCGACCCTCCTGAACGGCACGCAGCTCCCGTGGCTCGGCGGGCAGACCATCCACCCCTACTCCGACTTCCTCCTGCACGACATGGGCTCGGAGATCATGGGCGTCGGCCTGAACGACAACTACACGAGCGGCATGGCGCAGGGCAACGAATGGCGGACGACACCCCTCTGGGGCATCGGGCTCCAAGAGAAAGTGAACGGGCACACCTACTTCCTGCACGACGGACGGGCGCGCAACCTGACGGAGGCCATCATGTGGCACGGCGGAGAGGCGGAAGCGTCGAAAAACCTGTTCAAGCACATGACCAAGGAGGAGCGGGACGCGGTCATCGCTTTCCTCAACTCCTTATAAGCGGAAGGGGGCGACATGCCTAGATGTCGTGAGTACGACATGCCTAGGTGTCGGAGGTACGACATGCCTAGATGTCGGAGGTACGACATGCCTAGGTGTCGGAGGTACGACATGCCTGGGTGTCGGTGGACCCGTTAAGAAGATATTGACGAAAGAAACAAATAAAGAACGTACAAAATGAGACATTTCATATACTACATCATCGCGGCCCTCTTGCTGCTCCCCTCGGGGGTGAGGGCGCAATACGAGGAAGACACCGAGAACGGCGTCGTCTCCCTCGCGGGCAAGGAAGGCTTCTCGATCGCCACCAAGAAGGGCGACTTCCTTTTCAAGCCCTATTTGCTGGTGCAGACCAGCGCGCAAGTGAACTACTACGACGACGAGGGCCTCGACCCCGCCTACAACCAGGACAACGTCCACAACTCGGGCTTCGCCGTCCCCTACGCCATCCTGGGCTTCACGGGCAAGGCCTTCGACAAGCTCACCTTCAACCTCTCCATCAACGCCGCCGGGAGCGGGGGCAACATCCTGCAACAGGCGTGGTTCGACGTGAAGCTGCGCGAGGCCTTCGCCATCCGCGTGGGCAAGTTCAAGACGCCCTTCTCGCACGCCTACCTGACGACGCTGGGGCAGTCGCTCATGCCGACGCTCCCCGTCTCGCTCACGTCGCAAGTCATCTTGCCCTACTCCCTCAACGCCGTGACGCCCCACATCGGGCTGGGCTTCGACCTGGGCATCGAGGTACATGGCTTGGTGAAAGACCGTTGGGGCTATGAGGTGGGCATCTTCAACGGGACGGGCAGCTCCGTCAACGTGGCCGGCAAGACCCTCAGCGACGATTGGCATATCCCCTCCTTATTATATGCCGGCCGCCTCACCTACATGCCCAAGGGCGTCATGCCTTCCAACCAAGGCGATCCGCGCCGGCTGCGTGAGGACAAGATGCTCTTCGGCCTCTCCGCCTCGCTCAACGTCGAGAGCGAGAGCGAGAGCACGAACGACACCCGCGTGGGGGCCGAGTTCGCCTGGCTCAAGAACCGCCTCTACCTCGGCGCCGAGCTTTATTGGATGAACGTGGGCTTCACCGAGCGGCAGAAGATCGACAAGAGCTATAACTATTTAGGGGGCTACATCCAAGGCGGCTACTTCGTGATGGACAAGCTGCAACTCACGGCCCGCTACGACTTCTTCAACCGCAACGGGATGGACGAGGATGGCTTCCTCAACATGCCGGCCGTGGGCTTCAACTACTTCTTCACGGGCGTCAACCTCAAGCTGCAGGCCATGTACCAATTCATCGGCCGCACGGGCCACGCCACGCAGCTCGACCGCGACAACGACGACCTGGGCCTGGCCATGCACTCGGGGACGGTCCTCTTGCAATACACCTTTTAAACCCTAAAGGAGAAGAGAAGGATGAGAAACAAAAGACTCTTATACGGCTCCTTAGCCCTCCTGGCGATGGCCCTCGCGGCCCCCTCGTGCGACGACGGGCGGATCTACGAGGAGGAGATCCACGTGACCCGCTCAGGGGGCTCGCTCCGCCTCTCGGGGCAGATCAGCGGCATCGACACGTGGCCGGGGGGATACAGCGTCGTCCTGGCGGGCTTCGAGGAAGAGAATGAGTACGCCCAGACCGCGAAAGGGATCTCCCACGACCCCGACGGGCGGATCGACATGACCCTCACGGGCATCCCCGACGAGGTCACGCGGGTGGAGGTCTGCGTCATCAACCGCTTGCGCAAACGCGTAGCCACCTTCTACGCCGCCCCCTTCGAGCGGCAGGCGGACACGACGCGGCTCGACGCGGGCGAGATCGACGCCCGGATGTATGGCGCCATCCAACGCGACGTGTTCGACCGCTCGTGCACGGCCTGCCATGGCGGCGGGACAAGCGCGGCGGCCGGCCTCTACCTGACGGAGGGGCGGAGCTACGCGGCGCTGGTCAATGTCGAGGCCGACCTCTCCCCCGACACCGCCCTCCTGGTCAGCCCGGGCGACGCGGCGGGGAGCTTCCTGCCCCTCGTCTTGCGGGAGAACATGATCGGGTACGACCATACCCAGATCATCACCTCCAGCACCCTATTGAACTTAATTGACGATTGGATCGACGCGGGAGCCCCGGAATAATCAAGGGTTTTACTTATCTTCGCGCTATTCCAACCGTAGAGAACATTAAGAAAGGACATTGTTGAGATTAAACTAAGAAAGCGTAATAAACGATGAATACATGGATCAAGAAAAGAGATGATGAGAAGAAGGTGGAGATACGGGTAGCCACCTTCGGCACCGAGGGCGGCGTGACGGAGTACCAAGTCATGCTCTCGCTAACCGACCCCAAGCTGCCTTTTCCCGAACAACTGAGCAACCTCCAGCAAGCCTACGAGGCGCTGGTCTATGAGGAGCTGCCCCACGACGCCCGGGCCGTCTTCCGCCGCTACTACCTGAGCGACGCCGCCAACCAGGCGGACTTGGTGAGGGCCTATGAGGTGGAACGCGAGCTGTGCGCCCTCTCCCTCACGCAACAAGCCCCCCTGAACGGGACGAAAGTCGCCCTCTGGGCCTACCTGCAAACAGGGATCACGACGAAGACCACCGAGGGGGGCCTCCTGAAGGCTACCCATGGCGCCTATACGCACTATTGGCTCGGCGGCTCCTTCAACCGCGCGCTGAACTCGGAATACCAGACCCGCATCCTGCTCAACGACTACATCATGCGGCTCATGGAGGAAGGATGCAAGCTCGCCGAGAACGCCGTCCGCACCTGGCTCTACGTCCAGAACGTGGATGTTAACTACAGCGGCGTCGTGAAGGCCCGCCGGGAAGTCTTCATCACCCAGGGCCTGACCGAAAAGACCCACTACATCGCCAGCACCGGCATCGAGGGACGCCACGAGGACCCGAAGGTCCTGGTCCAGATGGACGCCTACGCCATCAAGGGGCTCCAGCCCGGGCAGATCCAATACCTCTATGCCCCCACCCACCTGAACCCCACCTACGAGTACGGCGTCACCTTCGAGCGGGGCGTGGCCATCACCTACGGCGACCGCCGGCACGTCTTCATCTCCGGCACGGCCAGCATCGACAACCGGGGAGAGATCCTCTATCCCCAAGACGTGCTCCGCCAAGCCGAACGGATGGTCGAGAACATCCAAGCCCTCCTGTCGGAAGCCGGGGCGACGCTCGACGACGTGGTCCAGTCCGTCACCTACCTGCGCGATCCCGCCGACTATGCCGTGGTCCGCGCCTTCCTCGACGAGCGCTATCCCACCCTCTCCAACCACATCGTCCTGGCCCCCGTGTGCCGGCCCGGTTGGTTGATCGAGACGGAGTGTTTCGCCATCACCCCTTCCGGTGATCGCCATTTCGCGCCGCTGTAAAGAAAGAATCCTTGTCTAATCAATGAATGATCTCTTGGGTATGATGGAAAATGATGTAACTTTGGCCGGAAGAATCAAGACACCCCCAAAGCGAAGATATATGTATAAGAAAGGTCTCTATAAAGAGTCAGACAGGATGAGCGACCTGATCTGCGAGAATTATCCGATGGTGTTGGTCATGAGCCGCTTCGGCATCGCCTTGGGCTTCGGCGAGAAGAACATCGGCGAGGTCTGCCGCCAGAACGGGGTCGACACGTACACGTTCCTGACCGTCGTCAACTTCCTGGCCGACGAGGCGGTCACCCGCGACCCGGACATCCGGCGCCTCTCGATCCCCAACCTGATCAACTACCTGCACAACGCGCACGATTACTTCCTCAACTTCCGCTTCCCCCACATGCGGCGGAAGCTCACCGAGGCCATCACCGATTGCCCGGGCGACGTCGCCTTCGTCATCCGGCGCTTCTTCGACGAGTATGCCGACGAGGTCCATAAGCACATGCGCTACGAGGAGGAAGTCGTCTTCCCCTACGTCCGGGGCCTGCTCGACGGACGGCGCGACGACAAATACAACATCTCCATCTTTCGCAAGCACCACGACCAAGTGGAGATGAAGATCACCGAGCTGAAGAATATCCTGATTAAATACTATCCCGGAGCCGGGGGCTACCTCTTGAACAGTGTCTTGTTCGACATCTTCACCACCGCGGAGGACTTGGCCGCCCACTCGCATGTCGAGGACGACCTCTTCATCCCCGCTATCCTGGCGCTGGAGCAAAACGAACGGCCATGAGTGTCAACCTGAAAGTAGCCATCGCCGAGGCCTCGCCCATCCTGCGCTACGGGATGGAATCGCTCCTCAAGCACCTGCCCGGCTTCAAGATCCAACTGATCGAGATCACACGGGCCGAGACCCTGGTCGACGCCCTCCGGATGCATCGCCCCGACCTCCTGATCGTCGACCCGTCGCTCATCGGACGCCACCCCATCCGCCCCTTGCTGGATGAGGCCGGATGCGCCGACACCCGGCGTGTCGCCTTCCTCTCGACCCTCGTCGATCCGGAAATCATCGCCCAATACGACGAGGCCATCACCCTCTACGACGATACCGACGACGTCCGCCACAAGCTCACCAAGCTCCACGAGACACCCGACGACGAGCCCGCCAGCGACGAAGAGACCCAGACGCTCAGCGCCCGTGAGAAGGAGATCGTCACCTGCGTTGTCAAAGGCATGACCAACCGGGAGATCGCCGACAAGCTCTTCCTCTCCGCCCACACCGTCGTCACCCACCGCCGCAACATCGCCCGTAAGCTACAGATCCATTCCGTCAGCGGCCTGACGATCTATGCCATCGTCAACAAGCTGGTGGAATTGGGGGAGATCAAGCAATAGCCATCACCCTTCAATGCCGTTTCGGCGAAGAATGGCCGAGAAAAGGATTATTCTCTAGATCCTTGCCCAACTTCTCCATATCCTTTTTCAGGGATTTATAGCGTTTAGAGAGTCGCTTCAACTCTTTCAAGAAGTCCGGTGTAACGGTTATTCTACAACTCATCAAGCGCTTCTTTTAAGGTCTTAAACTCCAACTTCCCTTCCAAATTCAATTTCAGCTCCTTGCAAGCATGGTCGAAGTTCGCGAGAATCTCTTCCTTGCTCATGTACGGTTCTTGGTCTTCCGCTACGACGCTTGTAGGCTCGGCCACTTCATATCCCGGCGTCTCGTGGCGCAACAAGTCGCAGACCTTTTTCAGGAGATTGATGTCGCGCACGTCCAGAAGCTCGCGGATCAGCTCGTTTTGCAGTGCCTCTAAAGTCATGGTTGCCATTGTTCTTTCTGA
>CASFXH010000038.1 GCA_949298575.1 uncultured Parabacteroides sp.
TCTATTCACAACACCACAGCAGGAGGCCATCAAACCATTGTTGGAGGCATTAGATCAAGACAAAAATAAAGCAGGGTGACGCATTGTCAAAGTCAGGAAGGAAAAGGACATTCCACTGAAACATAATAATCATTTTACCGCTTAGATAAGCTTTTTCACAGATTTGTCCAGCCTGTTCGCCGAATAAATTTTCTCCTCCACTTCCTGCGACGTAATATCGCGATCAAATTTATTTCCTTAGAATTATGAAACAAAAGCAGTCCCTGTTAACAAAGAAGCTAGGATGGGCCATTTGCCTATTCCTAACGATGGGCGGAGGAAATGCGCAGCCACTTTCCGCCCACACCATGATGACACAGCAAGCGGGAAAGGTGAACGGACTTGTCACGGACGAACGAGGTGAGCCCCTTATCGGAGTAAATGTCGTGATCAAAGGAACTACGGCCGGAACGATCACAGACATGGATGGACGATTTCAGATCGACGCCGCGCGAGGCGATCAATTGGTGTTTTCTTACATCGGATATGTCAGCCAAACCATTACCGTCGATTCTGAAACGGCGCAAATCGTATTAAAGGAAGACTCGCAAAATCTGGATGAAGTCGTGGTCGTAGGCTATGGCACGCAACAGAAAAAAGACATCACGGGTTCTGTCGCCGTCGTGGATACCGAAGAACTACTCGCTTCATCGGGTTCTTCGGCCACGCAACAATTGCAAGGAAAAGCGGCAGGCGTGAATATCAGCACGACAGGAGCGCCCGGTTCAGCCACGCTTGTCCGCATCCGTGGTATCAACTCCGTGAACGATAATGGTCCACTCTACGTGATCGATGGCGTCTCCACCCGCGATCAAGACCTCAGCTCATTAAATCCGAATGACATTGAAAGTATGCAAGTCTTGAAGGACGCATCCTCCGCGGCCATTTACGGCGCGCAAGCGGCCAACGGCGTCATCTTGATCACCACGAAAAAAGGCACGAAAAGCGGACAACCCCGATTGACCTATGATGGATATTTCGGCTTTACCAAGACAGGAAAACGCTACGACGTATTGAACGCTTACGACCGGATCCAGTTGGAATACGATGGATCTCTCAACAACCTTAAGCTGACCGGTGCTTATGAAAACGGAGAGCTGCCTTATCACCAACAATTCGGAAGCACTTCCGACTCATGGGTGAATCATTTACCCAATTACCTGACCGTCACGGGAGCCGAGGGAAGCACCACGATCGATCCCAGCAATTACGACCAAGACAATAACGTGGTCTATGCAGAAATGGGCGATACGAATTGGTGGGACGAGATCAGCCAGCTCGGTTGGATGCAGAGCCATCAAGTCAATCTCTCGGGAGGAAGCGACAAGGGGCAATACCTGATGAGCCTTAATTATTATACGCAAGATGGAACGGTAATCGAATCCTATTACGACCGTTACCAGATTCGGGCAAACTCGTCCTATAATCTTCGACCTTGGTTGCGTTTCGGTGAGAACTTAACTTACAGTTTCAGCAAAAATAATGGCTTGGATTTTACGGGAGAAGAAGACAATATCTATTCATGGACTTACCGTGCTTCACCCTATGTCCCGGTCTACGATGTGGCAGGAAATTACTCTGGTTCTCTTCTGGCCGGTACGGGTAACTGGCAAAATCCCGTCGCGATTATGGAACGGAATAAAGATAACTACGCGACCACGCAACGGATCATAGCCAGCGCTTACGCGGAAGCCGACCTTTACGAAGGATTGACGTTCAAGACACAGTTTGGCGTAGACTATCGTAATGACTATTCCTACTATATAAGCAAACTGAATCCTGAATTCTCAGAAAGTGGTGGACAGAATTATTTCAACGAAAGTAATTCTTTCAATTTCCGTTGGGTTTGGACCAATACCTTGTCTTATAACAAAACTTTCAATGAGATCCATGATCTGAACGTCTTGCTGGGTACGGAGGCCATCCGCGACGGATTGGGCCGAAGCTTGTCAGGCCGTCGATACAATTATCTTTTTGAGGACAACGAGAACACGTATGTCCTTGACATGGGCGAGAACAATAACCAACGAACCAACTCGTCTTCCTACAAGGGTGAATACGCTTTGTTTGGCTTGTTTGCCCGAGTCGATTACGGCTATAAGGATAAATACCTGTTTACGGGGATCGTCCGCCGGGATGGCGTATCTCGTTTCTCCCAATCCAATCGTTATGGAACCTTCCCATCTTTCTCTGTAGGCTGGCGTATGTCAGAAGAAGATTTCATGAGCGAAACGAGAGATTGGTTGGATGATTTGAAATTGCGTGTAGGCTATGGTGTGACCGGTAACTCAGAAATTCCCGTGGCGACCAATTTCGCCAACACTTTTACGACTGACACGGGATCGACCAATTATGATATGACCGGGCAAAACACTTCCGAAACAACCGGCTATCACCAAGAAACATTCGGTAATTCTGACACGAAATGGGAGACGAACCGAATGACCAATATCGGTCTTGACGCGACTTTTCTCGGCGGGAAATTTAACACCACGTTTGAATGGTATACGAAGAAAACTTCCGATATGTTAATTCAAGCCGCCTATTCATCCATGGCAGGGGAAGCGAGCGCGCCTTATATCAATTATGGCGACATCAAGAATACGGGGTTTGATTTCACTTTCAATTATCGTGATCGTAAGGGCGACTGGGCTTGGGACCTTTCCTTAAACCTCTCTCATTATAAAAATACGGTCTTGAAGCTTTCCGAGTCGGATGATTACTCACTTTGGGCGAGTGGCTCCCGCATTGAGGGCTATGTGACCAGAACGACGGCCGGACACGCGATATCCGAATTTTGGGGATTTGAGCTGGATGGATTCTATAATGATGTGGATGAAGTACTCGCCACTACCCCCATTGGACAAGACGGGATCTCAGAAAATGACGCCTCGGCTTATGTCGGTCGTTTCAAATTCAAGGACCAGAATGGGGATGGGAAGTTGGATGATAATGACCGCACGTTCATAGGCTCCCCCCATCCGGATCTCACAGGAGGATTGAACGCGACAATCACGTGGAAAAATTGGGACTTGACGATGTTCTGGAATTTCTCCATCGGCAATGAGCTCTATAACAACACCAAATATTTCACAGACTTCTGGACTTTCAACGGGAACAAGTCTAGTCGAATGCGGGAGCAATCTTATGTGATTGGCGGCGATAACAGCAACGCCATTTTACCCGTCAACAACACGGGAGACACCTATTCGGGCGCTTATTCCAACTCTTATTACGTGGAAGACGCATCGTTCCTTCGCCTTAAGAATCTAGTCATTGGCTATACACTCCCCCGTGAGTTATTGCAAAAAGTCGGTATCCAGAATTTGCGACTCTATCTGCAAGCCGAAAACATATGGACAATTACTGGATATAATGGCCTAGACCCAGAATTCACCAATGCCTATGTTCGACAAGATGATACCTCTACACGGGTCGACTTGCTAAAAGGTGTAGACATGGGCGGATGGCCTACGACAATGCGTTTCCTCTTTGGTGTCAATTTCGCTTTCTAGTTCTTCTTAAATTATTATAGATTAAAAAACAATCGATTATGATATTGAAACAATATATTTCGATAATAGGGATTGCCGCTTTGACGGTTTCTTGTGGGGAAAGTTTTCTTTATGTGGATCCCCAAGGCAGTATTGATGAATCGGCACTCACCAACGCGGACGGTGTAGAATTATTGGTTGTCAATGCTTACGCAGGTCTCAATTGGGTGGACAGCAGTTATGGTTACGATAATGAGTTTAACTGGGTGTTTGGAGGCGTTTATGGTGGGGACGCGAACAAAGGTTCTGAATCGAATGACCAGTCGGTCTTGAATTCCGTAGAGAACTATACGCTCACAGCCTCCAACAATTACTTGCTCCTCCGGTGGAAGCAAGTTCTTTACGGCGCGCAACGTTGCAATAAGGTTTTGAACGTGATCGCGAATGTCACGGATATGGATGAAAACACCAAAACACAACGAATTGCCGAAATGAAATTCCTTCGTGCTCTTTTCTATTTGGAAGGGGTTAAAATGTTTGGCGCCAGTGGTGTGCCTTACATTGACGAAGAAGACGCGGCTTTGGCTGACGACCCTAAAGTACATAACGGCATAGACATTTATCCGGAAATCCTTGAAGATTGTGATGCGGCTATTGCGGATTTACCTGAAACGCAATCTGATGTAGCCCGACCAACAAAAACGGCCGCAAAGGCGCTCAAGGCGAAAGTTCTGATGCAACAAGGCGACCTGGCTTCCGCCAAACCCCTCTTGCAAGACGTGATCGAGAATGGATTAAGTCCGAGAGGGGAACATTTAGCGCTTCAAGAAGATTTGGATAACAATTTTAACGCATTGGCGGAGAATGGGAAAGAAAGTATTTACGAAGTACAATTCTCGGTGGGCGCCAATAACAATGGCAATCCTGGTTATTGCTTGAACTATCCGCATAATACGGGTCCTGGTGGCTGTTGCGGTTTTTATCAACCTTCTTATGAATTAGTGAATTCTTTCCGGACAGATGAAGATGGATTACCTTATCTGGATGGCGAATACCGCCAAATGGAATCGGTCACCAATCAGGTAAGTGGAGGGGAATACCTTTCAGAGAACGATCCTGACGCGACGGTTGATCCTCGGCTTGATTTCGCGGTGGGTCGGTTTGGCATTCCTTATAAGGATTGGGGATTGCCCCAAAACGACTGGGTCCGCAACGTCAGCAGTGGTGGTATTTTTTTACCTAAGAAGCATGTCTTCAGCAAAGAAGAGGAAGAAGCGGGTCTTGCGATCGCTACCAACAGTTTCGGATGGGCTCCCGGTTCCGCGATGAATTTGCAATATTTGAGCCTCCGGGATTGCAAACTGCTTTACGCCGAATGCCTAGCCAACGACGGCGAGTTAGAAGCCGCCATGCGTCAAGTCAACGACATTCGCGAACGGGCAGCCAACGAGGCCAACTTGATCTATCTGGACGATGGCTCCCTTGCCGCCAACTATTTAGTGAAACCTTATCCATCCTCGCACGCTGCCTTTTCCAATAAAGACATTTGCGTCAAGGCGATCCGGATGGAAAGGAAATTGGAATTGGCGATGGAGGGGCAACGTTTCTTTGACCTAGCGCGCTGGGGCGGCGATTATATGCATCAAGAATTGCAAGCTTACGTGGAATACGAAAGGCAATACTTGAACAAATTCTATGGCGTATCCGCGCCTTCGCCTGACAAGACGATGCTTCCCATACCTGAAACGGAGATACAAACGAAAGGGAACGACGAGAATGGCGAGCCTTATCTCGTGCAATCAGAGCCTTGGCGGTAATACATACTTTTTAATGGAAAAGGGCACGCATTTTATTTTATCATATTTACAAAAATAGGTTAGCCTCGATGGCTTTGCGAAAAGCGGACAAAGGCTAGGAGGATGTGTCGGGAAACGGTACATCCTCTTTTCTTACATACTACCAACCTCAGTACCGTTCCCCAGCTCGCGAATAGTTTCTACCTTTGCCCCCAATCCCAAAAGAAAATCGAGCATGAGAAAACATTTATTGATCGGCGCGGCAACCTCGGGTAGCGGGAAGACGACTTTTACCGTCGGGCTCTTGGGCGCGCTCGCCAAGCGGGGCACGCGAGTCCAGCCGTTCAAGTGCGGACCAGATTACATAGACCCACAATTCCACGCCCAAGCGGCTGGGAGGGCATCCGTCAATCTCGACCCATGGCTCGCCTCCGACACCCATCTCCGGCAGGTCTACCAGAAATGGGGTGCCAATGCCGATGTGGCCATTACGGAAGGCGTCATGGGACTGTTCGACGGCTACGACCGGTGGACGGGAAGTAGCGCGCACGTAGCTTGCCTGCTGGACATTCCGGTGATCTTATTGGTCAACGCTCGCTCGACCGCTTATTCCGTCGCGCCCCTCATTTACGGGTTTCGCCATTTCCAACCCCGACTCCGAATGGCGGGCGTAGTGTTCAACCAAGTAGGCTCCGAATCCCATTTTCGCCACTTAAGCGAAGCGTGCGCCGACGCGGGAGCACGCTGTTTCGGATACTTACCCCGCATGACTGGATTAGAAGTACCCTCACGACATTTGGGATTGACCCTGGACCAGCGATTCAGCCGCGAGCAATGGATCGAGCGAGTCGCCCAAGTCGTGGAAAGCCATATCGACCTCGACGCCTTGCTCGAGGCGGGGACTATTAATAATAAGGAAGAAGCGATCCCCGCGCCTCCCCCCCCTACCGGCCACCTCCGGATCGCCGTCGCCCGCGACGAGGCGTTCAACTTCACGTATCCGGAAAACATCGCCCAATTGGAACGTCTGGGGCAAGTCGTTTATTTCTCTCCTCTCAAAGACACGGCGCTGCCCGAGGGGAGCGACCTCCTTTACCTGCCGGGCGGCTACCCGGAGTTCTTTTTGCCCACGCTCGCGGGCAACCAATCCTCGCGTGAGGCCATCGCCCGTTTCGCCCGACAAGGCGGGAAAGTGCTGGCGGAATGCGGCGGGATGATGTACCTCTGCCGAGAGATCATTGACGAAGGAGGAACGCGTTATCCGATGTGCGGCGTACTGCCCCTCACGGCGAGCATGGAGGGAATGCGGTTGCGCCTGGGGTATCGCCAGTTCCAATATCAAGGGGAGACGTGGAAAGGACATGAGTTCCATTACTCCAAGATCGTGGGCGACCTGCCCTCCGCGACGACGCTCTACGATGCCCAAGGGCGAGCCACCGAGACGCCCCTTTACCGCCAAGGCAATGTCATCGCCGGCTATACGCATCTTTATTGGGGCGAACAAGATCTCTTAAAACTTTGGAAATCATGAAAAGAATTTATACGAAAACCGGCGACCGAGGCACGACCGGCATCCACGGGGGAGCACGAGTCCCGAAAGACGATATCCGCATCGAGGCCAACGGTTGCCTCGACGAGTTGAATTGCCAAATCGGCCTGGTTCGCGCCACGCTCGAAACGGAGCACGAGAGCCAGCCCCTCCTGCACACCATCCAACGCGAATTGATGGTCGCCATGAGCCTCGTGGCCACACCCGCCGCGATACGGGAAGAAAAGAATCCCAATCATTTCTCTTCCCACATTATTCATGCTTGCGAGCGGGAAATGGATCGGATCACGCCCTTGATTGAGGATCACGCCTTTTTCGTCTTGCCCGGGGGGACACCCGCCGCCGCCCAAATGCAAATGGCCCGAGCCATCGCCCGCCGGGCCGAGCGACGCCTTTGGACGCTCCATCGCGTGGATCCCGTGCCGGAAGCGATCCTGATTTTCCTCAACCGCCTCTCAGACCTCTTCTTCGTCATGGCCCGCTTTGAGACGCAACGACAAGGTTGGCCGGAAGAACGATGGCGCGCTTTCGCCTACAAACGAGAAATGAAACAGAAATGAAATAGCATAATTCCCCCACTTTATGTATTTTTGCCGCCCAACTAAAAAATACGAGACTTAATAGACATTTAATAACACACATGGAAAAAAAACACCAGTATCAGGGTTTAACCCCACAACAGGTTGAGGAGAGCCGACGCCAACATGGCGAGAACATCCTCACCCCCCCGAAAAAAGCTTCCCTCTGGAGCCAATTCCTCGAGAAATTCGACGACCCCATCATCCGGATCTTGCTCGTAGCCTGGGCGCTGTCGATGGTCATCGCCGGCGTCCATTGCTGGGGACCGGAAGCGAAGGGCGCGACCGCTTTCCTGGAACCCGTCGGCATTTTCTTCGCGATCATGCTGGCCAGCTGCGTCGGCTTTGTCTTTGAAGTCAAGGCCAACAAGGCGTTCGACATCCTCAACACCGTCAACGACGACGTGATGGTCAAGGTCATCCGCGACGGCAAGATCCAACAGGTGGCCAAGAAAGAAGTGGTCGTCGGCGATATCGTCGTCCTGGAGACGGGCGAAGAGGTGCCGGCCGACGGCACGCTGCTCGAATCGGTCTCCTTACAGATCAACGAGTCGACCCTTACGGGAGAACCGGTCGTCAGCAAGACGACCCGGGAAGAGGATTTCGACCCTGACGCGACTTATCCCTCCAATGTCGTCATGCGCGGCACGAGCGTGGTGGACGGCCACGGCGTCATGCAAGTCGAGAAAGTCGGCGACGCCACGGGCTATGGCAAGGTCTACGAAGGCTCACAAATCGAGAACGACATCGACACGCCGCTGCAAATCCAGCTGAAAGGCTTGGCGAACGTGATCAGCAAGGCGGGTTACACGATCGCGACGGTCACGTTCATCGCGCTAACCGCCAAATTATTCCTCACCGGGCAAGTCAGCACGATGCCAATCATGGAAATCATTTCCCATTTGCTGAACTACTTCATGGTCGCCGTGACGCTGATTGTCGTCTCCGTGCCGGAAGGATTGCCCATGAGCGTCACCCTCAGCCTCGCCCTCAGCATGAACCGGATGTTGAAGACCAACAACCTCGTCCGCAAGATGCACGCCTGCGAGACGATGGGCGCCACGACCGTCATCTGCACCGACAAGACCGGCACGCTGACGCAAAACCAAATGCAAATCCACGAGACCCAATTCTACAACCTCAAGGATCAACACCTGGCCGACGACGAGCTGAGCGCCCTGATCAAGGAAGGCATCGCCGTCAACTCCACCGCCTTCCTCGACCTTTCGGAGGGGAAAGTCAAGACCCTGGGCAACCCGACCGAAGCCGCCCTCCTGCTCTGGCTGCATAGCCAACAGATCGACTACGCGGCGCTGCGGGAAAACGCCCCGATCATCAGCCAGCTGACCTTCTCGACCGAACGGAAATACATGGCCACCCTCGTCCGCTCCGGCTTGCTGCCCGGCAAGCGAATCCTCTACGTGAAAGGCGCGCCGGAAATCGTCTTGGCCAACAGCCAACGCGTCGCGATCAACGGGCAGACCGAGAGCGTCGAATCCGCCCGTCCCCTCATCGAGCGCCAACTGCTCGCCTACCAGAACCAGGCGATGCGCACGCTGGGCTTCGCCTACCAAATCCTGGACGAGGGAGAGGAAGCGAACTTCTTCGTCGACGGCCGCCTGCAAGGAACGAATCTCACGTACCTGGGCATCGTCGCCATCTCCGACCCTGTCCGCGCCGACGTCCCCGCCGCCGTGCAAAGCTGCATCAGCGCCGGCATCGACGTGAAGATCGTCACGGGCGACACGCCGGGAACGGCCCGCGAGATCGCCCGCCAAATCGGCACTTGGAACCCGGAAAAAGACACGGACCGCAACCTCATCACCGGCCCAGCCTTCGAAGCCCTCTCCGACGAGGAAGCGCTCGACCGGGTATTAGACCTGAAAATCATGTGCCGCGCCCGTCCGACCGACAAGCAGCGGCTCGTGCGTCTGCTCCAGAAGAAAGGCGCCGTCGTCGCCGTCACGGGCGATGGCACCAACGACGCCCCCGCCCTGAAAGCGGCGCAAGTAGGCCTCTCGATGGGCGATGGCACGTCCGTCGCCAAGGAAGCCAGCGACATCACCATCATCGACAACTCATTCAGCAGCATCACCCGCTCCGTCATGTGGGGCCGATCGCTCTACCGCAATATCCAGAAATTCCTGCTCTTCCAGCTGACGATCAACGTGGCCGCCTGCCTCATCGTCCTGATGGGCTCGCTGATCGGCACCGAGTCGCCCCTGACCATCACGCAGATGCTTTGGGTCAACCTGATCATGGACACCTTCGCCGCCGGCGCGCTGGCCTCGCTCCCGCCCAACGAGCGCGTCATGCGAGACAAGCCCCGCCGCAGCGGTGAGCATGGCGATTTCATCATCACCCGCCCGATGGCCTACACGATCTTCGGCGTCGGCCTGGCCTTCGTCATCGTCCTGATGGGCTTGTTGCTTCATTTCCACGCGGGCAATGGCCTCTCGCCCCACGACCTGTCCTGGTTCTTCACCTTCTTCGTGATGTTGCAATTCTGGAATATGTTCAACGCGAAAGCCTTCATGGAAGGGACCTCGGCTTTCACCCGCCTGGGCGAGAGCAAGAGCTTCCTGCTCGTGGCGGCGCTGATCCTGGTGGGCCAATACCTGATCGTCACGTTTGGCGGGGAAATGTTCAACGTCGTCCCCTTGCCTTGGAAAGATTGGGGCGTCATCATCGGATCGACCTCCCTGGTCCTTTGGATCGGCGAGTTGGCGCGCCTCTTCAAGCGATAACTTTACCGGGACATTCGAAATAGGTCCCGCTTTTTCTCACGCGAATCCGCGTGGAGGTCTCGCGCCGTCCCGCAAGCCCCACGCGATTCGCGTGAACCTTTCGCGCGCTCCCGAAACCTTCACGCGGTTCGCGTGGACACTTCGCTTGTTCCCGAAACCCTCACGCGGTTCGCGTGGGCACTTCGCTCGTTCCCGAAACCTTCACGCGGTTCGCGTGGACACTTCGCTCGTTCCCGAAACCCTCACGCGGTTCGCGTGGACTTTTCGCGCCGTCCCGCAAGCTTCTCGCGATTTCCGCGAAATTTCCCCACCGCCTATTTGGCCATCCAAAAATTAATTCGCACCTTCGCGTCAACAGATTCCGCCACGCTTCCCATAGAACAGCGTACCAGGGCGGAACTTTTGCTTTCTAAATGCTTATGGAATACACAAAACAACCAATAGACTATCTCAAGCAAATACAAACACTGAAAGAGAGAGGATTGATCATTAACGATGAAAAACAAGCGTTAGAACAACTCCAAATTATCAGTTATTTCCGTTTGGCTAATTATTTAAGGCCAATGGAACAAGATAAATTCACCCATGTATTCAAACCAAACAGCACGCTTGAAAACGCATTGAATTTATATTATTTCGACAAGGAATTAAGAGTGCTCATTTTTAGAGCTATTCAAAGCATCGAAATTGCATTGCCCATCATTCCCGTATTTGGAATCGCCATTTTCCCAATATGCCACAACTACCCAAACGCATGCCAAAAGCATGGATAAACGACACCCGCCTTCCCATGATGAAACTTTACGTTCAACTTTGCTGCATCGCATATTTGCAAAATAGTATCCATCCTAATAACACTTTCAAGCGACATTTATTCGAATTGCTAGAAACACATCCAAACGTAGACGTTAAAGCGATGGGATTTCCCACAAATTGGCACAAAGAACCTTTGTGGAAAGACTAAGTCGCTGAAATTTCGCTCCTAACAAGGACAAAAAGAGGACGCATCCCTTTTCAAGACACGCCCTCTTTCCTTATTAATCATTAACCTCTAAAAACCGTGCGTTACAGTTTGTCGTTCGAGCCCAAAACGTTGATGATTTTGTGCTTGTAAAGTTTCTCCATCTCCTCGCGAGCCGGACCCAGGTATTTGCGGGGGTCAAACTCAGCCGGTTTCTCCGCGAAGACCTTGCGGACAGCCGCCGTCATCGCCAGACGAGAGTCAGAGTCGATATTGATCTTGCAAACAGCCGATTTAGCCGCCTTGCGCAACTCATCCTCAGGAATACCGATAGCCGCTTCCAGCTTGCCACCGTATTGGTTGATCATATCCACATACTCCTGCGGAACCGAAGAAGAACCGTGAAGCACGATCGGGAAGCCCGGCAATTTCTCCATAACGGCATCCAATACCTCGAAAGCCAAAGGAGGAGGAACCAAACGGCCCGTCGCCGGATCCACGTGGCATTGCTCCGGTTTGAACTTGTACGCGCCGTGAGAAGTACCGATAGAGATCGCCAACGAGTCGCAACCCGTCCGTGTCGCGAAATCGATCACCTCCTCCGGATTCGTGTAAGTGTGATGCTCAGCGCTTACCTCATCCTCGACACCGGCCAGCACGCCCAGCTCACCCTCAACGGTGACGTCATATTGGTGCGCGTACTCAACGACCTTCTTCGTCAAGGCGACATTCTCCTCGTAAGGCAGATGAGAACCGTCGATCATGACAGAAGAGAAGCCCATGTCGACACACGACTTGCACAACTCGAAGCTATCGCCATGATCCAAGTGAAGCACGATTTGAGGTTTCTCACAACCCAACTCTTTCGCGTATTCTACGGCGCCTTCCGCCATGTAACGCAGCAAAGTCTGGTTCGCGTAGTTACGAGCGCCTTTAGAAACCTGAAGAATAACCGGAGATTTCGTCTCTACCGCCGCTTTGACGATAGCCTGCAATTGCTCCATGTTATTGAAATTGAAAGCCGGAATCGCATATCCGCCCTTGATGGCCTTCGCGAACATCTCTCGAGTGTTCACCAAACCTAAATCCTTGTAACTTACCATGATTATATGTGTATTACGTTATATGATAAAAAACTAGCACAAAGATAAATATTAAAGCCAATATCTTTCCAATTATCGAGTGGAAAAAAACACAAAATAAAACGTATCGAAAAAAACAGGTCGGACACCTTGTTTCTTTCGACGCAAATGTCTACTTTCGCGATCCAAATGCCGGTTACCATTATTTATGAATTAAAAATTAAACAGACAATAAAGCAATGAAAAAAGGTATTCATCCCGAGAATTATCGTCCTGTCGTTTTCAAGGACATGTCTAACGGAGATTATTTTATCACGCGTTCTACCGCGAACACGAAAGAGACCATCGAGATCGAGGGCGAGACTTACCCTCTGATCAAGGTCGAGATCTCGAACACGTCGCACCCGTTCTATACGGGCAAGAGCAAATTGGTCGATACGGCCGGACGTGTCGATAAGTTCTTAAGCCGTTACGGCAATCGCAACAAGAAATAAGCGATCTTGTCGCGTTAGGCAACCAGGAAAAAGCGGCTCTTCCCAAAGAAGAGTCGCTTTTTCCTTATCCAAGCGTTCGGCGAATCTCCCCCATTTTATGTACATTCGCGGGAAAACAAATCCTACGACACGATCATGAAAGAGATTCTAGAAGAGCGAAAACAAATTCTCGAGCGATTCAACATCACCGAACCGATCGCCTCGATCGAGCCGTTCGGCAACGGGCACATCAACGACACGCTAAAAGTCACCAACACGCGAGGCGAGACCCGATACGTCTTGCAGCGAATCAACCATCATATATTCACGAACGTGGATATGTTGCAAAACAATATCCAGACCGTCACCTCGCGCATCCGCGAGAAACTGGAAGCCGCGGGCGCGACAGATATCGACCGAAAAGTCTTGAGATTCTTGCCCACGAAAGACGGGAAATCCTATTATTTCGATGGAGAGAACTATTGGCGTCTTAGCCTGTTCATCCCCAGAAGCGAAAGTTTCGACGAGGTGACGCCCGAACTCTCCTACGCGGCTGGAAAAGCGTTCGGCAATTTCCAAGCCATGCTTTCAGACCTGCCGGAAGACGCTTTGGGCGAAACCATCCCCAATTTCCACAATATGCCCTTCCGGCTCGCCCAACTCCACGAGGCGATACAGGCGAACGTGGCGGGACGCCTCGAGGAAGTTAAGGATCTCATCCAAGAAATCGAGCGACGCGCCGAGGCGATGTGCGTACAGGAATTATTATATAAGGAAGGGAAACTCCGCAAACGCGTCAACCATTGTGACACGAAAGTAAACAACCTGCTTTTCGACACCGATACCCACGAGGCGCTTTGCGTCATTGACTTGGACACCGTGATGCCCGGCTTCGTGCTTTCCGACATCGGTGACTTCATCCGCACGGCAGGCAATACGGGCGCGGAAGATGATCCGGACCTGAATCGCGTCGGCGTCAACCTGGAGATCTTCCAAGCCTACACTCGAGGCTATATGGAAACAGCCCAGTCGTTCCTCACGCCTTTGGAAATCCGCCTGCTCCCTTACGGAGGTCGTTTGCTCACCTATATGCAGACCGTCCGTTTCCTGACCGATTATATCCAAGGCGATACCTATTATAAAATCAGCTATCCGCGGCACAACCTGGTCCGCGCCCGGGCGCAATTCCAATTGTTGCGGAGCTTGGAAGCGCACGCGCAAGAAATGGATCACTTCATGGAGCCTTGGTTATGAAAAACCACGGCTTCACTTTCCGGAAACGGCTGTTAAGCTTCAAATACGCCTTTCAAGGCATCTGGACGCTGATTTCCCGTGAACCGAACGCATGGATCCATTGCTTCGCGGCCGTCTGCGTCCTCATCGTGGGGTTGACGGTCGGCTTAGACCGCGGCGAATGGTTCACGGTCATTTTCCTGATCGGCGCCGTTCTCGCCGCCGAAGCGTTCAACTCCGCGATCGAAGCGCTCGCGGACGTCGTTTCCCCCAACTATCACGAAGGCATCAAACGAGCCAAAGACCTCGCCGCCGGAGCGGTCCTCATCCTTACCCTCTGCGCCGCCATCATTGGCTTGATGATCTTCATTCCGAAATTGGATTTTTAACCTCGAACAAACACATCGAATAAACAAGATGAAATGGTTCTGGAACGCGCTCGCCGCGCTGATCTTTTGCTGCGCGACCATCCAAGCGCAAGAAATTGAAGTAACGGGCAGCCGGAAGGCAGTACGAACATCGGGCGACATCTTGATGTTCCTGACGCCAGCCGCCGGATTGGCCACGATCTTAGCCACGCAAGACTGGCAAGGCTTGAAGCAAGCGGCCTTCACGGGTGTCACGACAGTCGGCGTCACCTATGCCCTGAAATACCTAGTCAAGAAAGAACGGCCAGACCGGAGCGACAATCATTCATTCCCGTCCATGCACACGGCAATCTCTTTTGGCGCCGCGGGATACATCCAACGCCGCTATGGCTGGAAATGGGGCGTGCCGGCCTATGTAATCTCAACATACGTCGGATGGAGCCGAGTCTATGGAAAGAAACACGATTGGTGGGACGTAGCGGCGGGCGCCGCGATCGGGGTCGGAAGCGCTTATCTCTTCACTCTACCTTTCGCCAAGAAACACGATCTGGCCATCAGCCCAATCGCGGGTGATGGCCATGTCGGTTTCTACGCGTCCCTGAAATTTTAGGCTCATTCGGCCACCAGCTCCAGCCGGGCACCTTTCACGCCATCGGCCGTCGCCTCAAAAACGATCATTCCCGGATCGCCATTCGATTGGACGATCGCCGTCAGTTGGCCATGGAACAATGACATCTGGGGTTCGTGGAAAAGCTCTAAGCTCGTGCTGTTACCATTGGCCGCTGCCCGGTAGAAGCCACGCCCTCCGACCGTAAAGCGCACCTGGCGCGACTCATCGGGGCAAAGGTTCCCGTCCTTGTCGACAACCCGTACCCGAATATAAGCCAAGTCTTTTCCGTCGGCGCTGATCCGGGTTCGATCGGCTTCCACTTCCAAATGATGCGGTTTGCCGGCCGTATGAACTTCCTCTTCGGCTACGGCGTTGCCCTGCTCATCATAAGCCACGACTTTCAAAGTTCCCGGTTCATATTTCGTGTCCATCCACATCAAGCGATACCGTTTCTGCCGCTCGAAGCTCTTTTGAGCCGCCTCATTCTCGGTCTCTTCTAACTTTACGGAAAGGTCTTTCGTCCGCTTTCCTTGACTTTTACCGTTGATAAACAGCTCAGCTGACGGATAGTTGGTGTAAACGAACACGGGTGTCACCTCGCCCTCACGTCCCGGCCAAGTCCAATGCGGAAGGATATGCAACGTCTCCGCCTCCTTGTTCCAATGACTACGATAAAGGTAATAACGGTCTTTCGGGATTCCCGCCAAATCAATGATACCAAACAAGGAACTATGGCTCGGCCAATTGGTATAATAAGGCGTTGGCTCGCCCAAATAATCGAAACCGGTCCAGACAAACTCACCCATGCAATAGGGCAAATCCTCGTGTTGAATAAAATCATCTTCTGGCAAATTCGACCAATTGCAATGCTCCACATCATAACCCGAACTTTGGTGGTCGTCGTAGACGGCCATCGCCTTCCGCTCAACCGGGAACTTGTAAACGCCCCGCGAGCTAACGGTCGACGCAGTCTCGCTTCCCAAGATCAAGCGTTGCGGCAATTTCTGGTAATTCGTGATATAGCGGAATGGACGATAATTGAATCCCGGAATGTCCATCACCGCCGCGAAATTGTTGGCGACGACCTCATCCGGCGCGTCCATGCCTTGTGTCACCGGACGGGTAGGATCTTCCCGATGGCAAATATCTTGGAGCCATTTCCCGATCTGACAGCCACCTTCCATTCGTTGATTGGGCACCTCGTTGCCGATACACCACATCACGACACTGGGGTTGTTGCGGTAATGCCGAATCAAATTGACCAAATCCCGCTCTGCCCACTCGTCAAAATAAAGGTTGTAACCATTCCTACATTTTGGCTCGTTCCATTCATCGAAGCTCTCGGCCATCAGCATCATCCCCATCTCATCACAAGCCTTCACCAACTCAGGTGCTGGCATGTTATGCGAAGTCCGAATCGCATTGCACCCCATGTCTTGGAGCATCCGGATCTGATAACGAATCGCCGCCTCATTCACCGCCGCCCCCAAGGGACCCAAGTCATGATGGTTGCATACACCTTTGAAAACCACCTTTTCTCCATTCAAGAAAAAGCCTTGGTCAGGGACAATTTCAATGGAGCGAACCCCAAAAGTTGTCCGATACGTATCCCGCAAACGCTCGCCCTCAAATAAGCGCGACTCCGCTGTATAAAGCGCTGGTGTCTCGGGAGACCAAAGCGATGGCGAAGACAAATTGAACTCCTGAATCGCCCGCTGATCGTCATACGCGATATGCGTAAGAGGTGTAGCGAGCTCGATCAAACGCTGCTGGTTCGGGTCGTAAAGCGCCGTGCGCAAGGTGTAACGGGCAGGATCAGCCCCTTCAGGCAAGACGATTTCCGTCTCGACCCGCACCTTCGCGAAATCCGCACTCACTTTCGGCGTCGTCACCCGCGTGCCCCAAACAGGGATATGCGCCTCATCAGTCACGATCACGTGTACGTTGCGGTACAATCCGGCACCCGGATACCAACGCGACGACTCCGGCAGGTTCTCCAAGCGCACCGCCAACGTGTTCTTCTCATTCGCCTTCATGTAATCCGTCACGTCGAAATAGAAGGAATTGTAACCATAAGGCCAATAACCCACTTTCTGCCCGTTGAGATAAACCTCAGCATTACTCATGGCTCCATCGAACAAAAGCGAGACTCGCTTGCCTGGTCCAAACGAAGGCGCCTCGAATTGAATGCGATACCATCCTACCCCCACGAACGGCAGTCCACCCGTACGACCAGCATGCTCCATCGCCTCAGTTTGCCCGTCTTGGACGATCGCCACCTCCTGCTTATCGTTCCGTGCGCTGAAAGGCCCATAGATCGCCCAATCGTGCGGGACTGTCACCGACTGCCACCCCCCATCGTCAAACGCCGGGTTCACGAATGCCTCCCGCTGGTCTTCCCGCGTGAAACGCCACCCTTTTTCCAATAAAAACTCGTGCCGAACCTGCGCGAACAGCGTCGGAACCAGGGCCAAAAGCCCCCACAAAACCAAAAAGCCTAATCTTTTCATGCCCTTCCTTAAATTATTATGAATGGATTCAAATCAAATCACCTTTTAAGGACCAAAGATAATAAGAATATTAAAAATGAAAAAATTCAGAATATGACGCCTGAAACGAATCGGTGTTGGACAGCTCATCCTCATGATCGAATCCACTTGCCCTTCTGAATCCTTTTTGAATCCAAATCAGTCATCAGAGATTGTCGTCAGTGAATCGCTATTCTTGGGGTTTCGCGTTTGGGAATGCAAAGTTTTGCATTCAGGAACGCGAGTTTTCGCATTCAGGAATGCAAAAAGGCAATATGACAATCAAAGCTATGAAACGCCTCCGCCATCGTTAGCCCATGCCTGCGCAGACACTTTGCAAGAGATGACCTATTTTAAGAAAAAGAAAGCGGAAAGGAAGAAAAAAAGCGAACCTGTAGGCCATTGTGGATTTTTCCGTACATTTGTTGCCAGTTTATCATTTTATCTAAAAAAAGAAGAGATGAGAAGTTTCGCGAGTGACAATAATTCCGGAGTCCATCCCCGGATCTTGCAAGCAGTAATGGAAGCAAACAAGGATCACGCCGTAGGTTATGGCGACGATCCGTGGACTGCGCAGGCGACAGAGCGCCTGAAAGAGTTTTTCGGCGAAGAGGCCGAGCCTTTCTTTGTTTTTAACGGTACGGGCGCTAACTCGGTAGCGCTTCAGGTCGTCACGCAACCCTACAACAGCATCCTTTGCGCACAAACGGCGCATATCAACGTCGACGAGTGTGGAGCGCCCGGACGCATGACGGGGTGCGCCATCGTCCCGATCGCCACGCCCGACGGCAAACTGACGCCCGATCTGATCCGTCTGAGGTTGGTCAACTTCGGCGTTTGCCACCATTCACAGCCCAAAGCCGTCTACATCTCACAAGTCTCCGAGCTTGGGACAGTCTATACCATCGACGAGGTGCGAGCCATCGCTGATCTCTTACATAATTATAATATGTATCTACACATGGACGGAGCGCGCCTAGCCAACGCCTGTGAGTACCTAGGTTGTTCGATGCGAGCCGTGACAGTCGATGCTGGGGTTGATATCCTTAGCTTCGGCGGGACGAAGAACGGTATGATGATGGGCGAAGCTGTCATCTCCTTCCGCCCCGAGCTGAACGAGCGACTGTCCTACATCCGCAAGCAGTCGGCCCAGCTCGCTTCGAAAGCACGCTACCTCGCCGCTCAGTACCTACCCTACCTGACAGACGACCTGTGGCTTCTCAACGCCCAACGCGCCAACGCCTACGCACGCCGCTTGGCCGAAACGCTCGCTCGGCATCCACAAATTCATTTCACGCAAAAGGTGGAGTCGAACCAATTATTTTTTACCCTGCCCACCGAGGCGTTACGTAAGCTCCAGGAGAAATACTTCTTTTACATGTGGAACGAGGAGACAAACGAGGCACGTTTCGTGACCTCGTGGGACACGACAAGCGAGGACATCGAGTCGCTCGAACAGACTCTCGAAGAAATCTTTAATGAAAAGTAATATGCTCGACGAAAAGATATTAGCAAAGATCAAGGAGCGCGTCGCCACAAATCCCTACGTCAACTTCCTGGGAATCCATTTCTCCAAGATAGAAGAGGGGCGCATAGAGGCTCGCATGCCCTTGCGCGATGAACAACGACAGTATAGCGGCGTGACACACGGTGGAGTCCTGGCCGCGTTGGCGGATACGATCGCCGGATTCGCGGCCTATACGATGACCCCACTGGAGAAAGACGTACTGACGGCGGAGCTAAAGATCTCTTTCCTGCGCGCCGCATGGGGCTACGAGCTAATCGCCCGCGGATTCGTCATCAAGCCCGGGCATCGGTTGCATTTTTGCGAATGCGAGATCTATTGCGACGATAAGCTGGTAGGAAAAGCCTCGGGGACATTTTGCGTGGTCGACCCACAGGTATGAGCCTAAGCGCATGAATATTCATTTTAAATCCGAATAGCATGAAAACGAACAGCATTAAACAAATGGCGGCCAGTTACGCATTGAGCCTCTGCGCTTTCACGGCATGGGGACAAGCCGACGGGCCAAGTCTCATTATCCGGGCCGACGATATGGGCTCGTTTCGGGCGGCTAACATCGCCTGCATGGAAGGATACGAGAACGGTATCGAAACCTCCATCGAGGTCATGGCGGTGACACCCTGGTTTCCTGAGGCGGCACGACTGCTGCGCGAAAACCCCGGAATCGATGTTGGCCTCCACTTGGTCATCACGAGCGAGTGGGACAACATCAAGTGGCGACCACTGACAAATTGCCCAAGCCTCGTAGACAGCAACGGTTACTTTTTTCCCATGATGACGGCAAACCCGAACTACCCGGGCCTCTCGATCACGGAGAACAAGTGGAACTTGGATGAAATCGAGCGTGAGTTTCGCGCGCAAATCGAACTGGCCCTAAAAAACATTCCGCAGATCAGCCACCTGAGCGGGCACATGATGTCGACAGGTTTCGATCCGAAGGTCAACGAGATGGTGAAACGGTTGGCGAAGGAATACCACCTACCCGCTGTTGACCGGGTGGATTCGATGGAGGAATACGGCTTTAGCTACGCCGGTTACGACGGGCCGAAAAAGACACCGGCCGAGAAAGAAGCTAGTTTCATCAAGATGCTCAGCAAATTGGAGTCAGGAAAGACCTACATGTTCATCGACCACCCAGCTCTTAACAATGAAGAGATGCAGACCGTAGGACACATTGGCTACGAGGACGTAGCCATAGACCGCCAAGGCGTGACCGATCTCTTCACGAGCGAACGTGTCAAGTCGGCGATCGCTGAGCGTAACATCCGTCTTATCAGTTACAATGACCTGACCAAGTCACTCCCCCGCGCCGAAGCGAACGCGAAGATGAAGAAAGCTCTCGGCAAATACTTGGAAGCCGTCAATAAGGCCGGCCAAGACTTGCACAGTGTCATGATCGTCCAACACGGAAAGGTTGTCGCCGAGCATTGGCAGAGTGAAGGCGCATGGAACAAGCCTCACATCATGAATTCCGTAAGTAAGACCTTCACGGCCACGGCTGTCGGTTTCGCCGTCTCAGAAGGTTTGCTAAAGGTGACCGATAAGGTGATCTCCTTCTTCCCCGACAAGCTCCCCTCAACTATCAGCCCCAATCTGGAAAAACTAGAAGTCCGTCACCTGCTCACCATGTCCGGTGGCCATGACACGGATCCGACAGGCAACATTCGTAACGCCGAGGGAGGCGATTGGGTCAAGAGTTTCCTCGCCACGCCGTTCGAGCATGAACCCGGGACATTCTTCTGTTACAATAGCCTCGGCACGTATGTCCTTTCCGCCATCGTGCAGAAAGTGACCGGCCAAAAGGTCGTCGATTATCTTTACCCCCGTTTGTTCCGCCCATTAGGCATCGTCGGTGTCCGCTGGGATGAGAGCCCGCAAGGCATCAACTGCGGCGGCTGGGGTCTCTACATCCGTACGGAAGACATGGCTAAAATGGGACAATTCATCCTTCAAAAAGGCCAGTG
Organism: uncultured Parabacteroides sp.; assembly: GCA_949298575.1. GTDB lineage: Bacteria > Bacteroidota > Bacteroidia > Bacteroidales > Tannerellaceae > Parabacteroides. Next base: position 20,948 of record CASFXH010000038.1, read on the forward strand.
GAACGGAGAACAACTTCTACCCGCAAGCTGGATAGAAGAGGCAACTACCTCGCAAGTCGCTTCCGTACCCGCCGGTATGCGCCCGGAAAACGCGAAGAAGCATGGATTGACCACGCGCAACAGCGACTGGGTACAAGGCTACGGTTACCAGATGTGGCGCTGTCGCCACGACGCCGTCCGAGCAGATGGGGCGAATGGGCAGTATATCATCATACTTCCCGAACGCGATGCGGTGATCGTCACGACCGCCCATATTGGCGACATGCAAGCGGAGATCAATCTGATCTGGAAACATCTCCTGCCTGCCTTGAAGTGATTTCTTGATTAAAATAAACCATTGACAAAGAGCGCAAAGAGAAATATATCCTCAATTTGCGCTCTTTTTTATCCAGGAAAAAGTTGGAAGGTAATATATTTTATTTACCTTTGTGCCGCCGTAAGGGGAAAGATGCCGGAGTGGTCGATCGGGCCGCACTCGAAATGCGGTGAACGGGCAACTGTTCCCAGGGTTCGAATCCCTGTCTTTCCGCACAAGTTTTAATTTGTATTTTGTCATATTAAGCATGAGAATCGTTAGCTCAGCTGGTTTAGAGCGCTGCTTTGACAGGGCAGAGGTCGCCGGTTCAAATCCGGCACGGTTCACGGAAGCGACCCCATGTGAATGGCGTCGCTTTCTGTTTTTAGGCGGTTCACTCAATGGTGATGCTCATTCGGCGGACTAGACGGAGGAAATAGGTGCGTGTTTTTCCCGCTTTACTTTGGCTGCCGCTTTTGCCAATGACGTAAGAGTACGTGCCTTCCGCACAAAGATAACGGATCAAATCGCCATTACCATCTTCCTCGGTACTAGCGATCCAACTGTCGCCACTCAACTCTTGAAGCGACTGATTGCATCGATCCATATCGTTCATGCCAGCGAATGCTTCTGAGAGCAATTTAGCTTCTTCTTTTGTCGGAATAGTCCACCCTCCGATTCCTTGTTCAATATAGTCGCTCGCATAGTCAGACGCTTCATCTGGATGATCTTCGTTGTAAGCGGAAGCGACATCAACCCATAAACTCAAGCTAACCAGCAAAAGTTCCGCTTCGTCCCCATCTTCGCTAACGACTGCCCCGACAACAAACCCATCATAAATATCCCCCGGTTCAGGAATATCCGCAAGGGAAGGACGGGAAGGATGCTCGTCATCATCCGGATCGTCCTCAGGCTCTTCATCCGAATCCTCAGGACCGCTAGTGCCAAAATCGAAACGAAGAGAAACGACGTCAGCCCAATCCTCAAGCAACAATTCACCGTCGAGACTGAAGCCACCGAGGTAACTTCCATTGATGGAATAAGGGATACCGGGCTGCAAAGGCTGCTTGAGTGTATGTCCAAAGACCGTTTTCTCATCATCCTCATAGAGGGTGATAGTGAGAATCGTTTGGTCACCTTCGCTTCCGAACAAGTAAACGCGGGGAACTTTCCAAATGCCGGTCGTCCCGCTCGGACTGGCGGTAAGCGTTACTTTTCCATTCCCGTCACTGGCATATTCACCATTGAGGCTTAAGGCAGTATGTAAAGGTGAGAGCGTGACGCTCACGTCCGTAACCTCACTAGGAATCTCGTGCAAGATCAGGTCGACGCAGGCTACTTGATAGCTCATGATAATCTCCGTAGTCGTCTGCCGTCCATCGACGCTTACTTGGGCCTGTCCTTGAATCAAGGCTTCTTCCGGCGCCTTCTCACCAATTTGGATTTGTCCGTCGTAATTCATTTTGTCCGTCAAGACATAATCATCCATTCCGGCCAGCGCGACCAAGTGATAATCTCCGTCGGGCAAGGTCATCGACAGCTTATCAGATGCCGACTCAATGGTTTGCTCATTGACCAACTCTCCGGAGCCAGCGTCGTATGCGTAAATTTGAATAGGATAAACCAGTTTCGTCTCGCCGGAAGCCCGTGTGCGCACAGTCAGGTTCGCTTCCATTCCCTCCTCCTCTTCTTCCAAGATCTCATCCCAAGCCGACGAGCAAGAGGCACAAAACAATATCAAGAAAAGCGTGAAAACAGGAAGAAGTTTCCTCTCAATTGGGAAAGTCCTACCTATGAGGCCTTTCGCCATAAAAAATACATGTCGTAAACCTTTCATCTCTTAAGATTTTTTATTATTCCATCGCAAAAGTAATACTTTTATGGGAATCCACCTCCTATTTTGTGAAAAAATTGAGGCTTAAAAAAACCGCCCGGCACGAATGCCGGACGGTTCATTACACAACCACTCATTATATTAATTAATCAATAACCCGGATTTTGCGTCATGTTCGGGTTAAGGAGCAACACGTCGTTGTGGATCGCGAAGACCGTGGTATAGCCCGTCTCGTCAACAGCATAGTCCAATGAGCTAGCCGAGTGCTTTACGCCCACGTACTTGTCGTCGTTCGGCTGGGTGAACGTCCCGAAACGAATCTGGTCGTTACGACGCCATCCCTCCCACGCCAGCTCGAGGAGACGTTCGTCGAGGATATCATCGAGCGTCACGTTCGTCTTCGGAGTCGCGCCAACACGGTTACGAATCTCGTTTACCTCCGCATCCGCGTTCTGGCCCAGCCGAAGCTTCGCCTCCGCCTTCATCAGGACGGCATCCGCGTAGCGGTAAAGAACCATGTCGTTGCGAGGCAGCTCACCGTTGTTTGAGCCAGGGTTCTCGTCCATCTCGTATTTTTTCTGACGTGCGCCTGCGGTCTGGACGTAAACGCCGTCTGAAGCCTCCATGTAAACCTTGGCCTGCATCGGAGCGTACTCGAAGGGTAACTGCTCACCGCCGTACTCCAAGATAAGCTGTTCACCATCCGCACCATAGACCGGTCCCGCAAAGTAAGAGAGCTCAAGACGCGGGTCAGCGTTGTCTGTCCCATAGCCAAAGACCTTCATGGCCTCGGTGGTAGCGCACGATCCGTTCCAACCGTTCAATCCGTAAGCCGCGCCATGCGTATAATGGCGGGTACGAACGAAGTTGTAGGTCCAGTTATTCGGATAGTCGCTCGGATCCATGGGGATGGTAAAGATGTTCTCATTCGAGTTGTCATTGGTGAGCGAGAAGTTCGTCATGAAGTCCGACTCGAGTACATATCCAAGTTCCGACAACTTATCGACATACTTGATGACAGCCTCGTAGGCGTTGACCTGCTGGCCATCGACCGTAAACATGATGCTCTTCGCGTCAGGGCGATTCGTGATACCATCGTTCCAGTTGTCATCCGTATAAACATCGGCATTAAGCGCAAGCTTCGCCAAGAGGAAGTAAGCCGGGCCTTGGGTGAAGCGACCGTAGTAGATGCCTTGCTGGTTACTCTTCTGCGTAGAGAGGAGCGGCAGTGCCTCTTGCAACTCGTTCACGATAAAGTTAAAGACCTCGCTACGCTCCGGCTGCTCGACCTCGCTCATCTGCGTCTCGGTCGACGTCACCAAAGGCACACGTCCGAACAAGTCCATCAAGTAGAAATAATACATCGCACGCATCGCACGGGCCTCGGCGATGTAAGCGGGCAGGTATTCTGCGTCGGGTTGTTCGGCCTGCAACTCCTCGAGCTTGGCGAGCGCTTGGTTACAATGGCCCACTTTCTCATAGAGATAGTTCCACGAGTTCTGCGAAAGGTCGAACATCGTTCCCCAGTTGTGGAGGAAGAGGTTTTGCCAAAGGCCGCCATCTTCCCAGTCACCGATACGGCACGGGAGAAACGCCTCGTCGCTCGAGAAGGTATTCATGTCATACACGTGACGGTCTTGCCCCATCAGGTAGCACATCTTATCGTAAAGGTTGGCGACGGCGTTCAAATAAACCAAGTTCTCGTTCGCGAAAGCCTCGTTCTCATCGAACGCGTCCGTCGGGTTTTCCTCCAGGAAGTTGGAGCAGGAGGACAAGGCGGCCGCACAAGCCGCGACTAAAGCTATGTTTAAGAATTTCTTTTTCATATTCTGACTATGCGTTTATAAGTATTAGAAAGTGACACTTACGCCCAAAGAATAGGTGCGTGAAAGCGGGTAGAACTCCTTGTTGTCGACACCCAGCGTGTTCGCTCCAGGATCGGTGATGTTGGAGATCGTCTGGCTGTTCAACATCGGAGACAAACCGGAGTAACCAGAGATAGTCGCCACGTTGTTTATAGAGAACGTAAGGCGGATGTTCTTGACGTACTCGTTGAACTTCTCGCAGTTGAAATTGTATCCCAACGTGATGTACTCGATGTTCAGGTAGTTTCCGTTCTCCAACCAGTAGTCACTGATGTCTTGCGCGAAAATCATCTCGTCTTGCGCGCCGTCCATGACGTTGTAGGTCGGGAATTGGCTGAGGTTCATATACGCCAGCGATGTTCCGTTGAAGATCTTATGACCGAACGCGCCATTCGCCTGCATGGTCAAGTCGAAACGTTTGTAGCGGAAGTTCAAGTTGAAGCCCAAGTAGTACTTCGGCATCGCCTGACCTGCCACGTAGCGGTCGCCACCATCGTTAGAGTTGAAGCCTTCCTCTCCATCGATCATGTCATCGAGGATATACGTGCGATGTCCGTTCTCATCCGGCTCGCTCAAGCCCAGGCAACGAGGGATGTAGAAGACACCGACCGGTTGGCCTTCCATCATGTAAACGACATTGTTGTTACCGACGAATCCGGCACCACTCATATTCGCGATAGGAATGTATTGCGAGGTCGAGAGGTCTTGACCCATATACGTACCGCTCAAGGAGTTCAGCTTGTTCTTCTGCCAAGCGAAGTTCACGCCGAGGTTGAAGTCAAAGTCTTTCGTCTGAACCAAACCGGCGTTCACGGCGAGCTCGACACCCGTATTGGTCATCTCACCCATGTTGGCCAGCAACGTCGGGTAGACGAACGGAGGAACAGGAACGTCATACATGTAAAGCATGTCGCTCGTCTTGGAGCGATACCAGTCGGCGGTCAAGGAGTAGCGTCCATTCAACGCGCCAAAATCGATACCGACATCAAACGTCTTTTTAACCTCCCAGCGCAAGTCGGGGTTCGCGTTACGCAGGATAGCGTAGGTTGCCATCGGCGAGCCACCCAGCGAAGTCAATCCTGAAGGGCTGTAGAGGGCCAGCGAGTTGTAGGCCGCGATCGCGTCTTGGTTACCGGTCAAACCGTAGCCCGCACGGAGCTTCAGGTTACTCAACCAATTCACGTCTTGCATGAAGGCCTCCTCGTTGATGACCCATGCGGCAGACGCGGAGGGGAAGATACCCCACTTATTCTCGGATCCCAGCTTCGAAGAACCATCGGCACGGAGGTTGGCCGTGATGATGTAACGGTTGTCAAACATATAGTTTACACGAGCCATGAAGGACGAGATACGGTTCTCGTTCTGGAACGACTCGACATCGCCATACTTCACGTCGCCACCCGCCTTGAGGTTGTTGTACGTAAAATAGTCGCTCTCATAAGCGTGCGATCTAGCCGTGAAGCCCGTGTAGTGGTACTTCTGTCCCTCGACCAAAGCCAAAGCGTCGAAGTGATGCTTCTCGTTAAAGTCTTTCGTATAGCTCAACTGGATGTTACCCATCAGGATGTTTTGCTTGTTGTCTACGCGCTCCGCATGTCCACCATCAGCCATGCTGGCCTTGATGTCTTTCGGGAAGTAGCGCTTGTTCTCCTTTACATTATAAGTATAAGAACCGAAAGCGCTCAAGTTCAAACCTTCGATGATGCGGTAGGTCAAGCGACCGTGTACGTTCACGTAAGCGTTGATCTCGCGATCGTCGATCTCCAGGCGACCCATCGGGTTCTGGATCTCGTTGGCCATCGGGTCCTCATCCCAAACGCCTTCCTCGTTCTTCACCGTGGGGAAGGTTGGGTTGTAAGAAGCCGCTGAGTAGAAGGTCTTCTCGTAGTCGTTCGTGTAATCCACCTCTTTCAAAGAACCGAACATACCGAACTCGATCTTCAACTTATCATTGAACATGTTCTGCATAGCGTCCAACTTGGCCGTGTAATTGCGAGAGCCACTGTTCTTGATGATACCTTGTTGATCGATCAAGCCGACAGACGCCCGGTAATTGGAATCGTCGTTGCCCGCGCCGAACGAGAGGTTATGGTTCTGCGTGTAACCCAATTGCTCGATCTCGTCGAACCAGTTCGTGTTATGGCCCAAATCATTCGCCGTGATACCCAGCTGTTGCGCCGTAGCGCGATATTGGTCCGCTGAAAGCATATCGAGGTTCTTATACACCTTGCTGACACCATAGTTACCGTTGTAGCTCAACGTCTTCACGCCATTCTTACCTTTCACGGTCGTCACCACGATGACACCTGACGCACCCCGAGAACCATACTGAGCCGTCTCCGAAGCGTCCTTCAAGATCGTGAAGGTCTCGATATCCGCCGGCGCGATCGCGTTCAACATCGACAAGTCGCCGAACACGCCATCGATAATCACCAACGGGTCGTTACCACCCGACAAAGACGTCGTACCACGGACACGGATCGAAGGCGTCGAAGCGGGGTCGCCACCGGTTTGCGTCACGACGACACCGGCCACTTTACCTTTAATAGACTCCAACGGGTTGTTGACCACGCCTTGGTTCATGTCTTCTTTCTTCAACCGCTCGACGGCACCAGAAATGGTCCGCTTGCTACCGGTGGCATAACCTACGACGACCACCTCGTCCAAAGCTTCCATGTCCTCACTCAGAGTCACGTTGAATTCAGTTTGGCCGGCGACGGCGAACTCTTGCGTCTTATAACCGATGTAAGAGATCACCAAAACGGCCTCAGGAGAGGTCGGGGTCAAGACGAAGTTACCGTCGAAATCGGTAATCGTACCGTTCGTCGTCCCCTTTTCAAGCACACTGGCGCCGATGATCGGATCGCCCAACGTCGCGTCTTTCACCACACCCTTTACGGTCGGTGATTGCGCGAAACCACTCACTGTCATGAGGAGGCCCGCCAACAATAGGAATAGGCTCCTCGCGCTACACAGAAAATGTTTTTTCATGTTCACTTCTCATTAAGATTAATACTCTTTTTTCTTTGTTTTGTTTTCCTTTTTATGATTGTTGTTTTAAAAATTTCGTCCCTAGATAAACCTAAAAGCAATCCTTTTGCCTGTCCAGACCAAATAAACCTAATCGTTAACCTACTTCCATGGTATTAATTTCATAAGCCCTTCAGTCGGCTTTTGACAGATAAATTTAACCTCATCGCAAAAGTAGCGGGATTGCCAAGCGCCTTTTAAATCATATAAGGATTTATATAAATGGATATAAGAGCTAAATATTTAAGAAACAAATAAAAAGTTTTTTCATATGGGGTCATTAATATAAATGCAAGACAAGTTAAAAAGCCAAGAAAAGTCCGAGAAAACTTGAAAAATTCCTATCTTTGCGACGGGTTGATACCGTTAAAAGTAAAAAGGCGTATGTTTAATTTTCCCTTTCTTGGAAAGCTGTTCATCCTTGTCGTCGTGATGTGCTCGACGTCCATCTCCGCATGGGCCGATATCCCCGACAAGGAAATCCTCCTCCGGCAACTGGACAAAACCATCGACAACGCCTCCCAATACGACCAAGTGAAAGAGGCGGCCATTGAGCAAACGAAAAACCGTCTTGCCCTCACCACCGATCCTGCCATTCAATACGCCCTTTGCGATAGTCTTTTCGAAGCCTATAAAAAATACCAGACAGACTCAGCGCTTGTTTATGTCGACCGCAAGGAAGCGCTCCTGGCGATCCATCCCCAATTGGCCTCCATCGAGACCGTAAAAATGAATCGGGCCGAGGAGTTCGCCGTGAAAGGACTTTATCATGAGGCGTTAATGACCCTCAATCACATCGACCGCGATTCGCTTGATACGCATGAAGAACAAATCGGTTACTATCACCAATATCGCTCCCTTTATGGCTATATGGCGGATTATTGCCCCATCCCCCGCGAAAAACAATTCTATCTGGATCTTACCAACGCTTACCGGGACACGCTCACCGCTCTCCACAAGACGGCCAACAATGCCGCCTATTTCTTGACCAACACGGAAATACTTATCATACAAGGCGACAACAAGCAAGCCATAGAAAATCTCCTTCCCATTTTCACGGAACATGCCGAAAGCGATCCGCGATACGCCGGCCTGTTAGCTTATAATCTCGCTTGGGCCTACGGCAATCTTGGCGATACGGAGAATCAGATCCGTTATCTCGCCTTTTCCGCCATTCAAGACATCCGGTTGTCCATTAAAGAATACGCGGCCCTCCCTCGTCTCGCCCAAATTCTTTTCGCGCAAGGCGATATCGACAGGGCCTACAATTACCTTAACCTCTCGATGCGCGACGCCACCTTCTCAGGCGCCCGGCTTCGCACGGTAGAAGTCTCCGAGACTTATCCTATTGTCAACGAGGCCTACAAACTCAAAGCGGACAGCAATCGACAAACCATGAACCTTTTGTTAGGAATGTTCGTGGGCATGATTCTTCTCCTGATTGGCGTTTCCCTCTACATATATAAGAATATGCTGCGCCTCCGCAAGGCACAGCAAGCCTTGGCCAAGGCTTACGACCAGCTCCAACTCGCCAACGACGAGATCTCTCGTTCTGACCGGATCAAGCAACAATACCTCACGCACTATCTCGGTCTTTGCGGCACGTATCTTGACAAATTAGAAAACTATCGCCGCTCATTGGCGAACTTGGCGATCGCCTCTAAGATCAATGAATTATTCAAGGCGATCAAATCGGAACGATTTATCGAAGAGGAGCGAATAAAGTTTTACCGTAGTTTTGACGAGACTTTCCTTGACCTCTTCCCCCACTTCGTCGATGAATTTAACGCCTTGTTGAGAGAAAACGAGCGGATCTACCCCAAGCCGGGTGAATTGCTATCGCCCGAATTGCGCATCTTCGCCCTCATCCGCTTGGGCATCACTGACAATAACAAGATCGCGCTCTTCCTGCGCTATTCCTTGAACACGATCTATATCTATCGGAGCAAAGTTCGCAACAAAGCGATCAACAAGGCGACTTTCGATCAAGACATCATGAATATCAAACAGCTTTCTTAAGAACAATAAGAATTATGAAGTCCTTCCCGAAGGCAAAAAGAGCCATTCGGGAAGGACTTTATGAGTCATTAATAAGTCAGTTCAAAACCACATTCCCATAACATCGTCTCGCAGTCCGCGATGTCGAGACCACGATGTCCGGAAGTCTCTCGCTCCGTGTCACGCGGATTAGCGCCGGTCTCCGCGTAGATCGCGTTCGCCCCCGCGGTCAAACCGAGAAGATTCGGCTCATGGACGCCAATCGTTTTCAATTCGGGGAGTGGCAAGGAGGCCAAAGTCACTACCGCCTCGATTTGCGCCTACCGTAAATCGGAAATATGCCCATACTTGGAGAGCGGAGACGAAGGCAAGCATACACGCCGCATCGCGCCATTCTGGAAACACCCAAACTGGATACCAT
>CASFXH010000039.1:0-29723 GCA_949298575.1 uncultured Parabacteroides sp.
ATAGCCCGTACCTTTTCCCCTACCTTTCCGAGAGGTCTACGCCTACCTATTATAAATATTGCTTGCGGAAATACAACGCCCATTTGAAGGCGATCGGCCGGCGGATTGGGCTGGTCTCGCCCCTCACGTCCTACGTGATCCGCCACAGCTGGGCTTCGGAGGCCTTGCGTCGCCACGTCCCCCTGTCGCTCATCAGCCAAGCCCTGGGCCATACTTCCGAGAAGACGACCCGAATTTACTTGATGGATTTGGACGTGTCCAAACTGGGTAAGGCGAACCGGAAAGTGGTAGGCGCTATCGACCGATTGGTGGAGAAACGATGCCGAAAAGGGGAAACTTATTTACGGAATAAGTGTGTTATTACTTAAATATCTAATATATTGGCCTAAGCAAGGCCAACCATCATCCCTACGTGAAAAAATCATCACTAATTAGTTTCGCAAAGGAAAGAACAATAATTGAAACAACCAATAAATGAGTCTCAAAATTTTCTTCATTATGAAAAAAATTTACCCAGCACACTTATTCCGTAAATAAGGATAGGGTAAATAAATAATGATAGAATGAGAAGAGTGTTTTTGATCTTATTTTTTATCGGTTCGCTAGGCATAGTCTTGACGCGAGCGCAATCGAGGGTCAATGAGGGCGGGAAAGCGCCTATTGTGGCCTTGAAGACGAACGCCCTCTATTGGGCGACAACGACTCCGAACCTCGGCATTGAGTTCCGGCTCGCCCCCCAATGGACATTGGAGGCCGAGGTGGGCTTGAATCCTTTTGATGGGAAGGAGGAGAATGGAAGCTATGGCGAGTCCATCAAGCATTTCCGGCTGCATCCGGAGGTGCGCTATTGGTTTTGCGAGAGCTTTTATGGCCATTTCCTCGGTTTGCATGTGCCTTACCTGATTTATAATATCTCCGACATCGATTGGTTGGGGACGGAAAACGAGCGCCACCAAGGCTGGGGGACGGGCGTAGGCATCAGCTATGGTTACAACTGGGTGCTGGGCAAGCATTGGAACCTGGAAGCCACCATCGGCGTGGGCTATCTCTACTTGGAGTCGGACAAGTATCCGTGCGCCAATTGCGGGACGCGGATCGAGACCGTCAAGAAGCATTACTTCGGTCCCACCCAAGCGGCCGTCAGCGCGGTCTATCTCTTTTAACTTATCTTATTTAAATCATTCGGATTATGCTTGAAATCAAGAAACGATATTTCTACGGAATGGTCGCCCTGTGGTCGATGGGCGGCATGGCCTTCGCCCAATCGGCGAGCGAGGTTTCGACTGTCGTGGTGAAGGACAAGAAGGTGGAACGCGTGGGCGACGAGCTTCGCCTCTCGATGCGTTTCGTGTTGGATTCGATCACGCTGGGCCGGGGGCAAACATTGGTCTGCACGCCGGTGGTGGAAAGCGGCGATAGCCTGCGGGCCTTGCGACAAGTGATCGTCAACGGGCGCGACCGGCACATCCTCTACGCGCGCCTCGACCGGCAAGGGACGGACGCCATCGAGCTTCGTCGGCGCAATGGCGAGCTTCAGGCGCTGGACTACGAGGTCCGGGTGCCCTATGCCGACTGGATGGAGCAGTCTACCGTCTCGCTCGTGATGGACGATTGCGGGTGTGGCTGGGAGACGTTGGCCAGCGACCGCTCGAAGCTGTTCGAGATCGACTTGAAGCCTGTTGTCCTGGCGCCACGGATGGTCTACGTGACGCCCGTGGCTGAGGAGGTGAAGGCCCGCTCGATGGAAGGGAGCGCCTTCTTGGATTTCCCGGTAAACCAGACGACGATCCAACCGGATTACCGCGATAACCCCTCGGAGCTGGCGAAGATCCGCCGTTCGATCGAGGCCGTGCGGGGCAATCAGTTCGCCTCGATCACGGGCTTGACGATCAGGGGGTACGCCTCGCCGGAAGGCGCCTACGCGAGCAACGCCCGCTTGGCCGAGGCTCGGGCGAAGGCTTTGCTGGATTATGTGAAAGGACAATATGATTTCGGCTCGGCCCAACTGAAGGTGGAGTCGGAGGCGGAAGACTGGGCCGGCCTGGAACGGGCGGTCGAGGCGAGCGACCTGCCGGACAAGGTGGAGTTGCTGGCCATTATCCGGGCCGACGAGCCTGCCGATTGGGACGCTCGTGAGTGGAAATTGAAGCAATTGAATGGGGGCGCTCCCTATCGGGTGTTGTTGAACGAGATTTATCCTGCCTTGCGTCATTCGGATTATGAGGTGGATTATACGATCCGCAATTTCAACTTGGACGAGGCCCGCGAACTGGCTTTCACCGATCCGGGCCAACTGAGTTTGAATGAGTTCTTCATGGTGGCCGAGACATTGGAGCCGGGTAGTCCCCGTTATAACGAGGTCTTCGAGACGGCCGTGCGGATGTATCCCGACGACCCCGTGTCGAACCTGAACGCGGCGATCAACGCGATCGAGGCGAAACAATTCGACAAGGCTCGTGGCTATTTGGCGAAAGCCCAAGACTGCCCTGAGAAGCGCCTGGCCGAAGCCGCCCTGGCGATGCACGAGGACAATTTGGACCAAGCCGAACGCCTCTTGACGCCCTTGGCGAACGACACCCGGGTGGGCGCCGCGGCCCAAGACAACTTGAAGCAGATTGAGGAGAAACGCCGAAAAGCGTCACGATGATACGAATTATGAAATTACTAACCATTTAAAAGAGGAGGTTATATGCCGATACGCTACAAATTGGTCCAACGAAGGGATTTCTCGCGGGATGCCGAGGAGGGCTCTAAGCTCTATTACGCCACGTTAGTCACGAGTGGCTCGGTCGAGTTCGAGGAACTCTGCGAGAGCATCTCCGAGGAAACGGCCCTGACGAGCGCGGACGTGAAGAGCTGTCTCGACCGTCTGCCGAGAGTGATCGCGCGTCACCTGGCGGGGGGACGCAACGTGAAAGTGGGTGAACTGGGTAGTTTTCGTTTCGCTTTGAGCAGTAAGGGCGCGAAAACGGAAGAGGAGTTCGTGGCGGCGACCATGATGAAGGTCCCGAGCCTGGTGTTTACGCCGGGGCGGGTTCTCCAAGACGCCCGCGAGGACGCGACTTACATACGGGTAAAGCCGAAAGACGAAAACGGGCAGACCACGACCGAGCCGGAAGATCCGGACGACGGGGGAAGCCCGGGCACGGTCTGACGCCCCGCGCGACCCTTCGCGGAGGTCCGCGGCAAACCTCTTTGAGGTTAGCGGCAGACGTCCTCCGAGGTCCGCGGCAGACCTCTCTGAGGTTAGCGGCAGACGTCCTCCGAGGTTAGCGGCAGACCTCCTATGAGGTTAGCGGCAGACCTCCTACGAGGTTAGCGGCTAACGTCAGAGTAGGTTAGCGGCTAACGTCGGAACAGGTTAGCGGCTAACGTCAGAAGGGGTCAGCGGCTAACGTCGGAAGAGGCCCGCGAAAAGGGTTTTTGAAGAAGAAACGAAATGAATATTAACAATAAATAACAAGAGTATATGGCAGACAAAGAATTTGTAACAAGAACAGTGAGTGGAGACGTATTATTTACTAAAAAGGACGATGACAAGAGTCTGAGGTCGTCCGACAAGGAGAAAGATAGCAGCAAGTCATCACCTCAAAAGAAAGATGATAAGAAACTATTAAACGATTAAAAACAAACGAAATGAGAATGAATATGAAACTAAAAAGTACTTTATGGGCACTGGCCTTTGCGTGCGCGGCGGTGTCTTGCTCGGATGAGCTGGAAGGTGGAGCGAATGGAGAGGTCGCGCTTTCGGGTGAAACGGGCTATGTGAAGATTGCGCTCAATTTGCCAACGTCGAGTGGCTTTGGCACGAAATCCGAGAATGATGATTATGATGATGGCACTAATAATGAATATAAAGTGACTGAGGTTGATTTGCTTCTCTTTAATGGAACTACTGAATCGGCGGCTGTTCCGTATTCGTTGGTTCCTTTGGATGAATTGGCTTCAAGTTTTACTACGGATGGTAATGATGAGGATGAAATAACGGAATCAGCTCGAACCACCGTTACAATTAGTGTGCCTGAATCAGGAAATATTTATGGCTTGGTGATCGTGAATGGTACGGTTTCCTTAGCTGGATCTACAGCGACAATTAATGGGGTTAGTGTCTCTAAATTTGAAGATCTTTTTAATACGAAAGCAAATGCTACCCTTTCTGATTTTATAGGGACCAATAAGGATAACTTCTTTATGTTGAACGCTCCTATCTTGAATGATGAGGCGAATACAACGATTAATACAACAAGCAATGTGCAAGCGTCAAACGTAACCACCTTGGTTCAGTTGACACCTTATTCTACACAAGAAGCGGCGGAACAGGCTCCACCCGCAGAAATTTATGTAGAACGCTTGGTGGCTAAAGTGACGGTTGCGAATGGTGGTCATTTTACTTTGGATCAGGACGAGTCTAGTGAGATGAATGGATCTTATTACATGGATGTTGATGAAGCTGGTGTTTATAATGGTGACCGTGCTTATTTGACGGGTTGGTATTTGAATGTCACGAACAAGTCAACGAAGATTGGGCATGATGTTTATGGCAGTAATTATACATCTCCTGCTTTTATGACATGGGCTACTTATAGCAATGGTAATAGTAGTTCAACAGGAAGTCGTTTCTTTAGCTCGAATACCTATTCTCCACGTCGTGTTTATTGGGCTATAGATGGAAACTACAATAGCGTAACAACTCCCTCTAATGAGTTCAATATGTATGATGAGTCGGAACCTGCAGCAGAAGCGCAGCCGAGTGGAACATCGTTGTTTGATAGTCCGGTTTATTGCTTCGAGAATACGATGCATTATCAGCAGCAAATTGAGGAACAGACAACGGGCATCGTGTTTGAAATGAAATATCTGTTTGATGCATCTAAAGAGGCAAAGACTTTTTGGGTAATTGGTGAAAACGGAAACACGACTAGTGTTTATACCGAGGATGATGGTGATGTAAAAGGTTTAGCCTCAACAGTAAATGAAAAGTTGGGTGCTTCCGCTGGTTTCACTGTCGTCTTGAAGGACGGTGTCGCTAATTTGAAAGGAGGTTATTATTCAACAGCTTCAGATATGCAATTGATATTTCAAGCGGCAGGTACAGGCGAAGGATCCGCTACGGAGTTGACTTCTGCGCAAGCTGAAACGTTAATCAGTACATTGGGGCGGTTAAGCATGTATAAGAATGGAACAACTTATTATTATGCGGCCCGTATTCAACACTTTGGTGATACTTATTGCGCAATGGATGTGGATGATGAAGTGTCATCGGCAACTGAATATACTTCTGCGGAATTAGGACGTTATGGTATGGTGCGCAACAACTGGTATGAGATTCAGGTGACGGGCATTAGTGGCCCAGGTTTACCAGAACGACCCACTCCAGGTCCGGGGCCAGATGATCCACCAACAAATGAATCTTATATTTCTTCTCGGATTAATGTCCTCTCATGGGGAAAACGTTATCAAGACGTTGACTTTTAATTCATAAATATCATACCCTATCCTCTTTCGCCGGAGGATGGGGAACACAGCCATCCCGAAACGCGGGTTGGACGGCGATCTTTGACAGATTGGGACAACGAAGCGAAAAGGATTCCTTATCTTCGCGAAAGGGATGAGGCGGGGGCGCGGCACGCGTGTCCGTGCCCCCTCTGCTCCCTACCTAAATAATCAAGCGAGATGGAAACGAAAGACGAGAACAACAAGGTGAGTGAGCCGGAGTTGGCTTATGGGCAGCGGCGGAAGACGACAAAGGAGCTTATGACACAAGAACCTTGGCTTCAGGGATTCCTGAGACAATTGCCGGAGGAATTGGAGCGATTGGATAATCCGGTTCCTGTAACAATTGAGGAATATCGCGCCGAGATCGGTAGGACACAAGCCCGGATCGACGCGGGAGAGAAAGGTATTAGCCTTGAGGAATTGACGCGGCGGGCTCAAACGATTAAAAGTCTTTATTATGCAGATATGTTTAACCCCCTCTGCCCTGAAGGGCATCTCCCCCTCACGCAAGGGGGAGAAGGATAGCTTTAGATACTCATTTCTTTGGGAGAGGACTATCAAAAGGTATTCCCGCTCCCCCTGAACACAGGGGAAGCTGTCAGTTCGCTGACTGAGGGGGTCTTACGCTAGGCAAGATAAAGAGATTATTTAAATAACAGAAAAAGCACTATGGAAACGAAAGACGAGAACAACAAGGTGAGTGAGCCGGAATTGGCTTATGGGCAGCGGCGGAAGACGACGATTCCACTAGAGGAGATCGTGAGGAAGTATCCTTGGTTGAAAGACTATCCGGACTACCGGGAAGAGTGGGAGGCTTGGGCGACAGCCCAGCCCTATACCCGTGAGGAACTACGAACCCGCATAGACGAGACGCAAGCTGCGATCGACTCAGGTGCGAAGGGGATGAGCAAAGAGGAGCTATTCCGGCATTTTGAGCGGATAAAACAATGCGCGGAATAAACGAAAAAGCACTATGGAAACGAAAGACGAGAACAACAAGGTGAGTGAGCCCGAATTGGCTTATGGGCAGCGGCGGAAGACGGTGGACGAGATGGTCGAGGCGATTCGCCGGGAGCATCCTGAGCGTTATGCGGATGATCCGGGCTTTTGTCAACGGATGGCGGACTTGGTGTACCCGACACCAATGACCCGGGAAGAATATCGGAACCACATCGCCCAGATTCAGAAAGCGATTGACGCGGGCGATCAAGGGAAGACGAGTGAAGAGGTGTTTCGAGACTTTGAACGTGAGAACCCATGGTTGCTCGAGTATCTATAAAGGCGGTGATCTGGTCTCATTTGGCCGAACTTAAGTTGGCTGACGCGACTTTATACTGTCGGGAAATGTTTGGTGGGCGAATAGCGGCTAAGTTCTATCGGCAAGCGAAAGAAAGAGCGAGCTTATTGGCCCGTTTCCCTTATATCGGTCCGTTGGATCCGGATTTATCCGATGTGGGTCAGATGACGTATCGTCATTTATTGACGCATTCTCATTTTAAACTCATATACTATGTAGATGAGGTAAAATTGGAAGTACATGTCGTGGACTTCTGGGATACTCGTCGTGATCCGACAAGCTTAGTGGAAGACTTCATGAATAATGAATAAGAAAGGTGTTATGGAAACGAAAGACGAGAACAACAAGGTGAGTGAGCCGGAATTGGCTTATGGGCAGCGGCGGAAGACGGTAGACGAGATGGTCGAGGCGATTCGCCGGGAGCATCCCCGGCTGTATGCCGCGATCCCGAACTTGCGGGAGGAACTGGAGCGACTGGAGCACCCGAGGCCGATGACGATGGAAGAGATCAATGCCCGAATAGATGAGGCGGAAGCGGAGATCGAGGCGGGCGTGCCGGGATTGACATGGGAGGAGTGCCAGAAATGGGCGGAAGAAGAATTTCCTGAATTAAAAGGAGTTTATGAATGAGATTAGTTGTACGTGAAAAGGTATGGCAACGTATCCTTATGAACTATCAATGGTGTAAAGACTTGTATGGAGAGGTGATCGCGAGGCATTTTTATGAAAAGGTGAAAAGAAATATCGATCGACTGATTGTCTTCCCTTTTATTGGAAGACGAGAGGAATTGCTCGCTCATCGTCCGTATGATTACCGTTCTCTTTCTATACATTCTCATTTTAGACTCATTTATCATGTGGACGAGGCGAAGTCAGAGATCCACGTCGTGGACTTCTGGGATACTCGCCAAGATCCGGAAAGTTTAGTGGAAGGTTTGGCGGAAGAATAGGAAGGTTTCCCTTCGTTGTCCCTATCTGTTGGAAGATGCCGAAAGGTATTATTAAAAGACAGAAGGATAAGATGGACAACAAAAAGAGATTCTTATGGGGCATGATGGGCTTGGCCCTCGCGCTGACCTCGTGCGAGTATATCCATGATGACTTGGAGCCTTGCCCAAGCGGGTTGAGCCTGACGTTCGAGTACGACTACAACCTGCAACGGGCCGACATGTTCGCCGACCATGTGGGTAGCGTTACGACTTATATCTTTGACGAGAACGGCGCGTTCCTCACCTCGAAGACGGAAAGCGGCTCGGCGCTCGCCGGGGATGGTTACGAAATGCGACTCGATTTGGAGCCGGGGCGCTACCAATACATCGTCCTCGCCGGGCAAGCGCCTTTCGAGGAGATGCTGGCCGGACAGGGGGCGAAGTTCCGCGTCGATGAGCCAGCCGGAGGCGAGGAGATGACGGCGCTTTCCGTCACGCTCGACCACGAGGCCGATGGCTCGATCCCCCACGCCGGTATGCCGCTCGACACCTTATGGCACGGCATGGCACCGGAGCCGGTCGAGGTCGTGATCGATAAGATTACCCGGGATACCGTCTCGCTCGTCCGGAACACGAAGCAGATACACGTCGCCCTCCACGACTTGGATCATCCGGAGACGCTCGACGTGGAGAACTTCGACTTCCGCATCTACGACCGCAACGCGAAGCTCTTGTACGATAACTCGGTTGACGAGAGCGATTCCTTGATATACACTCCTTATGAGACTTGGACCTCGTCGAGCAAGCCGCTGACGGCCGACTCGTCGTATGTCGGCGATGACGATCGCATCGCCCATGCCGACTTTATGACCTCGCGCCTCGTCTACCATGACGCGGGCCGCGACGACGCCATCCTCTCGATCGTGAACCGCACGACGGGCGAGGAAGTGGTGCGGGTCAACCTGGTCGATATGCTGAGCCGCTTGCGTACGGCCGCCGACATCTACCGCTACACGCCCCAAGAGTTCCTCGACCGGGGCTATGAATACCAACTCACCTTCTTCCTGAAAGGCGACACTTGGGAATACGTGAACATCGAGATCGCCGTCCTCTCGTGGGCGAAGCGCATCCAATACGAGCATATCCAACTCTAAAAACGGCTGTCGAGATGAAGATTTCCTATACCTATATTATATATGGCCTCTTCCTGGCGCTCCTCAGCGGCTGCGAGCTGATCCACGACGATCCGGCGGAGCTGGGCTTCCGCGAGGATGGCGAGGCCTATGCCTACGTCAGCCTGACCATCAATACCGCCCCCACCGCTCCGGGCACCCGCGCCAACCCCACCGGAGGTGAAGCGGGCGATGACTATGAGGATGGGCAGGACTATGAGAAGGCGGTGAATGACTTGACGTTGTTCTTTTATGAAAGTCAAACGGGTGATGCGACTGATGGCGTGAATCGGACGGATAATCCAGCTATTGTAGCAAAAGCTTTTATTCCAGTATATTCAGGTCCAGGCACAGATGATCGGATAGATGAAATTTATACGGTCGACCCAGTTCGGGTGAACGGATTAAGGATGAATCATTTCTATCATGTTTTGGCCGTGGCGAACGCTGGGAAAAGCTTTGGTGGAAGTATTACGGATTTGAATGGATTGAAAGCGGCAACAATTGAGACGGTTTATACTTATTCGAATAATGCTTACAGCAACTTCGTGATGTCCTCAGAAGGCGACGAAACCCCTGTCTTGAATATCACGTATGAGAATAGCAAAAACAACCCGGCGACTACGACCGTCGATTTGGAACGGCTGGTGGCTAGGGTGGATTATCGAATAGGGCCGGATGCGGATACGGATTTTAAGGTTGATGGAAATACAGTTACCGCCACAATCGAGAGGGCGATGTTGGTGAATATGTATAAGCAGGATACTTATGTGTTGAAGCGGGTGGCGGATGAATGGAATGCTACTTCTTTTAATTATTTGGGTGATGAGACAACCAGTAATTATGTTATCGATCCGAATACTTCCGCTAAAACTCTAACGAATGCGTCAACGAATGCTTCTTGGTATGAACATTATTTCCCCAGTTTGAGAGACGATAATTCAAAAGAATGGAAAACATGGCTAACCACAGGCGATCGAATTACAGATCCGGATGATGCAGACGAGACATGGTATCGCCTAGGCTACCCCAAAGAAAACACCTCATCAGTAGACGCGCAAGGGCGGTATTATTCTACTGGGGTGGTGTTTGAGGCTTCTTATAGTAATTTAGGAGATAGGTTTGAAGAAGGAGAAACTTTCTTTCGGGTGAATGAAAACAAGCTTTATCCTACGTTGGAGGATGCGATGGAGGCGCATGATAACGATTTCAATGCGCAGAGGACATCTTTTAGTAACTATGAGGATTTGCAAGATTATTTGGGAATATTAGATGACAATGACCCAGCTGGTTATAAAGCTTATTTATTGACCGCTCAAGAAAATGAAGAAGGAGGTTATTCGAAATATGACTGGAGCAATTACAAAACAGATGTACTAGGTTACGATGTGGAAGGCAATCCGACAGCGGCGACACGTCAAGCGTTGCATGAGCAGGTTGTTGGGGAGAACCGGACGACAGAGACTTTCTTGAATGGGAAAGGTTATTATACCTATTGGATTCGCCATAACTATGGAGGAGACCAAGAGCAAACGGGTTTGCCCATGGGAAACGCGATTGTCCGCAATAATGTCTACAAATTGACAGTCAACAGTATTTCCGAAATAGGGAATGATGTGCCGGGCGATAAGACTTTGGGTATTCTTGTGGCTGTGGCGAAATGGAATGTGATGGATGAGGAATCAATAGATTTGAATGAATCAACAACAGGGAATTAAGGATATGAAAAAGATAAGATATTGTTATTATTTGGCTTTGGCGCTGGTCTTGGGATGCCTAGTCGCTTGTTCCGACTCTGGCGAGGAGCTTGTTCCGGATACGCCCACGGATGGCTTTTGTACGTTGTCGATCCAGATCGGGGCTTCGAACAATGTTGAGACAAGAGCGGGTGATGATGACAACGCGTTAGCTCATGAGTTTATGCATGAACTGTGCGTGTTCGTGGTGAGCGATGGCGTGATTGAGAAGAAATTGGTCACAACGGATGGAACGGCTACACCAGCCGACTATGCTTTAGAGACAGGAGACGCTTATGAATGGCGAAGCAATGAATTTACCTTGCCTTCGGGAGAGAAGACCATTTATGCGTTCGCCAATTGGTCTACGGTAGCGGAAGGACGAGAGGACGGCGCATGGAAAGAGATTATAGATAAGGAAGAAGGAGAGGCGCTTTCAGATGCGAATTTGAACTTCGTGATCGATGATCCCGCAAGCCAGATTCAATTGGAGGAAGAAGATGATATGAAGTTCATTCCAATGAGCGTAAAGCAAACGCTCAATTTGGCGGTTAGCCAGACGGCACGGATAGAGCTGATTCGTTTGGTTGGTCGGGTAAATGTGACGGTGACGAATAATAAGGTTTCTAATCTGGCGGTCACTTCTTTTAGTATGAAGAGTTTCGCCGATAAAGTGCCTTTAATGGGGGGTGGTTTTATTGGAACAGGTGAATCAATTACTTATAGTGGAGAGTATAATACGGAATCGGATTGGGCTTTGCTAGTGGGCGGTAATAGTGATAAAAGCTTCCATTTCTATATCAATGAGACAGAGAGTGATCAACCGTTCAATATCGCTTTAGTCGCGGACGAGAAGAACTATAGCGCGACGACTACGACCACGAATATTCCCCGAAACAACATCTTACCTTTAAACTTAAAGATCTCGGAGAGCGATTTGGACTTGGTCGTAACGGTTTATATTAACTCGATAGGAAGTTATCCAGTCAATGTTATTACTTCAAATAATTTGACAAGCGCGGCTACTTATAACGTGACGGTTCCGGAAGGGGCATCCTTCCAAGTAACCGGTACGGTCGCGGGAATGACCGAAGGAGATGGCGCTTGTGTGTTGAGTTATTATGGTGCGGCAGACGGCACCAATATTCAGATTGATGAAACAGATCCATCATGGGCTCATGTGGCTTCGCTCTCAGGCTTAACAGGCGATAATATTACACCATTGACTGTTAGCTATCAAGTTAATGGTGCGGAAAGAGCATCTTGTAGACTGAACGTTACGACCGAGCCCTTAAAAGACTTGGACGAATATATTCAAACAACCGGTCTGTACCTCCGCTCCTGGTGCGCTGCCCCGCGGTGGTATGAACCTATAAATCTAATGATTGAACAATGAAATGATAAGGAAAGGGAATAGAACGATGAAAAAGATCTATAATCATCTAAGTATGCGTGGCCTTCTGGTGATGGCTGGGCTTTTGGTGGCTTTTTGTGGATGGGGGCAGGCTGTGATGGGAAACCAATACACTAATGCTACCAATGATGGCCATGATGTTTCTGTGAATATAACGAGTGTGAGCGGTTCTTCTCAGGCAAATGGCCATGTGGCTGATTATGCGATAGACACCGATAATAATAGCTATTGGCAGTCTGGAGATGATGATGATACCCCGACCTTAACTTTGCGAGTTCCGGAAGGAAATACGATTACACGTTTGGTAATTACTTCTGCTACAAATTATAATAGAAACAATCGTCCCGCTTCTGTAATGATTCGAAGCCGGAATAATACAACTGAAGATTGGATACCGGTTTTAAATAATAGCTGGGATTGGGGCGATGACAGAACAATGACCATAGAGAACCTATCTATTAGCGATCAATTTATAGAGATTGAGTTTGAGAAAAATTATACACGTGAATGGAGTGGAGGCATCTTTGGTGGTTGGGAATATACATACTATCCTGTCCGAATCTACGATATTGAAATGTCCTATTATGATTTGAGTTTACCGGATATCCAACACAAGCCCGCCAAGTGGTACAGCTTCTTAAACTCTATTTCCGACGAGGCCAAAAAAATGGATACGTTTGATGATGACGACAGGGATGCGATGATTGATGCTGTCCTGTCGAGTACGGGAAAAATTCAGGCGGCGCATACCTATATCGATACCATTTATATGCACAAAGGAACTTCCATTGTCTTGAACTTGCCGGATAAGATGGACGATAGAAATAGTTATCAAAGCTCATCTTCTTATCAGCGTTGGTATAGCTATCGTACAGGTGGTACGTTCGCGACGGGTGAGACCGGTAATAATGCTGTGGTGGATTTGTTGACACCAGATGTTAATGGTACTTTTTACCGTTTCGGTAATGGATATGTGGGAAGCCCTATTGGGACGAACATGCACCGAGCAAACTTTTACTTCCCGACGGACGAAGAGTATAATGAATGGTTTGGCGCGGAGCATAGTGAATATCGTGATAACTCGTGGTACGTTGTGGCGTGCGACGTGTCGCTTTATAATGATTTCAGTGAAAATTATAGTGCAGGGGGAACATCCTTTTCAAGAACGGATCCTTGGGAACCGACTTTGAGCCATCGTATTATTTTTTATATCTGTGCGGTGGAACCTCCTGCGGCAGGAACCGATGTGGATGTGAATTGGTATCGGAAAGCTCTGACCTCTTCTGACTATCGGGATGGAGGGGATAAGTACTTGGAAGAATACGACATCAGTTTTCCTTATACCCGTGTGTCCAACAATACGCTGGATTTGGTCGCTCTCTCGAAAGACGCTTGGAACTATGCCGTGCCGGTCGATGCCGATGATGATGATACCGATGAATTGACGGTTACATTGATAGACGGAACAGGCGATGAAGCGTCCGGAATCAAATTGGCTTCGACGATTGTACCGGATGAAAGCCACAGTAATGATAGCGAAGTGGGTAGACAAACCATTCATACAGGAAATAGGTATACGATTTCCGGCAATACGCGTGCCATCCAGTTCCAGTATCCGAATTTGCAAAACGATGGCACAAGGACGGTCGATAATGAAAATGCGAGAGCGACAATTCTGGTAACGAAAGAGATAGGTAGTACTTCGTATCATATCGCAAAGTTCAATCTGACTTTTGTACCGGAAACCCGTTTGCTGACTCAAACGCAATTGGCGAATGCGAAGGATAACATGGAAAGT
Source organism: uncultured Parabacteroides sp. (assembly GCA_949298575.1). Taxonomy (GTDB): domain Bacteria; phylum Bacteroidota; class Bacteroidia; order Bacteroidales; family Tannerellaceae; genus Parabacteroides. The sequence continues at coordinate 13,843 of CASFXH010000039.1, forward strand.
GAATGGTATTTCCGCACGGACGATTATATCAGCAAAAACTTTGAATTGTTGACTTCTTTGGACTTTGACTATTCTAAGAGCGTGGTGGGTACTGCGTATGGAAACGGAAACGAGCATTTCTATCCCTTCCCGATGAGTTGGGAATCGAATAGTTATGGTTTCTATGATGGTGCCCAAACCAACGATATGCTGAACATGACACAGAAATTCCCACAATGGGGATATTACAGTATCATGGATAATTTCATAGAGACGGATCATTGGAGTGCTGGACAAAAAGTAAAAGCCCAACCGTTGGACGGAAGTACTTATCACCTTTTTGTGGACGCATCTGACCGTCCGGGTACTATCGCCCGTTTGCCGTTTGAGCGGCAGCTTTGTCGGGGTGCAGAGCTGTTCGTGACGGCATGGGTGAAGAGCTGCGTTTGGAACGCGGACGATTTGCATAGCGATGCCGGTATGTTGTTTACCATTATGGGCGTAACGGCAGACGAGCGATACGTTCCTATTTACCGGCACAATACCGGGCAAATCCGGCAGACGAACTTCTTACCGGACAATACAAGTGGTAGCCATACAAATATTGATAACTATCAACCTGTAACGATTGACGGGAGCGATAAGAACGAATGGTATCAAGTGTATTTTTCCTTTATTAATGATAGTGAACTGAGTTATGAAAAGTATGTATTGCAGATAGACAATAACAGTCTTTCAACTGAAGGAGGCGATATGTATATTGATAATATCTGTGTCTATATGGCAATGCCAAACGCTTATGTGGAGCAGTTGGCTCCGAGTTGTATCGGCGACGCGACATCCATTCGTTTGCGTATCGAATGGGATCGTCTGTTGTCCCGGACAGGAGATGAGGAATTACAAACCGGTTCGAATACACGTAATTTGAGTTTCTGCTTTGTCGATCGTTACGCTTATGAGGAAGCGATCGCGAACGGTTCATCCGAAAGCGATGCGATACAAGCGGCGATGGTCGCTTTCTCGAGAGACGAAGAAGGCGGCGGTGAAGGGACGAAGATAGGGACACTGACGTATGATTTGAATTATGAGCAGAATAACGAATACGACACTTCAGACGCTCATAGGGGCGAGAATGGAGGAAATGCCTTTTACCGTTATCAGGAAGAAGGCAACAGGGAAGACCGTTTCTTAGCCATTGACTTGTGGGCAACAGATTTGATACCGACCCGCCGTTATTATTTGTTGATTGACGAGACGGGAAGCGGGAATGCGGCGAATTTTGGTATCGCTAATCCTTGCGCGATTAAAACGGAATTTATGGTAGAATCGACTACCTTAATCAAAATGAACGGGCAGGTGGTTACACCGGAGACGGAGTTTTGCGTGGGGCAAGTGTTTAACTTTACCGCCCAATTACGGATAGATAACGGAACGGAAGAGGGCATCCCCGTCACGACTCCGGTTTTCTTTGACTGGTTCTTTGGCTCTGCCGATGATTATCTGAGTACGAATAATGTATATAACGTCTCGATAGAAGAGGCTTTGGCTAATTTCCGGGGTACTTATCCTGAAGCGGAAGTGGTCAGTGAAGATGAGACACCGGTTAAAGCGGAAGGGGATTATAACTTTACAGAGGCGATGCTTAATTTGTTAATTGACGCGACCGCTTCGGGAGCGGAAGAGGGGTTGAATGCCCGATTGGTGTTGCGAAAACAGAATCTGAATATATCCATATTGCGGGAAGGTTTGTTCTTAGTTATCCGTCCGATACAAACGGTTATTTATGATGAGACAGGGGAAGAGGTTGACCCGAAATTAATTTGCTGGAGTTATGTACCGTTGAATTTAAAAGCAACAACCGATGCACCGCATGCGAATACTGGCTTTTGGGAGATAAATCAGCCGGAAGGATATGCTTCCGCTTTACGGATTGGCTTAAAACAGATTCAGTCAGGAAAACCGTTGACTTTGGACTTGCGTGATGTAGAATGCGCAACCAAGGGCGCTACTCGTTTGGAGAGGGTAACGAGCACAACGGGTAGTGAAGGGCAACTTGTAGGAGTGGACTTGACTGATATATTTTTGATAGGGACTACAGATCCGTTGATGCAGTCTTATATAGACCAAAGCACGAGTGAATACGACTTGCCTATCGGTAAATTGACAGCGTTAGACGCAGAAGAAGGACAGGAATCCACGATGACCATAAAGTTTGATTTAAAGACGGAGACAGATGGTTTCCGCTTTCAACCGCGCGAGGGTTATGAATATACGTTTGAGGTCCATTTCCAAGAGGATGTTCCAAGTGGAACGGATGAGGAGACAATCGCGGCTTGCTATGGGAAACTGTCCGTAACAATGAAGGTCGTGCCGGAGTATTTAATATGGAACGGTACGCCAACGGATGAGAATACGCTTATCGGAAACTGGAATAATGATGGCAGTTGGAAACGGGCTACGGACACTGATATTAAGGCGAACGGAACGATAGAGGATTATCAGAATGATAACCGGGCTTTTGTTCCGATGCTGTTCTCTAAAGTGATTATGCCGGAGAATAGTAGGGCATATTTATATGCGGCCGGTTTTAGCAACAAGGAATGGCTGGAAGGGCAAAAACCGGACGATGTAGGCTTGCCAACAACGAATATCGAATATGATTTGATGGCGTATGATAACGATAATAATCAATTGACCACTGAGCGGTATCGTGTCGCCCTTTGCGATGAGATTCATTTCGAGCCGGGCTCGGAGATGCTGTACGCCGAGTATTTGCTTTATAATAAGGCGTGGGTGGATTATGAGTTGGAAGATGGTCGTTGGTACACGCTCGCCTCGCCGTTGCAAGGTGTGGTAGCAGGGGATTTCTATGCGCCCACTTCCGGCAGGCAGGCGACGGAGTATTTCCAACCGATTGACTTTGATGATGGCGGATATAACCGTTTCCATCCTTCCGTTTACCAGCGAGCATGGAAGAACAGCACGACCGAGGTCAATCTGTATACAGACGCTTCGAATCATAAGAACGTAGCCATCTCCGGCAACTGGAGCAGTCTGTATAACGATGTAACGGAAAAGTATACTCCGGGTACGGGCTTCTCATTGAAGATTCAGGATTTGAATAGTAATAATGCGTTGTTCCGTTTGCCAAAAGCGGATGAGACTTATACCTATTATGATAATAATGGTAATAGTGGGCATACAACGAATGAAAATGAAATTGATAGAACAGATGCCGGTCGGTTGAAGTCAGATGAAATTTATCATCGGACGGAAACAAATACTTCTTATAGTGGCTCTGTTACACATAAGGAATTTACTGTCAACTTGTCTGAGTCTGCGCATGGCGACTACTATTTGGTCGGCAATCCCTTTATGGCGCATTTGGATATGGAGAAGTTCTTAAAGACAAATGAAGATGTTTTGGAACCCAAATATTGGTACGTTGCGGATGATGGTGTACAGAATATTGCGGTGATTAATCCAGAAGCAGAGAATACGGCATGGACTAATATTGATAATGCGGGTTTGATTCCTCCGCTACGTTCTTTCTTCGTGAAGAAATTAGCTACTGATGAAGCGGAAATAACTTTCACGCATGATATGCAAGCATTAGCCCCAGTGTCGACAAGTGAAGGTGAAGCTTCCGGCCAAGCCCTCTTAATCACCGCCCAAACCCAAGACGGGCGAACGAGCCGGGCGGCGGTGGCCTACAACGCGATGGCTTCCGACGATTATCAGTCAGCGGAAGACGCGGAGCTGTTCCTCGACTCCAACTTGGGCGACGTGCCGATGGTCTATACCGTGGCCGGGACGATGGCGACCTCCATTAATGTGCGGACGGCTTGCGAGCGGGTGCCGCTGGGCGTCTATGGCGCGAAAGACGAGGAAGTCACCTTGCGTTTCGAGGGAACGGATTTGTTTAGCGGCGTGAAGCTTTACGACGCGAAGAGTGGAAATTATACGACGTTGACCGACGGTCGGGAGGTGCGCGTCCGTACCAACGATTATGGCCGTTATTACCTGACGGGCGGCCTCTCAACCGACAACGACCGGATCCATACGGGCGACGACATCTCGATCTACTCCCTTCGTCCGGGCGAGATCGTGGTGACGACGGTGGGCACGCCGTTGCGGGCCGTGCGGGTTTATGGCATCGATGGCGACTTGGTGACCCAGCAGACGTTGGCGAACCAGACGGCCTATCGGCTGAATGTCCCCCGAGGCGCGATCTACGTGGTTTACGCCGAGGACATGGATGGCATTATCCGCAACGTGAAATTGCGGGTACGTTAAAGGAAAAAAACCAAAATCAGTATTATCACAAAAAACAAGAACAATTTTTTCGAGCCCATTAAGGCCTCGTGAGAGGCGGATAGGGGCAAAAAACAAAGCCCGGGCCTCGAGAGAGTGTCCGGGCTTTCCTTGTTGGGCTGGTTACGCTATTCGCGATCATGAGTATAAGATGTTCCTTCTTGTAATGATGGGGTAAGGGACGGCCCTGTCGTAGCATGTTGATATTCAGTCGCCATTATAATGCCTATTATGACCTCCTTATAATCCAGTTATAAGGCGCTTATAATCCTATAGTAAGCACCTCATAATGCCCATCGTAGTTTTTTTAGAATGGTATCCTTTAAATTCGGCTTAACCATTTTTCCGTTGCCGCGTTCACGGAAAATAGGGAAACACTTTTAAGGTTTAAATTATATGCGTAATTTTGCCCGTCAAATTAGAAAGAACAATGAATATATCCTACAATTGGCTAAAGGAATATCTGGATTTTGATTTACGGCCAGATGAAGTAGCGGCGGCTTTGACTTCGATCGGTTTGGAAACTGGTGGAGTCGAGGAGGTCCAAACGATTAAGGGTGGCCTGGAAGGCCTGGTGATAGGGGAGGTTTTGACGTGCGAAGATCATCCTAATTCCGATCATTTACATGTGACGACGGTCAACGTCGGGACGGGAGATCCGCTCCAGATCGTTTGTGGTGCCCCGAACGTAGCGGCTGGACAGAAAGTTGTAGTGGCCGTGAACGGTACGAAGTTATACGACGGCGATCAATGCGTGACGATTAAGCGGTCGAAAATCCGTGGGATCGAGTCGAACGGCATGATCTGCGCGGAGGATGAGATTGGCATTGGCACGGATCATTCGGGGATCATCGTTTTGCCGGCGGACGTGACCGTGGGAACTTTGGCGAAAGACTACTATAATATAAAGAGTGATTATGTGTTGGAGGTCGACATCACGCCGAACCGTGTTGACGCGACATCACACTATGGCGTGGCTCGTGATTTGGCCGCTTATTTGAAGCAAACCGGGAAGTCGGTGACCTTGCGCCGACCCTCGATTGACGCGTTCAAGATAGATGATGAATCGACGCCGGGTATTCAGGTGACGGTAGAGAATGAGGAAGCCTGTTTACGTTATTCGGGCGTGACGATCAAGGGAGTGACCGTGAAGGAAAGTCCGGCGTGGATGCAAGAGCGTTTACGGGTGATCGGTTTGCGGCCTATTAATAATGTGGTCGACGTGACGAATTTCATCCTTCATGAGTTGGGTCAGCCTTTGCATTCGTTTGACGCGGGGAAAATCCGGGGAGGAAAAGTCGTTGTCCGGACAGTCGAGCCGGGGACGAAGTTTACGACTCTTGATGGCGTGGAAAGGACATTGACTGATCGTGACTTGATGATTTGTGACGTAGAAGGGCCCATGTGTATGGGTGGCGTATTCGGAGGTCTGGATTCAGGCGTGACAGAGTCGACGACCGATGTTTTCCTGGAATCGGCTTGTTTCCATCCGACATGGATTCGCAAGACCGCTCGTCGTTTTGGCTTGAATACGGATTCTTCTTTCCGTTTTGAGCGCGGATTGGATCCGAATCAGACCATTTACGTTTTGAAGCGGGCGGCTCTGTTGATCCAAGAATTGGCGGGTGGCCGGATTGTCGGGACGATCCAGGACATTTATCCCAAAGTTTATGAGCCTTATTCGGTAACGGTTACCTATAAGAAAATCAATAGTCTGATAGGGAAAGAGATCCCAGTGGAGACCGTGAAAAGCATCGTTCGCGGCTTGGAGATGGAGATCGTCGCGGAGACGGCGGAAGGCTTGAGCTTGCGGGTTCCGGTTTATCGTTACGACGTGCGCCGGGATGTCGATGTGATCGAGGATATTCTTCGGATCTATGGTTATAACAATGTTGAGTTCAACGAGGAAGTTCGGGCATGTTTGAGCTATCGTACACCGACCGATGAGAATTACAAGATGCAAAACCTTGTTTCAGAGCAATTGTGCGGATGTGGTTTCAATGAGATCTTGAATAATTCTTTGACACGTGCGGCGTATTATAGCGATCTGACGATTTATCCGGAGCGGAATTGTGTGCGTTTGATGAATCCGTTAAGCGCGGATTTGAACGTGATGCGTCAGACGCTGTTGTTCGGCGGTTTGGAGAGCGCGGAGCACAATATGAAGCGCCGTCGCGGGAATATTCGTTTCTTTGAGTTTGGCAATTGTTACCGTTACGAGGAGGATAAGCGGAAAGACGGTGAAAACTTGTCCGGCTTTTCCGAAGATTACCGCATGGGAATTTGGTTGGCGGGTAACCGGGTTGAAAACACATGGAGCCATCCGGATGAGAAGACCAGCGTTTTCGAGTTAAAGGCTTATGTAATGAATATCTTGACACGTGTCGGGCTCAATGTGGATAAGTTGGTTCTTAGCGCCTTGACAAATGAGATTTATTCCGCGGGCTTATCGATCGCGACACATAGTGGTCGTCCGTTGGGTTCGCTTGGCGTTGTCCAGAAAAAGTTGCTTAAGAAATTGGATATTGACGAGGAAGTTTATTTCGCGGAATTGTCATGGACGGCCTTGATGAAGGAAACCCGGAAGAATAAGGTCTTATTTACGGAGATATCCAAGTATCCGGCCGTTAAGCGTGATTTGGCTCTCTTGCTGGATGAGCATGTCGCGTTTGCCGATGTGGAGAAGATCGCCCGGGAGAGTGAGCGTAAGCTCTTGAAAAAAGTAACCTTGTTTGATGTTTATGAAGGGAAGAACTTACCGGAAGGGAAGAAATCTTACGCCGTAAGTTTTTATCTGCAAGATGATAACAAAACATTGAACGATAAGCAAATCGATGCGATAATGAAAAAGATCCAGACGAACCTGGAGCAAAAGTTAAACGCACGTTTGAGATAATAAATAAAGAAGAATCAGAAAAATATAACGAGTTTAAATTGAATTTATGGGAAGAGCGTTTGAGTTTCGTAAGGCGAGAAAGTTTAAGCGTTGGGGCAATATGGCCCGAGTATTCACGAAATTAGGCAAGGAAATAACGATTGCCGCGAAGCAGGGTGGACCGGAGCCGGAGAATAATCCTCGTTTGCGTGTATTGATGCAGACGGCTAAGAAGGAAAACATGCCGAAAGACAACGTGGAGCGGGCTATCAAACGGGCCATCTCGAAAGATTTTACCGATTACAAGGAAATGAACTATGAGGGATACGGTCCTCATGGCATCGCGATCTTCGTAGAGACGGCGACCGACAATACGACCCGTACGGTGGCGAATATTCGGAGCTATTTTAATAAGTGTGGCGGTTCATTGGGCACGAGTGGAAGCCTGGAGTTCTTGTTCGAGCATAAGTGCGTGTTCCATGTCGATAAGAAAGAAGGAGTCTCATTAGACGACTTGGAGTTGGAATTGATCGACTACGGTGTGGATGAAGTGGATGAGGATGAGGACGAAATCGTAATTTATGGAGAGTTCGCTCAAAATTCCGCGATTCAGAAATATTTGGAGGATAACGGTTATGAGATCACGAGCAGTGAGTTTGTCCGCATTCCGAACGATTTGAAAGAGGTTACACCGGAGCAACGGGAGACGATCGAGAAGTTGATCGAGAAATTGGAGGATGACGAGGATGTGCAAAATGTCTTCCATAACATGAAGGAAGACGAGAGCGATGATGAAGAATAAGCTTTAGCTTTTTGTAAGGGAAATTGGATAAGATGGGGATGGTCGGAATTTTTCGATCATCCTTATTTTTTGTTCTAAAAGCGCCTCTATTGTGAAAAATTTGTTTATGTTTGCGTTCGTTTTAGAGTCAGTGCTATTTATAAATATAATATTATGAACAAAATGCGAAAACTGATTTTGTGGAGCGTATGCGCACTCGTCGGTTTGTTTTCGAGTGGAGCGACGGCTCAAAATGAATGGGGAATCTTTAATTCTTTGGGCGTGGGAGTTGGTGTTGGTTTGACGGGTGTCGACGTGGAGGTCGCGACTCCGATCACGCCGTATTTGGCGTTGCGAGGAGGCTTGTCGATCATGCCAAATTTCAACTTGACCACGGATGTGGATGTGGAGTTGGACGAGCAAGCGGCGGGTACGATGGACGTGGAAGGAACCTTAAAGCGGGTGTCTGGCCAGGTCTTGTTGAACGTTTATCCTTTTCGTTCGGCTGGATTTTTCGTGGCGGTCGGTGGCTATTTTGGCGGATCTTCGTTGGTAACGATTGAAGGGACGAGTGACCAAGCTTTGAGGGACAAGATCGCGGAGGCGGAATCGGCCGGTATCGTGATCGGGGATCAGACCATTCCGTTTGATGAGAATGGTAATGTCTCAGGAGGATTGCGTGTCAATGGATTCCGTCCTTATGTGGGCATTGGTTTTGGTCGGGCGATCCCGTCGAGAAGGCTTAATGTGAGTGTAGATATGGGTGTTCAATTTCATGGGACGCCGGAAGTTTATACCAACACGGGCGAGCTGGACTTAAGTTCATTTGGAGAGGATGGCGATACGTTCTCGAAGATCGTGGACAAGTTGACGTTCTATCCGGTTTTGAAAGTCCGTTTGAACGGTCGGATCTTTTAACTTCTGAGTTTAACGAGAAAAAGAATAGGGCTTTCTTGGGTCGTTTGATCTGGGAAAGCCTTTTTTATGGTCTCACCTTGCTTGCAAAAGCAGTAGGTGTTGCTGTAAGGGTCGATGGGTTCCAGCTGCTTTACGTAACCGGTTTGGTAGAAGTTGTCGTCGAAACCTTTCTCTAGAGTCCAATGGATGCCTTTCTGGGTGTCGTAGCAGAATAAATAATCTTTCTCGTTTTTCGGCTTTTGGGTGAAAGAGGCGATCCAATAGCGCTTTCCCAAGCGGATGGGGAGGATGGGATAAGTATTATCGTCTCCGAAGAGTGCGGCGTCGTGAAGCGTTTTCGCGTGTTGGATCAGCAAAGTATCTTGGAGTAAGTAGCGGATTTGTGGGGTGGGGGAGTAGGCGTAAAGTAAGCCCGAGTCTTTTTCAATGGCAACTTGCGGAGTCCAGTAGCTGAGGGCCGCTTGGGGGCGGGACAGGTAGGTCGCAAGGCGCTTCCGCCTGAGAGGATGGAAGTTTTGATCGTAGGTGACGAGTTCTTGTGTCACGATGGATTGGGCTTGCGAGGTGTCGACGCGTTGTTCGGTCGTGATGAGGCGATCGCCATGTCTCTCGATGGAGTAGAGACGCCGGCCTTCCGAAAGCTCGCTTTTTAGTTTCTTCTTGAGAAGCAGTCGGCCTTCAAAAGAATAATAGAAGATGTCGTCGGTATTTCCCAGAACGATAAGTTCTCGCTTGGCAGGGTTGACTACGTATCCAGCCACTTGGATCTCATCTGGTTTCGTGATTTGGCAGATGAACTGGCCGTTTTGGTTGAAACGGTAGAGGATGCCTTCACTTATTAAAAATAGGTTGTTGCCTTCTTTCCGGATGTTTTGGGGCGATTTAATCCGGATCTCGCCCGTATCTCGGAGGGGGATGGCGATCACCTCGTCGGCAATGTCGGAGAGCTTTCCCTCGAAAGGATTTCGAGGAGTGTTGGTGGTATTCCATAATTTGTAGCATTGATAGCCACAAACCAGCAGGCAGAGGACGGATAGCAAGACAAAGGCTCGTTTCATCTTATTTTTGTTTACGTGTGTTTTATCATTCCTTAGGAGATAAACGACATTCCGTTTGATTTATTTTATCGGGACGCTTTTTTGTCTTGTCTTTGACTGATTCCGGCAGGAAAAGGGTAGGGGATAGAAACTGTTTTATGACATTTTGGCAGAAATGGGAACTGGCATTCATTTTGCGAGAGAATAAGCGTAAGACAAAAAATAGAACGATAAGAAAGGAGATTAAAGATATGAATTTTAATAATTTTACAATCAAATCACAGGAGGCCGTTCAACAGGCCGTGCAGTTGGTTACCCAGAATAGCCAACAGGCGATCGAGCCTACGCACTTGTTGAAAGCTGTCATGATGACGGGCGAGAGCGTAACCAACTTCATTTTTCAGAAGCTGGGAGTCAATACGCGGAATCTTGTCCAGGTTTTGGATCGCGAGATTCAATCTTATCCGAAGGTGTCGGGTGGCGAGCCTTACCTTTCGGGAGACACGAACAAAGTTTTGCAAAAGGCGATTGATTACTCTTCAAAACTGGGAGATCAATACGTCTCGCTGGAGCCGATCATTTTGGCTCTCTTCACGGAAAATAGCAGCGCGTCGCGAATGCTGAAAGATGCGGGCGTTACCGAGAAGGAGTTGCGCTTAGCCATTGACGAGTTGCGGAAAGGTAATAAGGTCACTAGCCAGTCGGCTGAGGACACGTATGAGGCCTTGAGTAAATATGCGATTAACTTGAACGAGCGGGCTCGCAACGGCAAGCTGGACCCCGTGATCGGTCGGGACGAGGAGATTCGCCGAGTCTTGCAGATCTTGAGCCGACGGACGAAAAACAACCCTATCCTGATTGGTGAGCCGGGCGTCGGTAAGACCGCGATCGCCGAGGGATTGGCCTATCGGATCGTGCGGGGCGACGTGCCGGAGAATTTGAAGACGAAGCAAATCTATTCGTTGGATATGGGAGCCTTGATCGCCGGCGCGAAATACAAGGGTGAGTTCGAGGAGCGCTTGAAGGCGGTCGTCAACGAGGTCATGAAATCGGATGGCGAGATCATCCTTTTCATTGATGAGATTCATACGCTGGTCGGCGCCGGAAAGGGTGAGGGGGCGATGGATGCCGCCAACATCTTGAAGCCGGCCTTGGCGAGGGGAGAACTCCGGGCGATCGGCGCGACGACCCTTGACGAGTACCAGAAATATTTCGAGAAGGACAAAGCCTTGGAACGCCGATTCCAGACCGTCATGGTGGACGAGCCGAGCGAGGTGGACACCATTTCGATCCTCCGTGGACTGAAAGAGAAGTACGAGAATCACCATAAAGTCCGGATCAAGGATGACGCGATCATCGCCGCCGTCCAGCTTTCGAGCCGTTACATCACGGACCGCTTCTTGCCCGACAAGGCGATCGACTTGATGGACGAGGCCGCCGCCCGCTTGAGGATGCAGATGAACTCCGTCCCCGAGTCGCTCGACGAAGTTTCCCGCCGGATCAAGCAGCTGGAGATCGAACGCGAGGCGATCAAAAGGGAAGATGACCAAGAGAAACTGGCCCAATTAGGCAAGGAAATCGCCGACTTGAAGGAGGAGGAAACCAAGCAAAAGGCCCAATGGGAAAGCGAGAAGGCCCAGATCAACAAGATCCAGCAAAACAAGATCGACATCGAGAACCTCAAGTTCGAGGCCGATCGCGCCGAACGGGAGGGCGATTATGGCAAGGTCGCCGAGATCCGCTACGGTAAGATCAAGCAGAAGGAGGAGGAGATCAAGCAGACGCAAGAGAAGCTGAAAACGATGCAAGGAGCCGCCGCCATGATCAAGGAGGAGGTCGACAGCGACGACATCGCCGACGTCGTCTCCCGCTGGACGGGTATCCCCGTGAGCCGTATGATGCAGAGCGAGAAGGAGAAATTGCTCCACCTCGAGGAAGAGCTCCACAAGCGGGTCATCGGCCAAGACGAGGCCATACAGGCTATCGCCGACGCCGTCCGCCGAAGCCGCGCGGGCTTGCAGGATCCGAAGCGGCCCATCGGATCGTTCATCTTCCTCGGCACGACGGGCGTCGGGAAAACGGAGCTCGCCAAGGCGTTGGCGGACTATCTTTTCGACGATGAGAACATGATGACGAGGATCGACATGAGCGAATATCAAGAGAAGTTCAGCGCTACCCGGCTGATCGGGGCGCCTCCGGGATACGTAGGCTACGACGAGGGCGGACAGCTCACCGAGGCCATCCGGAGAAAGCCCTACTCGGTCGTCCTTTTCGACGAGATCGAGAAAGCCCATCCCGACGTCTTCAACATCCTCTTGCAGGTCCTGGACGACGGGCGGCTGACCGACAACAAGGGTCGCACGGTCAATTTCAAGAACACGATCATCATCATGACCAGCAACATGGGCTCGTCATTGATCCGCGAGAACTTCGAGAAGATGACCGACGCCAATCGAGGCGAAATCGTCGAGCAGACCAAGCGCCAAGTTCTCGAGCTGCTTAAGAAAACGATCCGCCCCGAGTTCCTCAACCGGATCGACGAGATCATCATGTTCACTCCGCTTAGCGAGCGTGAGATCAGGCAGATTGTCCAGTTGCAGCTCAATGCCGTCGCGAGGATGCTGGCCCCGAATGGGATCGACCTTCGTTTCACCGACGAGGCGATCGATTTCTTGGCCCGCGTGGGCTACGATCCGCAGTTTGGAGCCCGTCCCGTCAAGCGGGCGATCCAAAACTACGTCCTCAACGACCTCTCGAAGCAGATCCTCGCGGGAAAAGTCAACCGCGAGCGTCCGATCCTGATCGATCGCGTTGGCGAGGGCCTAGTGTTCAAGAATTAAGTCTACATAAAGATAAATCCCTGTTTCGTTGATCGATCCCTGGCCTCCCTTCGGGGGGGCTGGGGATTTTTTTGTGTCCGTACGCGTACGGGGGCTTTACAGGTCCTTTTCGATATAAGTGAACGTCGTCCGGCCGATCAGGAACTTCGTGCCATGGTAAAGGCGTTTGCGGACATTTTGCCGCAGGGGCTTTTTCTCGAAGAAAACGCCGTCGTCAAGCGCGACCAGGTAAAGTTTCCCGTTACTCATTTGAATCATCGCTTGCTCGGGGGCGATCGGGCTTTGCAGATCCCACGTCATCTGCAAATCGCAGTTGACCGACTTTCCGATCGTCACGCGCTTCCGCAAAACGGAGGCGTTCATCCATTTGTAGAGCGCGATGTCCATCCCTTTGATCGGGCCTTCTACCCGCAGGAAATAATGCGATGATTTCGGCGATGTGGCCGCGACGCTGATCGCGAAGCCCACGCAATAGATCATGTAGCTGAGCAGGAGGAATTCACGCATGTCGATTTGCGAATTGAAAGCGAACGACCACAGATACATCGACCCCAAGCCGAAAACGATCGAGACGCAGGCCCCGATCATGGCCCTCTTCAGCTGGATATCGGTTTTATAAGAGACGGCAAGGGCGATGACAAGCCCGCTAAGAAGCCACGGGATCCAGTCGATCAAAAATGAGTTGTCCTTGAAATTCAAGGCGATCGAGACCACGCAACCGAGCAAGAAAGAGAGATAGCTGAATACGCCTCCCACGATCGCCTTGAGCAGGACCAACCCCAGCCGTCCCCAAAGCCAACGCCCGTGGCCGGTCAAGATGCTGAGCGAGAGGGTCAGGAAAAAGCCGATGTTGAGGCCATAGAAGGGGAGGAGATAGAGATGTTGCCCATATTCCTCCATCAGCGTCTGGGCGGCCTCGGAATTGGGATCCACGTCGAATATGAGGTGGATCAGGTCTTGCATCAGGTAGTTGCCGGTGTGTTGCGTGTTCGCCGTGAAGCAGACCCAGGCCACGAGACCCGCGATGGCGCCCGCGATGATCCAAGCCAGATAGAACGACGCGTTCCGCGGGTCGAACAGCCGATGGGCGTTATAGTAATGGCTCCCCGTCTTGCATTGCCGGCCATACTCGGGGCACTTGTATTCATTTTCGTCCCAGCAAGACTTGTGGAGCACATGCGGACATTTGACCACGATCTTGTCGCCTTCCTTAAAAGGCGCTTTGCAATAATAGCACGATTGATCCACGATCATCCCGTTATAGGCGAGCCCTTTCGCGTAGCGGACGACGTATTTCCGCTTGAAAATAGCGTAGCGCACGGCCGGCACGACGAGCTGGAAGATCAAGTAGAGCGTCCCGATGATGAAAAGACCCATCAGGCAGCCTTGCAGGATAACCTGCGACGGCGTCAGCCCGTTCACGATGACGGGATTGTAAACGCTCCCCAAATTATAGCTTATCTCGTCCGTCCCGATGAGCCTGTCGCCGTAGTAGGCGTTCAGCCGCAACTTGTGCTCGAGGCCGCGATAGATCTTCAGGTCGGGGTTGACGAGGGTGAGTTTGTAATTGGCGAAATCCATGACGAACTGGCTCAGGATGCCGTCCAGGACGGAGTTCTCGTCGTAAGATTCGAAATAATTACCTCCCGTCTTCTCGCAAAGGAGGCTCAAGAGGGTTTCCGCCTCCTTGTCGGCCCCGGTCCGCTTGTCGGGGTCGTCGGGGCCATCGCCGTCGTCGAGGGAGCCGAGGTTGACGTAAAAGATCGGGATCCGCGCCGTCGTGTCGCTATGCTCGACGATGGCCCGCTGAAGCGCGAAGTGCTCGGGGTCTATGGGCTGGTCGTGATCGTAAACTTTCCCGTCAGAGAAGATGATCAGGACATTTTGCCGGGGCGTCAGTCGCCGGGCGATCGTATCTTGGGCCACCTCCGGGAAGTAGGGCGATTTCTGCCCCCGCAGCTCGTCGTACTTGGCCAGGAGGGCGCGGTAAAGATACTTCTTACCCGGGTCGGCTTTAAAATACTCGTTCAGGACGTAATCGCTCGCGTTCAGGGTTTCTGAAACGTTCTGGTCTTGAATAAAGGCCACGTGCATGTTCCTGAGCGAGAGCAAAGCCTTCAGCCGCTTCAAGGCGCCTTGCTGGAGGGCGATCTTGGCGCTGTCGAGCGTCAGGTCGGCGAGCGCCAGGATATTGAGATCCAGCTTCGCGATTTCTTCCACCATCACGTTGCGCGTCTCCACCAGCCGCGGCTGCATCGCGGGATCGCCGGCGCGGTTGCCGATCGATTCCTCGATCTGGAGCTTCAGCAGCGTATCGCGATGAAGCAAGGAATAGGCGATGCTATCGTCGAGGCGCGCGTCGAGGAAAAAGCGCTTGTGGTCGGGCTCGAACTCGAGGCGGAGGAGGCGGATATGCTTGTCCATCTCCCCGAGGGGGCGATAGTCGGGGTGGATGGTCTCGTGGCCCACGACGAGGATGCCGAGGGCGATCAGGAGGTATTGTACGATCTTCTTCATATGCTGTCTGTTTTATTTTTAAATGGTGGGGTAATCATCGTTCTCGCCACGGGTCAGCTCACGCAGTTTCTTCGCGTTCTCGCGGGCTTGCTTGGCCGCCTTGAGCTTCGCCTGGACGGTGTTGAGGAGCAAGAGGATCATCGAGACCGCGGCGAGGCCGTAGAGGTAGTCCTTGATCCTGTCGAGGAAGGGTTTATATTCCAGCGCCTGAATCTTCTCCGACTCGCTTTTCAGGGCGATGAATTTCTCCTCGAGGGGGGCGAAGGCGGGCCGCAGATCCGCGTACGCTTCCGCGGCGGCTTTCGCCTTCTCGTAGTGGCCTTCGGCCTCGGCGAGGAGGAGTTGCTCCTTGCCCTTGAGGAGCTCCAGCTGGTCCGCGAGGGCCTTGGCGAGCGAGAGCTCGAGGGCCTGCTCGCGCAGCGACCGGTAGACGCTGTCCTGGGCCGCGAGGTAGGCCTCCGCTTCCTTGAAATCGGCGTGGGCCGCGAGGGCGCGCCCGCGGGAGGCGATCGAGTCGTCGAGCGCCTGTTTCCGCAGCTGATAGTCGGCCACGATTTGCAGCAGCGAGTCGTCTTCGGCGATCTCGGCCTGTCGCGCCTGGTAGAAAGCCGTCCACTTGG
>CASFXH010000039.1:29755-42514 GCA_949298575.1 uncultured Parabacteroides sp.
GAGGCCTCGCCGACGAGCGGGAAGACGGCCTCGAGCTCTTCACGAAGGCCCAGGAGGCGGCTCTCGGTCTCCAGCGTCCGCATCTCGTCCAGGAAGACGGCCTGCTCGTCGACCGACGCCTGCGCCCGTCCCTCAAGCGGGAGGGAGAGGAGCGCGAGCCCCGCGAGGAGCCCTAGCCAGCCCCGCCGATCCCTCTGCGCGCGATATGCCTTTCCCTTTCTCATGGCTCGATACATATTTCACGAAAATAACGCTCCGCTTTCCGGAAAAGCGCCAGCGCGGCCTCCTGCGAGGCGCTGATCCACTCGGCCGCGGCCACGCGGGCGTGGACATCCTCGATGAGGCGCTCGCAAGCGGCCCGCAAGTCGCGACGCTCCACGGGGTCATCGCTCGACAGCCACGCGCCCACCTGCTTGTCTATCTCCCGCGCCAGCGCCTGTACGCGCTCCGCGCTCAGGTCGAGGCCGATGAGCTGGCGATCCGTCGCCCGCGTCGGCGGATTCGTCTGCCGCAGCGAGTCCACGTAGCTGTTGTAGAGGTCTACACGCGCCTGGATTTCGGGGCAATCGTCGCGCTCCTCGATCGGCGGGAATTGTTCGACGAGCAGCGCCTTCATTTCCTCGAAAATTTGGATTTCGCTCGCCGTGAGGGGCGCGCCATGGCCAAACCGCCGCCGGAAAGGCTCGACGCTGTTGCGGACGGTCTCGACTCGCTCCTCGGCGGCGGCGATGGCCTCGTCTTGCCCGAAGCAGGGGTCTCGCAGGATCGTGATCTCGTACGTCCGGTTCAGGTCGGTCTGGAAGAACAGCTCGTATTTCTTTTTCTTGGGCGAAATCTCCTCGTTCATGACCAGGAGGTCGCGGAGGGTCACGCGGACGGGCGCTTCCTTATTCAAAATGTCGAAACGTTGCTCAATGTAATCGTTGACCAATTTGTAGTCCGTCGGCCGCGGCTGGAGACCCTCGTAGGCGATCCAGCGCTTGAAGACATGCTTGCGGCGGGGCCGGATGCTTTTCCGCAGCGACTTGGTGAGCCGATAGCGGGCCCGCTCGTCGCTCGCGGCCACGTAGGGCAAGCGATCGGGCTTGAGCTTGAAGCAGCGCACCGCGGTCCGGTAGCGGGTGTCCGTCTGGAAGACGAACAGCTTACGGTAGGAGATCAGGCTGACGGTAAGGCTGTTGCCGGACTCGTCGAACATGAGCTTGACAAGGACGTCCATGTCCTTCGCCCCATCCACCAACGACACGTGGTCGACGTAGGGCTCCGCGGCCGAGAGCTCGATCCGCTTGACCGTCTGCGCTTCCCCGCGACCGAGCGAGAGGATCGCCAGGACGAGGCTGATGATGATTCTATTGACGATATTCATATTTTCTTCCGGTTTCTTTCGCGAATGTATACAATTTGTTCGATTTTAACAACTTCACGAGATTTTTTCCCGCGAGGCCTCAAAACGGGACCCACCCCCTCGGTTCCGCCTGGCGGACGACCCACCGGGCCACCCGCGGGTCTTCCGGATAGGGCGGCTCGTGAATGGCGTGGTAAAGCTCGTAGCGCAAGTAGCGCGCCACCCTGTCGACGGCCCACGCCAGACTCGCGTACGTGTCGGGGAAGTTCAGGCAGACCCGCCCGGCGAACTCGCCGAAGTAGCGGATGTTCGGATGCCAAGGGTGGGCGATGGCGCGCCCGCGCCAGGTCGTCAGGAAACGGAATTCCGGCGGCGCGTCGACGCAAGGGTAGCCCTCGGGCAAGTCGATCCGCATGCGGAACTCGTCGGCGAACAGCGGCGGGTTTTCCACCCCCGGCGCGTCGAGCGACTCCACGTTTTCCACCCCGCGGATCGAGCGGAGGCGGTAGACGACCTCGTAGGCCACGGGCAGCCCCCTCGCGTCGCGCCGGCAGGGCTCGTAGGCCATCGTGGCCTTTCCCGCGAGCGCGAGGTCAATCTGCCGCCACTCGTGCCACAAGCGGCGGGCGCGCCCGCCGAGGCGGTCCGGGTCGATGTCTCGCCAGCTGGCGGGCGGGGCTTCCGGTTGTTCTTTTTTCTTGAAGATCATCCGGGGAACGGGTCAGGGATTAAAAAAATCGTGTCGCCATTGCGCACGTTGTAGTCCGCCAGCGTCTGGTCGGTCTTGCCGACGCGCGGGCGCAAGACTCGGATCTCGTTGATCTGCGGGTCTTCCTTCCCGAAGAAGTAATCGAGCGGGGCGCCCGTCTGGTCGATCGAGGGGAAGTCGAAAATCAGCCGTCCGTCTTTCCCGATGGCGTGGCGGAGGTTATTCATCAGATTGCTGAGGGGCGCCTGTGGATTGACGACCCGGAAGCGGACTTTCTTGTCCTTGTAAACGATGTCTAAGAAGAAATCTTCCATGTCTTATTGTTTTTAGCTTGTTTTTCCTTTCAAATTTCGCCCGGAGAGCTCCCCGCGAGGCGCGAGCCCTCCAAAAGCGACGAGAAACGCTCCCCGCGAGGCGCGAGAGCCTTTCCATGCGCCTTTTCCTACGATCCGCGGCCGCGGACGTGAAAAAACGCCACGGGAACTATTCCCCGCGGCCGCGGGTCGTGAAGTCGGGCCGCGAAAACTACGTCCCGCGAGGTACGACGCTATTTCTCGTCTCATTTTTTAGTTTATTTCATTGATTTCAATAGAAACCTGAACGGGGAAGACGTTCGTCGAGCGCGTCTCGATCATCTTGCGCAAGGCGAGCTCCGCCGCGGGGATCTTTTCCTGGAAACTCCGCTTGACGAAGGGGTCGCTCTTGAGGGAGATGTAGATTCTCGTCTGGAAGCCTACCCCCTCTCGCGCCTCGTCCCGCGTGTCGCGCACACGGATCTCGTGGATCAAGTCGGAGCTGATCCCATAGCGGGTCATGAGCTCGTTGTAGCAAAAGACCTTGACGTCGGCCGGGGTGACGAGGCGGTCGTTCGTGATCATGTAATAACGCGAGAGGCTGAGCTCGGCGTCGGCGCCGCGGATCTCGTCGGCCCCGGGCAGGGGGCTCGCGACTTGTCGGACGGCCCGCAGGTAGGAGCCTTTCTCGGGCGCGAACGCGCTCTTGTCGGTCAGGACATGGTTGACGGCCGCCCCGTTCGTCATGACGTAGCCCACTTGCAGGCTGTCGCCCCGCGGTCGGAGGCCTTCGGTATTTTTCAGCAGCAGGTAGATGCCCGAGGGCGAAGTCTTCGCCGCTTTCTCCACGCCCTCCGCCATGCGTCGCAGGAGCTGGTAGAAGCGGTCCATGAAGTTGCCGTCGCGCAGCGACTCGATCCCCTGGAAGGCGTAATAGTCCGTCGAGAAGCGCGTGAGGAGCGTCGTGGCCAGGCGGATGAGGGCGTCGGGCGTGAAACGGTCCGTCGCCACCCGGCGGAGCTCGATGGGCTCGTCGCGGAAGCGCTGGAGGTCGGCGGGGGGGAGCAGGTGGACGAATTGCGCCCGGCCGGCCTCGTCGTCGCCCCCGGCGAGCTTCGCGAGGGGCATGTCGGCCGAGAGGGTGACGGAGCGCGTGAAGGCGTTGACGAGGACCGTCGTGTTGAGCCGCAGCCGCGTCTTGTCGAAAAGGAAATCGTCGTCGATGCCGATAAACTCGAACGTGAGGTCCATTTTCTCGACCGGGCGGGCGGTTGTTTTATACGCGCCGACGAAAAACATCCTCACGTCGTGCTTGGCGAAGAGGTCGAGCCACGTTTGGGCCCCCTGGTAGACCGAGGCGCGGTTGTAGAGCATGTTGCGGAGCGAGAAGCACGGGGCCAGCGGCAGGTCCGCGTAGTCCCAGGGCTTGACGAGGGGCAGCGCGTAGCCGTTGGCGAATATTTTCAAGTCCTGGAAGCGCTGGCTGTCGACGACGAGGCAAAGGCCCTCGAGGCTGGCCAGCGGCTCCTTGCAGACGAGCCCGACGCGCCATCGGCGGTTGTCGATTCGGACGACGGAGGCTACCTCGACGTTGAGCGCCCTTGTCCGCAGCAGCGGGACGAAGGCGAAGGGCGTGTCGACGAGGGTGAAGCTCGCGCGATGGTCCAGGTCGACGGCGGCGACGCCCGCCTCGGGCTCGACCTCGACCACGGCCGTGGCGGGCAAGGCGTTGAGGCGCTCGTAGGGGATCAGCATGCGGGCGAAATCGTTGAGGACGTCGTCCTTGAGCTGTTCGATCTCATTGTCGATCTCATTCGCTTGGTAGGCGAGGGCCGTGAGGAGGAGGGCGAAGGCCGGATCCTTGTCGATGCCCTCCAGGCGCTCGGCCTGATTGCTTCTGGCCCAGATGGCGGAGGCTTCCTTGAGGAGTTCCTCGGCCCGCTGGCGCGTCATGAATATTTTCTGTCTCATGGGATTCTATGTTTTTATGCGCGAAGGGGAGCGTCAGTTCCAGACGTTGAGGCTGGTGTCGTAGCGGAAGGCCTCGTTGGTCTCCCTGATGATCCCTTCGATGTGGATATGGATTCTTTTCTCGTTTTTGAGGTAAGCCATGGTGACGGCGACTTGGTCGAGCCTCTTCTCATACGCTTCGATGGCGCGCCTCAGCTCGTTGGCGAAGGTGTTGACGCTCCGCGACGTCCCGGAGACTTTCTTGCCGTAAAGGGAGCCGTCCTCGTAGTCGCCGTGGTGAGAGTTGTAGATGACACCCTCATTCTCGTTGAAGATCTCGAATCGGAGGTTATTGAAGATGAAGCCGAAGTCCGGGTCGGGGGCCGTCCCGTGGCAGGTGGTGGTGAGCAAGAGCTCGATGAAGGCGGCGATGGCCTCGTGGAGATTTTCCGTCTGGACGAGCCGCCCGTTTTCTACACGGAGAGGAAGCAGCAGGCTCATGGCGGTCTAGATTAAGGGCATGAACTCTTCTTCCTCCTCCTCGACCTCCTTGGGGACGTAGAGGGCGTTGTAGAGGCTCTCGTAAAGGGCTTTGTAGAGCTTGTCGTAGAGCTCGGGGGAGAGCTCGCCCGCCAAGGCGTCGTGGAGGTCGTCCTTGAGCTTGCCGTTAAGATAGTCGGTCAGCTCGCGGCCCAGCCGTTCCTTGAGCTCGCCGTAAAGTTTCTCACGCAGCTCCTTGTACAGGCGCTCGTAAAGCTCCTTGGCGAGGCGCTCGTGGAGCTCGGCCATGATCTGGGCTTTCAGGGCCTCGAGATCGATGCCGCGGTCCTCGAGGACGACCTTGTCGAGCGTGGCGACGGCGCCGCGCAAGTGGTTTTCCAGCCACGCTAGCCATGCCGCGATATCATACGGCGAGTAGGGCCGGACTCCGCCGGCGGCCTCCGCGTAGGGCGCGACGACGTAAAAATCGACCGCCTGGGCCACCTCGCGGAGGAGGCGCGTCAGCTGGGCCACCCGTTCGCGCCGGTCATAGTGCTGGAGCGAATAAGCGTAGCGTTGGAAGGCCCTTTTGCCCTCGCCGGCCTCCAAATTCGCGTGGCCGGCCAGTTGCCCGACGAGGTCCGAGACGCTCGCCACGTATGCCATGAACCGCTCGTTCGAGGACAGGTGCAGGCAGGGCGGGATGTATTCCTCGTCGATGGCGAACTCTCCGTTGTTGACCTTGAATTTCATCACGGGGAACAGGTCGGTCCCTTCCAGCTCGTTGAGTTGGTAGATCCCGAAGGTATGTTCCGGGCGGACGAACGGGACGTTTTTCACGTCAAATCCCGTCCGCGTCTCGCCGATCCCGCACGCCAAGTAATACTCCTCGCCGTAAACCAGCGGGATGGGGATGACGACCTTCTCGTCGACGTGCAGGATCCGTCCCGAGGGAAGGAGCGCCATACAGGAAAGCCGCTCGATCTCCAGCTTGTTCCTGACGAAGCCGCCTTGGCAAGAAAACTCCGTGTAGGGGATGAGGCCGAATTGGTCTCCATTGATGGCCCGGCTGGCGACTTGCTGTCGCCGGGCGATCTGTTCGTCGAGCTCGACGAACGTTCTCGCGGAGAGCGGCATGCCGTCTCTCCAGTCGATTCTCGCGTTTATGTTCATGGATTTTCTCTATTCAGGGGTTGATGAATCATTTTGGGGGGTCAGTTCCGTATCGTAGTCCAGCGTCAGCGCCTCGCCCAGCGTGGAAGGCTTCCCATGCCACTTGGGGCGGATGACGCAATAGGTGTCGAAGGGAATGAACCATTCTCGGATAAACCGCTCCAGCGGCTCGATCGCCTTCCGCGATTCGGCGTAATCCTCGGCCGTGAGGTCGGGGATCAGCAAGAAATAGCCGACGGCGGGCATCGCGTAGGCCGAACCCTCTTCCCAGTGGTATTTCCCGCGCCTCATTTCCACCTCATGGCCGAAAAGTTGCGCCAGCAGATCCCGCAGGAAAGCGTAATTCGCCCGCAGGTGGCTGACGAAGGGCAGCAGGGGGGCTATCTTTTGGATGTAGGGGTCGCTTTCCTTGTCAAGATCGTAGCTGAAATAATGTCTCAAGAGAAACGTCAGCCCCTCCCTCGACAATTGCCGTGCCTGGTTCTCCGCGTGAAGGCGGAAGCGGAAAGCGAGCGTGTCAATCGGTTTGAATAGTTCACGAAGGATTTCTTTCCGTTTTAAGAGCCGCTCATGCTTTTCCTTGAAGTTCTCGCCTCGAAGGGCGTTGTCTTTGGCGATCATCCCCTCCGGAAGCAAGCGGAGGAAGCTGTCGCGGGCGAGGCGCACGGTCCGTGTCTCCTCGTCGACGGCCAGCAGGTCGGGACTGTAGTTCCGGTAAAAAGTACCGGCGCAATCGACCGTCCACTCGTCCATCCAGTCCGGGTAGAACTGGTTCAACAGGAATTCCGCGCTGATGTCGTATGGTATTGTCTTGTTCATGGTAGCCGTATCTTATGAGAGGTATTTCGAGTAGTCGCGCTCGTCGTCGAGCTCCAAGTAATGGATGTCTCCCCCGACGCGTACGGGTATGACGTCCCATTCCGCGAAGCCGACTTCTTTCAAGGTCAGTTCCGGATATGGGAAAAAATTGTCGATGGATTTGATCTCGTGCTGGTAGAACGCGTGAAAAGGCTTGTCTCGTAGCTTGGGGTCTTCTTCCATGAGCCGCTCGATCGCGTAATCCGGGCGAAGGACGACGTATTTCCGGTCGTCTTCCTTGCCGACGAGGTAGTCGACGAAGCGATGGTCCCGGAGGGGGATTTCGATCGCCTCATGCCCGAAGCGTTCCGCCAAGCGCCTTAGGATCTCCCGGACGGAAAGCCGCGTCATGAGTCCGTCTCCTTTCTCGACCGGTTCCCAGCGTTCGTGAACCGGGCAATCGTCGTCGTATCCCGCGAAATCGATGACCCGCGAGGCGAGATGCTGCCCTTCGTAATAAAACATTTTCCCGCAAAGCGAAGTGAGCTCGCCACGGGCTAGCTCTTCCGGGTGCAGCAGCTTGATGGCTTCTTGCGCCTCGACAGCCCCGATCACGGAGGCGATGACAGGCGTAGTCGGCATCCGCCCTTCCCGTAAATTCCGCTTGATGACCGAGGCGCATGAGAGGCGATAGGAAAGATCTTTCAGCGCTTCTGGCCCCAGGTTGCAGGCGTAACAATTTTTGCCTGGGGCGAAAACCCGGGCGGTGCCTTCCAATCCATCGATGCCTCCGTCGACCCAGGATTGGCCCATGCGCATGCACAACCGGTTTAGGCAGTAGCGCGCCCAGCGATTGTCGACACACCCGATGATGGCGTCCATCCGCCGCAATAATCCCAGCCCCACATCGTGCGAGATATCGCCCACGATGGGCAACGCTTGGATCGCGGGGTTGATTGCTTGGAGCCGCTCGGCCGCGACGACCGCTTTCGCCCGCCTCGCGGAGGCGTCGGTCGACGTGAAGAGGATGGAGCGGGTCAGGTTCGAGGGTTCGATGGTGTCGAAATCCACGAGCACGAGATGTTCCACACCAAACAACGCCAAGTTTTTCAAGACCTCATTGCCCAGCGCCCCGCATCCAACCACCATGACGTTAGCCCGCTTCACCCGGTCGAGTTTGAACCAGGAGAGCAGCGGGAAAACGTCCTCGCCCCATGTCGAGGCAATCGTGGGAATGGAATGTTCTGTCGTTCGCATGAGCTATCCGTTCTTTTTGTCGCTCAAAAATACTAAACATTCCCAGAAAACACACGATTTGTAAGTTTTTTTTATGGAATAGATGAATAATGGATATGGATGAGCCGCCAAATGCCGTCGTTCCCTCTTTCGAAAATTTGGGTCTCCCGCCCTTTGGTGTGGTGCGCTTTCCCGTCGGTCCGGGTGGCGTCGAACGTCCAGGTGAATTCAGACCAGGCCGCGTCGCCGTTGAGCTCGATTTTGAGGTTCTCTTTCCGTAAGTCTCTTTTGGTGAAATGGGTTCCGAAGATACCGTGCACCAGGCTATCCCGGATTTCCGTGTACGGGGAATAATAACCCGATGGCCCGATGAAGGAAACTTTCGCGTCGTGCGACCAGATTTGGTTGACAAGCGCCGTGTCGCATTCGTTGATGGTCTTCACGTATTGTTCGATCAGTTGTTCGATCGCCTTCTTCTCGCTTTCCGGGTTAGGCGATGTCTTCTTTTCCGTTTCTCCCGTGCAGCCCATCACTGCCAAGCCCACGGCGAGGACGCTCATCGATTTGTAAACAAGTCTTTTCATATTCCTATGTTTTAATTTTTTGAGATGATGCCGCGAAAGTAATCGAACCATTCGAGTCGCGCAAGAAGGCACCTGGATGACAGTAAGTTTCATGAAGGTGACCTTTGTTGGGCTTGAGGAAGATAATTTTTGGGGTTTTGGCTTAAATCTTTTCCGACATCTGCGGCAAATGTCTTCCGAGGTCAGCCTAAACGTCCTCCGAGATCTGCGGCTAACGTCCTCCGAGGTCTGCCGCTAACGTCAGAGGAGGTCCGCGGCTAACGTCAGAGGAGGTCCGCGGCTAACGTCAGAGGAGGTCCGCAGCTAACGTCAGAGGAGGTCCGCGGCTAACGTCGGAGGAGGTCCGCGGCTAACGTCGGAACAGGTTCGCGGCAGACCTCGGAAGGGGGCGTTTTATCCCCTCCGGAAACGGGGTGGGAGGGGGGTTAACGCGCCCTCTTCTCATACCTCCGGCTGAAATAAACCAGGATCGCGAAACCCAAGAGGGCGAAGAGCAGGCCGATCAAGGCGGGATAGCGGTAGTCTAAGCCGGCCTCGATGGGGAGGCCTCCGGCGTAGGCCCCGATCGCGTTGCCCAAGTTGAACGCGATTTGCGCGCTGGCGGCCCCGAGCATTTCCCCGCCGGGCGAGAATTTGATAATGAGGAATTGTTGGGGGCTGCTGACCGCGAAGAGGCAGAACGTGACGACACACATCAGCCCGACGGCCACCCAGCGGTAAGGGGCGAGATAGAAAATCGCCAGGAGTGCGAGCGCCATCAGCCCTTGCATGGCCGCCGCCGTGCGACCCGGCGTGAAGCGAACGCTCAGCCATCCGCCACAGAGGTTGCCCAGCACCATGCCGCCTCCCGCCAGGACCATCAGGCCCGTGATGGCTTCGGGGCGGAAGCCGGAAATCGAGGTGAGCATGGGCGAGACATAGCTATACCAGCAGAAAGCGCCGCCATTACCTAGCATTGTGGTGGCTAGGATAAGCCAGGGTGCCAAATGGCGGAGAAAAAGGAATTGCCCGCGAAAGCCCGTGTCGGGAAGCGGGTCCATATCGGGCACCCAATGGCGTATGGCCCAGAGAGTCAACGCGCCCCAAAGGACAACGAGCGCGAACACCAGTCGCCAAGAGAGGAAGGTGCTGAGCAATGTCCCGAATGGGACGCCCAGCAGGTTGGCCACCGTCATCCCGGCGATCATCACCGCTACGGCTTCCGCCTCTTTGCCGGGTTTCGCCAAGCGGGAGGCGACGATGGAAGCGACCCCAAAGTAAGCTCCATGGGGAAGGCCCGAGACGAAGCGGGCGATGAGCATCATCCAATAGCTGGGCGCCAAAGCGGCGCAAAAGCTACCCGCCATCATGAGCGCCACGAGGAAAAGCAGCGTTTGCCGCATCGGTCGGCGACGGAGTAGGATCAGCATGGGCGCCCCGCAACACACGCCAAGGGCATAAGCCGAGATGAAGTGGCCCGCGGAAGGGATAGAGATATCCAGCGCGTGGGCCACGTTTGGCAGGATTCCCATCATCACGAATTCGGCGATGCCCAGGCCGAGCGTCCCGAATGAAAGCGCGATCAGACTTTTTTTCATAACCTAAACAATAATATTGCGTCGATAGTCTCTTTTTTTCAGGCCGCGAAGGTAATTATCCGGGAAATAAGGCGTACCTTTACGACCGTCTAATTGTTTAAAATATGATTTATGTTATGAATCGAGCTTTATTAGGAATGGTGGGCTTGGCCTGCCTTTGCGGTCTGTTTACCGCTTGTGGGGACGACGAGAAGACGCTTGTCGGCCCGAGTGACGAGAATGCACGGTTGGTTTCGCCCACCATTTCGGCTCGGATCGAGGAGCCGGGCGGGCTGAGCCCGCTGACGGGGGTCTTGCAGGCCTATCCTTGCGAATCGGAATCTTCTACGTTTTTTGGAAACTACGTGAACGGGACATTGCGGCCTTTCGTCGCCAGCTACCTGGTGAGCGAGGGGCACGTGAGTGGCGTGATCAGCAACGCTTTGAGCTTGCCCGCGGGCTATTATAATATGGTATATTGGGCGACGCCCCGGCATGACGAGCCGATCGACGACGCTCCGGAGATCCATGAGCCGGGTTTGTCGCCGGGTGTTGATCTTTCGACGCTCTATTTCTCGCTGCGTGAGAATACGGAGGATGATACGTACAAGCCGGTTTATGACATGGCGCATGCCGTGCATGAGACGCATACCACCTCGGATTTCCAGGCTTCCCTGCGGCGGGTCGTGGCGGGCTTGAACGTGAAGGTCGTCCGGGAAGATAATGGCGCGTTCGACGCCGCGACCTCGATGCGGGTCCGCATAGGGGGGATCGCCGAGAAGCTGAATCTCTATACCGGCGAGCCGGAGAACCAGACGAAGACCGTTCGTTTCGACTTGGTCCGCTCGACCGACGGCACGTCGATGAGCAACGCCACGGTGATGCTTTTCCCCTCGGCGGCCAATCCGAAACTAGAGCTCCTGATCACCCGTGCCGACGGGACGACGGAGACCCTTTCGCGAAACCTGAACTCGACGCTTTCGCCCAATACTCGCCTCTCGCTCAATATCGTGATCAAGGAACGGTATCCGGGGAGCGTGACGGGCAATTTCACGATCCAGAACTGGACGGAAGCGCAAGAGACAATCGAGTTTGAGGTGGATAATCTTTGATGTCTTCTTGATTTATAAGGAAAGGAAAAGATATGGATCGAAAAGAATTCTTGAAGCAATTGTTGTGTGGCGTGGGGCTGACGGGCGCCGGGCTGCTTCATGGGGGATGTGGGAAGGCTTCGGTTAATGTGTCTTCTCATGTGCCTGAAAAAGAATCTTTGGATGAGGATTCACGACCATTGGATTGGCGGGTCGCGTTGGGCGAGACGGGGCTGACGGTACCTATTCTCGCGATGGGGACGGGGACGATCGGATGGAACGGCGCCTCGAACCAGACCCGTTTGGGAATGGAGCGTTTCGTGGCGATCGCCCACCGGGCCTACGAGCGTGGAGTCCGCTTCTATGACATGGCGGAGGCTTATGGTTCGCAACCCTTCGTGGCGGAAGCGATTAAGGGTTTTCCCCGCGAGAACTTGACTCTTTTGACGAAGATGGCTTCTACTGATAGCCTATCCGAGAGCGAGACTCGCCGGAAAGTCGATGCCTTCTGCCAGGAAGTAGGGACTGACTATTTCGATATTCTCCTGATGCACTGCATGACTTCCGGTGATTGGCCTAATACGAACAAGGGCGCGATGGCAGGTTTGGCCCGGGCCAAGGAGGAAGGGCGAGTCAAGGCGGTGGGTATCTCGTGCCATAGTCTCGACGCGATCCGGGTGGCCGCTGAGTCGCCGTGGGTCGACGTGATCCTAGCCCGCCTGAATCCCTTTGAGACCCGCATGGACGGAACGACGGAGGCGGTCAACGAGGCGTTGGGCGTGGCTCGGCGGAATGGCAAGGGCGTGATGGGTATGAAGATTTTCGGCGAGGGCAGTCGGGTGAAAGACGAGGAGCGTGAGCGCTCGTTACGCTATGCCCTGACCGAGTCGAACCTGCATTGCATGACCATCGGCTTCGAGACGGTAGCTCAACTTGACGACGCCGTCGATCGGATCATCCGCATCCAGTCGGAGTAACCGATCAAGGGCTTAACCTTGAAAAAAGCGAGGGGGCGCCACCAAAGACGCCCCCTCGTCAACTTAAATAATAATCTCCAATACTCAGCTTATCTACAAGAGAACGTGCCTCTGTATTATCATGTCTCTCTCAACAAAGCGGAAACCGTTTCTTCCGAAACAGCGAGGATCGTAGCGATCTCTCGACTAGATAAACCTCGAGAGGATAAATTAGCCACGGTTGAACGCAAAATATTCTTTTGCTGCTCGATCACTTGATCCTTCTGCTCAAGCTCCTGAGACTTTTGCTCAATCACTTGATCCTTCTGCTCAAGCTCCTGATCTTTCTGCTCGATCACTTGATCCTTCTGCTCGATCACTTGATCCTTCTGCTCGATCTCTTTATCTTTCATCATAATGGTCGTATCCCGCATCTCTATCTCCGACAAGATCTCATCCTCCACCTGCATATCCCGTCTCACTTTCGGTGAGGCGGCCGCCATTACCAGCCGATTCACCAACAAGCGACCATCCTGCCCCATGCCCTCCTCATCGATTTGGAGTAAATGCTCGTCCGCCGCCGTACGA
>CASFXH010000040.1 GCA_949298575.1 uncultured Parabacteroides sp.
CTATTTCTATTATTTAGACATCGCCCCCGACGCCGAGAAATTGGCCGAGGTGAAGGGCGTGATCAGCCAATTCAACGGCTGCGTCCTGCAATACCGCAAGACCCTGGCCCGCCGCGGCGTCGGCTCCGCTTCCGATAAGGAGGAGGCGAACAAGGAAGAGGACAAGACCGAAACGCCCGACGGCACCGAGACGCCCGGCACGGAGAATCCCGGCACGGAAACGCCTGATACGGAGAATCCTGACGGCGAAGGAGGCGAGCAAACCACCCCGACCGAGCCCGGTGGCGACGAGACGGAACAGCCGCAGCCCGGCGTGGACAACGATGGCGACGGGTCTCCGGAGGTGGTCTGATATTCTTGCTGTTTCGTGTTTGTCGTAGAGACGATGTGCACATCGTCTCTACATTACCACCACATAATAAGGGGTTGAAACATAGGGAAATAATCCTGTTTCAGCCCCTTATGATTTTTGTGGCGATCCCACCAGTCGGCGAACCTTCAGTCAGCTTCGCTGCCAGCTCCCCCGATTAAAATCCCCTTATCCCATCCGTAGCGTTGGAGTGGGAATAAGGGGATCATCATATGAACGGAAACCGCTTTATTCTTTTACGTCGACCTTAAGGTGCAATTCCTCAAGTTGGGCGGGATCCAGGACGCCTGGCGCGTCGAGCATCACGTCGCGGCCGGAGTTGTTCTTCGGGAAGGCGATGCAGTCGCGGATGGAGTCGAGGCCGGCGAAGAGCGATACCCAGCGATCGAGGCCGTAAGCCAAACCCCCGTGAGGCGGCGCGCCATACTTGAAGGCGTTCATCAAGAAACCGAATTGCTCTTGCGCCCGCTCCTCGGTGAATCCCAATAATTTGAACATCTTGTCTTGCAATTGGCTGTCGTGGATACGAATGGATCCGCCCCCCACTTCGACGCCATTGATCACCATGTCGTAAGCGTTGGCGCGGACTTTGCCCGGGTCGGTATCGAGCAAGGGGATGTCGTCCGGATTGGGCGAGGTGAAAGGATGGTGCATCGCGTAGAACCGTTGGTCTTCCTCGCTCCACTCGAAGAGCGGGAAATCGATGACCCACAGGCACGCGAAGGTATCCTTGTCGCGCAGTCCGAGGCGGGTACCCATTTCCAAGCGCAATTCGTTCAGCTGCTTGCGGGTCTTCATGGCGTCGTCGCCGGAGAGGATCAGGATCAAGTCGCCCGGCTCGGCTTCGAAGGCCGCTTTCATCCGCGCGAGCGTCTCCTGGTCATAGAATTTATCGACGCTCGACTTCACGTGGCCATCGCTTTCGACGCGGGCGTAGACCAAGCCTTTGGCGCCGATTTGCGGGCGTTTCACGAATTCCGTCAGCTGGTCGATTTGCTTGCGGGTATAAGAGGCCGCTCCCTTGGCGCGAATGCCGCCGATGTAGTTCGCGTTGTCGAATACGCTGAAGCCATGTCCTTTCATGATGTCCATGAGCTCGACGAAGCGCATCCCGAAGCGCAGGTCGGGCTTGTCGCTGCCGTAGTATTTCATGGCGTCCTGCCAGGTCATGCGGGGGAATGGCTCCTTGAAGTCGATATTCCGGATTTTCTTGAAGAGGTGTTTGGCCATACCCTCGAACAATTCCAAAACATCTTCTTGCTCGACGAAGCTCATCTCGCAGTCGATTTGCGTGAATTCCGGTTGACGGTCGGCCCGCAGGTCCTCGTCGCGGAAGCATTTCACGATTTGGAAATAGCGGTCGAAACCGGAGACCATCAGCAATTGTTTCAAGGTTTGCGGGGATTGGGGCAACGCGTAGAACTGTCCCGGATTCATGCGCGAGGGGACGACGAAATCGCGGGCGCCTTCCGGCGTGGAGTTCACCAAGACGGGCGTTTCCAC
This sequence comes from uncultured Parabacteroides sp., assembly GCA_949298575.1. Lineage (GTDB taxonomy): Bacteria > Bacteroidota > Bacteroidia > Bacteroidales > Tannerellaceae > Parabacteroides. Next base: position 1,874 of record CASFXH010000040.1, read on the forward strand.
TTCGAGGAACCCTTGCTTGTTGAGGTAGTCACGGACCTCGAAAGCCATTTTATGGCGTAACTCCAAGTTCTTGCGGACGCAGTTGCGCCGGAGGTCCAAGTAGCGGTATTTCATGCGCAGGTCGTCGCCCCCGTCGGTCTCGTCCTCGATGGTGAAAGGCGGGGTGACGGCCGTGTTGAGGATATTTAGTTCGCTGACGATTAACTCAATGTCGCCCGTGGCGAGGTGTGGGTTCTTGCTGGATCGTTCGCGAACGGTGCCGGTCGCTTGGATGACATACTCGCGTCCCAGCTTGTTCGCCTTCTCGCAGAGTTGGGCGTCTATTTCCTGGTTGAAAACCAATTGGGTGATGCCGTAGCGGTCGCGCAGATCGACGAACGTCATGCCACCCATTTTTCGCGTGCGTTGCACCCATCCGGCCAGTGTCACCACCAAGCCTTCGTCGGCGAGGCGCAAATCGCCGCAAGTCCGAGTTCTATACATGTCAAATTTATTTTTAGTTAGAAAATTGTCTACTTCAGTTTGATTTCGTCGCGAAGATAATAAATTTAGGGTTTCGCCTTCTTTTCGCTCCCGAACATCGCGAGGATCCGCTTGCGTTCACCCGCCAGCCACAACACGTCGTTCGTTTGGAGAAGGGTGTCGGCGGAGGGGTTCATGATCGCTTTCCCGTCTCGTTCGATGCCGATGATTAAGCAGTTGCCCCTTTCCTTGATATGGGATTGGCTGATGGTTTGCCCGTTCAGAGGGGATTCCGGCTCGATCGCGTAAGGCTCTACCGAAAGGAAACCATTGCTCGTGTTTTCGCCTTTCGCTTGATAGGTTTGCCGTTCCGAGTTGAACGCGGCTCGGATATGTTCCAGCTCTTCATCCGTGCCGACCACGACGATGTGGTCGTAGGGGAAGAGGCGTTCGTCGCCGTTCGGGATGTTCAATCGGGTGTCTCCCCGTATGATGGAAACGATGTTCAGCCCGTAGCGCTGCCTGAAGTTGATTTCCTTGAGGCTTTGGCCGAGGAAACTCAAATAGGGCGGCAACGCTTGTTCCACGAGATGCAGTTCGTGGAAGGGGAGGCGTTCGCTCAGCTCTTTTTTCGCCGCGTTCGAGAGGTCGTCGTCCGTGCCGCTGAAGTTTTCCAGGAAACGGCGTTCGATGGAAAGCGATTGTTTGCGCAATCGCTTGGAGAAGATCGCGGCCACGATGATGACGATCGAGAGGCCCAGCCCGATCCCGGCGGCGACGTCGAAGATATGGATGATGACTGGCATCAGGATGCAGACGCAGATGATGATCTTGATGAAGATTAACGAAACCAGCGGGCCGCGATTGAACTTGTTGTCGTTCCAAAGCTTCTTGAACTCCGGGGAGTGGTTTTTCTTCATCACGATGGCCCAGAAGGAGGGCATCAAGACGATCAGCAAGATCAAAAAACCGAGCGTCCGGCCTCGCCAGTCGGGCAGGTGGTCCATCAAGACGGGGAAGACGTAGGAGAAGAAGGCCAGGATCGCGAAAACGCAGAAAATCGCGTAGAGAACGACAGGGATCATCATCGACCGGATCAAGTTGTGCCAAGTGCTCCGGTGGGTCACCGTGTTCGATCCGGCGGAATAGCGGGCCAGAAGGATCTTGACGGAGGCGGGCAGGCGTTGGTCGAGGCGGTTGTACGCGGGCTCCGCGAGCCGCATCATGTAAGGGGTCATGAAGGTGGTGATCACGGAAACGGCGACGATCACGGGATAGAGAAAACTTTCCGTCACCCCGAGCGACGTGCCTAGCGTGGCGATGATAAAGGCGAACTCGCCCACTTGCGTCAAGGAGAAACCGGATTGGATGGCGATTTTCAAAGGCTGGCCCGCGACCAGCACGCCGACGCTCCCGAAGAAGACTTGCCCTACGATCACCAACGCCACGAGGATCAAGATTGGCCCCCAATAACTGACCAGCAAGGAGGGATCGATCATCATGCCGACCGACACGAAAAAGATGGCGCCAAACAGGTCCTTGACCGGTTTCACCAGCCGCTCGATGGTGTTGGCTTGGACCGTCTCCGCCAAGAGGGAACCCATGACGAACGCGCCCAAGGCCGACGAGAAGCCCGCCTTGACCGCGATCATGACCATCGCGAGGCAAAGTCCCAGCGAGATGATCAGCAGGGTCTCGTCGTTCAGCAAGCGTTTGGTTTTCCTTAGAAATGTCGGGAGCAGGTAAATGCCCAGGATAGACCAGAAGATCAGGAACGAGGCCAGCTTGAGGATGCTTTCCAGCATTTCCAATCCTTCCACTTGCTTGCTGACGGCCAAGGTCGAGAGCAACACCATCAGGACGACGCCCACCAAGTCCTCGACGACCAGGATGCCGATCACGACCCCCGCGAATTTCTGGTCTCGCAAGCCCATCTCATCGAACGCCTTGAACACGATCGCGGTCGACGACATGGAGAGCATACCGCCCAGGAAAAGGCTACTGATGTGCGAGAAGCCCATCGCGTTGCCCGCGATGTAGCCCACGAGCATCATGCCCGAGACAATGATGATGGCCGAGATGACCGCCGTCCCGCCCACTCGCATCAATTTCTTGAAGCTGAAGTCGAGACCCATCGCGAAAAGGAGGAAGATGATGCCAATGTCGGCCCATGTCTTGATGTTCGCCGGGTCCGCCACGTTGGGCGTGAGCGGGAAAAAGGGCGAGGTCAGGAAGCCGGAAAGGATATACCCCAAAATGATGGGCTGATTTAATTTCTTAAAGATAAGCGTGACCAACCCCGCGATGACCAAGATCAGCGCTAAGTCGGAGATGAGTGGAGCTATTTCTGACATGTCTATGTTTTTTATGGAATACTGCTCGCGAAGTTACCGCTTTTGTGGAAACATTTATCTACCTTTACCGCTTCAACGAATAAATCATGACAAATGTTCAATTGAATTGGAAGTTTTACTGGGCTTGGTGCCTCGCGTTGATCTGCGTGTTAGTCGCTTGCTCGGAAGAGGGGACGAGGGAGGCCGAGGAAGGACCTTTCGCGGACTGCGCCTATTTGACAGGCGTGACGGCGGAAACTCAACTCGAGAAAGCGGACTTGGCCGCGCGCTTGGCCCAGGCTATTGGCGAAGGGTTCCCCGAGGCGCTTCTCGAGAATCTTTTGCTCGATCTGGATATCGCCGCGATTACCTATCGGACGATGGGAGTCGATGGGGAGCCGGTGACGGCTTCCGGCTTGGTGGTCTTTCCTTCGGGAACGCTTTCCTACGATCATCTGCTCAGCGTGCAGCATACGACGGTCGATATGGAGGACGCGCCTTCCCTCCAGCTTTTTTCTTATGAGATGTTGCCCGTTTTGAGCGGTTCGATCGTGGTGATGGCGGATTATTTGGGTTATGGCGCGAGCCAGACCGCCGACCGCCAGCACCCTTATTTGCACATGCGCCTGACGGGGAGCGTTTGCGCCGACATGATCGAGGCGGCCCGTGAATATTTGCGTGGAAAGGCGATCGCGGAGGAAAAGCCCGACGTGAAATTGATGGGCTATTCGCAAGGAGGGCAAGCCACGGTCGCCACGCTCATGGAGTTGGAACGGCGCGGGCTGGCCAATCGTGTGCTCGATGTCCAAGCCGGGGGCGGGGTCTATGATTTGGAAGAATTGCTCCGTCTCTTTCTGGAAATGGGAGAGGAGGGAGAGGCCTACGCGGATACGGGCTATCTGCCTTACCTGATCCGGGGAATGGCTTACGGCGAGCGGCTCGACGTGGACGAGCGGAACCTTTACGCGCCCGAAGTGATCGAGGAAGGCCTGAACCGGATGTTCGCCACCCAACCCCTCTCGACTTGGCATTGGACTTTAGGCTCGGATATTACCCGCGTTTTGCATCCGGATTTCTGGGCTGGCGCGTCGGGTTATGGCGGTAACACGGATGTCGAGCGGCTGGTCGACGCCCTCCGGAGGAACTCGTTGGTCAATCAGCCCGCCCCGGAAGCGCCCGTTCAGCTCTATCATTCGCCAACCGACGAGATGGTGCCTTACGCCAACGCGCTCAGCGCTCGCGACGCTTGGAAGAACGCCACGCTGACCGATCTCGAGATGCCGGACCATAAATCGGCGGCTCTCGAGTTCTTCTTGCGCTACGTGGGCTATTGGGAAGTCTTCGGCCCTTGGCTGGTTAATCGTTGAATGTTCTATACTTAATTATATATCGCATGATCCAAGAGAATTTCATCAAGATTTATGAGCGCAGTTTCCAAGAGAATTGGGACTTGCCGGCCCTGACCGACTACGGGAAGGATGTCACTTACACGTTTGGCGGACTGGCCAACGAGATCGCGAAGATCCATCTCCTGTTCGACGCCTGCCGGGTGAGGCGGGGCGACAAGGTGGCGCTCGTCGGAAAGGATTGCGCCCGCTGGTGCGTGGCCTACATGGCGACCGTGACCTACGGCGCGATCATCGTCCCGATCTTGCAGGACTTCAGTCCCAACGATATTCACCACATCATCAACCACTCGGAGGCGAGCTTCCTTTTCGTCAGCGACCGCGTCTGGGATTCGCTCGAGGAGGAGAAGATCGGCCAGGTGCGCGGCGTCTTCTCGCTCTCCGACTTCCGTTGCTTGCACCAGCGCGACGGCGAGAGCATCCAGAAGTTCTTGCGCGGCCTCGACGAGAAGATGGCCGAGGCCTACCCCAACGGCTTCTCGCGCGAGTCGATCCGTTACGCCGAGTTGGACAACGACAAGGTCGTCGAGTTGAACTACACCTCGGGCACGACGGGCTTCAGCAAGGGCGTCATGCTCACGGGCAACAACTTGGCGGGCAACGTCGTCTACGCCAAGACGCTCGACCTCCTCTTCCGGGGCGAGCGCGAGCTTTGTTTCCTCCCCTTGGCCCACGCCTACAGTTGCGCCTTCAACTTCCTCGTGCCGATGGCCGTCGGCGCCCATGTCTTCTTGCTGGGGAAAACGCCGTCGCCCAAGATCCTTCTGCGTGCCTTCGAGGAAGTCAAGCCGAACTTGATCCTGACCGTCCCCCTGATCCTCGAGAAGATTTACAAGAAAATGATCCTCCCGCAGCTGGGGAAACGGGCCGTCCGCCTGGCGCTCAACATCCCCCTGCTCGACCAGCGCATCTACGGCCAGATCTGCGAGAAGCTGACCGACGCCCTGGGTGGCCGCTTCCGCGAGGTCATCGTCGGCGGCGCGGCGATGAACCAGGAGGTGACCGATTTCCTTTATAAGATAAAATTCCGCTTCACGATCGGCTACGGCATGACGGAGTGCGGCCCGCTGATCAGCTACGACCACCACGACGAGTTCGTCCCCGGCTCGTGCGGACAAGTCTTGAAGGGCATCATGGAGGCCCGCGTCGACGCCAGCGATCCGCAAGCCGTCGGCGAGATCCAGGTACGAGGCGAGAACGTCATGAAAGGCTACTACAAGAACGAGGAAGCCACGCGGGCCGTCTTCACGGACGACGGCTGGCTGCGGACGGGCGACCTGGGGACGATCGACGCCAACCACCGCATCTACCTCCGCGGACGCAACAAGACGATGATCCTCAGCTCGAACGGCCAGAACATCTACCCCGAGGAGATCGAGTCGAAGCTCAACAACCTCCCCTTCGTCATGGAAAGCCTCGTCATCGAGAAAGGCGGCAAGCTCGTCGCCCTCGTCTATCCGGACTACGACACGGTGGACGGCGCCGGCCTCTCGCACGACGACCTGCCCATCGTCATGGAAAAGAACCTGGCCGACCTGAACAAGCTCCTGGCCCCCTACGAGCGCGTCGCCTCCATCCAGCTCTATCCCACGGAGTTCGAGAAGACGCCGAAGAAAAGCATCAAGCGGTATTTGTATAGCAATTATTGAGAAACAAACGGGCGGGCGCGTCGTCGCGACGGGCCCGCCCTAGCCTTTGTCCGCTTTTCACAAAGCTTTTTAGGCTAACCTTTTTTGTAAATATGATAAAATAAAAACGCGTGTTCTCTGACCAGGTCGCGGGCGGGCATAAAAAAAGCGTGGAACTCATGCCTGTCGCTCGTTCCACGCTTATCAAGGCCTTCGCATTGCCCTCTGTAGTATAGAATCGAGCAACGCAGAAGCCCACGCCGATGTTGTATGTGAAGCCTCCCCACGTGTCCGGAGGATACATGGGGGGCCGTAATACAAATCCCGCGGCCATCTACCGTTGCCTTCGTCCTGACTACAGTTTTCAAAAGTTGCGAAGTTTTGATAAGCCAAAACAAAGCGCCAGTAAACGCCTTTTCCTTATGTCCGTTCCCGCCCTCCGATCCTCTCATCGGCGCAGGGTCGAGAACGTCGCGAAGATAGGCAACGGGCTGAAGAAAAGCAATAGGATGGGCGAAAATAAGATCCGTCCCGCTTGCGCGCGAGGGGGAGGATGCTTATATTCGCGGATGGTTTCATGAAGTTTTTTGTTTAACTATGAATGAATTGAGAGATAAATCGGAACTGAACGCGGATGTCGCGGAGTTGTTGTATGAGAAATCCTATTATGACAACGTATGCCATCCGTCTTATTACGCTTGCCTGCAACTTATGTCGCATAAATTGATTAAGAAGGGAATGGACTTGGATAGGCAGGCCTCTATCGCGAGCTCGCGGTTCGGGGGAAATAGCCATAAGGCCATCATGAACAGCGTAAGCGCTTTTATCAAGACGGATGATTATCATGATGAGAAACGGTATAAGAATTATTTGAAAAAGTTGAAGGAAATGAGAGAACGAGCGGATTACAAGAACGTGCGCGTCTCGCGGGAAGAAAGTGGTGAGTGCATAAGAATGTCTAAGTTTATTATCCAAATTTTAAATTCAATCTGATGATGAGCGACGAGGAAAAAGACATACGGGATTTCTTGGCCGGGGTAAGGGAAGCGGACCCTGGGATGAGGTTCAAGTGCGGTTTCGGGACGAGCGGGGACACCTACATCGTGGAGGTCGAATCGTGGGAGGGGGCTATGGACAAGGAGCCTTATTCCCGGATGGAGTATGATTTCGTGGAGGCGTTCGAGAAGAAATATCCTTATTTCATGATTCTCTTCGTGCCCAAGGGGGATATGGTCGGGATCGCGCGCCCGCTATTTACCGTGGGCTATGAGGAGGCGCCAAGTTGTACGAGTGGGGCGCTCGCTCGCGTGACGCGGACTTCCCCAATGATGGCTTGAGGTTTTGAAAAGAAAAATGGGTGGCTTAAAAAGGAAGCCACCCATCCGCCTTTATTCCTTCTCACGAAGCTTTCCAGGCCATTCTGAGAAAATTGTTCTTTGTTTTGGTTGTAGATTCTTAAAGTCTTGTTTGGGACCTGTATCGCTTTGTGTATTTGTCTCGTCCTTAGTTTGTACGTTCGCGCCCTTGCCGCCCGGATTTGGCGTGGGCCGAAAATCGCCGCGAAGATAGGAATTTGTCGGACGCGCCTCATTTGATCTAGATCAGTTCTCGCTTTTGTTTTTGGCTAAAAAAAGTTATAGGAGGGAGGCGCGCCGGGCTGTCGGGAGCTCGGTAGGGGCCGTCGAACTTTTCGCCGGGCCGTCCGAGGCTCGTTTTGGGCTGTCGAACTTTTCGCCGGGCCGTCCGGAGCTCGTTTTGGACTGTCGAACTTTTCGCCGGGCCGTCCGGGGCTCGTTTTGGGCTGTCGAACTTTTCGCCGGGCCGTCCGGGGCTCGTTTTGGGCTGTCGAACTTTTCGCCGGGCTGTCCGGAGCCCGTTTTGGGCTGTCGAACTTTTCGCCGGGCCGTCCGGAGCCCGGTTTGGGGCGTCGAACTTTTCGACGGCATAAAATGAGATAAATTTTTTTCGCTTTCCCCTTTTTATTTCCCCAAAAAAACTTACCTTTACCCCGATTTTAGAACAAATAATAAATAGGAGGTAGAGAATTATGAGAATTTTAAATCCGTTACAGTATTTGGGGCGCGCCCAGAACGGCGAGCATTGGTCCTTGTATGACCGCCTGTACTCGGTCATCACTTCTGATTTCGTGGAGAAATACAAGCTTTTGACTTTTTATCAACCCTTTAGCGATGCTTACGCCCGTGAGTGCAAGGCGTACTCGGCGATCACGAAGTCGCCCAAGACGAAGAATATCGCGGAGTCCGACAAGGCGCGCGACAAGGGTTTCCGCCAAGTGGACTTGGGGGTTGAAATGGGGCTTAATGACGTGGATCCCGACGTCGTGGCGTCGGCCGAGCGTTGCCGCATCGTGATGGACGCGCATCGGGGGGCTTCCAGCAAAAGTTATGACAACAACACGGCCGAGGTGGACGATGTGGTTGAGTTGTTCATGTCGGACGCCTACGCGGAAGACATCGCGAAGCTCGGGCTGACCGAGAAGGTGGCTTCCCTCAAGGCGTTGAACGACGCGTTCAAGGAGGCCTACATGGCGCGTATCCCCGAGGAGTACGCCCGCGACACCGCGGAGAACATGAAGGCCGTTCGCCCCGTGATGGATCAGGCTTACGAGGATTTGGCCGACGCGATCAACGCCATTTACCTCATCGCCGCCTACATCGAGCCGAACGCCGAGAACGCCGCCGAGATCAAGGCCATGGCCGATTTGATCAACGCGGTCGTCCACCGTTTTGACAAGACCCTTTCCAACCGCCGCGACGGCAAGCCGGCGGAAGGCGAGGAACAACCGCAGCCGACCCCGGGTGGCGAGCAGCCGGGCGAAGGCGAGCAAACGGGTGGCGAGACGCAGGAGCCGACCGAGGATGAGGAACAACCCGGCGGCGAGGGCGAGACGGGCGAAGAGCAAACCCCACCCGACGGCAGCGGCGAGGAAAACACCCCGCAGCCCGGCGTCGATAACGATGGCGACGGCTCGCCGGAGGTGGTTTGAGAAAAGGCATTAAATGCGAACAAAATAAATACTATTTTTCGATTTTGATTTTTGGAGAAGGTGCGAGGCTGTGAAGTCTCGCGCCTTCGTTGTTTATCGCGCTTCCGTCAGCTCGATCACCCGGCTGCTCATGGGGTTGGTCGAGAAGAGGTCGAGGCCGACTTTCATGAGGAAATCGCCGCTGAAGACTTGTCCGTGGGCGGCGAAGGGCTTCGCGCCGGGCATCAGGTTGATCTCCTCCACGCGGTAGCGCTTGCGGGGGTCGAGGCCCTGGGGCTTGACGGGGAAGAGCTTCTCGCCGAAGCGCGGGTGGATGTCGTAGGCGAAGAGCGTGGCCCGCGACTGGTCTTTCGAGACGTGCGAGACGGCCATGTGGTTGCCCTCGTAGGGCGAGACGAGGCGGTAGAGGTCGCCCTCGAGGATGGCCGGCTTCAGGCGCTTGAAGTTGGCGACGGCCTGTTGGCAGAAGCTCAGCTCGTCGGCCGAGAGCTCGTCGAGGCTCAGGTCGAAGCCCAGCTTGCACATCATGGCGACGTCGGTGCGGAACTTGACGCTGGCTTGCTTGTTCCAGCTCGTCACGTGGGCGCACATCGTTTTCGTGGGGAAGAATTGGGAGAATCCCCATTGGATGTAGAGGCGCTCGACGGGGTCGGTGTTGTCGCTGCACCAGAACTCGGTGAAATATTTCATCGCCTCATAGTCGCACCGGGCGCCCCCGCCGGAGCAGAGCATGATGGGGAGGTCGGGGTATTTCTCGGCCACGCGTCGGAAGACGTTGTAGACGCCGCGGACGTGGTCGATGTAGAGCTGTTGCTGGCGTTCGCCGAGGTAGTGGGAGTAGACGTTGGTGATGGGGCTGTTGCAATCCCACTTGAAGAAGGCGAGGCCGGGGTTCTCGGTCATGAGCTTGTCGACGACGCCGAAGACGTATTCCTGGACTTCGGGGTTGCTCAAGTCGAGGACGAGCTGGTTGCGGTAGTAATAGGTCTCGCGGTTGGGGAGGTGGATGGCCCAGTCGGGATGTTTCTCGAAGAGTTCGCTCTTGGGGTTGACCATCTCCGGCTCGATCCAGATGCCGAACTTGACGCCCGCTTGTTGGGCGGCCTCGACGAGGTGTCTCACGCCGTGGGGCAGCTTCGCGCGGTTCGCCTCCCAGTCGCCCAGGCCGGCACGGTCGTTCTCGCGGGGATATTTGTTGGCGAACCAGCCGTCGTCGAGGAGGAAGAGGTCGACGCCCAGCTCCTTGGCCTCGCCCATGAGGCGCTCGAGCTTGTCCTCGTCGAAGTTGAAGCTGGTGGCTTCCCAGTTATTTAATAAGGTATAGCGGTCGTCTTGCCCTTTCTTCACCTGATAGGTCCGAGCCCAGTCGTGGAAGTCGCGGCTGGCTTTCCCGGCGCCCTCGTCGCTGAGGGTGAAGATGAACTCGGGGGTGGTGAAGGTCTCGTTGGGCTTCAGCTCGTAGTTCGAGGCGTAGGGGTTGATGCCCGAGAGGACGCGGAGGTTGCCGACGTTATCGACCTCGAAGGTGAAGCGGAAGTTGCCCGTCCAGCCGATGGTGCCGAGCAAGACGGTCCCCTCGTTCTCGCGAACGGGCGCGCCCAGCCCCAGCTCGAAGAAGGGCGAGACGTGCATGGCGGCCCGCGATCCGAGCTTCGTGTCGAGGATCTTCTTGCCGTAGTGGAGCTCTTGGCTGCTCATCTGGACCTCTTTCGCCCAGTCGCCGCTGAACTCCGTCAGGTGATAGGCGGGGCTGGAGAAATAGAGCATGTTCGAGGCGTAGCGGGCGATCTTCACCGGGCGCTTTTCCTCGTGGCGGATCTCGGTCCAAGTCTTGATGATGTTTTCTTTTCCATAAGAAATATAATGTAGGCGGGCCTCGACGGGATAGACCTCGTCGCGGAGGGTGATGATGGTCTCGCTGACGTTGGGGTCGGTCCGCTTGGTTTCGGAAGAGACGTATTTGAAGACGGAGGTCAGGTTGCCGTCGTTGTGCTCGATGGCGAAGGCGGGTTCGAAATAGTCTTCCCATCCGGAGGCGGGGTAGACTTCCCATCCGCGGGTGGTGACGCTGCCGTCGGTCGCCGCGTGGACGTTCCAAGCGAGATTCCGGATATCGGCCTCGTCGAGGAGTTTGTCGCCTAAATAACTTTGATAGAGCCGTCCGCTGGGGGCGACTTGGAGGATGAGGTCGGTCTCGTTGGTGGAGATCCGGATCATCTCAGGTTCGGCGGCGCTTGCCTGCCCGAACATGGCGCCCGCGAGGAGCGCGCTCAAAAGGAATGCTTTCATGGAGCTTAAGATTGAAATGTTGTTTTGAAAAAAGGGATGAGAAGCGTATCGGATTTCTCCCTAGCTCATCATCCCTCCAAATTATTATGAAAAAGCGTCTTTATCGATTGTTTTCTTTCAAGATCACGTCGTGCGCCCCGCCTTCCACGATGCTGGTGGAGGAGACCAAGGTAATCTTGGCGTTCTTTTGCAATTCAGGAATGGTGATTGAGCCACAACTGCACATCGTGGCGATGATCTTGCCCAAGGTGACGTTGAGGTTGTCTTTCATCTTGCCCGCGTAAGGCACGTAGCTGTCGACACCTTCCTCGAACTTCAACGCCTCGTTGCCGCCCAGGTCGTAGCGTTGCCAGTTCTTCGCGCGGTTCGAGCCTTCGCCCCAATATTCCTTCACGAAGCTGTTGCCGATTTTCAACTTCTTGGTGGGCGACTCGTCGAAACGGGCGAAGTAGCGACCCATCATCAGGAAGTCGGCGCCCATCGCGAGGGCCAGGACCATGTGGTAGTCGTGTACCAAGCCGCCGTCGCTACAGATCGGGACATAGATGCCGGTCTTCTCGAAGTAGGCGTCGCGGGCCCGGGCCACGTCGATCAGGGCTGTCGCCTGTCCGCGTCCGATTCCTTTCTGTTCCCGCGTGATGCAGATGGAGCCCCCGCCGATGCCGACCTTCACGAAGTCCGCGCCCGCCTCGACCAAATAGTTGAAGCCCTCTTGGTCGACCACGTTGCCAGCTCCGACCAGCACCTTGTCGCCATATCTCTCCTTGATCCAGCGCAGCGTGTCGTGTTGCCATTCCGAGTAGCCGTCCGACGAGTCGATGCAGAGCACGTCGACACCGGCCTCGATCAGGGCGGGAACCCGTTGCGCGTAGTCGCGCGTGTTGATACCGGCGCCGACCAGGAGTTTCTTGTCCGTGCCCGATAGCTCGTTGGGATTTTCCTTATGGCTGTCGTAGTCTTTACGGAAGACGAAATATTGGAGATTCTGATCCTTGTCGATGATAGGCAAGGTGTTCAGACGGTGTTCGTAGATGATTTGGTTCGCCTCGGAAAGCGTGATGCCCAGCTCGCCGACGATCAGTTTCGAGAAGGGTGTCATGAATTCTTTCACCTTCATGTCCAGCGGGTCTTTCTCCAGGCGGTAGTCGCGGCTGGTCACCATGCCGAGCAAGCGGCCATTGGGCGTGCCGTCGGCGGTGATACCGATGGTGGAGTGCTCCGTCTCACGGACCAGGTTCAGGACGTCCGCCAGGGTGTTCTCCGGGGTCAGGTTCGAGTCGCTGATCACGAATCCCGCTTTGAATTTCTTGACCTTGCGGACCATTTCCGCTTGGCTTTCGATCGTTTGCGAGCCGAAAATGAACGACAGGCCGCCGTTGCGCGCCAATTCGATCGCCAGCTTGGGGCCGGAGACGGATTGCATGATCGCCGAAACGAAGGGGATATTCAACTCAATGGCGGGTTTTTCGCCAGCCTTAAATTTAACGAGAGGGGTTTTCAGGGAGACATTCGAAGGGATGCAGGCCTTCGTGGTCAGGCCGGGGATCAACAAATACTCGCCGAAAGTTCTCGATACATCATTTAAATAGACTGCCATAGACTTCTTGATTTACGTTTTGAATGTGGTCGCGAATTTAACGAAATCTCGTCAGATTTACGCTTTCCGAGCGCATCTTTATTCCGCGGGCCTTATTGGGCGGTCTTCGTAATAATGGATCATCCGGATGATCGCCTCTTGGCAGACAGGGCAAAACGGCGCGTAGTCGCGCATCATGCAATGGTCCATCGGACGGTAAATGCCCTTGGCGACATAGCCTCCGCCCTCAAAGACGCCCGCCTTGTCTTTGTAGGGCTCCTCGAGCGGGGTCGGGATGGGCGTGTCGGCGGGGAGAAGGTCTTTCCACTTCGCCTCAAAATCGACAAGTGTCGTGATGTTGGGCTCCCATGGTTCGTATTTCAGGTTGTAGAAGGACTCGTAGGCGACTTCCGACGTGAAATATTCGTCGGCCAGCCCGGCGAAGCTATGCCCCAGCTCGTGGGTGAAGACCGAGAGCGTATGCTGGTTGTCGGCGGTCCCGATCGCGTAGAAATTGTACATCCCGCCTCCGCCATAGCGCTCGGAGTTGACGAGGACGAAGAGGGCGTCGCAGGGAGTCTCCCAGACGGCGTCGCGGATGGCCCGCATGTCGGGCGTGGTCAGGTAGCGGTCGATGCCGAAGGTATAGAAGCCGGAGTTGAGCGCCGTGTTCCGGAAAATGTCCTCGCCCGCCATGTCCGTGCCCGATTCCTCGGAAGGTACCGCGACGGCGTAGACGTTGAACGCGCTCCGGTAGCGGTCGAAGGGCGGCGTCTGGAAAAGGGCCTCGGTGAAGCGCCGGGCGTCCGCCTCGAATTTCTTCCGCTCCTTGGCCGTATAGCCTTCGGCCACGAAGACCAGGTCGACTTTCTCCGCGGGCTCGCCTTCACGCTGGATCACCGTGACGGGGTTCGAGCGCAGGGGGCTCCGGTCGATGAAGAGGCTCGACGGGTCGATCGTTTGCGCGAGGAGCTTGTGGAATTTCATGTCGCTCCGCTCGCGGGCTTCCAGCTCGACGCGTACGGGGACTTTGGGGGAGGGGATGACGACGCTGTTGTCCCACGCCTGTCGCTCGGCGCGGGCTTGGGCGGTGGTGCGCCATTCCTCGAACAGCGTGTTGAAACCGCGGGAATAGATGAGTTGCCCGCTGGCCTGGTCGTAGACCTTGACGCGATAGCCCCCGTAATCGAAAGGATCGACGCGGTTCGCTCGCGGGCCGCTCCAGACGGGCTCTTCCCGCAGGAGGCGGATGCCGGCGGTCTGGCTCTCGGCGTCGCCGGTGAGGGTAAAGTCGATCCGGAGGCTTTTCTCCGTGAAATAGGTGTCGTAATCGCCTTGGGCGAGAAGCGTCGCGCTGAAACCGGAAAGGATCAAGGCGATAAGGAAGAAAGTTCGTCTCATTTCGCTCTTATGATTTATAATTTATAGATAGGCGCGAAAGTAGCGAAAAACCTTTTACCTTCGCGGCGTTTTCAAACAATATTAGAAAGATGAGAAGAATAAGGTTTTTGATTTTGGGGCTGGCTCTGGTGCTCGCGGTCCCGGCGGTGGCGCAATGGCGTGTCGGCGCGCGGGTCGGTCTCACGAATACCTCGGTGGCGACGGAGAACGGCTATTTCTACGATTGGCGCTATTCGGCCAACGTGGGATTCTCGGCGAGCGTGCCGGCGCGGTATGATTTCAAGGATTGGTTCGCCGTGCAGGCGGAGTTGGCTTACGTGCGAAAGAACTACGGCCTTTGGCGCTCGGGATATTACGAGGGGATGGGCGAGGACTTGACGAACCATTACCTCTCGTTGCCCGTCCTCGCCCATTTCTCGTTCGGCTCCGAGAAGTTGCGTGGCTACCTCGACGCGGGTTTCTACGTCGGGGGATGGCTGGCCGCCCGGCGGGAAGGAAGTCGGTTGACGACTTTCCCGGTGACGGAGGATGGCGGCGCGGCGCCGGATGATTGGAACTCGCCCGTCTACCCGATGGTCGATTACGATGAAAAATACGCCTTCGACTCGCGGCGCGACAATCGCTTCGAGGGCGGCGCGCTGGTCGGCGTCGGCGTCGAGTATCAATTGGGCGAGCGCTTGGCTTTGCAGGGCGGATGCCGTTATTACCACAGCCTTTCCGACGTGCAGAAGGATTACATGATCGATCAGGTCCCCCGCTATCTGGGCACGTTCGATTTCCACGTCGGCATCTTGTTCTCCGTAGGGAAAAAATAATCATTTAATAAAATAAGAAGAGATGAAGAAGAGCTACATACGCGATCTTTTGGTGGCGCTGGCGGCCACGCTCGCCTTGACGGGCTGCCGCGACGATATGCCGACGATGCAAAACCCCCGGACGGACGCGAATATCTCGAACTGGGCGGAGGCTTTCGAGTCGTTTTGGTCGGCCATGAATTACAACTACGTCTTCTGGAGCGTCGACCCGACCGACTGGGACGCGGTCTACGAGGAATACAAGCCGAAGTTCGACGCCTTGGCCGACGACGGCTTCTACGATCCGGAGGTCAACGACGAGGCTTTCGGCATGATCGAGGAGCTGACGGCCGACCTTGTCGACGGCCATTACGCCGTCCGGTTTTATATGCCCAACAAGACTTACACCTTCCTGCCTTCCGACGGACATCTCTCGAAGCGGGAAAATTACCACTCGAGAGACCTGTTCGAAACCGGTTGGCAGGGAGCGATCCAACGCTTGATCCAAGAGAAACGCTTGACGAATGGCACGCTCGCCCTCGAGGGTAAAGCGCCCTTCACGGCGCTGGCGGGAGTCTTGGACGAGGATATTGTCTATTTCAGGCTGAGCGAATTTGGCTTGCTGGCGCACCTGCATAACGACACGAGCGTGATCGAGCAGGTTCGCGAGCGCTACGTGGAGCTGCTCAACACGTGGCCGGAGGTGAAGGGCGTGATCATCGACGTGCGAAACAACGGCGGTGGCATCGTGAACGACCTGCCTTTCGTGCTGGGCTATTTCGTCGACGAGCGCCACGTTTTCATGTACCAAAGGGGAAAGAGCGGGATCGGACGCCTCGATTACGGGCCTTGGATCCCCCAATACCTCCAGCCGATGGCGCTCGACAGGAAGCTGGATGTCCCGATCGTCGTCTTGGCCGACATGCACTCGATGAGTATGGCGGAGATGACGACGATGGCCGTCCTCTCGCTCCCGAACGGTTGCTTCATTGGCGAGCGAACTACGGGCGGGCAAGGCACGCTGGCTGCCGACAACAATTCTTTCGAGGAAACTTACTCGGGTTATATCGAGAATGATACTTATTTGATTTACACGACCCAAATCATGTCGTGCGACGTGAACGGCGAGGTCTACGAGGGCGTCGGCATCCCGCCGACCATCGAGGCGCCTTTCGACGAGGCCAGTTTCGCCCAGGGCGTCGACGCGCAGCTCGAGCGGGCCGTGGAATATATCCGGAGCGGGAAATGACACCCCGCCGCCGGGCGGATTTATGCCATCGCGACTCGCGGTGGCATTTTTTTTCATGGAAATATTTCATCGCGGGTCGCGGTGAAATATTTCGCTCGTGCGAGGGCTCACCGCGAGTCGCGGTGGAGCGTTTCTCCCGTGCGGGGGCTCACCGCGAGTCGCGGTGGAGCGTTTCTCCCGTGCGAGGGCTCACCGCGAGTCGCGGTGGAGCGTTTCTCCCGTGCGAGGGCTCACCGCAAGTCGCGGTGGAGCGTTTCTCCTGTGCGAGGGCTCACCGCGAGTCGCGGTGGAGTGTTTCTCCCATGCGATGGTTCACCGCGAGTCGCGGTGGAGCGTTTCTCCCATGCGCGGACTCACCGCGAGTCGCGGTGGAATGTTTTCCCTTCAGCTGAAACGAGATTGAAACAACTGAAACCTTTTCGTAGGGATTTTGAAGGGAACTTGTAAGGATTTCGAAGAATCCCTGTCATGCCCCCCCTCTACTTTCGCGGTGAATTCGAAAAACGATTTCAATCATCATCAATCATCAGGAAAGCGAATAAGAGGAAGATATGAAAAGAAGTGTTTCAGTGGTTTTACTGAGCCTTTTAGTCATTTTCGGCGCGGACGCGCGAATGCTCAAAGGAAAAATCAAGGACAAGAAATCGGGCGAGGAGATTATCGGCGCCACGGTGAGTTTGAAGGAGGACCCGTCGAAAGGCGTGGTCTCGGGATTGGACGGGAGTTTCTCGTTGTCGCTCGACAATGGGCAGACGCTCGTCGTTTCGTACGTGGGTTATAAGCCGGTGGAATACACGGTGAGCGACAAGGATGGCGACATCCTGATCCAGCTGGAGACGAACGACATCGCCCTGCGCGAGGTGGTCGTCCTCGGCCGCAACCCGGGCCGCACGGAGGCGGGGGCGCGGGGCATCGAGCGGCGGGCCATGAACGTGGTCAACGTGATGAGCGCCAAGGCGATCGAGCTTTCGCCAGACATTACCGTGGCGAATGTCATCCAACGCATGTCGGGCGTGACGATCGAGCGCAACAGCAGTGGCGAGGGCCAGTACGCCATCCTCCGCGGCATGGACAAGCGTTATAATTATACTTTAATTAATGGCGTGAAAATCCCGAGCCCCGACAACAAGAACCGTTTCGTCCCGCTCGATATTTTCCCTTCTGAAATGCTCGACCGCCTGGAGGTGACGAAATCCTTGACGGCCGACATGGAGGGCGACGGCATCGGCGGCGCCGTCAACCTGATCATGAAAGACGCCCCCAGCGAGCGGCAATTCACGGCCAACCTCTCCACGGGCTACAACACGATGTATTTCGACCGCGACTTCCAATCCTTCAACACGGGCGCGATCGTCAAAAAGTCTCCCTACGAGGCGATGGGCTTCCCCGAGGACACGCGGGTGACGATGGACCATTTCACGATGGACAACCTGCGGATGAAGTGGAAAAAGCCGCTGCCCGACCTGATCGGCGGCCTTTCGTATGGCGATCGTTTCTTCCGCGACAAGCTGGGCGTCATGCTGGCCGTCAGCTACCTGAACACCTATCGCGGCAAGGAGAGCCAGCTGTATTACCAGCCGGGGCAGAGCCATCACGGCATCGAGTATCGCGACTATTCGGCCCGGCAAACCCGCGTGGGCGCCCACGTGAAACTCGACTACCAGATCGCCCGGCAGCATAAGTTGACTTGGTATAACGGCTATATGGACATGCGCGAGGCGGAGGTCCGCGATGGCGCCGACGAGCAAGAACGGGCGATCCGCATGAAATGGAACCACCAGTATATCATCAACTCGACGTTGAAAGGCGAGCACGCGTTCCTCGACAACGGGGCGTTGCGCCTGGATTGGTCGGGCGTCGTCTCGAAGGCTTACAGCGAGACGCCCGACAACGCGGAGATCTTCATGCTCGGCTCGCACATCCAGACTTCGGGCGCGGCCACCCGCCGGTGGGAGCACAACTCGGACCGCGACGTGGCGGGCTACGCGAACTTGAAATACAAATGGACGCTCGACGACAGCTCGGTGTTCGACTTCTCGGTCGGCGGCATGTATCGCGACAAGGTCCGCGACAGCTTCTTCAACGAATACACCTTCAACTCGGCGACCAGCTCGAGCGACGCCCAATACCAAGGCGAGGACTGGAACAATTTCAACGAGATCCTCCTGACGCCCCGCCGCTACGGCAACATCAGCGACCCCTTGAACTACGACGCGACGGAGCGGATCGGCGCCGCTTACGGCATGGCGAAATACACGTTCGACAAGTGGGAACTGATCGCCGGCGTGCGCGTCGAGCATACCGACCAGGGCTATACGCTGAAATTCCCGACGGAGAACGTCGACCCGGAAGGCGAGCAAGTCTATACCGACGTCTTGCCCAGCTTCCACGCGAAATACGTGGTCCACAAGAACGCCAATCTCCGTTTCTCTTACGGTCGCTCCATCAACCGGCCGAGTTTCTTCGAGATCGTCCCTTACAGCATCATCAACGAGGATTACAAGGAGAAAGGTAACCCCGACCTGAAGCACACCGTGGCCGACAACATCGACTTGCGCTACGAGTTCTTCCCGAAATCGTCGGAGCAGTTCATGGTCGGCCTCTTCTACAAAAAACTGAAGAACCCGATCGAGTACGGCTTGCTGAACGAGGGGCAGGACGTCTACTACAAGCCGATGAACTTCGGCGACGCCACGAACCTGGGTGTCGAGATCGACCTCATGAAATACTTCAACTGGTTTGGCGTCAAGGCCAACTACACCTATACGCATTCCAAGATCACGACCGAGAAGCGGGTGATGGATGGGTCGGAAATCCGTTCCGTCAGCCAGTCGCGCCCCTTGTTCGGGCAGGCGGCTCACGTGGCCAACCTCTCGCTCCTCTTCAAAAGCCCCTCTTACGGCTGGGAAGGGCAGCTGGCCGGCAGCTACACGGGCAAACGCTTGAGCGACATCTCGAACTGGTACGACGACGACATCTGGGAGGATGGCTACTTCCAGCTGGACGCCTCCGTCGAGAAGAGTTGGGAAAATGGCATCAGCGTCTACGCGAAGGCCTCGAACCTGCTCGACGTGCCCTTGCTCCGCTACATCCACAAGGGCCCGCATACCGACAGCGTCGACTCGCCCCGCGAGGACGGCAACGTGATCGAGCGCAAGGAGTGGCGCGGGCGGACGATCATGATCGGTATTCGCTATACGTTGTAAATTTATTGAGAGAAAACAATAGTCATCAATCTTTAAACACATTAGAATTATGAACTTCAAGAATTATCTGCTGATTGGCTCAGCATTTTTGGCCACGTCCGTCATGTTCATGGCCTGCGACGACGAGGAAACGAACGAGATCGTAACGCCTCCTGAAAAGGAAGATCCGGAAGAGGAGAAACCCGATACGCCGGCTGTCGACGAGTCGACCATCATCTGGCCCGCCGACACGGTGGTCAACTTGACGGATCATTATGTCGTCCCGGCGGGCAAGAGCCTGGTGATCGAGGCGGGCGCCCAGATCATCGTCAGCACCGAGGGCGTGGGCGCGAACCATGTGCCCATCGAATTCACGGTAGAGGGCAACCTTTATTGCCAAGGCACGGCCGAGAAGCCGGTCTTGTTCTCGATCGCCGAGGAGGACCGTTTGCCGGAAAATATCTTTAACGAAGACTTCATGTGGGGCGGCATCGTCGCGACGGAGACTTGCGAGGAGATGTTGATCGACCACACGATCATCGAATATACGGGCGGGCAAGTGGTTGATGGCTCTCCGGCCGCCGCCGCGGGTATTTACACGGCCGGTGACGACGCTTATCCGCAGATCACGACGAACAACATCAACGGTCGCTACGTGATCACCAACTCGATCATCCGCAACGGCTGGTCGGATGGGATTTACATGATGGGCGGCCAAGGCATCATCGCCCACAACACCTTCGCGGCGAATGGCTTCGACGGCGCCGAGGCGGTCAACGTGAAGGCCGGTTGCCAAGTGGATGTCGCCGGCAACATCATGTACAGCCCCAACACCAACGGCTTGAAACTCTCCAGCTCCGGCCAGAGCGAGAACCGCGGCCAGGCGAAAGTGCAGGCTTACAACAACACGATCATCAACGCCGGCTGGCGTCGCGATGGCGAGAAGGGCGGTTGCGTCTACGTTGAGAAGAACGTCTTGGCGAATGTCTTCAACAACTTGATGGTGAATTGCAAGTTCCGCGCCATGACCCCGAGTTTCTCCATCCCCAACAATCCGGAGGAGGGCTATGATGATTCTTCCGTGATCGACTACAACTACTACGCTTCGGGCTCATCGCGGAGCGAGGTGACTTTCCCTGACGAGAGCGGTGTGGCTTACGCGTGGGAAGGCTACAACTACGCCCATGAGGACTATAACGTCGGCGTGGTCGACTTGAACAGTATCATCGCGACCGAGAACGATTTGAAAGACCCGATGTTCGTGAACTACGACCTGAGCGGTGTTTCCTTGACGAACTACCTCTACGACGACAGCTGGGACTTCTCGCTCCAAGCCGGCTCTCCGGCCTTGACGGGCGCCTACAGCGGTTCCGACGCGAGCATGCAGCCCTATTTCGGAACGACCGGTTTGACGGTGAATGGTGAAACTTATACCTCGCCCGCGATCGAGCCTTGGTTCGGCGCACGTGGTGAATAAGCGTTGAAAAATGAATAGGCGAAACTATTTGCGAATCCTTTCCGCGATGTTGGCGGTCCCCGTTTTCGGGGGCTGCGCCGCGGAGGGCGAGCGGGCGAAAACTTCCGGCGACGCGAAGGCGGGCGAGGCGAATGGCGCTCCCGCGAAGGGGGGCATCCCCTCCATCCCCGAGGAGAACAAGAACTTTTATCTCGTCAGCGACTTGGGCCGCAACGGGTATTACAAGCAAAAGCCCATCGCCGAGCTGATGGGCCAATGGGCGGAGAAGATCGACATCGAGTTCGTCGTGGCCGCCGGCGACACGCACCACTTCGAAGGCGTGGCGAGCGTCGACGATCCTCTTTGGATGACCAACTACGAGCTGATCTACAGCCATCCGGAACTGATGCTGGAGTGGTTTGTCGTCAACGGCAACCACGAGTACCGCGGCAATACCCAGGCGGTGCTCGACTACAGCAAGAAGAGCCGCCGATGGATCGCCCCGGCCAAATATTACTCGAAGGTCGTCGAGGCGGGCGAGAACGAGAAGGCCCTCTTGGCTTTCATCGACACGCCGCCCTTGCTCGACAAGTATCGCGAGGATACCGAGAAGTATCCCGACGCTTGCCGGCAGGACATGGGCGCCCAGTTGCGTTGGCTGGAGAAAACCCTCGCCGAGTCGAAGGAGAAATGGAAGTTCGTCATCGGCCACCATCCCGTCTTCGCCGACACCGACAAGGACGAGAGCGAGCGGACCGACATGCAAACCCGCGTCAAGCCCTTGCTCGACAAGTATGGCGTCGATTTCTACCTCTGCGGCCATATCCACAACTTCCAGCACATCCAGCGCGAGGGAAGCCAAGTCGACTACTTGGTCAACACCTCCGGCTCCCTCTCTCGCCCGGTGAAGGCCATCGAGGGCACGAAGTTCTGCGATCCCAGCGAAGGCTTCACCCTTTTCAGCCTATCCGACTCGGCCGCGACTTTCTATCTGGTCAACCACGAGGGCAAGGTGCTTTACGAGTATCGAAGGACGAAGTAGGCTTTATTTTTATTTTGGGGTTATATTTTGAGGAAGGGGCGCTCCGGAAATGGGGCGCCTTTCTTTTTTTGAGAAAATTTTTTTCCGCGCGGTGCGGGCGGATTTGGCCGTAGGGCTTCGCGAGTTCGCGAAATCATCCCAGAGTCTCTGGCGTCGTTTCGCGAACTCGCGAAAAGGTTTCTAGGCTTTATTGTGTTTATTCGTGTGAACGCAAAGAGGTTTTCGGGCATTTCGTTTTTATAAATGATGTGCGTTTACGTGGTTATTAGTGATATAACGGATTAAGTAAATCGTTTCGTCATTTTGCTGGTATTTCGTGAAGAATACGTACCATTGGGTCGTTTTATTCTTTCTGAAAGAAGCGTAACGCATGGCTTTTCCATATCGATTAAAATAGGGCGGCGCAATTTTGCTTACTCGGAAAGGCAACGTTTCTTCGATTTCATCTAAAAGTGAAACGACATAGTTGTATGCGTTTTCCTCGAAACCGAAATAATTCTTTTTGTATAAGATCGTGACCAGTTCATTGAAATACTGGATGACCTCCGGAAGGAAAACGATTTTCATCATGATTAAGGTATAGGTTTCTAACATGGTTAAGGGCTTGTTCCTTGAAATCCTCGAAAGGAATGGCTCTGGCCAAATCTTCGTCTGGCATCAGGCGATCGTCTTTTTTCATGTCCTGCAATGCGGGTGCGATTGTTTTCATCTCTTCTCGTTTTTTATTGTTGGGTGCGAAGGTAATTATTTTTTCAAACAATAAGCGGGCTTGAGGTAATTGATCCGATATTCCCCGTCTTCTTTTTTATAAAGTTGGAGATCTTCCAGCCAGATCGCCAGGGAGTCGGTCTCGATGAAGAGCAGCTGGTTGTAGGCCGATTCGGGGATGCTGTCGGCTGGCGAGAGGTTCGCTTTCCGGAGCTGCGCACGCAAGAGGGTGGAAAGGTTTTCCTTATAAATCAGCGTGCTGTCTTGGAAGACGGAGAGACTGTCGTTCTCGTTCAGGTAAGAACTGACGGGGATGATCGTCTCGTAAGGGCGGATGTCGATCGGGGTGTTTTGGGGGGAAATGTAGACGTAAGGATTTTCCTTCTCCGGCTCGGGTTCGCGGCCCGCTTGCGAGCGGCGTTCGATATCCTTGGCCGTCATTCCGGGAATGTAGGAGAAAACCGAGAAACTGACCAAGGCGAAACCGACCACCGTCCGATAGCTCGCGAGACGTGGCACGAGGAAAAGCCCGGCCATCACGGTCAGCACGGTGAGCATGATCAGCAAATAGACCCTTGGCACGGTATAGCCATATTCCCCGATCCGGTAAATGGCTCCGACCCAAGCCAAGGCCAGCGTGGGCAGGGCGATCCAGCTGGCGTGGCGATAGAACTTGTCGTAAAAACGCCTCGACAAGAACGGCTGGAACCCTTTCAAGAGAAACAGGAAGCCGACATAGGCCATCACCATCATTGCCACGCCCCCCTTTGGCAAGTCCCACGTGACGACGATCTTCGCGGTGTAAAGATAGAGGATCGCCGTATAGACGAGCAGGGCGGGCGAGAGGATGTAGTTGGCGAGGATCAGGTCGGCTTTACCCAAGAGCGTGCGCCCGTCCACCTGCCGGTGGAAGGTCAAGAAAAACAGGGGCCAGGAGAGGGCGAAGCCCGTGGCGAGGGAGAAGGTGGAGAGCCAGGACTCTATCCACGACTCCCATTCGAAGATATAAACCACCGATTGGAAAATCACCATCAAGGCCAAGAACAAGCATGTCCCGAAAGCGCCACTCAAAAAGATCGCCTTCACGTAGCGGAGCGTGGCGCCGATGAAGCGATCGTTTCCCCGCCCGCTCGTCGCCCAAAGGAAGAGCAGCTGGCTGAGCAGCAAGGTCATGGGATAAACCTCCGGGAAATCCTCGATTCGGATCCACCCGACCGGCACCAGAAGCGCGGGCGAGAGATAGTAAGCGATCTTGGCCCAAGCCCATCGCCCGGCGTGCGCGTGGAGCAGGTAGGTCGCCAAGAAAAGGGCAAGCCCGAATCGCAAGATATTCATGCCATCCCAAGCGCCGAACGCCAGCGCCTCCCGATCCCTGTCGCACGGGATGAAAACGAGGAAGAACAAGACCGCCCAAACGACCTCGACCGGGTTCTCGGCGATGGCCTCGCGGAGGGCTTTCGCCAGTTGGTTTAGTTTCTCTTTCATGACCTTTTGCTGTTTCTGGTGTTTGAAAATAAAGAAGCGGGCTCGTTACCCCTTTCCGCCTAAGATAACGAGCCCGTTTGTGGAATTAGTATAGTTTATAGGTGGATTTTGAGGACTTTTTCACCTACCACGACAATGTAGTTGCCCGGCGTGATTCCCGCGAAGGCTTTCTGTCCCGCGACCCGTTCGGACGCGATAACCGCGCCACTCATCGCGATCACTCGGACGGTTTGAGGCCGTGAGGTCATGACGATGATTTGTCCGCCACTCGTGAAGATACGCGAGTCATCCGTTCCGATCGCCTCATTGGCGACATCCGTCCCTTTCCCGTAAGCGAACAAGTAAGGCATACCGCATTGGTAATCCGGATCGGCGGACCATTCTTTCCAAGCGGGGTCGTAGGCGTTCACCGGCACGTGGGCGCGGACATTCTCGTTGAGGATGTCGAGGGAGACGTCGGCGGCGGTGTAGCAATTGGTCATGATGCCCGCGTCCCAAATATCCATATTTTCATAAACCAAAGGATCGTATTCGCAGCCGGATCCATTAAAATCAACTTCCGCTCCGGAATAGCAGTTCTCGATGTAGCCATAATTTGAATAAACAAGGCCACCGATATAAGCGTCATTGCCGCAAATGAATTTCTCGCCGCAGGGGTTGACGTAACAGTTCTCGATATAGCCATAGTTCGTACAGGTCAAACCCGCGATCGCTTTAATTGAACCAGTCTCTTCCAAGAAGTCATTCCGAAGGGTTCCTATGAAGGCGCAATTGACAATTAGGGAATTGACGTATTGCATGTCGTTTACTAAACCAGCCATAGAACCGCCATAAGGTTTTCCGGACAGGTTGTCTTTGGAATAGAACATTCTATAGTCGCCTTCCACGGTCAGGTTTTTTAAAGTGAGAATATTGTTGAACAGAGAAGGGGATGGACTGACAATATCTAAATTATAGATCCGGTGTCCTTCGCCGTCGAACATGGAGTTATATAATTTAATAGCAGGCCAATTTTCTCCATAGCCGGTCATATCCAAATCATTCTTGAGATAAATATTGGAGTTGTGAATGTCGGAGAAATATTCTTTCCCTGGCTGGATATTGTAGGTGTCGTTTGTCACGAATGCCAGCCAAGCCAATCCTTTTGGCGTATAGATCTCCATCTTGTCCGATACGACTTTCACATCCTTACCATTAGGCCCTACGTCGGCCGATTGCGCGGCTTGGTAAGCGATGGTTTCACGTGTCGGCGTATTTTCGGGGGCGATCCAATTGGCGTAGGCATAGGTTGTTCCGTATTCTACCATGCTGCTGGTTTCGCTTGAATACTTATAATAGGGGGTTGTTTCGAGATCTTTCCCGACGGCGTAGAGCATGTTTGTGGCTAGGTTCTCATAGAAAAAAGCGTAGCCGTCTGCCAATAGTGTTTCTGAATCAGGAATGGGAACATTGGGTAAGAAAATGGGTCCCGAATCAATATTGTCCTAAATAAAGATGAAGAAATAAAGAAAGGAAGTAGCCACTAAGGAGCAAAATGTCTATCTTAGTGGAGAGCTACCAACTCATCTACTTC
>CASFXH010000041.1 GCA_949298575.1 uncultured Parabacteroides sp.
CATGAATGGGGTATTAATACATATAATAATCAACATATTAATAGATTCCACCCAAGTGATTCCGGAGCGATTCGAACGCTCGACCCACGCCTTAGAAGGGCGTTGCTCTATCCAGCTGAGCTACGGAACCAGCCTTTAAATCGGGCGCAAAGTTAAATAAAAATCCGGACAGTCCCAATCTTTGGAGCACATTTTTCCCTTAAAAAGGATAACCCACCGCGAAATGCCACGCGAAGTTGTCCTTAAAATTGGGACGGGTAATCGCCCATCGCCTCGATCCACGCTCTTGAGGATTATAGGCTTTCATACCCGTATCGAAACGCAAAAGGAAGAAATCGAAATCCAACCGAAGTCCCAATCCATACGAGACCGCGATTTCCTTATAGAAACGAGAAAAGTCAAAATTCCCATCCTTTTGGTTCTCCAACTTCTTGGTTGTCCATACGTTTCCCGCATCGATATATGCCGCCAATTCAAATTTCCAGAAAAGCTTGGTTCGATATTCAATACTCAAGTCCAAGCGAATATCTCCGGATTGGAGCGCGAAAGAAGTACTGTCTGTCACTCGCATGCTTCCCGGTCCCAACTCACGAACTGACCACCCACGCACGCTATTGGCACCTCCCGAAAAATAAACACGTTCGAAAGGCAAATAGTCGGAATTACCATAAGGCAATCCCACGCCAACTCCCACGTGAAAGGCCAGTCGATTCCGGTTATCCAATACGATACCTTGGCTATAATCAAAATCAAATTTCGCGTATTGAGCGTATTCTGTCCCGAAAAGCTCATATACCCCATTCTCGTTTTTACGCGCTCCCGTCAAGCGCGAAAAGGCGCTCAACAAATTCCCCGCGATCTCCACCGAGGCACGGATCGAATGCGTATTGCGCATCCTCTTTTGGGGCGAGCTATTGCTAAAAGAATAAGTATACCCCGAAGCCATAATGAAATGGTCGGTATAATTATACAACAACATGTAGTCTGGCAAATCGGAGATGAAAGCCTCTTGAACTTTAGGCAAGTAAACATAGTTCAAATCCACCAACCGGAACGTATGCCTCGCTTGGGTATTCAACCGATCTTGCCAAATATAGCTCCAACCGCCCGAAAGGATCGCACGAGTATATTCGGGACGTGTCTGCAAGTTATAGCTCACCTTCACTTCCGTCGAGGCCCGGCTCTTACGCCGGAAATCCGCGCTCAGGAAAGGAAACAAGAATTTCGGGAACAACATGGATCCCTCCGCACCCAGTTCCCAATAGTTATCCGCCAAACCATATTCCCGTCCGCCCGACAAAGACTCATAAGCCCCACGTACCGTAGCGGTAAACACCTCCGATCCCTTGAAAAGATTCCGATGCTGGAAACTAAGACTGGAAGCGAAACCCAAATCACCAGCCGAGTTCGTCCCTTCCAGATCCACGCCAACCGAGTAACGCTTCGAAGGCACGGTCTGGATCGAACAATCCAGTTTCATCGTATCGTTTTCCTCAAACTCATCGAACCGGATATTCACGTTCCGCAAGGCCCTCAAAGAAGCGAAAGCCGAATAAGTTTGTTCCACGTTCTCCTCATTATACAATTGCCCCGGCTGAATATAAGCGCTCCGGAAAAGCGTGTTTGGGCGCAACGAACGCCCGCTTTTCCCGTAATAAATCCGCATTCCACCACGCGCTACGGAATCGGTAACGACATAAGCCTCTCCATTCGCCTGGCTCAAGGCATCATAATCGGTATAAATCTTTACGCTATTGATATAATAAGGTTTATGGGGAACGTCATGTGTACTCCCATCGGGATCCACCTGCCGGAAGGGACGCAAAGTCATCTTCAGATCGACAATATTCCGCTGGAAAGCGCTATCCGCCAAATAAGCCAGATGGTTCCTGTTGAAAGCGTAATAGCCATGTTTCCGAAGCAAATCCGCGATCCGCTCGCGTTCCTCGTCGAGCATATCCCGATCAAACAAGGAGCCTTCTTCCACCAACGACACATACTCATCGAGAGAAGGGCGGAAAGCCGACTTGAAACGAGAACGAACAGGAGGTTTCAAATGGGCGATACTATCCACCACAGGGTCATCCAAAGCCACCTCGTAATTCCGGATCCGATAAGGGGCATTCGGTATTATATCATAATAGACCCTCGCTTTCTTATACCTGGATGTGTCGATCGAATAAGAAACTCGTGCGTTCACGTATCCCTTATTGACCAAGAAGCGTTGAAGTTCCGTCGCGGATTGATCAACAAGCAACGTATCCATGATCACGGGAGGCTCACCCAATTTCCGCAATTGCCGGTTAATCCACTTCTTCTCGTCATGTCCCGACCAACCATACACGAACAATTGCCATTTCATAAGCCCGAAGATCTTAAAGTTGGGCTGCTGACGCAAATACGAGCGAAGATCATATTGCCGGTCGAGGGGTGTCTCAGTTCGGATACTCACTTTGTCCAACAGGTATTCTCCCTCTCCCACGAACTTGGTAGAACTGCAAGAGGCCAATAATAGGATAAGCAAAACAAGGAAACACGAATGTCGTAAAGAAAATCTCATCACCAATTCCCAATAACCGTACAAAAATAAAAGAAATTAAAGAATATCCCGTACTTTCGCGACACCAAAAATCCAGAAAAGAAATGATCAGCAAAAACAAGATCAAGTTCATCCATTCCCTCGCGCTCAAAAAATACCGGGACGAACACCAGTTGTTCCTCGCGGAAGGTAACAAATTGGTTAATGACCTGTACCCACACTTCGAATGCGAACTCCTGATCGCGACTTCCTCATGGCTCGATACGCATAAATCCCTCACCGCCCATGAGCTGATCATCGCGGAAGAAGGCGATATTCCTAAAGCCAGTCTCCAGAAATCCCCCCAAGAAGTCTTGGCTATTTTCAAAAAGCCCATTTATAACCCCAGCGAAATCGACCCGACCAACAATCTGGTACTTGTCTCCGACGGGATACAAGATCCCGGGAATCTAGGAACGATTATCCGCTTGGCCGACTGGTTTGGAATCCGGCATATCCTATGCAGCCTTGATACGGTAGACGCCTTCTCTCCCAAAGTCGTACAAGCCACGATGGGCGCGCTTGCGCATGTACATCTTCATTACGCTGATTTAGAAACGTATTTCCGGCGACAAATCCAAGGAAAAGGGATTCCCGTATATGGCACATTCTTGGATGGAGAAAACATTTACACCCAAGCGCTCCGTCCAAACGGTTTTATCATCATGGGAAATGAAGGGAACGGAATACGACCCGCTCTCGACGCGTTAGTCTCGAAACGCCTCCTCATCCCCAATTATCCGCAAGGCACGCGGACCTCCGAATCACTGAACGTAGCGATAGCGACCGCCATCATCTGCGCCGAGTTTCGCCGAAGACAAAGCGATTCCCTCTAATTGATAAAGATGAACTCGCTCACTCGAAAAACGCTCAACAGGGATATCCCGCCAATGAGCGATCCAATAGGCCGCATCATGAGCTAAAGATTCCGGTAGAAGTACCAATACGCCATTGAGAAATCGCGTCTGGGCTATCTCTTCAGCCAACGGATAAAGCCCAAGAAAGCTCCCCTTCTCATCCATTTCCACATAACTCATCGGATAAACCCGACCGGCAAACCAAACGAAATGCGCGGCGAAACGTCTTTTCATTTAATTCCTTCTATTTATCTTCTCCCGAAAGCGTTCGGCCATAATTATAACGCGTCAGGCTCAAGCTATCCACATAAACCTTAAAATAACTTGAATCACGGCTATCCAAGCGGATATAGCCATAAACACGTTTCACACGCTTCGTCGGTACGGTCGATAATGTCATTTCCTGATACCCATCCCGATCGATTACCTTATCCAGAATCACGATCGTATCACCTTGCTCCGCCGCGAGGCGCACTCGGGGTTTCATATCTTTTTCCAATCCCCAAAAACGCATTCCAAAAACGAAACGACTTCCAGAAGGATAATTGATATTAGGATGGATATCGAACGTCTGGGTATTGAACACCGAGCGAGGCGAGAAAGTCAGGAATGCCCGACGAGGCCAAATATTCACCGAGTCCTGATTGGATGCTGGCGAAACATCCGCCTGGACATCTCCCAAATCCACGATCTGCTTGTTCACGTCAGCCAATACCCGCTCATAGACCTTCATGTAAATATCCAGATTCCGACCATACCAGACCAGAGAACTGTCGTATAAAGCCTTATCGATCCCGTACTTTTTAAAAACCGACTCATAGAGATATGCTTTTGCCGTATCACTCTTATACGTGTCGTATTCGATACCGATCAAAGCCTCCGCTTTCAACATATCGGTCATGACCCGTTGCATCTCCCGCTCCGATAAGATTTCATTGGGCACTTTGCTGCACGAGAGCAACCCGCCCACGAGCATCAATACCCCCCATAAACTTATCTGGAAAACACGAGCCATAATTTTCATCTACTTGGAAAGACTTGAAGAAAACGTATTTCGGTAAAAGATCAGCAAAAGAAAAACACCCACGCAAATCGCGGAATCAGCCAGATTAAAGATCGGACGGAAAAAGATGAACTCCCGTCCACCCCAAATCGGAAGCCAATCGGGTAGCACCGTCTGGATCAATGGGAAATAAAACATGTCCACGACTTTGCCATGCAACCAAGAGGCATACCCTCCTCCCGCAGGAAAAAACGTCGCCACCTGTCCATAACTATGATCGAAGATTACCCCATAAAACACCGAGTCGATGATATTTCCCGCCGCGCCCGCCAAAAGCAGAGAGACACAAGCGATAAACCCGAACGAATAGTCCTTCTTCACAAGCCGATACAAATAATACCCGATAAGAGACACCGCGATTAGCCGGAATATCGAAAGGAAAAGTTTCCCCCCCAACTCCAGTCCGAAAGCCATACCCGGATTCTCCGTGAAATACAAATAGAACCACGGGGTAATTTCTATGCTCTCATGCAATTGAAAATGCGTCTTGATCCATATTTTCAAGGCCTGATCAAGAATAAGGAGCAGCATTATAATCAATACCGCTCCTTTCCCTTTAGAACATTTCATCTCCTATTTTTATTTCACGCCACCTTGCTTCGCCTCAATGCTCAATGTCGCGTGAGGTACAGCCCGCAGGCGCTCTTTAGGAATCAATTTCCCGGTCTCCCGGCAAATGCCATATGTCTTATTCTCGATTCGCACCAAAGCGGCTTGAAGATTCTGGATGAATCGCATCTGCCTTTGCGCCAAACGCCCCGCCTCCTCTTTCGATAAGGTCGCGGCGCCTTCCTCTAGGACTTTGAACGTCGGGGAGGTATCCGCTACATCATTCCCGTCAGAATTGTTCACACCCGATCTCAGGAGTTCGTAATCCTTTTTCGCTCTATCCAATTTCTCTAATATAATGGCACGAAACTCCTCTAACTCCGCATCCGAATATCTCGTCTTTTCTGCCATAACTTTCTCATTTTGTGGTTCAACATTTTTCTTTAAACAATAAGGAAGAATCGAAATTATCGCTTTTTCGCCTTCCTACGATCGCGAAGATAATATAATTCGGCTCTCCGCAAAGCATATTTCCATTCCTCCTTATAATAATTAAGATCTTTTTTTCAAGATCAAGCTTTTTCTACCTTAACAGACAATTGGAAATCCTCAAAATCGAGTATTGTCGCATCGCCGATCACGCCCACGACATCGATCGATTCCGCCAAAACCTGCTTCGAGATATAAACCTGATACTCCTTGAGCACCTCATCCATTTGAGGACAAGAAAGCACGCTGATCCGCACACGGTCCGTAATATCAAAACCGCTGCTCTTCCGCATATTTTGAACCCGATTCACCAATTCACGGGCCAAACCTTCCTTCCTCAAATCATCCGTGATCGTAATGTCCAAAGCGACGGTCAAACGTCCCTCATTCGCGACCAGCCAGCCCGGGATATCTTCCGAGATAATCTCTACGTCCGCCCGTTCCAGAACCACCTCCTGGCCTTCCACCATCAAGGTAAACGATCCATTCCGTTCAAACGAAGCGATATCTTCCTGGCTTAGCCCTTGGATAGCCGGAGCCAGTTTCTTCATGATCTTGCCATAACGCGGGCCAAGCTTCTTGAAATCAGGCTTGATCTTTTTCACCAATACGCCCGCCGCATTATCGACGAACTTCAGTTCCTTCACGTTAACCTCATTCAAGATCAAGTCTTTCACAGCCTCTACACTCTCCTCTTGGTGCATATCCAATACAGGAATCATCAGCATACGCAACGGTTGGCGAACCTTGATATTCACTTTCCGGCGCAAAGCCAACACCATCGATGAGATGTCTTGAGCCATCCGCATCCGCTCTTCCAAATTTTGATCGATCTTGCCCTCATCATACGTTGGGAAATTCGAGAGATGCACGGAAGCGACCGATTCACGCCCCGTAACCGAGATCAGATCCATAAACAATTTATCGGCATAGAAAGGCGCGATAGGCGCCATCAATTTGGCCACAGTCTCCAAGCAAGTGTATAAGGTCTGGTAAGCGGATAGCTTATCGCTCGTCATCTGGCCACCCCAGAAACGGCGTCGGTTCAAGCGCACATACCAGTTGCTCAAATTATCGTTCACGAAATCGGAAATCGCACGTCCCGCACGAGTCGGCTCGTAAGCCTCCAGATAATTATCCACATCCTTGATCAAGCTATTCAAGAGAGATAAGATCCAACGGTCGATCTCGGGACGCTTATCCCATTCCACGTCCGGATCCGAATAATCGAAACCATCCACATTCGCGTACAAGGCGAAGAATGAATAGGTATTATAAAGCGTGCCAAAGAATTTCCGGCGAACTTCCTCCACGCCATCCACGTCAAACTTAATGTTATCCCACGGGGAAGCGTTCGTAATCATGTACCAACGCAACGGATCGGAACCGTATTTCTCAATCGTGGAAAAGGGATCGACCGCGTTCCCCAAGCGTTTGGACATCTTATTCCCATTCTTGTCCAAGACCAAGCCATTCGACACGACGGCTTTATAAGCTACGCTATCGAAGACCATCACCGCCAACGCATGCAAGGTGAAGAACCAGCCTCGTGTCTGATCCACGCCCTCCGCGATAAAATCAGCGGGATAAACCAGACGTCCATCAAACACGTCCTTATTCTCGAACGGATAATGGATCTGCGCGTAAGGCATCGAACCGGAATCGAACCAGACATCAATCAAATCCGACTCCCGTTTCATGGGCAACCCTTTATCCGAGACCAAGATCACATCATCCACATAAGGACGGTGCAAATCGATCTTGTCATAATTCTCTTTCGTGTAAACGCCCGGTTGGAAACCCAACTTCCGATAAGGATTCTCCTCCATCAAACCGGCGGCCACTGCCTTATCGATTTCTTGATAAAGCTCCTCTACCGAGCCAATGCACTTCTCTTCCTTTCCATCTTCCGTGCGCCAGATCGGGAGAGGCGTACCCCAATAGCGGCTTCGGCTCAAATTCCAATCTTGCAAGTTTTCCAACCATTTCCCGAAACGTCCCGTACCCGTGCTTTGCGGTTTCCAGTTAATCGTATTGTTCAGTTCGATCATCCGCTCACGGCAAGCGGTGGTCCGGATAAACCAGCTATCCAGCGGATAATACAATACAGGCTTGTCGGTCCGCCAGCAATGGGGATAGCTATGGACTTTCTTCTCTATCTTGAAAACCTGGTTTTGCGCTTTCAACATCATGCAAAGTTCGATGTCCAGCGTCTCGTCCTTATCTGTTTTGGTCGGGTCGTAAGCGTTCTTCACAAACTTACCCTGG
Organism: uncultured Parabacteroides sp.; assembly: GCA_949298575.1. Taxonomy (GTDB): domain Bacteria; phylum Bacteroidota; class Bacteroidia; order Bacteroidales; family Tannerellaceae; genus Parabacteroides. The sequence continues at coordinate 7,805 of CASFXH010000041.1, forward strand.
AAAGGATCGTAATCGGCCGCGTTCATGCGCGTCTGGACGAACTCCGGATCCAAATCTTCCAGTTTATAGAACTTACCCGTCAAATCTACCATCGGACGCATATTGCCATCCTTATCCTTCAACTGGAGCGCAGGGACGCCCGCGGCCTTAGCCTCCTTCGCGTCATCCGCGCCAAAGGTCGGCGCGATATGTACGATTCCCGTACCTTCTTCCGTCGTGACATAATCACCAGGAATGACCCGGAACGCGCCTTCACCCGGATTGACCCAAGGCGTCAATTGCTCATAACGCATTCCCACGAGGTCGGCACCTTTCCACTCGCCCACCACGCTGAATGGGATCAATTTATCACCCGGTTTGTAATCCGACAAGGGAATTTCCGCGGCCTTCGGGTTGAAATAAGCGGAAAGGCAATCCTTCGCCAGCACCGCGGTCATCGGGATACCCGTATAAGGATTGTAAGTTTGGACCGCTACATAAGTGAATTTCGGACCGACACAAAGCGCCGTATTCGAAGGCAAAGTCCAAGGTGTCGTGGTCCAAGCCAAAAAGAAAGGATCGCCAAAATTCGCCATTTCCGGCTTCGGATCCAAGATATGGAACTGTGCCGTACACGTCGTGTCTTTCACGTCGCGATAGCATCCCGGCTGGTTCAACTCATGCGTGCTCAATCCCGTCCCGGCGGCCGGCGAATAAGGCTGGATCGTATAACCTTTATACAAAAGGCCTTTCTTATACAACTCTTTCAACAAGAACCAGAGCGTCTCAATATAACGGTTATCGTAGGTGATATAAGGGTTTTCCATATCTACCCAATAACCCATTTTCTTCGTCAGGTCTTCCCATTCTTTCGTGAACTTCATCACGTCTCGGCGACACGCCTTATTGTAGTCCACGACCGAGATTTTCTTGCCAATATCTTCTTTCGTGATGCCTAACGATTTCTCCACGCCCAATTCCACGGGCAAGCCATGCGTGTCCCATCCGGCTTTACGGTTTACCAAGAACCCCTTCATGGTCTTATAACGACAGAAAATATCCTTGATCGAGCGGGCGATCACGTGGTGGATTCCCGGCATTCCGTTAGCGGAAGGGGGACCTTCATAAAATACGAAGGTAGGATGCCCCTCACGTGTTTCCAGACTCTTATGGAAGATATCGCCTTCTTCCCACCGTTTCAACACCTCCTTATTGATGTCCGACAAGTCGAACTTAGAATATTCGGCAAATCTCTTATTCATATTGTTGCGTATTTATTCAAATCTCAAAAATTGCCGCGAATTTAGAGATTTATCTTCAGAAATCGCCCGCTCATGCGGTCGATTATTCCCAATCTCCTCTTCCCTTTAAGGGATTTTTATATTTTTTGTTCCGCTCCCGTCTCTCGCACATTTCCGATCAGCGATAATCAACGCGATGACCTCCGCATAATTAGCCGTTCCAGACGAAATCCGGTTGCCTCGCAAGAACATGTTGTACGCCCATTCCTGCGCTTCACCCACCTGCGGGTTATAGAGTGACGCCCAATAAGCGAGCCGTTTCTCGTAAAACGCTGGAATCGCAGGCCGCAAGCGCGCTAACCAATCACTATAACCCTCCGCGCCAAGCGCTCGCCAAGCGTTACCGGCGACATAAGGGAATAACGCGAAATACCCCGAGAAACGCACCCATGGATCCGACGAAGCCACGCAAATCCGATAAGCGTGGAAATTGGCTTCTGCCTCGTTCGAACAACCCAACAAATGCGAAAGCTCATGAACATAAGTGAATGGATATTGCGAAGGCAATAAATTCTGGTTAAGATGGAACTCGGAGAAGAATGGCCCCATGTAACCCGTTACGCCCACCCCGCTCATCAGGCCCGGCAAAAGCATCGGCTTGGGCCGGACATGCGCCGGCACACGGGTCAGGCCGTAAGCGACAAAGGCCTCTGGAGCGACCTCAGGAACCAGTTTCTCAGGTGGTTCCCGAAGGCTATCACCCTCGAGCACCATGTCGGTGGCCGCGTTGAGCGCATCCGTATAGGCGTCCAAAAAAGCTCGAAAATCATCCTCTGAGTACGCGACACGGGCCAAACCCGCTCGTTCATAAAAATCGTCCCGGAAATAATTCAATCCCCACGCCAAGTAAAACCAAATATACACCCAGAACAAGTATTCTACCCCATTCCCCAACGGAGCCCATAAACATCGGCGCACGATAAAATTCCAAAGAAGGTATACGATCAAAAAAAGTATACTCCCATAAATAAAACAATCACCAACCGAGAATGGAAGCCACCCCGTCAAGAAGGACAAGACACGGACCACAGGCGGATAGATCGTCTCCGCATACCATTCACCCCAACCCGGCATCCGCATCACCAACTGGATCAAGACGACCAGGAAAAGGATCACCGCCCAGCGAATCTTAAACAGTTCGAAAATCTCTTTCATATTTCTCTTTTCTATAAGCACTAAATACATTCAAACCACCCCATCCCGTTTCCGCTCCATCTCAGCCCGGCTCCGGCTCGCGGTCACCAAATAGACTCCTCCAAAAATCAAGAGCACCGCGAGGGCCTTGGTCAAATTAAACTGATCCATGCCCCATGCGATGGCCACGACGCACGCGACCACCGGTTGCACATAATTATACATCCCCGCCACTGTCGGTCGCAAGCGTTTCTGCCCCACCACGATCAACATATAACTCAAAAACGTGCCGCAAACCACGACAAAAGACAACGCGGCGATCTCACGCCCGGTAAGCGCCAACCAATCGGTCGCCATCAAGTCGCCTGCCGAGAAAGGCAGAGTAAAGATGAAGGCATAAGTAAACATCCACTTCATCAACGTTACAAGTGAATATTTCGTCACGAAGTTTTTGAACAACACGATATAGAACGCGTAACTCAATTGTGCGGTCAACACCAAAAGATCGCCCCACAAAGGATAATCGCCCGAAGCTGAGGCCACCCCTTCCGGTCGGCTACCCAAAATCAACAAAAGCGCGCCCCCGGCGCCCGCCGCGATCCCCAGCACCTTCTTTCCCGTGATCGGCTCCCGCAGGAAAATCGCCGCAAGCACCATCGCCCAAAGTGGCATGCTGGTCGTAATGATCGAAGCGTCGCCCGGCGAAGTCATCCCTACCCCAAAGATAAAACACCCTTGATTAAAGACAATCGCAAGCAACGAGGCACCCAAGAGCTTCATCATGTCGCGAGGCCCCACATGTTCCGGCTCCCGGAAAAACGAACAGATCCAAAAGAGCACCATCGCCCCGAAGATCCGCATATCCGTCACCACTAACGGCGTCACCGCGCCACCCACCATCACGAACTTAGCCAAAGGCGACATCAAGCCCCACATCACGTTGGCACCCAACATCGCGCCATGTCCGCCCCAACTCACTTTCTCCATACGCCTAAACCGATCCTTTCAATTTTAAAAACGGCGCGAAAATACGAAGGAGAAAGCAATAGTCCGACTCATCTCTGGAGAAATAATTCTCTTTTCCCTGATAGATAGTTTCTTTTCCCATGATATAAAATCCATTCCTTGCGTACCTATTTTTATAATTTTCATCGCTGATTATATAATCACCGCCGCTGATTATATAAACGCCGCCGGTGATTATATAATCAGCGGCGGTGATTAGAGAATAGGTGCCGTGGCGGAAAAGAATTGTTCGGCACGCACGAAAGTTTACCATACGAGAAATCTGTTTTTCCCTCACAAGCGACAATAAAAAAGAGCATCCACTTAGAGATAATCCGGCACGAAACGCGTATATTCGCGAGTAAACTTAAATCCTAACGACCATGAGACTCTTTTGCCTTCTTGCCCTTTTCTGCGTCCTGGGTATCCACACGGTCTCGGGGCAAAACGATACGCTGACCGGCATCTTGCGCGACGCGAAGATGAAAGCGATCAAACGCTATCCCGTCATTCTAGGCCGGGAAAATCCAATCACCGTAAAAACAACTCGTAAAGGTGTTTTCACGATTCCCGGAGCGAATCTTAACGACACGCTCTACCTATTCGTGCCCAAGACCGAGAACGTCTTCAAGATCCCCGTACTCGGGTATAACTACCTCCATATCCAATTGAAACGAGGAAGCTTCGAGATCGAGCGGAGCCTCGAACCCGACGAGGCGTTGCGAAAGATCCTCGACCGGGAATACAACAAGACCTCGAGCTCGACCACGCTCACCCGCCAAGACATCGAGGCGAGTCGTTGCCAAGATATCACTTGCTTGCTCCAACGGTTGAGTGGCTTGCAAGTCACAAGCGACGGCATCCGCATCCGGGGCATCAACTCCATCTATGGGAGCAACGACCCGCTCATCATCGTGAACGGCTCGCAAATGGACATGAGCGCCCTCTACACGATCAGCGTCTACGACATACAAGAGATCAAAGTCCTGAAAGAAGCTACCATCTACGGAGCCCGCGGAGCGAACGGCGCGATACTGATCGAAACGATTCAATAACAAATAATAATAAGCGAAATGAAAAGCGATAAAATAAACATGAAAATCATCGCATTCCTTTGGACTGCCATCTTCCTCTCTACGATGGTGGCCACCCCAGTCTCAAGCCAGGAATCCCCCAAGGCGGATCATCTGGCGCTGGGCAGCTACAACATCCGCAACGCCCGGGGCATGGACGAACGGCTCGATTATGACCGGATTGCCCAAGTAATCTCACGCATGCGTGTCGACGCCATCGCCCTGCAAGAGCTTGATAGCGCGACCCATCGGAGCGAAGGCCTCTACGTCTTAGGCGAACTGGCCAAACGGACGGGCTTGCGGGCGACCTTTGCCCCTGCAATCGAATTCGATGGTGGGAAATATGGCATTGGCATTCTCAGCCAAGAAACCCCAATCAGCGTCCAACGTATTCCCCTTCCGGGCGAGGAGGAGAAGCGAACCTTGCTCGTCACGGAGTTCAAGCGTTACGTGCTCGCGTGCGTCCATTTCTCGCTCACCGAAAAAGACCGCCTCGCGTCGATTCCACTCATACTGGATGCTTTAGACGGCTACGCGAAACCAGTCTTCCTCGCCGGCGACTGGAACGACACGCCCCACTCCCCTTTCCTCCAAGAGATCGAGAAGCGATTCATTCTCCTAAGCGATACGACTAGTCCAACCTATCCCGCCCCGGCTCCCACGGAAACGCTTGATTACATCGCCCTCCTGAAAAAAACGACAGGCACAGCGCCTCGCGTAAAAGCGGATGTCATCGAGGCTAGAGAAGAATCAGACCATCGTCCTGTACGAGTAGAATGGAGCCCCAAATAAAAGTCTAACGAAAAATTATTCGATTTCCCATAAAAAATAACTAAGTTCGCGACCAAAGAACCATTATAAACAACAATTCTAAAAAAGAGTATAATGAAAAAGATTTTTACATCGGTATTCATGCTGGCGGCTCTCCTCTCTTCGGCAAGCTACGCGCAAGAGAGTGAAGGCTACAAATTCACGACGGTTAAAGAAGTTAAGATCACCCCGGTAAAGAACCAGAATCGTACGGGTACGTGCTGGTCGTTCTCGGGCGTTGGCTTCTTGGAATCAGAGTTGCTCCGGATGGGCAAAGGCGAATACGACTTGTCGGAGATGTTTATTGTCAACCATTCCTATAAGGATAAAGCGGATAAATACGTTCGTTTGCACGGTTGCCTTAACTTCGGGCAAGGAGGCTCGTTCGGCGACGTACTCTACGCGACGAAGCACTATGGAGCGGTTCCCGAATCGGTTATGAAGGGGTTGAATTATGGCGAGGACATGCATGTCCATGGCGAGCTGACCGCATTGGCCACAAGCTACGTAGAGACCGTCATCAAAAACCCGAATCGCAAATTGTCGACCGCATGGAAAGAAGGTTTCGATGGTATCATCGACGCTTACCTGGGCGAGATTCCCGAGAAATTCACTTACAACGGAAAGGAATATACCCCCCAGAGCTTCGTACAAGAATTGGGCTTGAACATGGACGATTACGTATCGCTCACCTCGTTCACGCACCATCCTTTCTACTCGACTTTCGCGATCGAGGTACAAGACAACTGGCGTTGGGATCTCTCTTATAACCTTCCGCTCGACGAGCTCATGCAAGTTTTCGATAACGCCATCAACAATGGCTATTCGGTGGCTTGGGCCTCTGACGTCAGCGAGCAAGGTTTTACGCGGAATGGCGTGGCCGTAGCGGCCGATGTCGAGTCGATCGAACGGAGTGGTTCCGACCAAGACCATTGGTTGGGATTGAGCCAAACCGAGAAGGCCAATGAAATCCGGAAAATCGTCCAACAACCTTCTTGTCCCGAGATCAAGGTAACACAAGAATTACGTCAAGAAGAATATGACAATTACAAAACGACTGACGATCATGGCATGTTGATCTACGGTATTGCCAAAGATCAAAACGGCAAGAAATTCTACATGGTCAAGAACTCATGGGGCACAGATAACAAGTACAAGGGCACATGGTACGTTTCGGAATCGTTCGTGGCTTTCAAGACGATGAACATCGTCGTTCACAAGGACGCCATTCCACAGGCCATCCGCGCTAAATTAGGGATTTGATTACTCTCATGTTCATAACAAGAGCCATCTTCTTCGCTTTCGGGCATGGAGATGGCTTTTCTTTTTATTCTCTTAAAACAAGGTTGACAAGGTTGGGCGGAACAAATATAACGAAGGCCACCATCCACATGTGGATAATGGCCTCTTTTTCGCTTCTCTTAACTCAGATTAAGCTTCTCCTTTCGGCGCGAAGTCCTCAAAATTCGCGGTCTTGCTATTGTTCTGAGCCGCCTTCAATTGCTCACTGAATTTCCGGATATTGTCTTGCAACGCAAACGAGAGGCGTTGCGCGTTATCCGGCGTCAAGATGATACGAGTCTTCACTTTCGCTTTTTGCGCGCCAGGAACGACACGGATAAAATCAAGGATGAATTCCGAGTTGGAGTGAGAAATCACCGCCAAGTTCGCGTAAATACCTTGAGCTACCTCATCCGTCAACTCAATCTGAATCTCGTTGCTATTCGCTTGTTTTTCGTTTTCCATGTTACTTTGAATTATTGTTTTTTGTTTTCAAATTTCCTCGCGAAGATACGCCTTTTATCGAGCTTGTCAAGACATGGCGTCTCAAAAACGTCATAAAATTTCCAGCTCGCACAAAACCGGACAATGATCCGAAGGGTATAATTGATTCAACGTGTCCGTGATGACGCCATTCGTATAAACCTTGAAAGCGCCTTTCACGAAGACATAATCAATCCAACTTCTTTCCGCCAGCGGGATCCGTCCATAATCATGGAAAGTCCAATCCGGACCATATTTCAATTCCGCCAAGGCACGGGAATGCGTCAAATGCCGCTCATCCGCCGTATTGGTCAAAACTTGGATTGGATCATCATCAGGAGTCGCGTTAAAATCTCCCGTAACGATCACAGGCAAACCTTCCGAAAGCTTCCCGACCTCGTCCAAGACCAACGAGGCGCCTTCATGCCGGGCCACCTTTCCCACATGATCCAAATGCGTATTCATAAAAAAGAGGCGCTTTCCCGTCCGCTTATCCTTCAAGATCGCCCAAGTCGCGACCCGCTCGCAAGCGGCATCCCAACCTTTTTGACCAACTGCCTCGGGATGCTCAGACAACCAGAAATTGCCGCTTTTCTCCACTACAAAACGATCCTTCCGATAAATGATCGGCGCATATTCTCCTTTCGTCTTGCCATCCTCGCGCCCAACGCCCACGTAAGCGTAACCAGGCAAGCGATCCAACAAATCGGTCAACTGATGATGTAACACCTCTTGAGCGCCAAAGATATCGGCCTCATGGAAACGCACCATCTCCGCAGCCAAATCTTTCCGGTTAGACCACTGATTCTCGCCATCATCCGGAGTATCCATCCGGATATTAAAAGTCATCACTCGCAAGCGATCTCCCCAATCGCTCGCCATCGCCCCGCTCGTAAAGAGCAAAGCGGCCAATACACTCCATAAAATTCTTTTCATGTCTTTTTCCTTGTTTTTAAAATACGACCAAATGTAAGGATTAAAATAAAAATAAATACTAGTTTTGCGGCAAAACAAACACTCATGACACATTATAATTTCGACGAGATCATAGAACGCAAGGGGACAAACTCCGTCAAATTCGATCAATTAAAAGAATTATTTGGAGATGAACACCTGATCCCCCTTTGGGTAGCCGACATGGATTTCCGGACACCCGACTTCATCGTGAACGCGATCCGCCAACGATGCGAGCACGAAATTTTCGGTTATACTTTTGGCTCCGACGCCTATTTCCAAAGCATTATCGATTGGGTGCGTTACAAACACGACTGGCCTATCGAGCGAGATTGGATAAGCTACATCCCTGGCATAGTCAAAGGAATCGCGCTTGCGATACAATGCTTTACGGAGAAAGGGGACAAGGTGATTATCCAACCACCCGTCTATCATCCCTTCCGAATCGTCCCGGAGAATCTTGAGCGTGAAGTCGTCTATAACCCGTTGAAACTAGATGAACGGAACGGATACCAAATGGATTTCGAGCAATTGGAACAAATCATTGATAATCGTTGCAAACTCCTAATCCTTTGCAATCCCCATAATCCGGGAGGAATCGTTTGGAACAAAGAGACCCTGATCCAATTGGCTGAGATCTGCGCCCGGAGAGGAATCTTGGTCATATCCGACGAGATCCACTCCGAAATGGCATACCCTCCATACAAGCACCGTCCTTTCGCGTCAGTTTCCAATGAGGCCGCTCACAATAGCGTCACGTTCATGGCCCCAAGCAAGACATTCAACATTGCCGGAATCGTCACCTCTTACGCCATCGTTCCCGATCCCACCCTAAGGAACAAATTCTACAACTATTTGGACGCTTGCGAAATGCGAGACGGGACGATCTTCGCCTATACCGCCACGACCGCGGCTTATACGTATGGAGCGGAATGGCTCCAGCAAATGCGCAATTACGTGATGGAAAACGTACGCTTCGTGAGTGATTATTTGAAAGCTCACATCCCAACCATCAAGGCTTATCCACCCCAAGCGTCTTTCTTGGTTTGGTTAGATTGCCGAGCACTAGGACTTTCTCAACCGAAATTGGTCGAATTGTTCACAAAAAAAGCAGGATTGGCACTCAACGATGGGACCATGTTCGGTCCTGGAGGCGAAGGGTTCATGCGCCTTAACATAGGTTGCCCTAGAGAAACGCTCGAAAAGGCTTTGAATGCTTTGAAAAAAGCCATGGACGCATGATTATCGTCGGGAAATCCCTATCTTCGCGCCATTCAAAAATACATTATATAAATAAAGAATAGACAATGAAAATTTCAAAAGACAAATACGTAGAGGTTTCATACGACCTTAATGTTGGAGAAGGCAACGACAGAGAATTAATGGAAAAAGCGACTGAAGAGTCTCCCCTGAAATTCATCTTCGGCATGGGCCTGATGCTCCCCGCTTTCGAAAAAGCCCTTGAAGGACTGGAAGTCGGAGAGACTTTCGATTTCTCACTCGCTCCAGCTGACGCTTATGGAGAATATGACGAAGCTCATGTCCTTGACTTGCCTAAAAACATTTTCGAGGTCGATGGCCAATTCGATGCCGAACGGATCAAGGAAGGCAACACGGTTCCGATGATGGACGCGGAAGGAAATCATTTGAACGGTTCCGTCTTGGAAGTGAAGGAAGATGTCGTGGTTATGGATTTCAATCACCCCCTAGCGGGCGAAACGTTGCATTTCAACGGAAAAGTCATCGATGTCCATGAAGCGACCGCGGAAGAAATCGCGGCCTTTACCGCACCCATGTCTTGTGGTTGTGGTGATTGTGGAGGCGGATGCGGAAGCAATTGTGGCGATGGCGGGAATTGTGGCGAAAAAAAGAACGGGTGTGGATGTGGTTGTCATTGATCAATAACCCATGAATACATTCGGAAACATCTATCGACTCTCCTCATTCGGAGAATCACACGGGGCGGCTATCGGTGGCGTAATCGATGGCTGCCCCGCTGGTGTTGAACTTGACTTGGGACGAATCCAACACGAATTGGATCGGCGTAAACCAGGGCAATCTCGCCTTACGACCCCACGCAAAGAGGATGATGAAGTACAATTTCTCTCAGGCCTCTATGAAGGGAAGACAACGGGAACCCCCATTGGGTTCGCGATCTGGAACAAAAATCAACATTCGTCCGACTATGAGGAAATGAAGACAATCTATCGCCCCTCGCACGCGGACTATACTTATCAAATAAAATATGGTATTCGTGACCCTAGAGGAGGAGGCCGCTCGTCGGCCCGGGAGACCATATCCCGTTGCGTAGCTGGAGCTATCGCCCGCCAGGTCCTTGAGCCCTTAGGAATCAAGATCCGAGCATACACCTCACAAATCGGGCCTATCCGACTTGAGAAACCTTATCAAGCTTACGACCTCGATCGCGTCGATGAGCACCCCACCCGGTGCCCCGACCCGGAAAAAGCGGAAGAAATGGCACGGTTGATCATGGAAATAAAAGGGAAAGGCGACACGATTGGAGGCATTATCACCTGCGTAGCTCAAGGTGTTCCCGCAGGCCTTGGCGAACCGGTCTTTGGAAAATTGCACGCGGCATTAGGGCATGCCATGCTAACCATCAACGCCGCGAAAGGCTTCGAATATGGTGATGGCTTTGAATTCGCCAATCATCTTGGCTCCGAGCGGAACGACATTTTTTTCAACCACGACGGAAGGGTCGAAACACGGACAAACTATTCCGGTGGCATTCAAGGAGGCATATCCAACGGACAAGACATCTATTTTCGAGTAGCGTTCAAACCTGTCGCGACTCTCCTGATGCCTCAAGAAACAGTAGACATTAATGGGCAACCAACCATGTTAAAAGCTCGTGGGCGACATGACCCCTGCGTCATCCCCCGCGCCGTACCCATCGTGGAGGCCATGACCGCCATGACTCTTTTGGATTATTGGCTAGCGCGCAAAACTCAAGCGTGATGATACGGTTCATTATGAAGGATCGTCATCGCACGATAGAGTTGCTCCACAAAGATCAAACGAACCATCTGATGTGAGAATGTCATCGGACTAAGGGAGATCCGTTCAGACGAAGCCGCGTAAACCGCCTCACTAAAGCCATAAGGTCCACCGATAACGAACACGAGCCGCTTAGGGACCGCATGCGTTTTCCGCTCCAGGTAGGAGGCGAAATCAAGCGAGGAGAACATTTTTCCTCGTTCGTCAAGCAACACCATATAGTCACTCGGTTGGATTTGCTTCAGGATTAAATCCCCTTCTTTCTCTTTTTGCTGGCTTTCCGAGAGATTCCGTACATTTTTCAAGTCCGGGATCACTACCATCTCAAAAGGGATATAATGAGCCAACCGATTCGTGTATTCCCGAACAGCCTCCACGAAATAACTCGCATCTGTCTTACCAACAACCAATAAAACAATTTTCATCCGATCGTCAATTTTCCAATTCAGGCTGCTAAGATACAAGAAAAATACATACCTTCGCGCATAAGAACAAATTCTAAATCATACAGATCATGAAACGATGGCCATTATTGGTTTTAGCCTTGTCGGGATTCCTATGCGCCCGAGCCGCCGACATCACTTCCCTTTCGAAAGCCCTCCAGCAAGGGAAAGGTGCTGTTTTGGCCGGACAATTCGACACGACCGCGGACATCGCGCTACCCAACACATCCCAACAATGCGACGAGAAAAAAGCGATCGAATTGCTCAACGCCTTTTTCTCGAATAACCAGCCAAAAGATTTCAAGCTTTTGCACCACGCCGAGCAACCAGAGAGTGGCTTCGTCGTGGGTGAAATCCAAACTACCTCAGGCACCACCTATCGGGTGAATGTCTCTTATAAGGCCAAAGGAAACCAAGCGATCATTCAATCTATCAGAATAGAATAATTTATGGACAAACTTATCGACGATTTAATCAAGCTCGCTTTCGCGGAAGACATTGGCGATGGCGATCACACCACGCTTTGTTGCATTCCCGAAAACGCGCAAGGTAAAAGCCATTTGATCATCAAGGAAGATGGCGTCCTGGCGGGTGTAGAAATGGCGAAACGCATTTTCCACGATTTCGATCCCGACTTGAAAATGACCATCTTCATCAACGACGGAGCGGAGGTCAAAAAAGGCGACATCGCTTTTGAAGTCACGGGCAAAGTTCGCTCATTGTTGCAAACGGAACGTCTCGTCTTGAACGTCATGCAACGCATGAGCGGTATCGCCACGACAACACGGCGCTACGTAAAACGATTGGAAGGGACCAAGACTCACGTCCTCGATACCCGCAAAACCACGCCAGGGATGCGCATGATGGAGAAAGAAGCCGTACGTATCGGTGGCGGCGTAAACCATCGCATTGGCTTGTTTGATATGATTCTTCTGAAAGATAATCATGTCGATTTCGCGGGCGGAATTGAGAACGCGATCACTCGTGCCAAGAGTTACCTGAAAGAAAAAGGAAAGAACCTCAAAATAGAAATCGAGGTCCGAAACTTCGACGAATTGGAAGAAGCGATGCGTGTGGGAGGTATTGATCGCATCATGCTTGATAATTTCAATGTCGCAGATACCCGTGAAGCCGTTCGCCGCGTAAATGGACGTTACGAAATCGAGTCTTCCGGTGGTATCACTTTCGACACGTTGCGCGACTATGCGGAATGTGGCGTCGATTACATCTCCGTGGGCGCGTTAACCCACTCCGTGAAAAGTCTGGACATGAGCCTTAAGGCTTGCGAATAAAGCCATAGCGCAACTTTCATCTCCTTAAAGGAGTTCGCCTAAAACGATTTAGAGAAAAAGCGAATACCTGTATTCGGTGCTCGCTTTTTCTTTAACGTCATATCACGAAACACAAAGTCTAACCTTTCTCATTTCAGGGACATCTTAACCTTATATCCGTGGATAGCTTTTTGAAACACGCCAAGAAAAGGGACCAAAAGCGTATCCCGCTCCACCTCATCATAAGAAAAAACCACCAACAAAACGACCTGAGGAGACGCCTGATCACAATGCCTATTGTAAGGTGCTTATAATCCAATTATAAGACACTTATAATCCAATTATAAGATGGTCATAACCCAATTATAAAAAGCTTATATCGTGGGCTACTCACAATGCCCGTCGTAAAGAGTTCACAAGAAGATTGCTATAAAAATGAATAACGAAAAGAATTTTCTCTTCGTGAGCTCCAAGCAGATTAAAATCTGTCGCCCTACAAAAGGTGGTAAACGCCGCATGATGAGCTGACAAAAGGTTTCTCTTATCATTTAAAATTATAGTTAACAATATCTGCCAGCTATAGATCATACCCAATATTCTAATCATTCAAAAGCTAAACAACTAACTATTTCTTAAGCCTATAGTAGGCTCTAAAAATAAAAAATCCCCCGTTAAAGGACGAGGGAACCTAATGTTTTCACAACGGAATAATCCTTATTGTGATTTGCTTCATTTCGCTGGCAAAGATACAAAATATTCAATGCGATATGAATAACAAAACATTTTTTGTACATTTGAAGTCTAAAAATATAATATCATGAAGATCATATTAGGCTTAGATTTGGGTACAAATAGTATCGGGTGGGCAATCATCTATACGGATAAAGATGGCAATTTATTAGGTATCATGAAACTAGGTAGCCGCATAATTCCGATAGACGCAGCTGTATTAGGCGATTTTGATAAAGGTAATTCGATATCGCAAACCGCCAATTGCACAAAAAGTCGCAACGTTCGTCGGTTATACGAACGAGGTAAACTACGTCGTGAAAGATTGCATCGGGTATTGAATTTATTGGGTTTTCTACCGTTACATTATTCTAGGCAATTAGACCGTTACGGCAAGTTCATTGCTACAACCGAACCTAAGTTGCCTTGGCATAAAGACGGGCAAGGACATTGGACATTCATCTTCCAGGAATCATTTGATGAAATGTTAGCTGATTTTTACCGAAATCAACCCGAACTATTGTCAAAAGGACAAAAGGTGCCTTACGACTGGACTATCTACTATTTACGTAAAAAAGCCTTGACGCAAAAGATAAGCAAAGAGGAATTGGCTTGGATATTACTAAATTTCAACCAAAAGCGCGGATATTATCAATTGAGAGGAGAAGAAGAGCAGGAATGTCCTTCCAAGACCCGCCAGTATTTTGACCGCCAAATAGTAACCGATATCATTGATACGAATCAGACGTATAAAGGCATGAAAGTACTTACCGTTATTTTAGAGAACGGAATGAAAGGGAAAATATTCAGAAAAGAAGTTCCTGATTGGATTGGACAAAAGAAAGATATTATCATTAAAATAGACTTAGATAAAAAGGGAAACGACAAATATGACGAAACAGGTGAACTCTGCTGTATATTCAAAATTCCTACCGAGCAAGAATGGGAAGAGCAATGGGAACTGATAAAAGCAAAGACTCAAAATGATTTGGACGCTTCTGGGAAAACCGTCGGTGCTTATATTTATGATACTCTATTGCAAATGCCCAAACAGAAGATTCGGGGAAAACTAGTACGCACAATCGAGCGCAAATATTATAAAGAAGAATTACGTCAAATTTTGGAAAAACAAAAAGAGTTTCATCCTGAACTTCAAGACCGGGCTTTATACGAAGCTTGTTTGGTAGAATTGTATCCGCAGAATGAAGCACATCGCAATCTGATAAGCAATCGTGATTTAGTTTATCTCTTTGTTGACGATATACTGTTCTATCAACGTCCGCTGAAAAGTAAGAAATCTTTAATCGCCGACTGCCCTTACGAGGAACATACTCATACCGATAAGGATACGGGGGAAGTCCGACATTTCGGGATCAAATGCATCGCCAAGTCCCATCCTTTGTTCCAAGAGTTCCGTTTGTGGCAATTCCTTTCCTATTTGCGGATTTATCAGAAAGAAAAAAACGTGGATGGAAAATCCTGCTTTAATGTGGATGTCACTTCCGAGTTCTTGAAAAACGAAAACGATTATGCCGATTTGTTTGATTGGCTGAACCGGCAGAAAAGCATCAAGCAAGATTCTTTCCTGAAATGTCCCTTATTCAGACTGAAAAAGAACGATATAGACAAATACCGGTGGAATTATGTAGAAGACAAACTTTATCCAGGCAATGAAACCCGTGCGCTCATTCTCGAACGTTTGGAAAAGGCGGGAATAACCGCAGACTTCCTAACACGGGAAAAAGAAGAAGTTTTATGGCATATCCTATATTCCGTTTCCGACAAAGAAGAACTGAAGAAAGCTTTAGCTTCGTTTGCCAGGAAACAAGGAATTGATGAATCAGAATTTGTAAAAGCTTTCCAAAGCACACCTCCTTTTAATAAAGATTATGGCTCTTATTCGGCAAAAGCCATCAAGAAGCTGTTGCCCTTGATGCGGATGGGGAAATATTGGGCTGAAAATGAGATAGACAAACAGACCCGTGACCGGATTGATAAAATCATATCGGGAGAATATGATGAAGCTATCCGAACCCGTGTGCGTGAAAAAGCGATTCATTTGAATGATATAACTTCATTCAAAGGACTTCCCCTTTGGCTGGCCTGCTATGTGGTTTACGACCGTCATTCCGAAGCAAAGGATGTCCGGAAATGGGAAAAACCTTACGACATAGACGATTACCTGAAGAAGTTCAAGCAACATTCGTTGCACAACCCGATTGTTGAACAGATTATATTGGAAACCTTGCGCACTGTTCGTGATATATGGAAACAGGTGGGACATATCGATGAAATCCACGTAGAACTGGGGCGAGAAATGAAAAATCCCAGTGAGAAACGGAAGAAAATGACACAACAGATACAGGAGAACGAAAACACAAATCTCCGCCAAGGCTCTGCTCACCGAATTCAGGAATCCTGAATTCGGGATAGAAAACGTGCGTCCTTATTCACCCAACCAGCAAGATTTGTTGCGGATATACGAAGAAGGTGTATGGAACAGTGTGGACGAAGTGCCCAACGAAATAGCCACAATCATCAAGAAATTCAATGAAAGCGACGTAAAGAAACGTCCTACCACCTCTGAAGTATTGCGCTATAAACTTTGGCTGGAGCAGAAGTATCAGTCACCCTACACAGGGGAAATGATTCCTTTAAGCAAACTGTTTACACCTGCCTACGAAATCGAGCACATTATTCCGCAGGCACGTTATTTTGACGACTCGTTCAGCAATAAGGTTATTTGCGAAGCGGAAGTCAACAAATTGAAGAGCAATATGTTAGGATATGAATTCATCAACAAGCATCACGGCGAGAAAGTGCTGTTGACGGGAGGCAAGTGTGTGGAAATCTTCTCCATAGAATCCTACGAGCAATTTGTAAAAGACAACTACTCTCACAATCCTGCCAAAAAGAAAAAACTGCTGATGGATGATATTCCTGAACAATTCATCGCCCGCCAGCTGAACGACAGTCGTTACATCAGCAAGCTGGTTAAATCCTTATTGTCCAACATCGTTCGCGAAGAAGGCGAACAGGAAGAGATGTCAAAAAACGTGATTGTCTGCACAGGTAATGTCACCGACCGTCTGAAAAAAGATTGGGGCATCAACGATGTATGGAACAAAATCATACTTCCACGCTTCTTACGCTTGAATGAACTGACAGGAAGTGACCGTTTCACTTCACCCAATGCAAACGGGAATCTGATCCCCGCCATGCCTTTGGAATTACAAAAAGGATTCAATAAAAAGCGTATCGACCATCGTCATCATGCGATGGATGCGGTTGTCATCGCTTGTGCCAGCCGCAATATCGTGAATTACCTTAATAATGAATCGGCAAGCAAAAATGCCAAGATTTCCCGCTACGATTTGCAACACCTACTGTGCGAAAAGCAGAAAACAGACGATAAAGGGAATTACCGCTGGTTCATCAAAAAGCCGTGGGACACTTTTACCCAAGACGTTTACAGGGCACTGCAAGACATTATCGTCAGCTTCAAGCAAGACCTGCGTGTCATCAATAAAACCACCAACTATTATCAGCATTATGAAAACGGCAAGAAAACAATGATTTCCCAAAAGAAAGGAGACAGTTGGGCCATCCGCAAACCGATGCATAAAGAAACCGTGTTTGGAGAAGTAAACCTTCGAAACATAAAGACCGTAACACTGAAAGAAGCTTTAAAGAATCCGAAAGCGGTAGTGGAGAAAGATTTAAAGAAAAAACTGAAAGAGCTATTGGCGCAAAAGCTGAACGAAAAGCAGATAAAAAAATACTTCGAAGACAACAAAGATATCTGGAAAGATGTTGATTTGAAGAAGATCAAGATCTATTACTTCTCTAAAGAAACAAAAGACCGTTTCTTTGCCGTGCGGAAACCGTTAGACTCAAGTTTCGACAGAAAGAAAATAACAGGAAGCGTGACCGATACAGGTATACAAAAAATCCTGCTTCGCCATTTAGAAGCGAATGGGAATAACGCAGAATCGGCATTCTCGCCCGAAGGTATCGAAGCGATGAATAAGAACATCATCGAATTGAATGACGGGAAATGGCATCAACCTATTTATAAGATTCGTGTGTACGAAAAAGCCGACAAGTTCGCTGTAGGGCAAACCGGTAATAAATCTACCAAATATGTAGAAGCCGCGAAAGGGACCAATCTGTTTTTCGCTATCTATGAAACGGAACAAGAAGACAAAAACACAGGCGAAATAATCAAGAAGCGTAGTTATGCCACGATTCCGTTGAATGTGGTTATCGACCGTCAGAAACGAGGATTATCTTCCGCTCCCAAAGACGAGAACGGTAACCTGCCCAAATTCGTGCTTTCGCCGAATGATTTAGTGTATGTACCGACAAAAGAAGAAATAGCGAATGGAAAATTATCTTCTTTCTTGAATCCTATAAGGATTTATAAATTTGTAGACGCAAGTGATTCTACGGCTAATTTTGTACCTCAATCTTCAGCAAATATCCTTTTTTCATTGCCTAAAGAAATTGCGAAAAGTTTTTGCCTAGGAGAAAATTTGATTCAAAATGAATATGGATTAGGTAGTCCACAAGCAAAAAACCAAAGAGCCATAACAGGCGAAATGATTAAAGAAATCTGCATCCCCATTCAGGTAGACCGATTAGGAAACATAATCAAGAAGCTATGATAAAGAAAACACTTTACTTCGGCAATCCAACATACCTGTCTTTGCGCAATGCCCAGTTGGTCATCAAACTTCCTGAAGTAGAAAACAATGATTCACTTCCGGAAGCGATGAAACGCCAGTCGGAAGTGACCAAACCGATAGAGGATATTGGCGTCGTGGTGCTGGACAATAAACAAATCACAATTACTTCCGGTGCAATGGAAGCCTTGTTAGAAAACAACTGCGCCCTTATTACCTGCGACAGCAAAAGTATGCCGGTTGGGTTGATGCTTCCGCTTTACGGTAACACCACACAAAACGAACGCTTTCGGGAACAGCTTGCCGCTTCTTTGCCACTAAAGAAGCAGTTGTGGCAACAAACCATTCAGGTGAAAATCAATAATCAAGCGGCGGTATTATCCATTTGTGCGAAAGAAGAATCGAAATGCATGCGTATTTGGGCAAATGATGTCCGTAGCGGTGACCCGGATAATCTAGAAGCACGTGCGGCAGCTTATTATTGGAAAACGTTGTTTGCTAAAGTGGAAGGATTTACTCGCGATCGTGATGGAATACCACCTAACAATCTGCTGAATTACGGTTACGCCATTCTCCGCGCTGTAGTGGCACGCGGACTGGTTACCAGCGGCTTACTTCCCACATTGGGTATTCATCACCACAATCGATATAATGCTTATTGCTTGGCAGATGACATAATGGAACCTTATCGCCCATACATCGACAAACTGGTTTTCGACCTGTACGACCAATACGGCGAAAACGTATCGCTCACGAAAGATATAAAAGCCGCTTTGCTTTCCATCCCGACAATCGAAGTACGGATAAACAAAAAACGGAGTCCCTTGATGGTTGCCGTAGGGCAGACTACGGCTTCTTTGTATAAATGTTTTTCGGGCGAACTCCGCCGAATCGTTTATCCGGAGTTCTGATGG
>CASFXH010000042.1 GCA_949298575.1 uncultured Parabacteroides sp.
GTTTAAACCACCTCCGGCGACCCGTCGCCATCCGTGTCGACGCCGGGCTGCGGCTCTTCCGTCTCGTCGCCGGGCTCGGTCGGGGTGGTTTGCTCGCCGCCGGGCTCGGTGCCTTCGCCGTCGGGGGTCTCCGTGCCGGGGTCTTCGGGATCGGGCGTCTCCGTGCCGCCGGGCGTCTCGTTGGGTTTCTCCTCGGTCTTGTTGTCGTCCTTGCTCGAGCTCGGGCGGTCGCCCATCGCGCGGCTGAGTTGGGCGAGGAGGGCGTTGACCGCGTCGATCATGGCGCCGAGGGCTTCTTCCTTCTCCGGATCCTTCTCAATCAAGGCGTTGACGGCGTAGAGCGCGTTGATGGCCTCGGCCAGGTCGCGGAAAGCCGCGTCGGTCTTCGGCCGGAGCTCGGACATGTTCTCGCTCTCCTCGCGCCGGAGGATTTCCGCCGAGCGGTTCACGTAGAGCGCCCGGAACTCATCGTTGGCCGCCTTGCCCGCCGCGAGGGCCTCGGCCAAGTGAAGTTTTTCCAGGTCGGCCAGGTTCGCCTCGGTGGAGAGCTTGGCGTAGGCGTCGCTGAGGATGGCCGTTTCCTCGGCGTAGGTCTTGCGCGTCGCCCCGCGATAGACCCGCAAGAGGCGCGCGAGCCGCTGGGCGATGGCCTGAAGCTCGGGGTCGAGGCAATATTTGGCCATCACGTCGACGCCGTAGTAAACCATATTGAACCCATTGTCGCGCTTCCCGTCGGCGTCGCTCAAGAGGGTCGTGTCCTCGAAAGCCCTGTCGAAGAGGAAGTAATCCTGCTCAGCCTTGTAGGCCGTCGCGTAGGCGTCGCGCACCGCGCTGATGCCATACGTCGTGGCGAACTCCTCCGTGATCTTTTCCAGCGTGTCGGAATGGAGTTGGACGTGTTCGCCACCTGTCGCGTTCGTAAAAGAAAAATCTTTGTTAATTGTTTTCATAAGCTGTATCTCTTTAAAGTTTAAACTGCCGTAAAGATAGTGATTTTTCTTTTCCCACACATGAGGAAAATTTGTTTTTCAAAAAAATCGCCCTTCGTAACTCCCTGAAACCCTTACTGCACGTGCGCGACGGCCGTTCCAGCCGCTGGACGGCCGTTCCAGCCGCTGGAGCACCCATTTCACGTGCGCGACGGCCGTTCCAGCCGCTGGAACGCCCATTTCACGTGCGCGACGGCCGTTCCAGCCGCTGGAACGCCCATTTCACGTGCGCGACGACCGTTCCAGCCGCTGGAACATGCATTTCACGTGCGCGACGGCCGTTCCAGCGGCTGGAACATGCATTTCACACGCGCGGCGGGCCTTGAAAAAATATTTCTTTAGATTTCCTTGAATCCCATTTAAAATCCATACCTTTGCCGCAAGCGTGGGGGAAGCGTCTCCCGGCTTTTCTTTTTTTACTATTCGAGGCGTTATGCTTATCTTGTTGTCGAGAACCTGAGAAATTTAAGACAAAGTATACAAGATTTCGTGTGACGGCTCTCACGCTATAGGCGTGGGACTGCTGTTCCATATCCGTATACTTTGGGTTTTCTCAGGACCTTCGACAACGACGTGGGGCATATCAGTTCCACGCTTCGTGTTTTTTAACCTCCTTTCGGGGAACTGGGAAGGGAAAATATTTTACTCGTATGAAAAAACAAATATGCTTACTCTTTATGCTCTTGATTTGTGTCGCTTGCGGCGATGAGTTTAAAGAAGTCACTCCAGAGGGACCAATAACCACGCCTAGTATTCATGATGAAATATTTGAAAAGATCGCACCTTTATTAAAAGACACGACAGGATTCGATCGAGAGACGATGGGCGGCACAGGCAATGCGCTTTCTTATGTAAAAGATGGGAAATTGTGGATTGGCCTGTTTAGCGATCAAAATTTTACGGCGTTAGAAAAAGAATGGCTTTCTTCTTTTTACGTCCCTGAAGGCACAAAACGAATCATCCTCTCTACATATACCCCAGAAACCGATATCACACAAACAAGCAATGGATATACATGTTTTATCATATTTCATAATAGCAAAGAGCCAGCAAACTACACCGCATTAGCATCTTATTGCCTCAACTTATTAGATGATGGGACAATTCGAATACTTTATCAATTTGATGATATTGATAACATATTCCATATAGATTGTACCGCTTATGGAAACAATTATTTTTTATTAAGTTTCGATACTTATAGAACAGAGTCAAGTGGTGGAAATGAAAAATATTTGTTATCTGATGGGGAAATCATCGCCACCAATGTAACTGTAACCTATGAAGGGAACTCCTATTTCTTTACAGGTTGGCAAAATGACAAATTAAGGGTCGACGTATATGACGAAAGCACTAAAGAGACTAACAATTGGATCAGCGAAACGGCATTTGATAAGACTCTGTCCGTACATCAAGGTTATGGAGAATACATTACCCATAAAATAGATTCTGTCCGCTTGTCAAACGTCTTATCATTAGATTGGGGATATGTCGGAAGTCTAACTTATAGAACAGATAAAGGCATAGTTAACAAAGATTTATTGATCCTGAATAATCAAGGTGACATAATTCTGAAAGAACTAGAAAACAACTCTTATATATCTTATCGCGGCTGGTATAACAATTCTTTCCTTATTCAAGACAGTAACATCTGGACTGTCATTTCTCCGGATGGGGAAGAAATCCTCAACGTAGAAGATGATTATTTCTATAGCATCAACCATTTAGAACCTATTTCTTATGACGAACTCATCAAGATCAAAGATTCCTATTCGAATGAATGGACTATATCCCGTTACAATCTAAGAAATCAAACGACGCGATGGGAGACCAAGCTGGACGTGCTTTCGGCGAATATGGAGTCTGACGCGAAATTGTCCGCCACCATTCATAAAAATGGAAATATCTGGCAATACCAATGCGACATCCTCTATTATGATGGCAGCACGAGACAAGTCTCTTTCACGATCAATATCGAAACGGGAGAGCTTTTATAACGCTCGCAAACAACCATCAATTACAGTGTCGGGCTCGCCCGAAAATATGGCGAGCCCGACACACCCAAACAGGCAAAAATCGCCCCGATGCCAAAAATTTTCTCCAAACCCCTTGCGAATTCAAAAATGATGCCTATCTTCGCGGCGTCGAAAACCAAAAGAGGTGCGGCAAACGGCGCTTTCGTCTAGCGGCTAGGACACATGCCTCTCACGCATGGAACACGGGTTCGATTCCCGTAGGCGCTACAAGGACTTCCATCCGACACGGGTCGGGTGGAAGTTTTTTTATGCCCTCGCACGAAAAAAAGCCCTATCTTCGCGGCCGACTCATAATCGCACGAAAACATGTTTAAAAGAAGAATCAAGAATTGGTATATCCTCAAGGGACAGCCCGTCACCGACATGGACCGCCGGATCCTGGCGGCGCAGGAGAAGGGGCACCTCGTCCCGAAACGGAGCCTGATCAAGACTCCTGAGCAAATCGAGGGCATCCGCCGCTGCGGCGTGGTCAACACGGGCGTGCTCGACCTGATCGAGCGGGAAATCAAGGAAGGCATGTCGACGGCCGCGATCGACCGGCTGGTGTTCGACTACACGACGGCCCACGGCGCCATCCCCGCCCCGCTCAACTACGAGGGCTTCCCGAAAAGCGTCTGCACGTCGATCAACGAGGTCGTCTGCCACGGCATCCCGAGCGAGAAGGAAATCTTGCGCGACGGCGACATCATCAACGTCGACGTCTCGACCATCCTCGACGGCTACTACTCCGACGCGTCGCGGATGTTCATGATCGGCAACGTCTCGCCCGAGAAGCGGCGGCTGGTCGAGGTGACGCGCGAGTGCCTGGAGATCGGGATGCGGGCGGCGCGGCCCTATGGCTTCGTGGGCGACATCGGCAACGCCATCCAGCGGCACGCCGAGAAGAACGGCTACTCCGTGGTGCGCGACTTGTGCGGGCACGGCGTGGGGCTTGAGTTCCACGAGGAGCCGGAGGTGCTCCACTTCGGCAAGAAAGGGACGGGGATGATGCTCGTGCCGGGCATGGTCTTCACCATCGAGCCGATGATCAACATGGGCGACTGGCACGTCTTCGTCGACGAGGACGACGGCTGGACGGTCGTCACCGAAGACGAGCAACCCTCCGCCCAATGGGAGCACACGTTCCTCATGACCGAGACGGGGCTGGAGATCTTGACCCATTAAGCGGCGGTAGGATTCTTTTAGAATTATTATTCGAATCCGACAAACCAAAACGGCCCTTCCTTTTGTTATAGATATAGTTGAATGAAAGTTTAAACGAAAGGAGATTTCAGATCATGACAAAAGGAAAGATAGGGTTGAACGCGGGGGCGATCAGCAACTTGCTGGCGGACGGGGAAAGTTTCACGTTCGAGAGCTTGAAGAAACGCCTCGCGCTTTGCGACGCTGACGTGTGGTCGGCCATCGGCTGGCTGGCCCGCGAGAACAAGATCAAGTTGGACAACAACACCCAGCAAGGCTTGGTGATCAGTCCGGGTACCAATTATTATTATTGATGAGACAAAAAAGGAAGTCTCCCTCGACGGGGCCACGCGGTCCTCGCCGAGGGAGACTTCTTTTTAATATTCACGCCGCCGATCAGTTGGCCATCTCCGACAGGAACTTGATACGGATCAGGCGGATTTCCTCTTCCGTGTAATCGCTGCCCAGCTCCTCGATGGCCTCCTCCAGGTCGTCGGTCTCCGACTCCTTGAAATAGGCGTAGATGTCGTCGATGTGGTCCTCGTCCATCGCCTCGTTCACGAAATAATCGATGTTGATGCGAGTTCCCGAGTAGACGATCGCCTCGATCTCGTCGAGCAGTTCCGAGAACTCCAGGCCATTGGACTGGGCGATCTCGTCGAGCGCCACCTTGCGGTCGATGCGTTGGATGATGGAGACTTTGAGCTTCGACTTGTTGGCCACCGTGCGGACGCGCAGGTCTTCCGGCCGCTCGATCTCGTTCTCCTCGACATGACGCTTGATCAACTCGACAAACTCTTTGCCATAGCGTTTCGCCTTTCCGGCGCCGACGCCCGGGATGTTTTGCAACTCCTCGATCGTGATCGGGTAGGTCGTCGCCATCGCCTCCAACGAGGGATCTTGGAAAATCACGAACGGTGGGACTTCCAAGCGCTTCGAGAGCTTCTTCCGCAAATCCTTCATCATCGAGTAGAGCACCGGGTCGACCGCGCACGCGGCGCCGCCCTTGATACGCACCTCCTCGTCCGACTCTTCGAACTCATTGTCTTTCGTGATCTTGAAGGATACCGGCTTGTCCATGAACTCCCGGCCTTTCTTCGTGATCTTCAACAGACCGTAATTCTCGATGTCTTTCTCGAAATACCCCGCGATCAGGGCTTGGCGGATGACGGAATTCCACGTCTTCTCATCCTCATCCTGCCCCGAGCCAAAGACTTCCAACTCATTATGCTTATAGTTCTGGATATCCGGTGTCTCATTGCCCACCAAGACATCCACGATATAATCCGACTTGAATTTTTCTTTCAACGTGCTGACCACATCCAGGGCCGCCAACAACAAATCTTTCGCCTCCACCTGCTTTTTAGGATTCAAGCAATTGTCACAACTTCCACAATTTTCCTCCGTATATTCCTCTCCGAAATAATGCAAGAGCACCTTCCTGCGGCAGACGGAGGTCTCCGCGTAGGCGGCCGTTTCCAGGAGCAATTGCTTTCCGATCTCCTGCTCGGCCACCGGTTTCCCTTGCATGAACTTCTCCAGTTTCTGCAAATCCTTGTACGCGTAGAAGGCGATACAAAGACCTTCACCGCCATCCCGTCCGGCGCGGCCCGTCTCTTGATAATAACCTTCCAAACTCTTGGGGATATCGTAATGGATCACATAACGCACGTCCGGCTTATCGATGCCCATGCCAAAAGCGATCGTGGCGACGATCACCTCCACTTGTTCCATCAAGAACGCGTCTTGGTTCGCGGAGCGTTGCTGCGAGTCCATTCCGGCGTGATAGGGTAACGCCCGGATGCCATTCGCCTTTAAGATATCCGAGAATTCCTCGACTTTCTTCCGGCTCAAGCAATAGATAATTCCCGACTTTCCCTCGTTCGCCTTGATGAACTTGATGATCTCCTTGTCGATATCCGCGCCTTTCGGGCGAACCTCATAATAAAGGTTAGGCCTGTTGAACGAGGACTTGAAAACCACGGCATCGACCATTCCCAAGTTCTTCTGGATATCATGCTGAACCTTGGGCGTCGCCGTAGCCGTCAGGGCGATCACCGGGCGCTTCCCGATCTCGTTGATGATCGGCCGGATCCGGCGATATTCCGGGCGGAAATCGTGTCCCCATTCAGAGATACAATGCGCCTCATCGATCGCGTAGAAAGAAATCTTCACCTGTCGCAAGAACTCCATGTTTTCCTCTTTCGTCAAGGATTCCGGCGCCACGTAGAGCAATTTCGTCTTGCCCGACAAGATGTCTTGCTTAACCTGCTCGATCGCCGACTTGTTCAACGAGGAATTGATGAAATGGGCAACCCCGTCCTCCTCGCTGAAATTACGCATCGCGTCCACCTGATTCTTCATCAAGGCGATCAACGGAGAAATCACGATCGCTGTCCCCTCCATCATCAGCGACGGCAATTGATAACAAAGAGACTTGCCACCACCGGTCGGCATCAAGACAAAAACGTCTTTTCCGGCCAATACATTTTCTATGATCGCTTTTTGATTCCCCTTAAAGGCATCAAAGCCAAAATGTCGTTTTAGTTCTTCTGTCAAATGATCCTTTTTTGCCATATATTCTCTCCGTATATTTTTTGTCATGAACCGGCTTGCAAACGGTTCACATCCGATTTCTCAAACTGGTTCTTAGCGTATTCCAACGTTACTCGAAGTTCTTTCTCCTGCGTGGAGGGCAAACTGTACATGGCGTCCATCATGATCGCCTCGACAATCGAACGCAAGCCGCGGGCACCCAACTTAAACTCAAGCGCCTTATCCACGATAAACTCGAACACCGATTCGTCAAAAGAAAGCAGAATTCCATCCATCTCGAACAACTTGATATATTGCTTGATAATGGAATTCTTCGGTTCAGTCAAGATATTACGCAAGGCCGACCGGTCGAGCGGATTCAGGTAAGTCAAGATCGGCAAGCGCCCGATAATCTCCGGGATCAAGCCAAACGCCTTCAAATCGGCTGGCGTAATGTATTTCAATAAATTATTCCGATCCACCTTCGCGGTTTCCACATTGGCCGCGTAACCAACCACCCGTGTGTTCAGCCGTTGCGCGATCTTCTTCTCGATGCCGTCGAACGCGCCTCCGCAGATAAACAAGATATTCTTGGTATCCACCGGGATCATCTTTTGCTCCGGATGCTTCCGCCCCCCCTGCGGCGGCACGTTCACGATCGAACCTTCCAACAATTTCAAAAGGCCCTGTTGAACACCTTCCCCACTCACGTCGCGGGTGATGGAAGGATTATCTCCCTTTCGGGCGATCTTATCAATCTCATCGATGAAAACGATCCCTCGCTGAGCCGCTTCCACGTCGTAATCCGCCGCTTGCAACAAGCGTGTCAATATGCTCTCGATATCCTCGCCTACATAACCGGCCTCTGTCAAGACTGTCGCGTCGACGATCGCGAAAGGGACATGGAGCAATTTCGCGATCGTCCGAGCCAATAAGGTTTTTCCCGTACCCGTCGCGCCCACCATGATGATATTCGATTTCTCGATCTCTACGTCATCCTTCGTCAGGTCTTGCAGCAAGCGTTTATAATGGTTATAGACAGAAACCGCCAAATAGCGTTTCGCGTCATCTTGGCCGATCACGTATTGGTCCAAAAAGGCTTTGATCTCTTCCGGCTTGGGCAATTCTTCCTTTTTCAAACCCAAGCGACTGCCCGACTTGGCCAAGTTTTCCTTGACAATCTCAAAAGCCTGTTGGGCACATTGGTCACAAATGCGAGCCGAAATGCCGTTGATCAGCAAATTAACCTCCCGGCTGCTACGGCCGCAAAAAGAACAGCAATCCCCACTGATTGTTTTGGCCATACGCTACCGTTTATTTACGTTTTAAGATATCGTCGATCATTCCGTATTCTTTCGCCTCCTCAGCCGTCATCCAGAAATCGCGATCACTATCGCGTTCCACTTCCTCGAAGGACTTCCCCGAATGCTCGGAAATGATCGTGTACAATTCTTTCTTAACTTTCAAGATCTCACGCGCCGTGATCTCGATATCCGAAGCTTGACCTTGCACGCCACCCAGCGGTTGGTGAATCATCACCCGTGAATGCCGCAAAGCGAAACGCTTTCCCTTCGTGCCGGCCACCAACAAGACCGAGGCCATCGAAGCGGCGATGCCCGTGCAAATCGTCGAGACATCACTCGAGATGAATTGCATCGTATCGTAAATGCCATAACCCGCATAAACGGAACCGCCCGGAGAATTGATATAAATCGAGATATCCTTTCCAGGATCGCTCGAGTCCAAATACAGCAATTGGGCTTGAATCACGTTCGCGGCGTAATCATCGATCTGGGTTCCCAAAAAAATGATGCGATCCATCATCAAACGGGAAAAGACATCCATTTGAGCTACGTTCAATTGCCTCTCCTCGATGATCGTCGGCGAAATATAACTACTCGTGATCTTCATATAACTATCCAGGGCTGTTCCACTCATCCCCAGATGTTTTGTCGCATAATTCCTAAAATCTTTCATATATTCCGATTAAGTATCCATAGTTCCCGAAAAGGCATAAAAAAGGGGCTTTCCCCCTCTCAAGGCTTTACGGATAAACAAAGTTATAAATAAATTTCCGAAAGAAACAATTTATTCTTCGTCCGACAAACCTTTTTCAGGTAAAAGCCCCCTTTCATGGAGGTTCGCTTATTCAAACAGCTTGCTGAACTCGTCAGAGGAAAGCTCCTTGACCTCCATCGTCACTTGCTCTTTCAGCCACTCCGCCAACTTCTCCTCAAGCGCACGCTCGTGAACGCTTTGGCGAGTCTGCTTGTTTTTCAACATATCTTTCGCATAGTTTTCCAAGACTTCCTCGGTCACCGCCAACATACCATATTGAGCGAACTGCGCTTTCGCCACACGCTTAGCGAACGTCATCATGTCCTCTTCTGTCACCGAGATGTTATGCTCCGCGAACATCTTGTTCTTTATTAACTGATACTTCAAATCTTGAAGCATTCTCGGGTAATCCTCCTCCACTTTCTCGGCGGTCATCTGATTGTTCAGGGCCAATATCCAACGCTTCAACAGGTCATCGGCGAACTTCATCTCGCCAGCGCGTTGGATCAACATGTCACGCACGTCGAGCAAGAACTTGAAATCGCTCTGGGGCGTGAACTGCTCCGCGAGAGCGTCCTTGATGCGTTGGCGGAATTCTTCCTCGCTCGTCACTTGGCCCTCTCCGAAGACCTTGTCGAACAGCGCCTGATCGACCTCCGCGTCATGGCGACGGGAGATCTCTTGGATCTCAAAGCTAAAGTCGCCCGTCAACCCAGCCGCGGTCTTGTCGTCGATACGCAACATGGAAGCGACTCCCTTCGCGTCGCCATAAGCTTTCATCGGGTTGAAGACGACGACCGTATTCAACTTCGCGCCCATGAACTTCGCTTTCTCCTCCTCGTCCTTGAGGTACATCGGCATCGTCAAGCCACCCTCGACCACGACGCCACCTTCCTTCGGCTCGCCGTTCTCCAACTCGGCCACACGGCCACGGATGATGTCCTTGTCGTCAACGATCTCCTCCTCTTTCTCGTAAGTACCATAATGAGAACGATAACCATTCACTTGCTGATTGATCATCTCATCGTCGATATTCACTTGGTAATATGTAATGTGATCGTCTTTCCCGACCGTCACGTCGAACTTCGGCGCGAAAGCGACGTCATAGCAGAACTCGAAATTCTCGTCGCGATCAAAGTCGTACGGCACTTGCTCCGTCTCGTTAGGCAGCGGCTCGCCCACCACGGGAAGATTATTTTTTTGGATATACTTATACAGGTTATCGGAGACCAGCTTGTTCACTTCCTCAATCAAAACATGCTTCCAATAGAGTTTCCGGATCATACTCATGGGGACCATCCCCTTACGGAAACCCGGGATGTTGGCTTGCTTACGGACTCCTTTCAAGTTTTTCTCGACCAGGTCAATGTAATCAGCTTTCTCGATTTCCAATTTCAAGATACCTCGCGTGGTATCGATGGTTTTTAGTGAAACGTTCATTCTGAATGATTTATTTAATTAATAGTCTATCGATTTTTATAAGACGCGAAAGTAGAGTTATTCTTTCAATCCAGCAAATTTTGTTTCCTTTTTATTCGGTAAGAGGGGGTTGAACGGATTTTAAGCGTATCTTTGGCCAGCCGATCGGCCAATCCGGTCGGTTCTTTCTTTTTGGATTATGCGTATACGTGATTTTTTCATCCAGCAATCCGGCTGGGGGCAAGCGCTCTTGCTGGTTTTCTTGTTTTGTGGCGGGGCGGTCGTCGCCTCGATCATCGCCTTGGTCTCGCAAGGGCTATCGGGGAAGGCGCTCGTGGATATTGACCTCGCCCGCTGGGCGCAGACGGTCTCGTCGGTCGGGATGTTTCTCGCGCCAGCCCTCGCCATGGCTTGGCTATGCGACCGGCGGCCGGGGCGCTACCTCTCGCTCCGCGGGGTGGCCGACGGGCGGGTCTGGACGCTGGTCGTCGTCAACATGTTGCTCGTCGCGGCCCCCATCAACCTGTTGGGGGCGCTCAACCAGGAGATGTCGCTGCCGGCGTTTCTCGAGCCCGTCGAGCGGTGGATGCGGGCGCAAGAGGATTTGGCCCAAGAATTGACCGTGGCGATGATCGGCGACGGTTCGGCGGGGCAAATCGCCATCAACCTGCTGGTCATGGCCCTCTGCCCCGCCATCACCGAGGAATTTTTCTTCCGCGGCGCCTTGCGGCGAGTCGTCGAACGGTTCGGGGCGGGCCCCCGGGCGAGCGTTTGGATCGTCGCCGCCCTCTTCAGCGCCATTCATTTGCAATTTTACGGGTTCGTCCCGCGGATGTTGCTAGGGGCTTACTTCGGCTACCTCTTGCTGTGGACGAGGAGCATCTGGGTACCGGTGTGCGCCCATTTCGTGAACAACGCCACGGCGGTCATCGCCCTCTCCGACCCCGCCCTGAAGGACAACGCGATGGTCTCGGGCGAGATCCCCGACGGAGCCTATGTCGCGTTCCTCATCCCCGCCTTGTTCGCGACTGTCCTTTTCTTTTTCTTCAATAAAAAAATGCGGAGGTATTTGGAAAAAGGATAAGCAAACGCTTCATGGAAAGGCGAAATAGCCGCCCCGGACGTCGGGAAAGGCGACTTTTGACAAATTTGCCCTTCCCAGCCCGCTGGGAAGCACGACTTTTGACAAAGTGACAGTTCCCAGCCCGCTGGGAAGCACGACTTTTGACAAAGTGGCAGTTCCCAGCCCTAGGGAAGCATGACTTTTGACAAAGTGGCAGTTCCCAGCCCTAGGGAAGCATGACTTTTGACAAAGTGGCAGTTCCCAGCCCGCTGGGAAGCACGACTTTTGACAAAGTGGCAGTTCCCTAGGGATTTCTTATTTGTTTACAGATCTTTTTTTCGCAAGACGAAGTCTCGGCCGAGGTATTTCTCGCGGACGATCTCGTTCGCGGCCAGCTCCTCGGCGGTTCCCTGGAAAAGGACCTTGCCCTCGAAAAGGAGGTAGGCGCGATCGCAGATGCTGAGCGTCTCGTAGACGTTGTGGTCGGTGATGAGGATACCGATATTCTTGTGTTTCAGACGGGCGACAATCGTTTGGATGTCCTGGACGGCGATGGGGTCGACTCCGGCGAAGGGTTCGTCGAGCATGATGAACTTGGGGTCGATGGCCAAGCAGCGAGCGATCTCGGCACGGCGCCGCTCGCCCCCCGAGAGCTGGTCGCCCAAGTTGCGGCGGACTTTCCCAAGGCCGAACTCGGCGATGAGGGCCTCCAGTTTCTCCTTCTGGTAGGCCTCGTCGTGGGGCGTCATCTCGAGGACGGAGCGAATGTTGTCCTCGACGGTCATTTTCCGGAAAATGGAGGCCTCCTGGGCCAGGTAGCCGATGCCATTGCGGGCCCGGCGGTAGACGGGAAACTTGGTGATGTCCATGTCGTTGAGAAAAATGCGTCCCTCGTTGGGCGTGACGAGACCGACGGTCATGTAGAAGGTCGTCGTCTTGCCCGCGCCATTGGGGCCGAGGAGCCCGACGATCTCCCCCTGCTTGACGTTGATCGAAACGTGGTTGACGACCGTCCGCGTGCGGTATTTCTTGACCAAGTCCTCGGTGCGCAGCACCATCCTTTCCGTATCCATAGGCATCATGTTGAGCGTTAATTTGGCGCGAATTAAGCGATTAAATCCGGAATCTCCTTATCTTCGCGAGATGAAATAATAAGGAAAAACAAAAAATAGAAAGCGAGGAAGTATCATGAGGAAAGCGCTGCAAAGCATGGGAGAATATACGCTCCTGATGATGAAATGTATCAAGAAACCTGACCGCTGGAGCATGTTCTTCAAGCAGTTGAGCAAAGAAGTCTACAAATTGGGCGTCGACTCGCTGTGGATCGTCATCATCATCTCCATTTTTATCGGCACCGTGATCGCGATCCAGATCTCCTTGAACATCAGCTCGCCGCTCATCCCGAAGTTCACGATCGGCTACACGACGCGCGAGATTATCTTGCTCGAGTTCTCGTCGTCCATCATGTGCTTGATCCTAGCCGGCAAAGTGGGCAGTAACATCGCCTCCGAGATCGGGACGATGCGGGTGACGGAACAGATCGACGCCATGGAAATCATGGGCGTGAACTCGGCGAACTTCCTGATCCTCCCGAAAATGGTAGGGTTGATGATCTTCATCCCCGTCTTGGTGATCTTCAGCATGTTCACCGGCATTTGCGGCGGCATCTCGGCCAGCTACCTGGCGCCCAACGGCATGACGCCCGCCTCCTTCGAATACGGCTTGCAATTCTATTTCAACGACTTTTACATCTGGTACTCGATCATCAAATCGATCGTCTACGCGTTCCTGATCTCCTCCATCGCCGCCTACTTCGGCTACAACGTGCGGGGAGGCGCCCTCGAGGTGGGCAAGGCGAGCACCAACGCGGTCGTGACGAGCAGCGTGATGATCCTCCTGGCCGACCTCGTACTGACTCATTTAATGTTGACATAACGACTAAACACTTATGATCGAGATAAAACACCTCTATAAATCGTTCGAGGGGCGGATGGTCTTGAAAGACATCAGCTCCGTTTTTGAGGAAGGGAAAACGAACCTGATCATCGGACGAAGCGGCTCGGGCAAGACCGTGCTCATCAAGAACATCATCGGCCTCTTCCGGCCCGATTCCGGGCAGATCCTCTACGACGGGCGCGATTTCCTGGCCCTCACGAAGAGCGAGTTGAACCTCTTGCGGCGCGAGATGGGGATGCTGTTCCAAGGTTCGGCCCTTTTCGACAGCATGACGGTCTTGGAAAACGTGATGTTCCCGCTCGACATGTTCTCCGACAAGACTTCCCGCGAGCGGAGGAAACGCGCCGAGTTCTGCCTGGAGCGCGTCAACCTGTCGGACGCGGGCGACCTCTACCCGTCCGAGATCTCCGGCGGCATGATGAAGCGGGCCGCCATCGCACGGGCCATCGCCCTCAACCCGAAATACCTCTTCTGCGACGAGCCGAACTCGGGCCTCGACCCGAAAACTTCCTTGATCATCGACGCGCTGATCCACGACATCACCGTCGAGTATAAAATGACCACCGTGATCAATACCCACGACATGAACTCCGTCATCAACATCGGCGACAACATCATCTTCATCAAGGAAGGCGTCAAGGAATGGCAAGGCAACAAATCGCAGGTCATCACCTCGAACAACCAAGCGTTAAACGACTTCATCTTCGCCTCCGACCTTTTCCGCAAGGTCAAGGAGATGGAAATACAACAGGAGGAAGGATAAGCGCATGAAAAAAATCATCCTCCCCCTCTTATACCTTATTATATATATAGGAACGACTCCCCTCGCCGCCCAAACCACGGGCCTACTGCCGACGATGGTCGACCTCCCCGCCGGTTCTTTCTATATGGGAGGCATGGGCGACGGCGAGCATTACGACGAGAAGCCCATCCACAAGGTCATCCTCACGAAACCGTTCCGGATGAGCGCCACCGAGATCACCAACGCCCAATACGAGGCCTTCGACCCCGCTCACCGCGCCTTACGAGGGAAAAACGGCTTCTCGACCGAAGACGACGAGGCCGTCGTTTTCGTCTCCTACGCCGAGGCCACGGCCTATTGCGCTTGGCTCACGGAAAAAACAGGCCAGACCTATCGCCTGCCGACCGAGGCGGAATGGGAATACGCTTGCCACGCGGGGACTTACTTCCCCTTCTCGACGGGCGACGGCCTGCCCGCCCCCTTCCAGAAGAACCAGCGAGTGGCCCGCGTGCCGGAACCCGTCTCGCTCCGCGTCGGCCAGACGCCGCCCAACGCGTTCGGCCTTTACGATATGCATGGCAACGTCGAGGAGTGGTGCCTCGATTGGTACGGTCCCTATATCCCTGGCGCGCAAGTCGACCCCGTCGGCTACGCGACCGGCAATTATCGGGTGACCCGTGGTGGCAGTCACAATACCCCCGAGAAATACCTCCGGACGACCAACCGGATGGCGATGATCCCCGACGACAAGCACGCGCAGACGGGCTTCCGCGTCGTCCAAGCCGATTACCCCGCTTCCGAGCCCTTGAAATCCACATACATTCCCTATAACCAGCGAAATGTTTCCCAATCGAAATATCCTTGGCCGAAAAACGACCAAACGTCCCTGTTCGAGGCGCCCCAAGTCTACGTGAAAGCCCCGGCCGAGGGTGAGCCATGCCCACTCTTCTCGCACAACCACCAACCGGCCCTCACCTGGTGCGATAACGGCGACTTGCTGCTCATCTGGTTCTCGGCCGACGAGGAGAATGGCCGCGGGATGGTCGTCCTGGCTTCCCGCTTGCGAGCCGGAGCGACGGAATGGGATCCTTCCTCCCTCTTCTTCAAGGTGCCCGACCGGAACATGACCGGTTCCGCCCTGCTGAACGACGGGAACGGGCGTTTGCTCCACCTGAACGGAGTCGAGGCCTCGGGCGATTGGCAAAACCTCGCGATCGCCCTGCGGGAAAGCACGGATAACGGCCAAACGTGGAGCGCCCCCCGCCTCATCGCGCCCGAACATACGAAAAGGCATCAAGTCATCGCCGGTACCATCCGTACCCGCGAGGGTCTTTTGATCCAACCCTGCGACGCCGGCCCCGAAAGCCATGACGGGACCGCCATCCAGGTCAGCGCGGACAATGGCGCCACGTGGTATGACCCTTGGGATGGCGCCGGGAAGCCTGATTTTCAAGAAGGAAATACGGGAACGACCATCGCGGGCATCCACGCCGGCCTGGTCCAACTCCAGAACGGCGACCTGATGGCCCTGGGACGCGGAAACAGCATCGCCAACGCGCGAGGCCAGCTCCGGATGCCCCAAAGCGTCTCTTCCGACGGTGGGAAAACCTGGACTTACTCGACCACCGACCTCCCCCCGATCGATGGCGGACAAAGGCTGGTCCTCCGCCGACTGAACGAAGGCCCCCTCTTGCTTATCTCCTTCACCGACCACCCGACCCGCACGCCCGAAGCGGAAAGAGGGCTCCTTTTTAAAGGAAAGAACGGCCAGGAATACAGGGGTTATGGCCTTTACGCCGCCCTCTCGTACGACGACGGGAAAACTTGGCCCGTCAAGAAACTCCTCACCGACGGCGAGGAACGCTTCCTGAACGGAGGCGCTTGGACCCAGTTCTTCCTGATGGATTCCACGCACGCCGAGCCCCGGGGCTATCTCGCCGCGACCCAAACGCCCGACAACGTGATCCATCTCGTCAGCAGTCGCCTCTATTACCGCTTCAACCTCGCGTGGCTGCTCGAGGGCAACGAAGGGCTCGCGAGCGAATAGCGGTTTATTCTCCCTTCCTGGAAAATGTCTTTATGGTGTCGAGATAAAATTTTTTGCCGCGAAAATGCCTCGACGCCGTCGAGATGAAATTGTAAGCCCGCGAAAATGCCTCGATGGCGTCGAGATAAAATTTTTTGCCGCGAAAATGCCTCGACGCCGTCGAGATGAAATTGTAAGCCCGCGAAAATGTCTCGACGCCGTCGAGATGAAATTGTAAGCTCGCGAAAGCGTCTCAACGGCGTCGAGAAGAAATCCCAAGCCGGGAAAAACGCCTCGACGCCGTCGAGAAGAAAAAGAAAAGGCACGCGAACCATTCCGCATGCCCTTTCACGATCATCAATCTTATCGCTAAATTCCAAACGCGGTCTTTACCCGATCCACGTAGTCCAATTTTTCCCAAGTGAAAAGCTCCACCTCGCAGACGACCGGCTCCGGCAAGTAGCGCGAGGAGAAAGTCTTGACCACGGTCCGCGGCTGGCGTCCCATGTGGCCATAAGAAGCGGTCTCGAAATAAATCGGATGGCGCAGCTTCAGGCGTTCCTCAATCGCTTTCGGCCTCAAGTCGAACAACTGGGGGATCTTCGCCGCGATCTCCGCGTCGCTCAGCGAGACACGGGCTTTCCCGAAAGTATTCACGAAAATATTGACCGGTTCCGCCACGCCAATCGCGTAAGAGATCTGCACCAACATCTCATCAGCCACGCCGGCGGCCACCATGTTCTTGGCGATATGCCGAGCGGCGTAAGCGGCCGAGCGATCCACCTTCGACGGGTCTTTCCCGGAGAAAGCGCCCCCACCGTGCGCCCCTTTCCCGCCATAGGTATCCACGATGATCTTACGGCCCGTCAAGCCCGTGTCTCCATGAGGCCCACCGATCACGAATTTCCCGGTCGGGTTCACGAAATACTTGATGTCTTCGCCAAAAAGCGCCTTCACCCGCTCCGGGCACTGGGCCACGACACGGGGAACGAGGATTTTCCGCACATCCGCCTCGATCCGCTTCCGCATCGCCTGGTCCGCGGCCTCCTGGGAAATGCCTTTGGGTTGGATAAACTCGTCATGCTGGGTAGAGACGACGATCGTATCGATCCGGAGCGGCCACCCCTGGTCGTCGTATTCCACCGTAACCTGGCTTTTCGCGTCGGGACGCAGGTAAGGCATCACGTCCGGTTCCGTTTTCCGGATCTTCGCCAACTCCCGCAGCAAAGCGTGCGACAAGTCCAAAGCCAAGGGCATGAAATTCTCCGTCTCGTTCGTGGCGTAACCGAACATCATGCCTTGGTCGCCAGCCCCTTGCTCATAAGGATTCTCCCGCTCCACGCCCCGGTTGATATCGCCGCTCTGCTCATGGATCGCCGAGAAAACGCCGCAAGACTTCGCCTCAAATTGATATTCACTCTTCGTGTAACCAATCCGTTCGATCACGTCTCGCGCCACCTGCTGGATATCGACATAGGCGTTCGATTTCACCTCTCCCGCCAGGACTACCTGCCCCGTCGTCACCAACGTTTCGCACGCGACCTTCGAGTTCGGGTCATAAGCCAAGAACTCATCCAGCACCGCGTCCGAGATTTGATCGGCCACTTTATCGGGATGCCCCTCAGAGACCGACTCAGAAGTAAAGAAATAGCTCATTTCAATTGTTGAGTTTAAAAAAGTTTTCACCACAAAAACAGACGGGAAAAAATGAAGGATGCCAGACCCGGCAAAAAGAAGATGTTTTTAGCATTTTTTCTCGTGGTTGCAAGCCCTACCAAATCTATCCACGTCTTTTCGGCCGCGAATGTACGATTATTTTTTCTTCTTCGTGTTCCGTAAAGCTTTTTTATACTTAAAGCTCGCTTTCCATTTCGCGGAGTCCGAGCCGTGGGTGCCTCTCAAAAAGTCGGAAAAGCGAATCTTCCGCTCCCCGTTCTTCTCGCCGTTGGCTTTCTTCTTGAAAACCATGCCTCCACCCGAAATAATATCCTCTATATCGCTCATAATATGATTCCGTTAATAATTATTGTCTCAAAATGATTCATTCGTTCGCGCCTTTAGATCCTGGAGCAACGCCTCGACCGTCTTGCCCCGCACCGGATGCCTCATCCCTGGCGCGATCTCCGCCAAAGGTTCCAATACGAAAAGCCGCTCGGTCATCAACGGATGCGGGACGACCAAATCCGGGAGCTCAATCACCTGGTCTTCATAAAACAAGATATCAATATCAATTACCCGATCGTGATACGTCCCCTCGCTTTTGCCCACGCGTCCCAACTCACGCTCGATCGCCCGCGTCTCTCGCAAGAGCGCGTACGGGTCCAACGCCGTTTCCATTTCAATCACGGCGTTCAGGAAGGGATGGGCTGAATGGAACCCCCACGGCGCGGTTTCCCGGAAAGCGGAAAGAGCCAAGCGCTTCCCCACCCTTTCGGTCAGGAAAGCGATCGCCCTTGCCAAATAGCTTCTCCGATCGCCCAGGTTCGAACCCAATCCCAAATAAACGACCGCCATGACGCTTAAATGATCAGCATCGCGTCGCCATACGCCCCAAAATGGTACTTCTCTTTCAAAGCGACCTCATAGGCTTCCATCACCAATTCATATCCACCAAAAGAAGCCGTCATCATCAACAACGTAGAAAGAGGCAAATGGAAATTGGTGATCATGCTCGTCGCGACCCCAAATTCATACGGCGGGAAAATGAACTTATTCGTCCATCCCTCAAATTCCTTCAAATGGCCATCGGTACTCACCGCCGTCTCGATCGCCCGCATTACGGAAGTACCCACCGCGCAAATCTGGCGTCCGGAATCCTTCGCGGTATTCACGGTCTCCACGACATCCGCGTTCACGAACATCTGTTCCGAATCCATTTTATGTTTCGTCAAATCCTCCACGTCGATCTCCCGGAAATTTCCCAAGCCGGAATGCAAGGTCAAGAAAGCGAAACGGCAATCTCGAATTTCCAACCGCTTCATCAGTTCCCTGCTGAAATGCAAACCCGCGGCAGGAGCCACGACCGCGCCTTCCTCCGTCGCGAAGATATTCTGATAACGAGCTTCATCATCCGGTTCCACCGGGCGATTGATGTAATCAGGCAGAGGAGTCTCGCCCAACGCGTAAAGCGCCTTCTTAAACTCATCATGAGTCCCGTCATACAAGAAACGCAAGGTCCGTCCACGCGAAGTCGTATTGTCGATCACCTCAGCCACCATCGAATCATCGGCCCCAAAATACAACTTATTCCCAATCCGGATCTTCCGGGCCGGATCCACCAAAACATCCCACAAGCGAAGATCCTCATTCAATTCCCGAAGCAAAAAGACTTGAATGCGTGCGCCCGTTTTTTCCTTGTTCCCGTAAAGGCGAGCCGGAAAGACTTTCGTGTTATTGAAAATGAACACATCTCCTTCTCCAAAATAATCGATAAGCTCCTTAAAAATCCGGTGCTCGATTTTCCCGGTTTTCCGGTCGATCACCATAAGCCGACACTCATCCCGATTTTTCGAAGGATGCAACGCGATCAACTCTGAAGGCAAATTAAATCTGAACTTTGACAGCTTCATAATAATATTCTATTTTTTATCTTCTACAATCTTTTCCACATGCTTATCAAGAAACGGCTTGATATCTTCCGGCGAGAGGCATTGATCCAACGTAACCTGGCCAATACGTGTCCGCTCCAACGCGATCAAATGCGCGCCCGAACGCAAAGCCTGCCCAATATCCCGAGCCAAAGCCCGAATATAAGTCCCCTTGCTACAAACCACCCGGATCTTTATGATCGGTAACGCGTAATCCAACAGTTCAATCTCATCGATCACCAGCGTTTTCGATCGCAAGGCCACCTCCTGCCCTGTCCGCGCCAACTCATAAGCCCTTTTTCCCTGAACACGGCAAGCCGAAAAAACCGGCGGTACCTGTTGGATCGTTCCAACAAACGACTTCAAGGTCTCTTCAACCAACTCACGCGTGATGTGCGCTGTCGGATAAACCGCGTCGACCTCTTTTTCCAAATCAAAAGAAGGAGTCGTTTCCCCCAATTTCAGCGTCGCGACATATTCTTTGGTTTGATATTGGAGTTCATCAATCCGTTTCGTCGCTTTACCCGTACATAAGATCAAAACGCCTGTCGCCAACGGATCCAAAGTTCCCGCATGGCCTACCTTTATTTTCTTCACGCCCAACTTCCGGGTTAACTCATATCGGAACTTGTTCACCAAATCGAAGGACGTCCAACGTAAGGGCTTATTGAAATAAAGTATTTCCCCTTCCAAAAAATCCATTTACGTACGATTAAAAGGCTTTATGACATCAACGAATAAATCACCGCGAACAAACCGACCACCACGCAATAATACGCGAAATAAATCAACTTACCCTTGCTCACCAGATTAATCATCCATTTGCAAGCGATCGTCCCGGAGATGAAGGCCGCGAGAAAACCCGTAATCAACGCCTCCGACGAAATGCCGGAAGCCTCCATCGAAAACTCTCCACCCACCAAACTCAGGAAAGCTTCCCCCAAAATCGGGATTATCACCATCAAAAACGAAAACTTAGCGACCAACTCTTTCTTGTTTCCTAACAAAAGCCCCGTCGCGATTGTCGAGCCCGAGCGCGACAAACCAGGCAAGACAGCGCAAGCTTGCGCCAAACCGATGATGAAAGCGTCACGAAAAGAAATCGTTTCTTTCTGCCGGGGCTTCGCGTAATGGGAGAACGTCAATAGGACCGCGGTCAAAAGCAAGCAACAACCCACGATAAGCAAGCCGCTTCCAAAGATCGCCTCCACGTAATCCTTGAAAAAGACACCGACGATCCCCACCGGAATCATCGAGAGCAAAATCTTGCAAACCATCCGCATGCCCTCATCCCACTTGAATCGGAAGAACGATTTAAACAAGAACGAAACTTCACTCCACAAAACCACTAATGTGCTCAAAACCGTAGCGGCATGAACGACAACCGCGAACGTCAGGTTTTCCTCGCCACTCATGCCCAGCAGCTCCGCGCCAATTGTCAAATGACCACTGCTACTTACAGGCAAAAACTCCGTCAGGCCTTGCACGACACCCAAGACCAACGCCTCTATCCAACTCATCAGACGATCTTAAGCTTTTATTTGTTCGTTTTCAAGATACCATAAACCATCAAGGCAAATCCCAATACCGTCACGATCGGCGCCACGACAATCCGGCGCGCACTAAATATTTCCGGATTAAACGTATAATCATCGGAACCTCCACCACTCATCAACACGAAACCAATGATAATACAAAGGAGCGAAATGCCTATCCAAATAAAATTTTCTTTTCCAAAAGCGAAATCCTTTTTTGCCATACTCATGAATCTATTATTACATTATTCAAACATAATACAACTTACCAAACTCCATCCGCAGGTATTTATTCACCGCGACAATCGTAGCCAAGACCGACAAACAAACCCCTAAAACAATCACGATCGCGTAAACGACCAACAAGGCGCGCAAGTCCAAAAACTGGATCAAACCTCGCATCTCACCCTGAAGATAATACAACAAGCCCGTCAACAATCCTATCGCTAAAACAGAAGCCACCAAGCCACTCACCAAATTATACCCAATGAACGGCCGGCGAATAAAACCGGACGTCGCGCCCACCAGCTTCATCGTATAAATCAAAAAACGCTTGGAATAGATCAGCAATCGAATCGTATTACCGATCAAGACAAATGAAATACCCATCAAGATCACGGCCAACCCCAACAGGATCAAGGTCAGTCGCCCCATGTTCTCGTGTACCAGTTCCATCATATCCTTCCGATACAACAAATCAGAAACCGAAGCGTACGCCTTGATCCGTTCCTCCACTTGGCGCAGGCTGTCTGGATTCGCGTATTCCGCTCTCAACCGCACCTCGATAGATGCGCTTAGCGGATTGAAACCCAAGAAAGTCTCCGGATTCTCACCCAATTCTTCCTCAAGCTCCTTCGCCGCTTGTTCTTTTGAAATGTATTCCGTCGATTTTATGAATGGAAACGCGTCTAACTGGCTCCGCAAAGCATTGACTTCCTTTTCTTTCACCTGATCTTTTAACACGATCGAAAATGAAATATTTTCTTTCACGTAGACAGACAGCCGATTGCCTAACAGACCAATCAACAAAACCAGCCCCAACAAGAACAAGACCAACGCAATGCTCACAATGGACGTCAAGCGGGTATGAAAAAAAGAAACGGACTGAACTCTCTTAGTTTTAACCATCTGGCTTACATGTTGCTTTTACGGAAAATAAATTGGGGAAGTATCAAGGCAATACTTCCCCCAATTTTCTCGCGAAGAAACAAATAATTACGGATCCAATAGTCCTTTTACGATACTTTAACCATCCTATCCCAAAACGAGCGCGTAACGCCTTCTCCTAAAAAGAAACGGGACAGATAAGCGCTTTCCTCAAAAAGATCACTTATCTGTCCCTTCATCAGGTTGCGGAGGCAAGACTCGAACTTACGACCTTTGGGTTATGAGCCCAACGAGCTACCACTGCTCCACTCCGCGATGTCTCTTGTAATTCATTCCTGAATTCGGGCGCAAAAGTACAGGTCATTTTTCAAAAAAACAAGAGGCAAACGCTTTTTAACACGCCGCCTCTTTCCTCTCGAATGCGTTTATCCTTATATATCAATCAAATGATTCATAAACCCGGAGTCGCTTTCGTAATGTTTCCACCTCATTTTGTAAATCTCGAACCCTGTTTAAGAGGTGATGAATCGCGTCAATTCCCTCCATATTGATCGAAAGATCGTAATACATCCGGGCATACTGTTCCAATTCCGGTAACTGAGAAGCGAACAAATAGCTTTGACCTTCCCGTTCATCCACGTCGATCAACCCGCTTTCCTCTAAAAGCGAGATGAACGAAGGTTCTATATGACATTTCTGACAGTATTCACTGACAATAATAATATCCGTATCCATCGTTTTCCTCCGTGATTAGCTTAATTTTTGTATTTCCCTGAACATTTCTTTCTGCCGATCCGACAGGTTCGTGGGGATCTGGATGGAATAAGTCACGATCAGATCACCAAATCGCCCTTCTTCCTTGTAAACCGGAAACCCTTTCCCCTTCAAACGCACTTTCGTATTGTTTTGCGTACCTGGTTGTACCTTCAGTTTCACCTTGCCGTTCAAGGTTTCCACGATCTGATCGCCACCTAAAACAGCCGTAAACAAATCGACCGGAACCGTCGTGTACAAATCATCGCCCACTCGCTTGAACTGGGCGTCATCCGGCACGACAAACGTAATGTACAAATCACCCGCGGGGCCACCGTTCATACCCGGTCCTCCTTGTCCCGCCAACTTGATGGTCTGCCCATCAGCGACACCCGCCGGCACCGTAATACGCAAGTTCTTGCCATTCACCGAGAGCACTTGCTTGTGAGTCTCCGCCGCGTCACGCAACGACAATTCCAATTCCGCCTTAAAATCCTGGCCTCGGAAACCGTATTCACTCCGGCGACCACTCCGGCCCGCCCGTGAGCCAAACAACGACTCAAAGAAATCGGAAAACTCACCGCCATCCGAAGAGTAACTCCAATAAGTCCGCCCATCCGAGCTCGTAAATCCTTGCCCGTCACCAAACGGATTGCCACCTCGCGACGAGAACTCATCCGCGTGTTTCCAGTTCTCCCCGTAAGCGTCATACTTCTTCCGCTTTTCCGGATCGCTCAGCACCTCATTCGCCTCGTTGATCTCTTGGAACTTGCGTTGCGCGTCCGGATCATTGGGATTCAAATCCGGATGATACTTACGAGCCAGCTTCTTGTAAGCCTTTTTTATGTCTTCTTGCGTGGCGCTCTTGTCCACGCCCAACACTTTGTAGTAATCAATATAATCCATATCCAATCCTTTCTTTACTCCTTTCGATCCCCTACTGTGCAAGAACCGTACCGGCTTCGTTCTCTTTTGCTTAATTTTTCGGAATAATCGCTATCGGGCAATCTTGTCCGACGAGCGATAACCGTTGAAGCTGACCACCTCATCCCACCGCTTCCGTTTCTTGGGGCGATCCGGCTGGGTGGAATAACCGATAACGACATCCAGCACGACCCGTTTGCTAGAGGGAATTCCCAACAGGCTCCGCATCTTCGCCTCGTCAAACCAGCCCAAGATACAGCTGCCTAGCCCCTCATCCTCGGCCGCCAGACAAAGATGAGCGACAGCGATCCCTATATCAATTGGGGCGAACGACTTATTCTTCACCCAACCCCCAAGTCCGGAAGTCAAGTTCACCCGTTCTTCCACCACGAGGATATGCACTGGCGCCTGTTTCGTGAAATGATTAATCCCTAGCACTTTCGAGGATGTCGCGTCCGCCACCTTATTCTTTAATTCCGGATCATCGACCACCACGAAACGCCACGGTTGCGCGTTGCAGGCCGATGGCGCCAGGCAGGCCGTCTCCAAAATACGCCGGATCAACGCCCGGTCGACCGGGCGCTCCGGATCGAAAGCACGATCGCTCTGGCGTCGTGCCGCCAACTCATGAAAAGACTCCATCGTCTCCTCCTCGTTCCTGTTATTGGTAACGCATCATCTTACTGATGTATTTCCCGACGATGTCGAACTCCAAGTTAACCACCGTCCCCGGTTGGATCTGGCAAAAGTTCGTATGCTCATGCGTATACGGGATGATCGCGACCTGGAAGCTGTCGTCTTTCGAGTTGCAAACAGTCAGGCTCACGCCATTGACGCAGACCGAACCTTTCTCGACCGTCATATAACCTTGCCGAGCCAATTCCTTATTGAATTGGTAGGTAAACGTATAATACCAGCTTCCATCCGCCTCGTCCACGGCCGTACAAACCGCGGTCTGATCCACATGCCCCTGGACAATATGGCCATCCAACCGCCCGTTCATCAACATGCTCCGCTCCAGGTTCACCAAGTCGCCCACTTGGAGCTTTCCCAAGTTCGAGCGTTCCAACGTCTCTTGGATCGCCGTGACCGTATAAGTATCGTCCGTCTTGCTGACCACCGTCAAGCAAACGCCATTATGGGCGACACTCTGGTCGATCTTCAACTCATTCACGAACGAGCAACGCATCGTCAAATGAATATTCCCTTGATCCGCTCGGATCGCGACGACGGGCGCCGCTTCTTCCACTATTCCTGAAAACATAATTCTTACCTTATATTATAATTATTAGCTCTCATTCTTCTTCTCTCGAAAAACACGCAGGCGTCACACCCTCTCAATCCACCAAAAGCGGCTCCGTCCGCCCCCAGACGAGGCCGTAGGGGGCGTTCGGATCAGTCCCTTCCAGGAAGCGGACCCGGACGTAAATGCCCGCCACGGGGGCGCCGTTCGCCCGGATATCGCTCAAGAACGTGTTCAAGTTGATGGCGAATACGTCCGTATAAGTCTCCGGCTCAACGGGTTCGGCAGGGGTTACGCTCGTGGTGTCGCTTACGGCGGTCGTGTCTTGCGGCTGCTCTTCCATCACGGCACGCAGGTAGAGGGCGTAAACGGGTTGGCGATCGACCATCTCCGGCGTTTGGGCGGGATCGTAGGTGAGCTCCCAACGCATCGACG
Source organism: uncultured Parabacteroides sp. (assembly GCA_949298575.1). GTDB lineage: Bacteria > Bacteroidota > Bacteroidia > Bacteroidales > Tannerellaceae > Parabacteroides. The sequence goes on from CASFXH010000042.1 coordinate 25,591, forward strand.
AGCCGGGAAGGGCCGCGTAGACCACGGGCATGAACAGGTGCTGGCTGAGGCAGACGAAATAGTCCGCGAAATCGGACGCCGCCGTGGGGTAGACGGCCACCTCGCCGACCAGCGTCCTCGTCGTGTCGGTCCGCCCCGATCGCGTCTCCAACCGTTCCACAGGGGTCGTATTGCCCACTTCCACATAGTAATACCCCCGGGCGGCCGCGTCGGCGTTACGCTCGTCCGCGGGGTTATAGCTGAAAGACGCCAACAGGCATTCGCCTTCCGCCCGCGAGCTCATCCCCTCATCGTAGACCATTCCCAGCGGCGTCTCCAACATCAGGAAAGCGCTGTCGCCATAGATCCGCGTAAGGGCGGGCACCGTGCCCGGATAATACGTATTCTCAATCTCTTCCAGGCACGACACCAGCCCCGACACCAAGCCCATCAAAAGGACTACCAACTTTATGTGATGCTTTAATCTCATGTACCGCTTAAACCTCTAAACGTGATCGCCGCGAAGATAAGCAATCCGGCGGAATCCCGCCGCTCACTTCCGGTGCTTCTTGATAAACTCGGCCGCCACGGCGAAACCGGGCAAGAGCATCGTCACGTGGTTGAAGCCGTCGAACTCGTAGATCGTCGCGTCGGGATGCCCCACCAGCTTCAGCATCCGCCAGAAATAGGCGGTCTCCTCATAGCGCCCGTACATCTCCTTCTCGCGGTCGCCGGAAAGGATCAGGATCGGGGGGCAATCCTTGCGGACATGGAAAAGGGGCGCCGTCTGGTCGATCGTCGGTTGCAACGGCTGGATGCCTTGCGCGCGACGGGTCTCGAAATGGGTGATCACCTGCCCGCTGAACGGGATCATGCCCGCCAACCGATCCGGATCGACTCCGTATTTCGCCAGCCACGACTTGTCTAACCCAATCATGTTCACCAAATAACCTCCCGCCGAATGGCCCGCGATGAAGACTTGCTCCGTATCGCCCCCATAGCGCTCGATATGGCTCATCGTCCAAGCCACGGCCGCCGCCGCGTCGTCGATGATCTCCGTCGTCTTCACGTGGGGCGAAAGGCGATACTCCACGCCCACCACGATCAGCCCGTCGCGCTGGAACTCCTCGGGCACCTCCCGATGGCCCCCCGTCAGCCCGCCACCATGGAACCAAACCACGACCGGCGCCTCCGTAGCCCCCTCAGGATAAGCCACGTCGAGCCGGCACATCGTATCGGCATAAGCGTCGAGCGCCGCCGGGCGATAATAAATGTCACGTTCAAAACGATAATCGGCCGCCCGCGAAGACCACAGCGTGGCGGCAAGGAATAAGATTAAAAAAACTGTCTGCTTCATGTGATTCATGTTTTTAGATTCATTTTTCATTTTCTGAAAGCCGCCCGCGCTGAGTGGATTTGCTCTCCGACACGCCGGACAGCCGCCCGCACCGAGTGGATTCGCTCTCCGGCATTCCGGACAGCCGCCCGCACCGAGTGGATTCGTTCTCCGGCATTCCGGACAGCCGCCCGCACCGAGTGGATTCGTTCTCCGGCATTCCGGACAACCGCCCGCACCGAGTGGATTCGCTCTCCGGCATTCCGGACAGCCGCCCGCACCGAGTGGATTCGTTCTCCGGCATTCCGGACGGCCGCCCGCACCGAGTGGACGCTTTCGCGAATGTAAGGATAATTCCCGACAACGCAGGCCAACCTCCCCCACAAACAAAAAAGGAGGCCCATCCCTTGCGGAACAAGCCCCCCTGTACGTTCCCCGTATTCGCTTCTCACGAAGATCCTACGGTGCTTAAAAAACCTAGTTTAATCCTCCCGTCCTGCCTGCCTCGCGGCGGTAATTGACGGGAGCTATAATCATTTTATTATGAATTTACTTCTTTATTTTACGATCGTCATGATCGCCTCTTCGCCCTCAACAGCGACAGCTACGATACCCGTCGTCGGAACGGCGATCGTCTCGTTGTCGGAAGCGATCGTCTTAGCG
>CASFXH010000043.1 GCA_949298575.1 uncultured Parabacteroides sp.
TCAGAAAGAACAATGGCAACCATGACTTTAGAGGCACTGCAAAACGAGCTGATCCGCGAGCTTCTGGACGTGCGCGACATCAATCTCCTGAAAAAGGTCCGCGATTTGTTGCGCCACGAGACGCCGGGATATGAGGTGGCCGAGCCTATGAGCGTCGTAGCGGAAGACCAAGAACCGTACATGAGCAAGGAAGAGATTCTCGCGAACTTCGACCAGGCTTGCAAGGAACTGAAATTGAATTTGGAAGGGAAGTTGGAGTTAAAGAATGCGGAAGACTTGCTCAATGAACTGTAAAATTACCTATACGACAGATTTCGCCAAGGCGCTTAAGAAGGCACGCTGATTAAGCAGATTTATGCGGATTTATTAAGGAATGAAAGAATCCGTGTAAAGCTGTCTTGTCGGTGTCTGCGTACTTTCCCGCAATTTGAGACTACCACGCCTTGGGAGTGAGACTACCACGCCTTGGAAATGGGATTACCAAGCCGAAAAGGAGAAGGCATAAAAAAGAAAGCTCCCCTTGATCAGGAAGCCTCCTCGTTACATGTGACCCGGGTGGGACTCAAACCCACGACCTTCAGAACCGGAATCTGACGCTCTATTCAACTAAGCTACCGAGCCGTTTTTTCGTGACGCGAATGTATACAGAATATTCCATTCTCACAAAAGCTAGAGGAAATATTTTACATAATCTATTATTTTGACAGTACGAACGAGAGCATGATTAGCATATTGCGAAACAAACAAGAAATATATTGTTATTTTGATAGGAGTTGCTATATTTGCAGCCGCAATAGATTAGAAAAACAATAAAAGAAGAATACAATATGAGTTATCTTATCAAACCGGTGGGCTACAAAGCGCTCTTGAACCTTTCCCAAACCGAGATGGGTATCAAGATGATCAAGGACTTTTTCCAACAGAACTTGTCGTCCGAATTGCGGCTGAGACGCGTGACGGCTCCCTTGTTCGTCTTGAAAGGAATGGGCATCAACGACGACTTGAATGGCGTTGAACGAGCGGTTACTTTCCCGATCAAAGACTTGGCCGATACGCAGGCGGAGATCGTTCATTCCCTCGCGAAATGGAAGCGATTGACCTTGGCGGACTATCACATCGAAGAAGATTATGGCATTTACACCGATATGAACGCCATCCGTTCCGATGAGGAATTGGGCAACCTGCATTCGCTCTATGTCGACCAGTGGGACTGGGAGCTGGTTATGAACCCCGAAAACCGGAATATTCCTTTCCTGAAAGGGATCGTCCGCCGTATTTACGCCGCCTTGGTGCGGACAGAATATTTAGTCTACGAGATGTTTCCGGAGATCAAGCCTTGTCTTCCCCAGGAGATTCATTTCATCCACGCGGAAGAATTGCTCCAGGCTTATCCCAACCTGACACCCAAAGAACGGGAAGACGCGATCACGAAGCGATACGGCGCTGTCTTCATCATCGGGATCGGTGGGCCACTCAGCGACGGGAAGAAACACGACGGGCGAGCTCCCGACTACGACGACTGGTCCACGATTGATCCCTCTACGGGCTTGGCGGGACTGAACGGCGACCTTTTGGTTTGGGACGGCGTCCTGAACCGCTCGCTCGAGCTTTCTTCAATGGGCATCCGAGTCAACAAGGAAGCGCTGCTCCGACAATTGAAAGCGGAACATGCCGAGGAACGGGAGAAACTCTATTTCCATCAACGGTTATTGAACGACGAGTTGCCCCAAACGATCGGAGGCGGTATCGGACAGAGCCGGCTTTGCATGTTCTATCTCCGCAAGGCGCACATTGGCGAGATTCAAGCCAGCATCTGGCCGGAAGCGATGCGACAAGAGGCGCATAAGGCAGGTATGTATTTAATCTGAGAACAACATTAGACCTTATTCGAGCATGAACGTAAAGATTGAGCAAAGCTGGAAAGAACAGCTCGCGGATGAATTTGAAAAAGATTATTTCAGGCAATTAACGGACTTCGTGCGACAAGAATACCGACAGGGGAAAGTCTATCCTCCCGGCCCGTTCATCTTCAACGCGTTCGAGCATTGCCCTTTCGATAAGGTCAAAGTGGTCATTTTAGGGCAAGACCCTTACCACGAGCCGGGACAGGCGCACGGCCTGTGCTTTTCCGTACAGGAAGGCGTGCCTTTCCCGCCCTCGTTGGTGAATATTTTCAAGGAAATCCAAGACGAATTGGGTAAGCCCATCCCGACAGACGGGAACCTGATCCGCTGGGCCGACCAAGGCGTCTTGCTCTTGAACGCCACCCTGACGGTCCGGGCCCACCAAGCGGGATCGCACCAAAACAAAGGGTGGGAAACCTTTACCGACGCCGTCGTCCACCGACTGGCCGAGCGGAAAACACATTTGGTCTATATGTTATGGGGCGCTTATGCCCAGCGGAAAGGCGCCTTTATCGACGCGGGACATAACTTGGTGCTCAAGTCGGCGCATCCCTCTCCCCTCTCCGCCTATCGGGGCTTTTTCGGGAATCAACATTTCAGCCAAGCGAACGATTACCTGATCGCGACCGGGCAAACGCCCATTGATTGGTAAGGCGTGGGATCAATACCAATCCTGACCGTCGCGATAGTTGCTTCGCTTATCGTACTTCAAGTCTTTCAGCAACGATGAGCTGACGGATACGCTGAAGGAATACGACTTATAAGGGCCGATGGGGACGACGCTCGCCGACATTTGCCAACAGTGCAGATTGCGAGTGATGTTGCAAGTCATGTAAGAGATCTTCTTGGCGTCGAAATCATAGGTCGCGTTGAAGTTGATGTTCCAATTCTTGGTGGGCTGGATGCTTCCGTTGAAACTTAAGGAATTGGTGAGGCGATAATTGTATTCTCGCTTCTCGCGGTTGAAGGTGCCATAGCCGAGCGAGAGGCTGTAGCTGAAGGAAAGGCTCCAAGGGATCGTCCCCACTTGATAGCCGTCCGAGTCGAACTCGCCGGTTTCCTTCTTGCGCCCCAACAAGCGGCTACCGCCTGTCGTTTCCTCGCCCGCGGTCTCTCCCTCTACGGCCAGTCCATCGGAGGCGCCTTCAGTCGTCTCGCTCCCGGAATCTTCTTTATCGTCACGGCCGAACAGTTCTTTAAAGGTATTATTATTGAAGGTATAGGAGAAACTGGTGCTCGTGCTGCGCAAACGGCCGATGCCCTTGCCCGCTTTCCAACGGGGAATGTCGACTCGCTGGCCGTTTTCATTATAAGTATACGTATCAAAAGTTCCGCTCAGGTTCAAAGTGTAGCTCTTGGACAGCTTCAGGCGGATGCTCGCGCTCAGGTCGCTCCATTGGAAAGAGTCGGCCGCCAGGTTATAGCTCATGCCCAAGGAGAGCTTGTCGATCAGGCTGATCTTCCGGAAGCCGGTCGAGTCCTTGTCCGAACGGACTTTCATCTCCAGGTTGTTGTTCAACTGGAAGCTGATGTTGCCCTGCTGGCCTTGGCTCGGGACGCCATACATGTTGTGCGAGAAGGGGGAGTAGATGTACTCCTGATCCCGCCCGCTGGCGTCGCGATAGACATAGCGCTCGTAGAAACCGAAGCGGGAAGAAGAGAAGTCGGGCGCCGCGCTAAACGTGATGGACGGCTCGAAACGGTGGCGGATCATCTCCACCTTATTCCCCAAGAAAGGCAGGGGCTTGAAGAAGCCATACAAGGTGGTCGACGCGGAGATCGAGCCACTGAAATCGTAGACGCGGTAGAAGTTATACGTCGTATCGCGCGCCACCATCCGCTGCTGTTGCGGATCGTATTCCTGCGTGATCTTGCTCGTGTACCAGCGCTCGTTATAGTCGAATTGCGGCGTGATGTTGATGAAGTTGAAGAGCTGGAAGGTCGCGCTGATGGGGATCCGGTGCTGGGCGCCGCGCCGCCAATCTTTCATGAAGTTCGACTTGAAGAGTTGGTCTTCCTTCGCCGTGATGCTGTTGGTGAAGGTACCGGTATAGCTCATGGCGATCTTCTCGTACCATCGCTCGTCGCCCACCCGCTTTTTCCGCTTGAAGGGGAAGACCTTGGTCATCGTCACGGTGAGGTTGGGGAGGGTGAGCGAGATGCGCTCGTCGCGTTTCGACTGGTTCAGGCTCATCGTTCCGGAGATGGTGAAGGGACTGTTGGGGAAACGCTTGGTGATGTTGATGGACGAGCTGGTCGTGTTGTTGTTGATATCACCATTGTAGATACTGTTCTGGTTGTTGCGGTCGTAGGCGGAGGTGGCGAAGTTGACGCTCGCCGAGAAGGTGAGGTTCGGGTTGGCCTTCGGGTCTTGCGTATGCGTCCAGCGGACTTTGAAGTCTTTCGAGAGGCTGTAGTCCGGCAGGCCCTTGTCGCCCAGCTTCGTCACCAGGTAGGAGGCCTCGAAATTGCCCGAGAACTTATAGCGCTTCCGGTATTGCGATTTGGCGGAGAGGCCCCATGAGCCTTTCGTGTAGATCTCGCCCAAGACGGCCAAGTCCATGTAGTCGCTCAAGGCGAAGTAATAGCCGCCGTCGCGGAGGAAGAAACCGCGGGTCGACTCATCGCCGAACGTCGGCATGATGATCCCCGAGGAATAGGTGCTGGAGAAGGGGAAGAAGCAGAAGGGAAGTCCCAAGGGATAGAGCGGCACGTCCTCGAGCACGAGGTAGACCGGCCCGGTGACGATATTCTTGTTCGGACGGACCTTCGCCTTCGTCATCTGGATGTAGAAGTGGGGATGCTCGTGCTCGTCGCACGTCGTGTAGCGTCCGCCGACCATGTTGAGCACGTCGCCCTCCATCTTTTTCGTCCGTCCCGCCGTGACGTAGCCCTCGCCTTGCTGCGTGATCACGTCGGTGATGTAGCCTTTCTTGGTGGTGAAGTTGTAGCGCATGGTTTTCGACTCATACTGCTGGCTGCCTTCGATGAAGAGGGGGTAGCCGAACTCCTCGCCGACCGAGTCGAGGCCGAATTTGGCGTAAACCATGCTGCTGTCCAAGTTCATCTCGATCAACTCGGACTGCAATTCGATATTTTGGTATTTGACGTCTCCTTCTCCAAACAGATAGGCCCAATTGCCGGCCGTCATCACGATCGAGTCGGTCGCTTGGTAGGCGACCGGCGCGTCGAGACCTTGTTTTTCCGGGACCGTGTCGGTCGACAGGGTGTCGGCCGCCTGGGTCAAAAGGGTATCCGAGGGGAGGGCGAGCAGCGTATCCTGGGGAGCCACGTCTTGGGCTCGCGCGGAGAGGCTCCCGGCCCCGAGGAGAAGCAAGAACAGCAAGATTCTCTGGATCAAAAGCATCATCTTCTCTATTCGACTTCTTCCGCGATTCGTTTCGCGATCGCCGCGAATGTATAACAAATTAGCGAGCCCACAGGGTTTTATTCCCCTAAAAAGAGTTTACACCAGTCGTCGAAAGGCTTGATGTTCTCCTCGCCGTATTTCGAAAGGCTCTTGCGGATCTTCGCCCGGTCTTTCTCCTTGCCCAGTTTGGTCTTGCTGAAAAACTTATCGGCGAAGCAAATCAGCTGCTCCTCGAGCGAGACGGGGCGCATGTCGCGATGGGGAATGGGCAGGCCGCGCCGGAGGATCATCTCGAGCGAGAGCCCCGTCCCCGTATGCCGCTCGCAGACCAAGGCGTGGCGCGGGTAGCCTTCCTTCCGCATCAGGGCGGCGCCCAGGTAGCCGTGGCAGATGTATTCCGCGCTCCCGTAGCAATCGATGTCGGGGGCTTTGCACATGAAGATGCCGATGTCGTGAAGCATCGCGGCCTCCTCGACGAAGGCCAGGTCGAGGTTCATCTCCGGGTGCGCACGGCCGATCGTCAGCGCCTTGTCGGCCACGCTCCGGCTGTGCGACACCAAGATATGGTAGACGTCCGACTTCGGTGAATAATATTTCTCGATAATTTCCAGTGGATTCATTTCGCTTTTCGGATTTTCCCGCGAAGATAAAGAAAAGTCGCCGACATTATCTCTCCCGAAAATTCGTACATTCGCAGCCTGTAAACTTTATAAAATTTAATACGGGAAAAATGAAACACCTCTTACTTCTCCTGGGGCTGCTCCTCTGCGGCGGGGCGGGCCCCTTGGCGCGGGCGCAAGGCGAGCTGACGCTGGGCGCCGAAAGGATCGACGTGATCAAGCGCCTCATCGGCGACCGCCGGGTGGGCCTCGTCGTCAACCAGACCTCGATCATCGAGGAGCCGCGCGTCCATTTGCTCGACACCCTCCTGGCCGTCGGCGTCGACGTCCGCAAGGTCTTCGCCCCCGAGCATGGCTTCCGGGGGACGGCCGACGCCGGCCAGACCGTCGACGACAGCCGCGACGCCCGCACCGGCCTCCCCATCATCTCCATTTATGGCAAAAACAAGAAACCGACCGCCGAGCAGATGGCCGACCTCGACCTCCTCCTCTTCGACATCCAAGACGTCGGCGCCCGCTTCTACACCTACATCAGCACCATGCACTACGTCATGGAAGCCTGCGCCGAGCAGGGCAAGCCCCTCATCGTCCTCGACCGCCCGAACCCGAACGACTTCGTCGACGGCCCCATCCGCGAGGACAGCCAGCGCTCGTTCGTCGGCGTCGACCCGCTCCCCGTCTTGCACGGGCTGACCGTCGGCGAGCTGGCCCGCATGATCAATGGCGAGGGATGGCTCGAAGGGGATACCTGCCGGCTCCACGTCGTCGAGATGCTCAACTGGCGCCATGGCGACCCCTACTGGCTGCCCGTCAAGCCCTCGCCCAACCTGCCCAACGACCAGGCCATCCGCCTCTACCCCTCGCTCTGCTTCTTCGAGGGGACGACGGTGAGCGTCGGCCGCGGCACCTATTTCCCCTTCCAAACGCTCGGCGCCCCCGACCCGCGCTACGGCTCGTTCCAGTTCACGCCCGAGCCCTTGCCCGGCTTCGACACCAACCCCCAGCATCGGGGGAAGACATGCTACGGCGTCGACCTCCGCGAGCTGCCCTTCGAAGGGGGCCTCACGCTCCGTTTCCTCCTGGAGTTCTATCAGAAAGCGGGCGACAGGCAAGCGTTCTTCTTCACACGCCCCGAGTGGTTCGATCTCCTGGCCGGCACGAAGGAACTGCGCTACCAGATCGTCCGCGGCATGACGGAAGAGGAGATCCGGGCCACTTGGCAAGAGGATTTGGAGAAATATCGCGCTATCCGGGCCAAATATCTCCTCTATCCGGACTACGAAGCCGCCGAGTGACCGGCGAGAAGCGGGTTTCCTGGGCTGAAACGGTCTTCCCCACCGGCTGGGAATGATTACGTAGCGCTGTTTGATCATTCCCAGCCGTCGTTTATGACTGAATAGCGCTGTTTAGTCATTCCCAGCCAGTCGGGAATGATCTCGTGCGTCTGTTTGATCATTCCCAGCCATCGTTTATGATCAAATAGCGCTGTTTAGTCATAAACGACGGATTTCTTGGTTTCTCTCGAAGAAAAAAGGGTCCGTTTCCGGTTCTGGAAGAAATCGCGTACCTTAGCGGGCAAAAAGAAACGAGATGGACACGAAGATCCCAAAGATAGGACTGGATAAGCTCTACGTCACGGTGCTGGAGTCGCGGCGCGTACGCGACGACCAGGGGCGCGAGTGGATGGAAGATTACCCGAAAAGCCTCCCCCGCACCGGCTCGGTCATCCTCGACGCCGTGGCGGAAGTCCTGGCGAAGACCTCTTACCTGGAATTCGGGAGCGTAGCCCGCGCCCTGGGCGTCGACCCGATCGACTTGCGCGGGGCGATCCGCATCCTGACCGGCATGAAGCCCCTCGACTTGATCCAAGCCTATCGCCTGACGCAGGCCAAGGAGTGGCTCATGTGCACCGACCTGACGCCCGTCGAGATCGCGACCCGTTGCGGCTTTGGCACGAAAGGCAGCTTCCAGCACTTTTTCCGGAAACAAACGGGCCAGACCCCCAGCGAGTTCCGCCGACGGAAGCGACCCTCGAATTTCCGCTATCTTTATACGTGGAAATGAACACGCGTGTCGTTTTTTCCTTTATCTTCGCGCCAACTATTAAATTGTATAACTAAAAAAGATCAAAAATGAAGAAGTTCTTTTATTTCGCGGCCTGCCTCGTAGCGAGCATGTCGCTTTGCTTGACCAGTTGTGGCGACGACGATCCCGTCCCCGAGCCCACCCCGACGCCAACGCCGACGCCCGAACCGGAGCCGACGCCCAGTGACACGACGAAGACCAACACGACGGCGCTCTACGCCCTCGACCTCTATTACCCGACCACCAACCTCGCTTGCGAGGGCGACTCCGTGGCTTATTTCGCCCTCGTCGAGCGCTTGATCCAAGCGCAACAAGACTCCGTCGAGCAAGCGGGCGGCACCTTGGTGATCACCTACGACCAAGCCAACCGCACGGCCTACTACTACGACAAGAACACGGAGAAGAGCACCGCGCAAAGCGTTTGCAACGACTTGCAGCGTAAGCTGACCAACGCGGGCCTCACGTCGCAAGGCTTCGTCTACGTGGGCGGGATCTACCGGCAAGACGAGATCGTCACGCTCAGCGAGAATTTCCAGCCGAACAAATTCGCCTTCAGCACGTCGGCAGGCCACATGAACGGCTCTGTCGAGTTCCCCAACCTGACCAACAGCACGTGGAGCACCACCGTGGCCGAGGCTAGCGTCCAGTCGATCCTCTTCTCGAGCCGCGTCCGTGGCAACGCCTACCTGAACGGCGACGAGGAGACGGCCTACAGCTTCCGCCACTCGGGCAACGTCATCACCCTGACGAAAGATGACGCCGAGGCCTACGCCTTCCAGCTGAACGAGACGGGCACCGTGATGATCCTCATCCGCGAGAACGGCGCCGAGGTGGCCAACGGAGCGGCCTACACCTGCCCGAACTTCCCGGAGATCAATTTCATTTAACCCGAGGAATAGGGAGATAAAAAAAGATCGCGTGGCGAGAAGGATCCAGCGTCCTTCGCCACGCGATTCTTTTTTTATCCGGGAAAAGCGCGGTTTCCCTACTCTTTCTCCAGCAAGAGGAGCGTCGCGCCGTCCTCGCCTACGAGGCACATCTCGTTCTCCGAGGCGCCGGCCTTGACGGAGCGGACTTCTTGCATCGCTTGCAGGATCTTTCCCTCGGTCTCCATGTCGGGGCAAGCCATCATCGTGGTCGCCGCCTGGTTGATCCGGAGGGAGGAGACGTCAGCGGGATCAATCACGACCGAGGTATTGAAAATATTGCAGCCGGCGTTGCCGTGCAGCTTCAGCTCCGTCATGTCGAAAGCCATGTTCGGTTGGCGCTCCGCCGTGACCTTCTCGCCACGCACCTCGACGATCGTCCATTTCCCATCCAAGCTCTTGGCGTCGGTCTTCGCCCCGCCGCAAGCCGCCAGCCCACCGACCAGCAAGGTCAGGGACATGGCATACGCGAAAATCTTCTTCACTTTCATGTTCATTTTTTAAATTATAATCTTTCCAAATTAACTCACACGCCTTAATAACAGCTCGAGGCGGAGAATGTTCGCGACAAACCGTTTTTTTCTATCCCCGCCCCGCTTTTCCGAAATTATCCCGTACATTCGCGAGCGAAAAATCCTTCCGATGACAATGAGCAAACAAGTTTTCCGCGAAATAGCCCCGCTGGGGATCCTCCTGTTCACCCTTCTCCTTGGGATGAACGCCTGCGACTTTTCCAAAAAACAAACCGAAGACGCCGACCTGGACACCCAGTGGAAAGACAGCCTCCAGCACATCTACCAGTACGGCATCCTGACCGATTCGCTCGACATGCGCGAGTATCCCATCCGGAGCGGCGACAATCCGGCGGGCATCTTCACCGGCCTGGGCTTCTCGCCCGCCCGAGCGGACAGCATCAGCCGGGCTGCGGCCCACGTCCTGGACCCCACCAAGCTCCGCGCCGGGATGCACTACTACACCTTCACCACCCTCGACAGCCTGGCGACCATCCAATACATCGCCTTCGCCAAATCGCTGACCGACTACGCCGTCATCAACCTGAGCGGCGACACGATCAGCGCCTATGAATATACGAAAGCCATCTCCTTGAAAAAGAAATATACCGAGGGGACGGTCAGCTCCTCCCTCTGGAACGACATCAAGGCCAATGGCGACGATCCCTTCCTGGCCATCCGGATCTCGGACGTCTTCGCTTGGCAAATCGACTTCTTCGACATCAAGGAGGGGGATTCTTTCCAGATCGTCTACAACGAGGCTTACATCGACGACACGACTCGCCTCAATGTCGCCTCCATCGAATCCGCCATTTTCACGCATCAGGGAAAAGCCTACTACGCCATTCCCTTCAAGCAAGATAGCGTCCGCGAGTATTTCGACGAGGAGGGGAACAGCCTCCGCAAGGCATTTCTCAAAGCGCCGCTCGATTTCTTCCGCATCACGTCGCGCTTCACGAACGCCCGCTTCCACCCCATCTTGAAACGCTACCGGGCCCACCATGGTGTCGACTACGCCGCCCCGACCGGCACGCCCGTCCACAGCATTGGCGACGGGACGGTCATCGCCAAGGGCTACCAAGGAGGCGGCGGTGGCAATTATCTGAAAGTAAAGCATAACTCCGTCTACACGACTTCCTACATGCACCTCAGCCGCTTCGCGAAAGGTATCCAAGTGGGAAGCCATGTGCGGCAGGGGCAAGAGATCGCCTATGTCGGCTCCACGGGCCTTTCTACGGGGCCCCATCTCGATTTCCGGGTTTACAAAAACGGGGAACCGATCGATCCCTTGAAGATGGAAGCCCCGCCCTCCAATCCCATACGCCCCGAACTGCTCGACAGCTTCCAAGTCGTCAAGGCGCGGGTGCTGGCCGAGCTGGATAGCTTGGCGTCTCTCCATCGCCCCGCCGCCTTTCAAGCCGCGGGCGACACGATTACACGTCTAACCACAAAAGAATAAGGAATGAAACTGCTAGGAAATTTGATCTGGCTCCTTTTCGGAGGAATATTTGTCTTTGTCGAGTATCTGGTCTCAAGCCTTTTGCTCATGGTCACGATCATCGGGATTCCCTTCGGCATCCAAACTCTCAAGCTCTCCCTGCTGGCCCTTTGGCCCTTCGGTCAAGAAGTGGTGGACGAAGGGAATAGCGGAGGTTGCCTGTCAGTCCTCATGAATGTCATCTGGATTTGCGTGGGTGGCTTATGGATTTGCCTGACGCATCTCTTCTTTGGCCTCCTGCTTTGCGTCACGGTCATTGGGATCCCCTTCGGATGTCAACATTTCAAGATGGCGGCGCTCGCCTTGGCGCCTTTCGGGAAAAGCATCCGCTCGAAATAGGGAGAAGCGCTCAATCCAGTTTCACTTGCCGCGCCTCGACCCGCTCGTTCAAGAACACGGCCGCGGAGTCCGTGAACTTGTCGACCGATTCCGTCGTCAGATAGGCGCGGGCTCCCTGCTTTAACAGCCGGCGATCCATTTCCGGATGCCGCCTTAAATAATCTTTCAGGCTCTCCGCCACATATTTCCCCTGCGGGACAAGCGTTATCTCCGCCGGTGTATAAGCCCGAATCTTATCCAGCAACAAGGGATAGTGCGTACATCCCAAAATCAGCGTATCGATCAAAGGATCGACCGATAAGATATGCTCAAGATGCCGTTTCACGAAATAATCCGCCCCCGGCGAACGGTATTCATTACATTCCACCAAAGGTACCCACATGGGGCAAGCTTCACCGACCACATGAATATGAGGGAACATTTTCTCAATCTCCAACTCATATGAATGAGAGGAGATTGTCCCTACCGTCCCCAACACCCCGACGTGTTTGGTCGCGCTAATCGAGTCCATCAACTCCACCGTCGGGCGAATGACTCCCAAAACACGACGGCTAGCGTCCCATTTCGGCAAATCATGTTGTTGTATCGTCCGCAACGCCTTCGCGGAAGCCGTGTTGCAAGCCAAAATCACCAACGGACATCCTTGTTCGAAAAGGAATCGAACCGCTTGGCGAGTAAATTGGTAAACCACCTCGAACGAACGGGGCCCATAAGGCGCTCGAGCGTTGTCACCCAAATACAAGTAATCGTACCAAGGCATCAACCGACGAATCTCATCGAAAACAGATAGCCCACCATACCCCGAATCAAAAATCCCGATCGGGCCCGGATCTCGTGAAAGGCTCATATCCTACAAAAGAAAAAGGACGCATCTATTTCAAAAGATACGCCCTCCTATATGATTATTTTATCAATTCCTCCCTGATGATCACAAACCTAATTTCGTGCGAACAAATGGTGTCGCGTCAACCGCCGAGTTTCCCGTATAAAGCAACGCGGCCGGATCAACGATATAGGTATAACCTTGCTCATCACCTACAGCCTTAATCGCTCCCTGCAATTTTTCTTGAATGGGTTGAAGCAATTCCTGCTGTTTTTTCTGTACATCTTGTTGAGCGACTTGCATGAAATTTTCCATTCTACCCTGAATGTCTTGGATCTCTTGCATTCTTCTCAACTTAATATTTTCTGTCAAAGAATCTTGTTGGGCGATGAAATCAGAATACTTTTTCTGGTACTCTTCTTGCATTTGTTGCAACTCATTCTTGTATTTCTCATTCAAGTCCGCCATTTGTTTCTCCATATCCGAGACTTCCGGCATAGCCATAAACACTTCTTGAGTCTTCACAAAAGCAATTTTAACTTCTTGAGCAACAACTCCTAGAGGGAGAAGCATGAACAATAGAACAATAAGTTTCTTCATTTCTGCAATTTATATTATTTAGTTATTAATCAAACTTTGCCAGGTATTCATAAACCGCACAAAAGTAAGCATTTATTTTGAATATCCTAATCTATCAAGGACTTCATTACTGATATCGATCTTCGGGGAAGCGAAAATAATGCTCATCGCGGAAGCCCGATCAATCACCAATTGGAAACCTTGGCGGTCAGAAATCTCTTTTACCGCGTTATAAATCTCATCTTGGATCGGTTTCATCAAACTTTCCCGCTTTTTATACAATTCCCCTTCCGGGCCGAAATACTTACGCTTCAAATCTTGCGCCTCTTGTTCCTTCTTCACGATTTCTTCCTCGCGTTGGGATTTCATTTCCGCCGACAAGAACACCAAATCGCTCTGATAAGTCTTATACATGTTCTGAGCTTCTTGTTGAAGCGCTTCCACTTCATTTTGCCACTTTTGGGAAACTTGGCTCAATTGCTCGTTCGTCATCTCATAAGCCGGAATATTTTTCAAGATATATTCCATATCAATCAAGGCAAACTTTTGCGCTTTCCCCACGAAAAGGCAAAGCGACAATAAGCAACTCAAAATAATTCCTTTTCTCATAAATACGCTCTCTTTTAAAATTTAACATGTCCTATAGGACAACAAATATAAGATAGAGTTTACTTAGCGGCTACACAATAATCGTTAAACAACTCCCATCAAAATTCTTGACCGATAATAAAGTGCAGATTGCTGCCACTACGCTGGGTCGTGTTTCCATAATTGGGCGCGTCGAAACCATAAGCCCAATCCAAGCCCATCAAACCAATCATCGGCAAGAAAATACGCACGCCCACACCGGCGGAGCGTTTCAAATCGAACGGATTGAAATCGCTCATATCAGTCCAGGCGTTACCCGCCTCCACGAAGACCAGGCCATAAATCGTAGACGAGGGCTCCAGAAGGAACGGATAGCGTAACTCCAACGACAAGCGAGAATAAGCATAACCATAAGAATTATAACCGCCATTACCCGCGATACTACCATTCTCATAACCTCTCAAGCCAATCGTTTCCTGCGCGTAAGTGCTGGAGTAACCACTCATACCGTCACCACCCATATAGAAGGTTTCAAACGGCGACCGTTTCGCTTTGGTATAAGACCCCAAGAAACCATATTCCGCACGGGCCATCAAAACCGGCGTCCGCTTCACGGTCAACGGCGCGAGAGGCGTGAAGACCTTCGCCTTGAATTTCCATTTATGGTACTCGATCAACCGGTATTTCTCCTCATCATATTCAGGCATCGAAGCGTAATCCTTATTGTCGAACAAGGAATAAGGAGGAGTCGCCGATACGGAGAACAAGAATTGAGAACCCCGACGAGTATACAAGGGATTATCAATAGAGTTTCGCTGGATCATCAACTCCAGGTTGATATTATGGCTATTTCCGTTCTGGACCAAGAAATAATCCCAATCCTTCATCATATACAGCTGATAATTCAATGTCGCCATAAATTGGAAATAGTCATCCGGCCAATTCAAACGCTTACCATAACCTGCGGAAATACCAAATTGCATAATGTACTTATCCGGGTTCAACGCGAAGTCATAGCTGTATAGGCCGTTGCCATAACCGCCATAGCCTCCATAGTAGCCGCCGTAATAGCCTCCATAGCCTCCATAATAGGGGTTATAATAAGGATTTGACCAGCCATAATTGTTAGTGATATAACGATCACTAATATCCGTTTGCTTCGCGAAATAAGCGCTGACCGACAAAGTGTTCGGCCGCTTCCCGCCAAACCAGGGATCCAAGAAGGAAATACTGTACGCTTGGTAATAACGACCGTTCGTCTGGCCACTCAGTGTCAACGTCTGTCCCTCGCCTTGGGGGATGATTCCCTTATATGTTTTGGGATTCAAGAAGTTCTTCATGGAGAAGTTCGTGAACTTCAAGCTGATCTTTCCGATGATACCGGTCTGTCCCCAACCTGCGGAGAACTCGACTTGGTCGTTCGCTTTCGACACCAGGTTGTATTCTATATCGACCGTTCCGTTTTCGGGGTCGGGTATCGGGTTCGGGTTCATGTTCTCTGGATCGAAGTGACCCATTTGAGCCAACTCACGGATAGAACGCACCAGATCGTCACGGCTGAACAGCATCCCCGGCTTCGTACGCAACTCACGGCGAACAATGTCCTCATACAAACGGTCATTACCATTGATAATAATACGGTTGATCGTCGCTTGCGGACCTTCCTGAATACGGATCTCCAGCGTAATCGAGTCGTTATCGACATCCACCTCTACCGGGTCCGCGTTAAAGAACAAATAACCATTATTGAAATAGACGTTAGACATCGCGTCCTCATCCGTATTCAATCGCTCCGTCAATTTTGTCTGGTTGTAGACCTCGCCCGGTTTCATGCCCAACACGGCCGACAGATAATCCGTCGTGTATTGCGTGTTTCCCACGAAGCGGATATCTTTCAGGAAATATTGCTGGCCTTCCGTCACTTTCAAGTAAATATCCACCTTTTTCTCGTCGTAGTTCACCACGCTATCCTCAAGCAAGACCGCGTCTCGATAACCATGCTCGTTGTATTTGGCGATCAAGTTCTTCTTATCGTTCTCATATTCCTCTGTCGTGAACTTCTTCGTGCTGAACATCTCCAGGATACTGGTTTTCCAGTCGTTGAACAAGCTGAACTTCTCGTTCGTCTTCTTCATCGCCTTTTTCAGGACGCGATCCGACAATTTCTCGTTTCCCTCAAAATAAATCCGGTGGATCTTGGTTTTCTCATTCTTGTCGATATTGATGTTCAATACGACTTCACCCTCGTTCGCGGGATCATCCTTTTGTTCGATATCCACTTTGACATTCTTGAAGCCCTTGTCATCGAAGAAACGTTCGATCACCGTTTTCGTACGGTCAATCACGTTCGGCGTGATTTGGTAACCCTTTCTCAATCCCAGCCGGGCTTCCAGGTCTTCCCGTTCGCTTTTCTTTATTCCGAAATAATGAACCTCCGAGATACGGGGCCGCTGCGTAAGCTGCACCTCCAGCCAAATCTGGTCGCCTTCTATCTTTGTCGCCAAAATCTTGACATCCGAGAACAAGCCATGCCGCCAAAAACGCTTGACCGCTGTCGTGATCTCATCACCCGGGACCGTAATCTCCTGTCCCACGGACAAGCCGGAAAAACCGATCAACACAAAATCATCATAATTCTTGACACCCGAAATTTTTATATCCGCGATCTTATATTTTTTCGGAGATAGGGTGTAAGAAATCACCGGGACTTCCGCCGGCGCCTCAACCTTGGCAGTATCACTCTCTTGAGCCACCACGCCCAACGTGATCCCCAAGAAAGCAAAAAGCAGCTCAACCTTTTTGTACATAGACAGCTATCATTTATAAAATTAATTGCTCACTCGTCTTACCGAACCGACGTTCGCGGCGTTGGTAATACAATATAGCTCCATACAACTCTTCTTCTCTAAAATCGGGCCAATAGATATCCGTGAAATAAAGCTCCGCGTAGGACGCTTGCCACAGCAGGAAGTTGCTGATCCGCTTCTCCCCTCCCGTCCGGATCATCAGGTCCAGATCCGGCATGTCTCTCGTGGTCAGCGCGTCGGAGATCGTCGTTTCCGTGATCTCCTCGGGCTTCAGGTGGCCTTCGATCGCTTCCTGGGCCAGATGGCGGACCGCTTCCGTCAATTCCCAGCGCGAGGAATAACTGATCGCCAGCGTCATGCGGGTACCCGTATTCCCGGCGGTCAAGGCCATGCATTCTTTTAACGCCGAATAAGCGTCTTCCGGCAACCGGGACAAGTCGCCGATCGCGGAAAGCCGTACGTTGTTTTCCATCAACAGAGGCGTCTCCCGATGGATCGCCAAGACCATCAAGCTCATCAACGCGTTCACCTCCTCGACGGGACGATTCCAGTTCTCCGTCGAGAAAGCGTATAAGGTCAAGAACTTCAATCCCAATTTCCGGGCGGCCGAGACCACTTTCCGAAGGGATACGACCCCCTCCTGATGGCCATAGCTCCGTTCCTTTCCACGAGCTTTCGCCCACCGCCCATTGCCATCCATAATGATGGCGACATGCTGCGGCAAACGATCTTTATCTATTTGATCAAACAACGACATGATCCAATTTTATCTCTTATCACTAATATCCACTTATACTATAAGCATTGTTACACGGCTCCTCGCGGCGTCCGAAATCCCACGTGACCGACAGCAACAAGAAAGAGCACCAATCCTTGTTCTTAAAGGCGCTCCCCCCGATCCCATAAGGGTCATTCAACATCTCACGTCCTTCGAAACCATCGCCAAACAATTTGCGAAACGAGAACTCGCATCCCAAATTGAGCCGGTTCATGATCTTATATTTCACCCCGATTCCCAAAGGGATATTGGGGCTCACGAAAACATCGCCTCCATCCCCGAAAGCCGACGTCATGCCTATTCCCAGAAACACGTAAGGCGTGAACCGCTTCGTGCCCATATAGGAGAACTTGTCGCTATAGGGGAAGAAGTTGAATTCCGCCTGGCCGCCCGCCTCCACGAAGTTGCGGTTGAAAGACGTTTGCGCGTGGTTGGGGAAAACATTCTCCAGCCCCTCCGTGCTTCCGGAAGCCATTCCCCAAAGCAAATCCGCCTTGATCGCCCACCGGAAGTTGATATTATACCGGAACACGCCGCCCAGCGAAGGTTTCATTCCCTTGAAAAAACCATTCTGGTTGGTGTCGCCCATATAATAAGACGCGCCGGCCATGCCTCCTATCTCATATTTATACTCCTGAGCCTTAACGGCGCTTACGATTCCTGTCAATAATATAATCCAAATTGCCTGTCGAAAAAAAGCAGAAGTCTTTCCCATATCATTCCCTTTTAAGAAGCCACTTTCTTTTTAACGCCAAAAACAACTTTTAATTATATCACCTCCAGAACTTATTCATCCGTCACGAGGCGGAAGATCCGTCCCCGCCAAAATTGGTTCAGCTCATTCGTATTCAATGTATTTTTTCCTCCGAAAACATTCATGTAATTCTTATCGTCCACGATGACCGACGAGAAGCCCCGCGCCTCGTAAGCCTCGGGGAAAAGCACCATCGAGTCCGCCTTGGTCCAAGTCAAGCCCTTGTCGAACGAGCGGTAAACTTCCTTCCTCGCCGTGCCTTGCTCGTCGATGCCGCCAATCAGGAACAGCTGGTCGTCGTAGGCCGCGGCCATCACGCCCTCGCGTTTGTCCAAGCCGGAATTCGACTCGCTGCCCATCAAGGCCCACGACAAGCCGTCGCTCGTCGCCCACGAGTCGCCCACCAATTCGCCCGACGCCGTGCGTCCGCCGATGACCGAGAGATATTCATAATACATGGCCGAATAGTTCAAGGGGGCGAAATTCCGCGTGGGGAACCGCTCCGGCACCTCCGCGCCTTGCCGCCATTCGCCCGACGCGCTCATCGCGTAGAAAGAAGCGCCGTCCTCGCCCGCGATCGCGGCCAGGGCCGGTTCTTGCCGGGCGCTTTCCGCCACGCTTCCAAGCAGGGCCGTGATCCGGGGTGTCCCCTCGGCGGCGAGAGTCCAGGATTGTCCATCGGTCGAGACGTACAACTGGCCTTCCGTGGTCGGCATATAATAATTTCCTTCAAACTCAGTGATTTGGGAAAGACGGGCGTGCGAGGTGGGGAAGCCTGTCAACGACAACTGACGCCATTCGGCCGGCTCGTCGACCGGGGCCGTGTACAGGCGATAGGTCGTATCCGCCGCGGCGAAGACATACATCAAATAAGACTCCACGCCCGACAAGTCGCGGGTCAGCACCTTTTGTTCCGTGAAGTCCACCTCAAGCATGGGATTCTGGTACTCAGACCAAACCATCGAGTCGGGGACGACTTGGTGGATATTGACCCACGCCCGGTAAACCTTCGTCGTGATGCCATCGTAGGAATGCACCACGAACTTCACCGGCTGGGAGAAATCGATCGAGTCCGTGGAGTTCCACCAATACGTGGAGTCGGGCAGCGCGTCGGGGGAAACTTCCGTCCCCGAAACGGCGATCGAGCTGGAATAAGTCAGGTTGCACAGCACTTTCTCGACGACCGTCCCATAAGGCATAGAGTCCACATTATAAATCTCGCCCGCCAGTTGGTCGATCGTAAAACGCACATTGCCCAAGCCAGAGACCGAATCGCTCGACAACGTAAAAGACGCGATTTGGCAATTGCTCGTCACGTCATAAGGCTCAACTTCTTCCGTATCCAAACACGACGACAGGAGGAAAAAGAACCCTCCCGCCAGCATCCATACGATTCTATTTTTCATCAATGACATAAGTTTACTCATATTGAGCCACAAAAGTAGAAACATTTTTTTCTCTAGGCCCTATGGGCGTCAATATTTATACATTTTTAGTTTGAAACGCTTTCCGGAGAGTTTTTACCCGTTCCGGAATCCGGGAAAGACGCGCCGAGGGCTCGCCGCGCCGTTTTTAAATTTTGAAAGGGCTTTCCGCGACCGCGGATCGCGTTTTCTTTTTTTTCTTCGCCCAATCCGCGGCCGCGGATCGCGTATTTATTTTTTTCTTCATCAAATCCGCGGTCGCGGCGAGGGGTTCCCAAATTTTGGAAGGGCTTTCCGCGACCGCGGATTTCACTTTCTTTTTTTTCTTCACTAAATCCGCAACTGCAAATCTAGTCTTTTTTCTTTTTTCCGCTAAATCTAAATTTCAGCTAGAAGGTTTCTTATTCCGGAAGGGCTATCCACGGTCGCAAATGCCACTTTTTTTTCTTTTTTCGCTAAATTCGCAACCGCGGATCTAGCTTTTTTTTCTTTTTTTCGCTAAATCTGGATTTCAGCTAGGGTTTTTTTTATTCCGGAACGGCTCGCCAAGGGTGCGTCGCGCGGTTTCAAAGGCTCATACCCGGCGTTCGAAATGGAAAATCCGCTCGCCGGAAATCCGCGACAAGGTTTTGCCCTCGAGAATCGGGGCCTTGACCCCGTCGCCGAGGCGGAGAGGGGAGATTTCCACCCGGGCCTCATCCCAAAGCGACTCCGCGAGGAAGCTGTTCAAAAGCGTCGCGCCGCCCTCCACGAGCAGAGAGTCCAGTTTCCGGGCCGCCAGCTCCGCCAACAGGGCCGGGAGGATCGAGGGCGCGGAGAAATCGAGGGGGATGAACTCCAGGTTTTCTTCCGCCGCCATTTTCTTTTCCGTAAAAACCAAGGTCGGGACGGAATGGTCGAAAAGATGGAGCCCGCGGGGGAGACGGCACGCCCGGTCGATCACGACGCGGACCGGCGACGGGCCCGCCCAACGCCGGACGGTCAGCGAGGGATCATCGAGCAAGGCCGTGCGTGTCCCCACGAGGATGGCGGCGAACTCGGACCGGAGCTTGTGCACCATCCGTGCGTGGGCCGCGTCGGAGAAGACGACGGGAGGCACGCTGGCGTCTGTGCGCGGCGCGTCGAGATAGCCGTCCGCGCTCTGGGCCCATTTCAGGAGCACGAACGGGCGGCCAAGGCGTTGGACCGTCATGAAGGCTCGGTTCAGGGCCATCGCCTCCCGTTCCATGACGCCCGTCACGACCTCGACACCCGCCTCGCGCAGCATCCGGATGCCCCGCCCGGAGACCTCCGGGAAGGGGTCGCCACAGGCCACGACGACCCTCGGGATGCCTTTGTCGATAATCAGTTTCGAGCAAGGCGGGGTCTTCCCGTAATGCGAGCACGGCTCGAGGCTCACGTAGAGCGTCGCGTCGCGCAAGAGGCTCGGGTCCTTGACGGCCGCGATGGCGTTTACCTCCGCGTGGCCCTCGCCACATTTCCGATGATAACCCTCACCGATGATTTTCCCGTCGCGGACCACCACCGCGCCTACCATCGGGTTCGGGCTCGTATTCCCCCGGCCGCATGCCGCCAACTCCAGGCAGCGGGCCATAAATTTCTCATCCACCTCAAACATAGATTATCTCGTTTTAATTACCTTCGCGTCCTATTCATTCAAAAAAACGATCTGATGACTGAAACCATCGCGCATATCCGCCAGGCTTTGAAAGGTTTTTACCCCGACAGCGAAACCGCCGCGCTGGCCCGTCTCATCCTCGAGCACGTCTCGCGGATGCCCTTCCACCGCCTATTGCTGGGCAAAGATAAGGATTTATCAAGTTCTCAAAAGCGACGGATCGAAGAGATCGTCTCGGGTTTGCGGGAAAGGCAACCTATACAATATTTATTAGGAGAAGAAACCTTCCTGGGACTTACGCTCAAGGTGACGCCCGACGTCCTGATTCCCCGTCCCGAAACGGGCGATTTGGTTCGGCTCGTCCATCAAGAGCTCTCCGGACAGGCCCCCCGCGTGCTCGACATCGGGACCGGGAGTGGCTGCGTCGCCCTCGCGCTCGCCCATCTTTTGCCCCAAGCCCATCTGACAGCCATCGACATTTCGGAAGCGGCCTTGCGCGTCGCCCAGGAAAACGCGGCACGCCTCCAGGTTCGAGTCCATTTTGAGCGTGTGGACATCTTGGCGCCCGAGGCTCTCCAAGCGTTGTTGCCACTGGGACCTTTCGACGCGATCGTCAGCAATCCGCCCTACGTCCGCGAGCAAGAGCGCGAGGAAATGGACGCGAATGTCGTGGATCACGAACCGGCGATCGCCCTGTTCGTCCCCGACGACGACCCGCTCCGTTTCTACCGGGCCATCGCCCGGATCGGACGGTCGTTATTAAAGCCCGGCGGCGCGCTCTATTTCGAGATCAACAGCCACCTGGGCGCCGAGACACGAGCGTTATTAATTCAAGAAAACTACACGGGAATCCGGCTCCTTCACGACCAATTCGGGCTGGAGCGAATCCTCACCGCGAGAAAAGACATATAATAAAGATTCACTATGGAAAAGACAGAAAACGAAGTATTAAGGCAAATGGCCCACTATTGCTCCACCGGCGAGCGATGCGTCCAGGAGGTCCAAAAGAAAATCGCGAACGCCGGCCTCTCCGAGGAAGCCCAGGCACGAATCCTCCAACGACTGATCGACGAGCGCTTTATCGACGAGCGCCGTTACGCGCGAAGCTTCACGAACGACAAGCTCCGGTTCAACAAATGGGGGCGGGTTAAGATCGACTACGAGTTACGGAAAAAAGGTATTCCCGACACCCTCCGCCAAGAGGCCCTCCAAGCCATCGACGAGGAAATTTATACCCAAATCCTGACCGACCTGTTGAAAAGTAAGTTGAAAAGTCTTGGAAAAGAAAAAGACCCTCGCGCCATCGCCCAGAAACTCCTGCGCTTCGCGGCGGGCAGAGGCTTCGAAAGCGAACGAATATTCAAAACCTTCCACCAACTGACCAACTCCCTTAGCGATGAGAACGATGAAAACGAGCCCGATATGGGCTAACCTCCTGAGTCTATTCTTCCCCAAAACCTGCCTGGTTTGCGCCCGTCCCCTCGCGGACGACGAGGAGCGAATCTGCGCGTCATGCTTATGCGACCTGCCCTACACCCGCTCCCATCAAAAAGCGGACTCGGCAGTCGAGCGGCTTTTTATCGGCAAAGCGCCCATCGACCGGGCGGCCGCTTTTTTCGTTTACGAGAAAGGAAGTCCGATCCAACGCGTCATACACGCCCTGAAATACCATGACGATCCGGAGATTGGCGTCTACCTCGGCCGCATGGCGGCAAAGGCGATCCTACGGGAAAGCGCCTTTTTCGAAGGCGTCGATCTCTTGCTGCCCGTCCCCCTTCATCGCCAAAGGCTCCGGAAAAGAGGGTATAACCAAGCGGAACGCATCGCTCAAGGCATTCATGAGATCACCAACCTCCCCGTCGACACGACCAGCGTGATCCGCCACGTCGGGAACGAGTCGCAAACCCATAAGCAAGTCTATGAGCGCATGGCCAACGTATGTTCCATTTTTAAGCTCGTCTCATCCGAAAATCTCATCGGGAAGCACATCCTTCTGGTAGACGACGTAATCACCACAGGATCAACTCTTAGCTCGCTAAGTCAAGTTCTCCTTGAAATAGAAGGGATCAAGATCAGCGTCTTCGCGTTATCAAGCGTCTAATTAATTATTCAAAAATATGATTCAATTATTTAGGGTATCTCATTTCGTTTATCTACTTTTGCGAAATGATAAAATACTAGGATTATATGAAAACACTGGAAAGATTAGTAGCAGAGAGATTATTAAAAATTAAAGCGGTAAAACTACAACCAGCCAATCCGTTTACGTGGGCGTCCGGATGGAAATCGCCTATTTACAATGACAATCGCAAAACGCTGTCCTATCCAGCCATCAGAAGCTTCATCAAGGTCGAACTGGCTCGATTGGTCTACGAGCATTATGAGAACGTAGACGCGATCGCCGGCGTAGCGACTGGCGCGATTCCTCAAGGCGCCTTGGTCGCGGACCTGCTCGGATTGCCTTTCGTATATATCCGTTCAACCCCCAAAGACCATGGTTTGGAGAACTTGATCGAAGGCGAATTGAAGCCGGGATCCAAAGTCGTGATCATCGAGGACTTGGTCTCTACGGGCGGGAGCAGCTTGAAAGCGGTGCAAGCGGTTCGCAATTTCGGATGCGACGTCGTAGGCATGGCGGCGATCTTCACCTACGGTTTCCCCGTGGCGATCGAAGCATTCAAGGAAGCGAAAGTCACGTTGCACACCTTGAGCAACTACGATGCCGTTTTGGACGAGGCGGTTCGTACGCACTACATCGACGAGTCGGAAATCGCCGTCCTCCAAGAGTGGCGCAAGGACCCCGCGAATTGGAATCCCGATAAATAATCCTATCAATTAACGCATTTCGGAATAAATGAATGAAGATTTCGTGAGTGAGGTCAAAGCGATCCCATTCAATGACGAGCGTATTTACGCGATGCTGTCCGACCTCTCGAACCTAGAGCGAGTCAAAGACCGCATCCCGCAAGACAAGATCAAAGATTTCGAGTTCGACAGCGACACGTGCAGTTTCGCTGTCGAGCCCGTGGGGAAAATCCAATTCAAGATCATCGATCGTGAACCGAACAAGACCATCAAGTTCACGACTACCAATTCCCCCATCCCCCTCTTTTTATGGATACAACTCAAGCAAGTCGCGGAAAACGATACCCGTATGCGGCTCACCGCTCGAGCGGACTTGAATCCTTTTATCAAGCCCATGGTGGCTAAACCCTTGCAAGAGGCGGTCGACAAGATCTCGACTATTCTCGCTTCCCTACCTTATTAATATATTATTATATAGAATAGAAATGGCTCAAAAACTTTGGGAGAAAAATATACAAGTCGACCATGAGGTCGACTTATTCACGGTCGGCAAAGACCGGGAAATGGATCTTTACTTGGCTCCATACGACGTGTTGGGCTCGATGGCGCACATCACCATGCTCGAAAGCATCGGCTTGCTGACCCAAGAGGAGCTCCAAACGCTTTTAAAAGAACTGCGCGCCATCTACGCGATCGCCCGGGAAGGTTCCTTTGTCATCGAGGAAGGCATTGAGGACGTGCATTCGCAAGTGGAATTGATGCTGACTCGCCGATTGGGGGACATGGGAAAGAAAATCCACAGCGGCCGTTCCCGCAATGATCAAGTCTTGCTGGACCTGAAGCTTTTCACCCGCGCGAAGATCCAAGAGACCGTCCAAGCCGTCTCTTCCTTATTCCATTTATTGATCGAACAAAGTGAGCGCTACAAGGATATCCTGATGCCAGGCTACACGCATTTGCAAATTGCGATGCCCTCTTCATTCGGCTTGTGGTTTGGCGCGTACGCCGAAAGCTTGGTGGACGATTTGCGGCTTATGGAAGCGGCCTATCGTATCTGCAACCGGAATCCATTAGGTTCCGCCGCGGGCTACGGTTCCTCTTTCCCCTTAAACCGCCAAATGACGACTGATTTGTTAGGCTTCGACTCCTTAGATTACAACGTCGTTTATGCCCAAATGGGACGGGGAAAGATGGAACGGACCGTCGCCTTCGCCTTGGCGGGTATCGCGGCCACGCTCTCGAAACTGGCCTTCGACGCTTGCCTATTCAACAGCCAGAATTTCGGCTTCATCAAATTGCCGGACCAGTTCACGACTGGATCCAGCATCATGCCGCATAAGAAGAATCCGGACGTGTTCGAACTGACGCGGGCGAAGTGCAATAAGATCCAAGGGCTCCCCGCGCAAATCACTTTAATCTGCAATAACCTGCCCTCCGGCTATTTCCGCGACTTGCAAATCATCAAGGAAGTCTTTCTCCCTACCTTCGACGAGCTGAACGACTGTTTGAGGATGGTCACGCACATGACGCGGGAAATCAAGGTGAATGAGCATATCCTCGATGACGACAAATACGCTTTGCTATTCAGCGTCGAGGAAGTCAATCGTCGTGTCCTCGACGGCGTACCTTTCCGGGACGCATACAAGCAAGTCGGACTTGAGATTGAGGAGGGTAAATTCGTGCCCAATAAGCAAGCGCACCATACGCACGAAGGGAGTATCGGCAATCTCTGCAACGATAAAATCAGCGCGTTAATGGATGACGTCTTAGATTCGTTCCATTTCGAGAAAGTAAACACCGCGGAAAAAGCATTGATCAATGGCTAAGAAAAGACTTTTCCCTCTCCTGCTCGCCTTATTGGCTTGCTTCGCCTGTACGGAAAAAGTAGAGGTACGCATTCCGTCGCGACAGGTTTACCTGGAACTCGACCTGACTTATAATGACAAGGCGTTAAACACCCTGTACGCGTCAAAGATCTACACGCCGAGCAACATCGACCAAGCGAACGAACACACCGGTTTCGGTGGGGTCTTGGTCTTCCATGGCGACAACGATGTCTTCTACGCGTTCGACGCCGCTTGCCCACATGAGGCCCAGGCCAACGTGACCGTGGTTGTCGAGGAGGGAGGCATCGACGCCGTTTGCCCCAAATGTGGCTCGCGATACGAATTGCTCTATGGATTAGGCAATCCGGTCTCAGGGCCAAGCGAATTCTACCTCCAACGTTATCCGGTCTCCCGCTCCGGGAATAAAATATTTGTAGGCTATCAGTAAAATTCATTCGCTTTTATTTGTCCGTTCGGAAAATTGCTATACCTTTGCAACCGCAAAAGAAAAAAAGCAAGCGAACGCGGAAGTAGCTCAGTTGGTAGAGCATAACCTTGCCAAGGTTAGGGTCGCGGGTTCGAGTCCCGTCTTCCGCTCACTCTAAGCGAAGAGATGGGATGCTCGAATGGTGGAATCGGTAGACACGAAGGACTTAAAATCCTTTGGCTATTGCAGCCGTGCGGGTTCAAGTCCCGCTTCGAGTACAAATAAATTCTTCTGCGGAAGTAGCTCAGTTGGTAGAGCATAACCTTGCCAAGGTTAGGGTCGCGGGTTCGAGTCCCGTCTTCCGCTCGCTTCCAATAGGCCTCGTAATTCTTCGGAATTGCGGGGCTTTCTTTTGTGCGGGAAAGTATCATCTCAAGATATGAATACGGGAATATCCATAGCGCTACGGGAACGCGATACGCTGAAAGCTAGGCTTTCGGCCTTACGCCCCTGCCTGTCGAAGCCCTAATAAGATAGAAGGTGCTTTGGCGATCAATCATGCGGAAGGGGGAAGCTATCCCTAGATACTAAAAACATTTATAAAGCGAACAACCAATCTTTCCCGAATAATCCTTATATTCGCGAATAGAGTAGTAATAACCAATATTTATTGACTATGTCAAGATTTATAAATCCATTTACGGACGTGGGATTCAAGCGAATCTTCGGCCAAGAGATCAACAGGGACTTGTTGATCGATTTTTTGAACGACCTCCTGAAAGGGCGGATTTGTGAGATCAGGTTCTTGGATAAAGAACTGTTGGGAACGACAGTCGAGGACCGGAACTGTATCTATGACATCTATTGCCGGGACGAGCGGGGCGCCGAGTTCATCGTGGAGATGCAAAACCGCCAACAGGCGAACTTCCGCGAACGGGCGTTGTACTATGTCTCGAGGGCTATCTCGAACCAAGGGGAGAAGGGTAGCGATTGGAAATTCAGGCTGATGCCCGTCTATGGCGTCTTTTTCATG
>CASFXH010000044.1 GCA_949298575.1 uncultured Parabacteroides sp.
GAAGTAGATGAGTTGGTAGCTCTCCACTAAGATAGACATTTTGCTCCTTAGTGGCTACTTCCTTTCTTTATTTCTTCATATTTATTTAGGACAATATTGGACAAATACATGACTTTTATGTTTGATTAAACGAACAAATATATTATATTTGATACACTTTCATTTTTAGTTGATAAATTCTTGTTTTTCAATTAACACCTATAATAAAACTGCATTTATTACGCTCATATTTTTCTAATATGTTTAACGCATTATAACTCGTCCATAATAGAGAGTTCTATTCTGCCATTGGCAAATCCAGCTTAATTGTCTTTGTAGCCTCTTCCTTTTTAGCATCGACCACCTTTGCGTACACTTGAGTTGTACGGACATTTGTATGACCAAGCATTTTGCTGACCGTGTAAATGTCTGTGCCTCCAGCGAGTTGCAGGGTTGCATACGAGTGCTTAAAGCAATGGTAAGTGATGTGCTTCGTTATTCCGGCTTCTGCAACCCATTTCTTTATCGGGCGGTTAATCCATGACGGGTCAGGCAGTCCGGCAAAAACTAATTGTTCACCGTCCTTCCTTTCACCGCATAATTGAAATGCCTGTTCGGATATGGGCATATACTCAACCCCCTTGGTCTTTTGTTGAGTAAAGTTCAAGCGGTAACCGCCATTAAATTCTTCAATCTCTGACCACTTCAATTTTTGTATGTCGCAATGGCGAAGTCCTGTCAATGCAGAAAATAGTGAAGCACGTTTTAACAACGGGTCGCATGGAGTCTGCGCCAGACGGTTTAGCTCATCAACTGTTAGGTATTCCCTCCGGCTCTCTCTGCCCTGAATACCTTTGACTTTCGCCGAAATATCAATGGTGAGATAGCCATCAATAAAAGCCTGCTTCAATGCAGCCTTGAATATGGAGAAATAAGTAGATGCTGTGTTTTGGGAGAGTGTGCCAGTCTTAGTGCCTCCTTGTGGAGCATTGAGAATAAATTGACGAAACGATTCTACAAACTTCAAGCCTATCTGCGAAAAAGGAATGGCATTACCTTTTGAATAAATTTTCAACAGTTCATATACACGGTTCCAGTTGGCTATGATGGAATCGGAACTATGTGCATGACGGGTGCGCTGCACGTGGTCGAAATAGTCAATAAAGTTGCAACGGGAACGCTCCAGCTGCTCTGCCTGTTCCGCATCCGTTTCAGAATAAAGCGAAGCATTATCGTATTCCTTTTGGCGCAGGCTCCTCACCTTGTCGGCATAGATGCATGATTCTTGGTCTAACTGTGATTTGCATTGGATAATGCCGTTCAAATCACGTTTGGGCTTATAAGTGGTCTTGCCGTCCTTGTCTGTTCGGGCGTTCCGTGACTTATCCCAAATGGGAGTGGTAATAGTGCGATTGAGATATTCACGCACTCTTTGGGGAGTAGGCTTGTCTGTTTGAAAGACCGGATAGGCTTCAACATACAGGTACCATTCCTCACGGTATTCCGACTTGCGGAGTTTAACCGAAACTCGTGTATTGGCCAACGCTTTCTTCATTGTTTCGCTCCTTTATATAGGTTATCAATTTCTTTTTTGGGCACATAAACGAAATTCCCTATCTGTCGGGTGGGGATAGAGTATTTACGGATATGGAGATATACCGTGCTATCGTCTAAGTGATATTTCTTAGCTACCTCTCCGATGGTATAACAGTCTTTCGGCTCCAGACTGTAAAGTTTGGCAACTGGTTTGGCTTTTGCCAGAGCTTTCTTACGTAGCGGATAGAGTTTCAGCAGTTCTTCTTTGCTGACCCTTGTTTGACGCGTACCAACATTTACGCTTGGTATGACACCTTTACGAATCAAACGGTAGAGGGTTTCTTTGCTAATTCCAAACAATGCATAGGCTTCGGGAACAGTGATATAGTCTTTGGACTTCGGTATTTTTTTCACAACCTCATCCAACTTCTGCATCCTTAACTCCTCGTCCTTGTTTCTCTTCCAAGCAATTTTAGAACATCTTGGAGAGCAATACCAAGATTCAATGGTCTTCGCTTTGAACAGTTCTCCGCAGACCTTGCATTTGCGTACTATCTCGAATTTTGCTGCTGGCATATCTGTCTTTGAAACATAAATTATTCACTATCAGCACCGCCAATATATTAAGTGTCACATTATCTACTTATAAGTGTCGGCACAAATATGGTACAAATATACAATAAAAATCCGAGAAACAAGCAAATCCATCAGAAAGTGTTAAAAACAAAATGGGGTGTAACTCATTGAGCTACACCCTACTTTTCTATCGTTGGTTATCGTTGTTTACCGATGCTTATTTCACCTCCTCGAAGTCCACATCCGTCACGTTGTCTTTGCCGTTGTTATTGTTGTTGCCGGCATTGTTCGTGTTCGCTTGCGCGCCACCGAAGTTGGCTCCTCCTTGCGCGCCACCTTGGGCGTTTTGGGCGTTGTACATTTCTTGGCTCGCGGCTTGGAAAACGCTGTTTAACTCATTCATCGCCGCTTCGCAACCCGCTACGTCTTGCGCCTTGTGAGCATCTTTCAACTTGCTCAGCGCTGCCTCGATCGCGCCCTTCTTGTCGGCCGGGATCTTGTCGCCGATCTCCTTCAACTGCTTCTCGGTTTGGAAGATCATGCTATCGGCTTGGTTCAGCTTGTCGATGCGCTCTTTTTCGCGCTTGTCGGCCTCGGCGTTGGCGGCGGCTTCCTCCTTCATCCGTTTGACCTCGTCTTCGCTCAATCCGCTAGAAGCCTCGATTCGGATGCTTTGGATTTTGCCTGTACCTTTATCTTTCGCCGATACGTTCAAGATACCGTTCGCGTCGATATCGAACGTGACCTCAATCTGAGGTACACCACGTTGCGCGGCAGGAATACCGTCGAGGTGGAAACGACCGATCGACTTGTTGTCTTTCGCCATCGAGCGCTCACCTTGTAAGACGTGGATCTCGACAGACGGTTGGTTGTCGACCGCGGTCGTGAAGACCTCCGATTTCTTGGTCGGGATCGTCGTATTCGCCTCGATCAACTTAGTCATGACGCCACCCATGGTTTCGATACCCAACGACAGCGGCGTGACATCCAGCAACAAGACATCCTTGACCTCGCCCGTCAAGACACCACCTTGGATGGCGGCACCTACGGCTACGACCTCGTCGGGATTGACGCCCTTCGACGGAGCCTTACCGAAGAATTTCTGGACGATCTCTTGAACCGCGGGGATACGGGTAGAACCACCGACCAAGATGACCTCATTGATGTCCGACGTGCTCAGGTTCGCGTCTTTCAGCGCTTGCTGGCATGGCGGGATACAAGCTTGGATCAGGCTGTCGGCCAATTGCTCGAATTTCGCACGAGTCAATGTCTTAACCAAGTGCTTAGGCACACCGTTGACCGGCATGATATACGGCAAGTTAATCTCGGTTGATGTCGCGCTCGACAATTCAATCTTCGCCTTTTCGGCCGCTTCTTTCAAGCGTTGCAAAGCCATCGGGTCTTTGCGTAGGTCGACGCCCTCGTCTTTCAAGAACTCCTCGGCCAGCCAGTCGATGATGACATGGTCGAAATCATCACCACCCAAGTGCGTGTCGCCATTCGTCGATTTGACTTCGAATACGCCGTCGCCCAACTCCAGGATAGAGATATCAAACGTACCACCACCGAGGTCGAATACCGCGATCTTCATATCTTTGTTTGCCTTGTCCAAACCGTAAGCCAAAGACGCGGCCGTCGGTTCATTGACGATACGACGGACATTCAAGCCCGCGATTTCACCTGCCTCTTTGGTGGCTTGGCGTTGCGCGTCGCTGAAGTAGGCCGGTACGGTGATGACTGCCTCCGTGACTTCTTGTCCCAAGTAATCTTCCGCGGTTTTCTTCATTTTCTGAAGAATCATTGCCGAGATTTCCTGTGGGGTATATAAACGACCGTCGATGTCAACTCGCGGCGTGTTGTTGTCGCCCCGAACGACTTTATACGGTACACGAGCGATCTCTTTCTGGACCTGATCATACGTCTCGCCCATGAAACGCTTGATCGAGAAGATGGTCTTTTGTGGGTTCGTGATGGCTTGACGTTTCGCGGGATCACCTACTTTCCGTTCGCCACCCTCAACAAACGCGACGATTGAAGGCGTTGTTCTTTTACCTTCGCTGTTCGCGATCACAACCGGTTCGTTACCTTCCAATACCGCAACGCAAGAGTTGGTTGTTCCTAAGTCGATTCCTATAATCTTTCCCATAATATAAATTGTTTTATTTGTTATTATTCAAGTTTGTTTATTCCGGTCGCCCTCGAAGTTTTCCGCTTTTTCAGGCGTTCCGCCATGGGTTGTACAAAGGGCGTGCCAAATTGTTTTGGAGGGAATGAGGGAAAAACGCTTGGCAGGATTAATGACAATTTGTCTTGAAATCGTGGGGCGTGAAATGACAATACACCTTGTCAATCTTAAAAAGAAACTTGCCGAAGCGTCCGGGATCGTTAGCCCCGGGCTTCGGCAAGTTCAATACACTCTCGGAAAGAACCGTCCTTAATTGTTGGGTTTCTTGCTGTTTTTACTGTTTGAGTTGACGATCTCTTTCTCTTCTTTCATATCCAGCTCATTCTTCTCTTCGTCGTAGAACCTGTATTCCAGGAAACCGAGACTCTGGTCCGGGATCACTCGAATGTGATGCGAGTACCGGATCTTCCATTTCAAGCTTAAAGGCAAGAAGCCTTTGTTGATATAAGCCGCGACATAAGGATGCACATGTAACGTGAAGTTCTTCACGTGATGGTTATGCACGAGGCTATAAATTTTTTCCTCAAGACTATCCGTAAACAAGATGGACGGCCTTGTTTGCCCGGTTCCGAAACAGGTCGGACAGGTTTCCGACGTTTCGACATCCATCGCTGGACGTACCCGCTGACGGGTGATTTGCATTAAGCCAAATTTGCTTAAGGGTAAGATGTTGTGTTTTGCCCGGTCACCCGACATCGCTTTGTTCATGTGCTCGAACAGCTTTTGCCGATGGGCCGCTTCCGCCATGTCGATGAAGTCGATCACGATAATGCCGCCCATATCCCGCAGTCGCAGTTGGCGGGCGATCTCGTCGGCCGCCGCGGTGTTGACGTCGATGGCGGTTTTCTCTTGATCGTCGCTGTTCCTGGAGCGGTTACCGCTGTTGACATCGATCACGTGCATGGCTTCCGTATGTTCAATGATTAAATAGGCTCCACTTTTATAGGTCACGGTTCGGCCAAACAGGGATTTGATCTGTTTGGTGATCGCGAAATAATCGAAAATGGGGAGGGCGCCCGTGTATTGCTGGACGATCTCTTCCCGTCCCGGCGCGATGAGGCTGACATAATCCCGGACATTCTCGTAGACCTCTTTGTCGTTGACATAAATGTTTTGGAAAGAGGGGTTGAAAATGTCCCTGAGGAGGGCCACCGTGCGTCCCGTTTCCTCGTAGATGATCGAGGGGACGCCCGTTTTGGGGACTTTTACGATGTTGTCTTCCCATCGTTTGACCAAGGTTCTCAGCTCATGATCCAATTCGGCGACTCGTTTTCCCTCCGCGGAGGTGCGGACGATCACGCCGAAATTCTTGGGCTTGATGCTTTGGATCAATTGGCGTAACCGGGCGCGTTCCTCGTTCGACTTGATCTTGGTCGAGACGGAAACCTTGTCGGCGAAGGGGATCAGGACGATATACCTGCCGGCGAAGGAAAGCTCGGACGTCAATCGGGGCCCTTTGGTCGAGATGGGCTCTTTCGCGATTTGTACCAAGACTTCTTGTCCGCCTTTGAGGACGTCGCTGATGCTGCCGTTCTTCTCGATCTCGGGCAGGATGGTCGTCTTGCTGAGCGGTTGCGCCTTTTTGGGGTCGCTGATCAGCCTTTTCAGGAATTTCTGCTGGCTGTTGAAATTCGGACCTAAATCTTGATAGTGGAGAAAGGCATCCTTTTTATAACCTATATCAATGAACGCGGCGTTCAAGCCCGGCATCAATTTCTTGACCTTCCCTAAGTAAATGTCGCCTACCGCGAAGGAGATGTTGCGGGCTTCCTTCTGGAGCTCCACAAGGCTCTTGTCTTCGAGGACGGCGATCGTTACCTCTTTGGGCTTTACGTCTACTACTAATTCACTAACCACTACTATAAAAAGAATTATTTCAAACTATTCAATAAAGCAAAGAACAAACTTAAAAAGAAATGTTTAAGTTTGTTCTTTGACGATCTCATAGACCTTGGGAATGGCTTACTTCTTCTTGTGCCGATTCTTCTTCAGTCTTTTTTTACGCTTGTGCGTTGACATCTTATGTCTTTTTCTTTTCTTACCGCTAGGCATTTTACAAAAAATTTAAATTAAACGTTTGACATATATTACTTCACATCGTTCAGGAACGTCTTAGCCGGCTTGAAAGATGGAATGTTGTGCTCCGGAATGATGATCGTCGTGTTCTTCGAAATGTTGCGGGCAGTCTTTTGCGCTCTTTTCTTGATGACGAAGCTTCCGAAACCTCTTAAATAAACATTCTCGCCTTGAGCTAATGAGCCCTTTACGATTTCCATGAAAGATTCCACTGTGTTCAATACGGTCGTTTTGTCGATTCCCGTGTTTTTTGAAATCTCGCTTACGATATCTGCTTTAGTCATGTCTATAAATAATTAATTGATTAGAACCTTTTAATTTTTTGGAATGCAAATATATAGGTTTTTATTCAACTGAGACAAGAATTGCTCCGCAAATTTTGAAAAAAGATTGTCGAGCAAGGGTATAGGCGTTTTTTTGTCTGTTTGGAACCGAGTGTAATCTTTTGATAGATAACATGTTTTCGGGAAATCCGTCGCTTTACGGGATTGGGATGCCATGCCGGGTAAAAATTTATGCGTATGTTTGCCGCATGGAGAAAATGGAGCGAAATGATTTTGGCGTCAGCCGCCGCTTGCGGGCGTGGTATGAGGAGAACAGGCGCGACTTGCCTTGGAGGGCCACGCGCTCGCCTTATTTGATTTGGGTGTCGGAAATTATCTTGCAGCAGACGCGGGTCGACCAGGGCTTGGCTTATTACCTCCGCTTTGTCGGGCGGTTTCCCGACGTGGCGAGTTTGGCGGCGGCCGACGAGGACGAGGTGTTGCGCTATTGGCAGGGGCTGGGCTATTACAGCCGGGCTCGTAACCTGCGGGCGGCGGCGATCGACGTGATGACTCGTTTCGGGGGCGTTTTCCCCAAGCGTTATGAGGACGTGCGTTCGCTCAAGGGCGTAGGGGAATATACCGCGGCGGCGATCGTCTCGTTCGCGTGGAATGAGCCGAAGGCGGTGGTCGACGGGAATGTTTACCGGGTCTTAGCGCGGCTTTTCGCGGTGGAGACGCCGATCGACACGGGCGAGGGGAAGCGCCTGTTCGCCGCCTTGGCCGCCGACGTGATGGACCCCCGCGAGGCGGCGACGCACAACCAAGCCATCATGGAACTGGGCGCCTTGGTCTGCTCGCCCCGCGACCCGTCGTGCGACGCGTGTCCGTTGGTGACCGATTGCCTGGCCCATGCCGTCGGGCGGGAGCGGGCTTTTCCCGTGAAGCGGGGGCGCGTGAAGCGGCGGTCGCGCTTTTTCCTATACCTATATATAATATATAAAGGTCGGACGTGGTTGAGGCGGCGCGAACCGGGCGACATCTGGGCGGGGCTCTACGAGTTTCCGATGGTGGAGACGGAGCGGGCCGTCGCCGAGGAGGAAGTCGCGACGCGGCCGGAGGCGCGGGCGCTCGTGGGCGAGGGCTTCCGGATCGTCGCGACGCGGATGGGCGTGAAGCACGTGCTCTCGCATCAGGACCTTTTCCTTTCCTTTTTAAAAATAGAAATCACCGAGCCGACGCCGGCGCTAAAGGCCTACCTGGAAACGCCTGTCGACGCTTTACCCTCGTTCGCGATGCCCCAACCGCTCCATCAGTATTGTTCTCGCGAGGGGCGCGAAGGGCGCGAGAAGGTTTCCAAGGGTTAAAAACGAACGCCGCGTCGCTGTGCGTTCGTTTTAGGAGCTTAGACCGAATGTCGCGTCGCTGCGCGTTCGTTTTAGGCGCTTAGACCGAATGTCGCGTCGCTGCGTGTTCGTTTTAGGTGCTTGGACCGAACGCGCATGGTGCGCGTGTTCGTTTTAGGAGCTTAGACCGAATGTCGCGTCGCTGCGCGTTCGTTTTAAGGGCTTAGACCGAACGCGCATGGTGCGCGTGTTCGTTTTAAGGGCTTGGACCGAACGCGCATGGTGCGCGTGTTCGTTTTAAGTGCTTGGACCGAATGAGCGGTTGCGCGGCGTTCGTTTTAAGGGCTTGGACCGAACGCGCATGGTGTGCGTGTTCGTTTTAGGTGCTTGGACCGAATGAGCGGTTGCGCGGCGTTCGTTCAAAGGTCTTGGGGAGGGCGCGCATGGAGTTTTTGGGCGGAAAAGGGAGATAATCGGAGATTTTTGTGTACGTTCGCGACGATTATTCAGGAAATTGATTTCATGTCAGTAAACAAAGTCATCTTGATTGGGCATGTGGGCCGTGCGCCGGAAGTGCGTTATTTCGACACGGACTTGCCGATGGCCCGTTTCTCCCTCGCCACGTCGGAGCGCGGCTTCACGACGGCCGACGGGAAGGCCGTCCCCGAGCGGACGGAGTGGCACACCATCGTGACTTATCGCGCGCTGGCCAAGTGGGTCGAGAATTATGTCCGCCGGGGCAATCTGCTTTATGTCGAGGGGAAAATCCGCTACCGTAATTATACGGACCAGACGGGCGTAAAGCGCGACGTGACGGAGATTTACGCCGACCGGATCGATTTCCTGAACGCGTCGGCGCGCGAGGAAGCGACCTCGAGCCAAACGCCGGCGGCCCCGGAGCGGCCGAAAGCTCCGACCGACGCGATTTACCAACGGCCCTCGGGCCCGGCGGCCGACGAATTGCCGTTTTAAACCTCGATGTTTCACTAATACCGCATACATTTGGACACAGATTATTATTTATCGAGCTTGATCACGTTTTGGGACAGCCTTCACGAGGAGGGCGGGCTGATCCTTAGCTTGGTGATCGCTCTCCTGCTGATGGCCTTCTCGGGCTTTCTCTCAGCTTCGGAGATCGCTTTTTTCTCCCTCTCTCGCAAAGATTTGACAGACATTAAGCAAGGCCGCGACGCGCCCGACGCCATCGTGAAGGAATTGCTCGATCGCTCGGACCGGCTCTTGGCGACGATCCAGTTGCTGAATAATACGGTCAACATCGCGGCGCTCTTGTTGTTGCTCTACGTGTGCGACGGGTGGTTCGCTTTCACCTTTTGGCCGGTGTGGGGCGAGGTGGCGCTCGTCGTGGGCGTGGCGCTCGTGTTGCTGCTTTTCTGCGAGACGTTGCCGAAGGTCTGGGTGCAAGGGCGCCAAGCGCGGTTCGTCCGTTCGGCGGCCACGTCCATGCGGGTAGCCGAGCGGCTGGCGCGGCCGGTGACGTCGTTCCTGCTTGGGGCCTCGGCTTGGATGGACCGTTGGGTCAACCGGGGCGACAAGCTCTCGGCCGACGGGCTCTCGAAGGCGTTGGAGCGCGAGTCGTCCGAGATTTCTGAGGAAAAAGAGATGCTGGTCGAGATCATGAAATTTCACGACAAGACGGCGGCCGAGATCATGACCTCGCGCCTCGACCTGTCGGATATTGAGTTGCAGACGCCTTTTCGCGGGGTGGTCGACTTCATCGTGAATTGCGGCTATTCCCGCATCCCCGTCTACGCCGGGACGGAAGACCGCATCAAGGGCGTGCTTTATATCAAAGACCTTCTCCCATACCTCGATAAGCCCGACACGTTTCATTGGCAGAGCCTGATCCGCCCCGCCTATTTCGTGCCGGAGACGAAACGGATTGACGACCTGCTGGAGGAGTTCCGCACGAACAAGATCCACATGGCGATCGTGGTCGACGAATTTGGGGGAACTTGCGGGATCGTCACGATGGAAGATGTCTTGGAAGAGATTGTCGGCGAGATATCCGATGAGTACGATGAGGATGAGCGGCAATACGTCCGCCTCTCCGATGGCAGTTTCATCTTTGAGGCCAAGATCTTGTTGACCGATTTCTTCCGTGTCACCGACGTCGACCCTTCCGATTTCGGGACCTTGACGGAGGAGGTGGAGACGCTTGCCGGCTTGTTGCTTGAGATAAAAGGCGATTTTCCCCATCGCCACGAGGTGATTGAGCACGGGAAATACCGCTTCCAGATGCTCGAGGTCGATAACCGGCGGATCCAGAAGGTGAAATTCTATCTACGCTCGGACCATGAGGACGATGATGCGAATGGGAAGAAGGGTGAGGCTTGATTGGCGTGGGCTCGCGATCGTCCTGTCAGCGCTCTCGTTGACCGCCTGCGTGGATTATACGCCCAAGCCCCGGGGCTATTTCCGGATAGAACCCGCGGCGCCAACCTATTCCCTTTACGTCAATCCCCGTTTCCCTTTCGAGTTCCACTTGTCCGACCAAGCGACGGCTCTTCCCGCGCCGGCCGACTCGTTGCCGTGGCTCAATTTGGTCTATCCCGCGCTTGAGGCGAGGGTGTATTGTGGTTATTGGGCGATGGGTGAGGGGGATTTCCCTCGTCTGGAAGCGGAGAGCCGGGTGCTGGTCGAGCGTTCGGCCCGCGACCTTCGGATGGTTCGCGAGCGGGCTTACGAGAATCCGGAACGGCGGGTTTACGGCTCGCTTTTCCTGGTGGATGGCCCTTCCGCCTCGCCCGCCCAGTTCTACCTGACCGACAGCGCCCGCCATTTCTTCCGGGGAGCTCTTTATTTTGACCAAGCCGCCCGTCCTGATTCCCTGCGGCCGGTGGTCGATTATTTGCTGAATGATTTAGTGGAGTTGATAGAGACCTTTAATTGGAAATAAAAATGCCTTTACTGGAGAAAATGGAAGAACCCCGTTTAGGAATATGGCGGATGACGGAAAGCGTGGACGAACTGCTCGCGCTCCTTGCTCGCCCCGCGGACCACGCGGCCTTCCTGGCCCGGGTGACCTCAGAGAACCGTCGGCGGGAGCGCTTGGCGAGCCGGGTTCTGCTGGCTCATCTTTTAGGGGAGGAGCCCCGGGTGGATTATCGTCCGGATGGCGCTCCTTATCTGGTGGATTCGCCTTATTATCTTTCTATTTCCCATACGCGAGGCTATGCCGCCGTCCAGGTTGGCAAATTTCCCGTGGGAATCGATATCGAGTACCGTTCGGAGCGTGTCCGGAAGATCCGCGACCGTTTCTTAAGTCCTGAAGAGTCGGCCGCGATCGGAACGGGAGAGGGGGAAACGGAGCGGCTGCTGGTCTATTGGTGCGCGAAAGAAGCCTTGTTTAAACGAGTGGGGCAGGAGGAGGTGGTGGATTTCCAAAACGATTTATTGGTGGAACCTTTTCCCTTAGCCTCTTCCGGGATATTGTGGGCCCGTGTGCGGAAGACCTCGTCTCGTTATCCTTTCGCCTATCGGGTGGAGGCGGAGTATGTTTTGGTTTATTCCCTTTACCATTTATAATTAAATCCGAAACTCAGCAACTGGTTGAACTGGAAGTAGCTCCGGAAATCCTCGCTTTTGGCCACGCCGTCGTCGTATTTCACGTGCAGATTGATGCGGGTCGAGAAGAAGCGGCTGATCTGGAGATTGAACGTATTCTCGAAATCCCAGTTCACCTTCTTGTAGGTCGTGTAATAGATCATTTTCGAGACCCAGCTGATGCTCCGGTTGATGTTGAACGTCAGGTTGGCTTCGAAACGGGTACCGATTTCATTCAAGACGTGCTCGTAGGCGTTCTCTCCTTCCGGTATTTCTCCTTTGCGAAGTTTAAAGCCGTGGCGACCCAAGTCCATTTTCGCGTCGCTGTGGGTACTATACATAAAGTTGTAGGTGGCGGGCTGGATGTTGACCTTGAAATCGACGCTGCGATGGCGGGTCTTGAAATCACTTTTGAGCAACTCGTATTTCATACCGGGACCGACGTTGATCGTCATCGGCGCCAGGAAGGCGGCCAGGAGTGTCTCGCTGTTTTCGGCGTAGTTCTCGACCATTTGCGTCTTGAACTCGAAGTTGAACGTATAATACCATTTCTCGAACGCCTTGAGGCCGACGTTGCTCGAGATGCGGATCAGGTCGTCGTTGACCTTGTAGTTGTGCACCGTGTCGATCTGGCTTGGAATAGCGTTCATGTTGAGCTTGACTTCAAGCTCATTGGTGAACTTCACCCGGTCTTTCTCGTAATTGTACATGACATATTGCCGGGTCAGCATGTTCAGGTTGCTGTTACCACCACCACTCCAGTTTTTTGAGACATAGCTCTCCGAGAGCTGGATGGTGCTCTCGAACGCGGAAGTCCAATAGCGTCGCTCGGGTATGAAGCGTGGCAGGTCGTCGACATCGTTGTTGAACGTCGTGTCGGCCTGTACTTGGAATAGGCGAGTCCGGTCGATGTCACGCCAGATCGTCCGCGGTTGGATCACCTCGTCTTGCGGCAGGTCGTTGAGGGAGTAGTGGAAAAGGGTTGGATGGTTATTCTGGATATAACGGTATGCCGATCGCTCGAGAGTCTGCCCGAGACGTTCACGCGCGAAAAGCGGCTCGATATTCGGGCTGGTCAGCCTTTCATAGGGTGTCGTGCGGCGGAGCGTGTCCGGATTGTAGAACGTCAGGTCGTCGGGCAGGAAATCGCCCTTGAAAAGCAATGGCATGAAGAGCGGGTTGACGATCATGGTGTCACGGAACGTCATGTGGCTGTCGATCAGCGTTGAGACGTCGCGTACCAGCCTTGCCCAATAGAGCGCCTCGTCCGACATTTGCAATTCGTCTTTGCGCAAGAATCGCAGTAATCGCTCGTTGGGCGTGAGTGCGGCCTTGTAGAGGCTATTCTGGCGAGCGAACTGTTGGCGCAGGTCGACGATCTTTCCCAAATCATCAGTTGAGAGCGTGAGGCTATCCGGGCGTATCGCTTCTTCCCGCGCCGGGCGATCGCCTTGGGTTGGGAGGAGTGTGGGGAACACGGTTTCTTGTTGCGCCCAAGCGTTAGCCCAAGCGAGCAATCCCGTTAAACAAAAGATCATCCACGTGCGATACTTCTTCATATTCATATCCTTCAAATGTTTACACTTTCAACAGTGCCGCGAAATTACGAAAAATATTTCAGCTTGGGCAAACCCTCAAAGGAATCCCCCAAGCGGAATGAGTGCCTATTCTTTCTTGCGTAAGTATATTATGGAGAGAAAGAGATGGCAGATTGTGGGGCGTGAAAGAGGCGTTTTTCGAGAATGTTGGTTACTTTTGTAGCCTAAAACGAAAAAAGATGCGAAGAAAAGAATTTGTCAGTGAAGTGGCGCCGGATTGTCCGATCCGGAATGTGCTGTCGCGCATTGGCGACAAATGGTCTTTGTTGGTTTTGTATACGTTGCATGGCGAGCCGGAAATGCGTTTCAACGCGTTGCGGAAAAGCATACCCGATATTTCCCAAAAAATGTTGACGCTGACTCTCCGTACGTTGGAGGAAGATGGGTTCGTCCGGCGAAAGGTTTATGCTGAAGTGCC
The DNA here is from genome assembly GCA_949298575.1 of uncultured Parabacteroides sp. GTDB lineage: Bacteria > Bacteroidota > Bacteroidia > Bacteroidales > Tannerellaceae > Parabacteroides. Next base: position 13,542 of record CASFXH010000044.1, read on the forward strand.
TCCGAAAGTGGAATACTCGCTGACGGAGCGTGCTTTTTCTCTGTTGCCCTACGTCGATGGCTTGCTTGTTTGGGCGAAAGAGAATATGGGGGCGATCTTGGAAGACCGGCGGCGTAATCGGGGAATTAAAAATAATCTTCGCCAATCCGGGGATAGTATTTAAATAATGGTTACTTTTGTCCGACTTTTGTCATGTCGAGTTAGCAAAGATGGGTAGCGCGATTAGTCATAAAGGAGTCATAGAAAGGGTCGAAGGTGATCGGGCTTTTGTCCGGATCACTCAGCAGTCGGCTTGCTCGGGGTGCCATGCCCGGGCGGTGTGTTCGGCGTCGGAGCGAAAAGATAAAGTGATCGAGGTTCCGACGGGCGGGCAGCCTTTCACCCCGAACGAGGAGGTAGAGATCTGCGGCCAGAGTTCGGTGGGGCTTCGGGCGGTCTGGTGGGCCTTCGTGTTGCCGTTGATTGGGCTGGTGGCCGTGGTGATGGCTGGTAGCGCGAGCGGTTGGACGGAAACGTGGTGTGGCGTGGCTTCGCTGGCGTGGCTAGTGGTCTATGTGGGCGTGCTCTATTTGCTTCGCGACAAGTTTAAGCGGGAATTTGTCTTTTTTTTGAAGAAACTTAATACTGTGTCATGATTGTAGTTGCCGTTATTTCATTAGGTGTGATTGGGGCGATAGGCGCGATATTGCTGTATGTGGCCTCGAAGAAATTTGAAGTATATGAAGATCCGCGAATCGGACAGGTTCAGGCCGTGCTGCCGGGCGCGAATTGTGGTGGGTGTGGTTACCCGGGTTGCGCGGGGTTCGCGGGCGCTTGTGTCAAGGCGGACTCGTTAGAAGGCATGCTTTGTCCGGTCGGCGGGCAGCCTGTGATGAGCAAGGTCGCCACGATCTTGGGAAAGGAGGTAGCTTCGGCCGAGCCGAAAGTGGCGGTGGTTCGTTGCAACGGCGTTTGCGAGGCTCGACCCAAGGTGAACCACTATGATGGCGTGAAAAGTTGCGCGATCGCTTCCACTTTATATGGAGGGGAAACGGGTTGCTCGTTCGGTTGCCTCGGCTTAGGTGATTGCGAGGCGGCGTGCGCTTTCGACGCGATCCATGTCGATCCCGTGACGGGGATTGCCCGTGTCGACGAGGAGAAATGTACTTCATGTGGCGCCTGCGTGAAGGCCTGCCCGAAAGGTATTATAGAATTAAGAAAGAAAGGACCGAAGGGCCGGCGGATTTACGTCTCGTGCGTGAATAAGGACAAGGGCGCGGTGGCCCGCAAGGCTTGCTCAAACGCTTGTATCGGTTGCGGGAAATGCGCGAAGGAATGCCAGTTTGGCGCGATCACGGTCGAGAACAATGTCGCCTATATCGATTACACGAAATGCCGGATGTGTCGCAAGTGTGTCGCCGTCTGTCCGACGGGCGCTATCCATGAGGTGAACTTCCCTCCGAGAAAAGAGGCCGCTCCGGTGGACGCGACTCCCAAGGTGGCAGCAGCGGAGACGCCGAAAACAACAGAGAAAACAAATTAAAACCATAAATCAATCGTATATGCTAAGGACATTTCGGATCGGAGGTATTCATCCTCCTGAGAATAAACTCTCTGCCGGAAAGAAGATAGAGAAGCTGGCTTTGCCCAAGCAAGCGATCATCCCTTTGAGCCAGCATATTGGCGCGCCAGCGCAAGCTGTGGTCAAGAAAGGGGATCTGGTGAAAGTGGGCACTTTATTGGCGAAGGCGGGTGGATTCGTCTCCGCGAATATTCACTCATCCGTTTCAGGAAAAGTCAATAAGATCGATAACGCGCTTGATACGAGTGGCTACAAGAGACCGGCGATTTATATTGACGTGGAGGGCGACGAATGGGAAGAGAGCATCGACCGGAGCGATGAGTTGGTGAAAGAGTGCGCTCTAAGCTCGAAAGAAATTATCGACAAGATAGCCCAAGCGGGAGTTGTCGGTTTAGGTGGCGCGACATTTCCGACGCAAGTGAAATTGATGCCTCCTCCTGGAAGTAAGCCGGAGATCGTGATCATTAACGCCGTGGAGTGTGAACCTTATTTAACTTCCGATCATGCCTTGATGATGGAAAAGGGAGAGCAGATCTTGGTTGGTGTTTCTATTTTGATGAAAGCGGTCAATGTCTCGAAAGCGGTGATTGGCATTGAGAACAATAAGCCTGACGCGATCGCTCACCTCTCGAAATTGGCCGCAGGTTATCCAGGGATAGAGGTGATGCCCTTGAAAGTCCGTTATCCTCAAGGTGGCGAGAAGCAATTGATTGACGCGGTGATCCATCGTCAGGTAAAAAGTGGCGCCCTGCCTATCTCGACTGGCGCGATAGTCCAGAATGTCGGAACCGCTTACGCCATTTATGAAGCCGTCCAGAAAAATAAGCCCTTGTTTGAGCGGGTCGTGACGGTGACTGGTAAAGCGGTGGCGAACCCCTCGAATTTCTTGGTGCGTATCGGCACGCCTATCCAGAATTTGATTGAGGCCGCTGGTGGTCTTCCCGAGAACACGGGTAAGATCATTGGGGGTGGCCCGATGATGGGCAAGGCGTTGATCAGTATGGATGTGCCTGTGGCGAAAGGGAGCTCTGGCGTATTGTTGATGACTCGCGAGGAATCGGTTCGCAAACCGATGAGCAATTGTATCCGGTGCGCTAAATGCGTAAGCGTTTGTCCGATGGGCTTGAATCCTTCGCTTTTGATGAGCGCTACGGAGTTCAAGAATTGGGAGTTGGCGGAGAAAAACCATATCGCGGATTGCATCGAGTGCGGGTCGTGCAGCTATACGTGCCCGGCTAATCGTCCGTTATTGGATAATATTCGCTTAGGTAAGAGTAAAGTGATGGCTATTATCCGGGCCAGGAAATCTTAAACATGATAGTTAGAAGAAATGGAAAATAACCTATATGTTTCGCCGTCGCCTCACATTCATGGGGGCGATAGTGTCAGTAAAAATATGTATGGGGTATTGATCGCGTTGGTACCGGCGCTATTGGTTTCCCTTTACTTTTTCGGGTTGGGCGCTTTGATCGTGACGCTCGTTTCGGTCGTGTCGTGCCTGGTGTTCGAATATGTGATCCAGAAGTTCTTGTTGAAGAAGGAACCGACGATTTGGGATGGTTCCGCGATTCTTACGGGTGTATTGCTGGCTTTCAACTTGCCATCTAATCTGCCTTGCTGGATCGTGATAATTGGTGCTTTGGCCGCTATTGGCATTGGCAAGATGTCGTTTGGTGGGTTGGGCAATAATATTTTTAACCCGGCGCTGGTCGGACGTGTATTCCTTTTGATCTCGTTCCCGGCTCAAATGACGACGTGGCCTTTGGTGGATGCCTTGAGTCCGTTCCCGATGACTTATACGGACGCGGAAACGGGCGCCACGGCATTGGCTTTGATGAAACAGGGCATTCAGGACTTGCCGGCTTATACGGATTTGCTCTTGGGTAGCAAAGGGGGTAGTTTAGGTGAGGTTTCGGCGCTCGCCTTATTGCTGGGTTTCGCTTATATGTTGTGGAAGAAAATCATTACTTGGCATATTCCTGTTTCGATCTTGGCGACGGTCTTTGTTTTTACCGGGATCATGCATTGGGTGAATCCCGTCCAATACGCGTCACCGATTTATCATCTTTTGACCGGTGGTTTGATGCTCGGCGCGATTTTTATGGCGACTGATTATGTGACCTCTCCTATGTCGAAGAACGGGATGTTGGTATACGGTGTTGGGATCGGTTTGTTGACGGCGGTTATTCGTTTGTTTGGTTCCTATCCGGAAGGTATGTCGTTCGCGATCTTGATCATGAACGCGCTTACGCCGTTGATTAACACTTATGTTAAACCTAAACATTTTGGGGAGGAAAAGTAGGATGGAAAGGTTAAAATCAACATTACCGAATATGTTATTGTCGCTGACGCTTATCAGCGCGATAGCGGGGGCTATTCTGGCGGGTGTATATATGTTGACGGAGCAGCCGATCGCGGAGTCGAAAGCCGCTACGTTGCAAAACGCTATCCGGGCGGTCGTCCCTGAATTTGATAATATGCCAACCGAGGAAGCTTTCATGGCCGCTACTTCCGAGGGTGATTCCCTGAAAATCTATCCGGCGAAGAAAGGCGATCAATTGGTGGGGGCCGCGGTCGAAAGCAATACGCAAAAAGGCTTTAGTGGCGAGATCCGGGTGATTGTCGGTTTCGACGCGGAAGGTAAATTGTATAATTATTCTGTCTTGCAACATGCCGAGACCCCAGGATTAGGTTCGAAAATGCAAGATTGGTTCCGTACGGAAGGCACGGGAAGGAATGTGTTAGGAAGTGATTTATCCCAAGGACCGCTGCAAGTGACGAAAGATGGAGGATCTGTGGACGCGATTACGGCGGCGACGATTTCAAGCCGCGCTTTTCTCGACGCGATAAATCGTGCGTATAGCGCGTTTTCTGGGACGGACGCGACGACGGGAGCGACAGACGCGGTTTCTGGAGCAACTGAAACAACCGATGAGCAATCAAACGAGGAAAAGGAAGGAGGAAACGACCATGAATAATTTTAAAATCTTGATGAATGGCATCATTACCGAGAACCCCACGTTCGTGTTGTTGTTAGGTATGTGTCCTACGTTGGCGACGACTTCGTCCGCCATGAATGGTTTGAGTATGGGATTGGCGACTATGTTCGTGCTGATTTGTTCGAATATGGCGATCTCGGCATGTAAGAACATCATTCCGGATATGGTGCGTATTCCCGCATACATTGTGCTGATCGCCACGTTCGTGACGGTGGTTCAGCTGGTGATGGAGGCTTATTTGCCCGCGTTGAACGCGAGCTTGGGATTGTATATCCCGTTGATCGTCGTGAACTGTATCGTCTTGGGACGTGCGGAATCGTTTGCCGCGAAGAATGGGGTGATCGCTTCCGCGTTTGATGGCATCGGTATTGGAATCGGTTTTACGGGGGCGCTGACCTTGCTGGGCGCTGTCCGCGAGCTGTTGGGTACCGGGAAATTGTTTGGCTTGACCTTGATGCCCGAGGAATATGGTTCGTTGATCTTTATCTTGGCGCCGGGCGCTTTCATCGTCTTGGGTTATTTGATCGCTATTGTCAACAAATTGCATAAAGCTTAAACAGTATGGAATATATCTTGATATTTATCGCCGCGGTATTCGTGAATAATGTCGTATTATCGCAATTTTTGGGCATTTGTCCGTTCTTGGGCGTATCCAAGAAGGTGGAGACCGCTACGGGCATGGGTGCTGCCGTTACGTTCGTGCTGGCGATCTCGACCATCGTGACATTCTTGATCCAGAAGTACGTCTTGGATGTTTTCGGTTTGGGTTTCATGCAGACGATCATGTTTATTTTGATCATCGCGGCTTTGGTGCAGATGATCGAGATTATCTTAAAGAAAGTATCCCCGGCTCTTTATCAAGCGTTGGGCGTATTCTTGCCTTTAATCACGACGAACTGCTGTGTGTTGGGTGTCGCTATCCAGGTGATCCAGAAGGATTATAATCTATTGGAAGCGATTGTTTACGCGATTTCCATCGGTATTGGTTTCGCGTTGGCGTTGATTGTTTTCGCGGGGATCCGTGAGCAGTTGGCGATGACACATGTGCCCTCGGGAATGAAGGGGACGCCGATCGCCTTGATCACGGCGGGCTTGTTGGCGATGGCTTTCATGGGTTTCTCTGGAATCGTTTAAGATCGTTTTAAAATAGAGGAGTAAAGATGAAGAAAGGTAAAATATTGGTGGCCGGCGGTATGGGATATATCGGTTCGCATACGGCCGTGGAACTGATCAACGCGGGTTATGAGGTTTTGATTATCGACGATCTGTCGAATTCAAATGCCGATGTACTTGATGGGATCGAGAAAATCACGGGCACACGTCCTGTCTTTGTCCAGCAGGATTTGAAAGACAAGGAGGCGACCCGGGCGATCTTGAAAGCGAACCCGGGCGTGGATGGCGTGATCTTGTTCGCCGCTTATAAGGCGGTCGGGGAGTCCGTGCGTGAGCCTTTGAAATATTACCGCAATAATATCGTGACGTTGATCAACCAATTGGAATTGATGGCGGAATTGGGGATCAAAGGGATTGTTTTTTCTTCTTCATGTACGGTCTATGGCCAGCCCGACGTGTCGCATCTTCCCGTGACCGAGAAGGCGCCGATCCAACCGGCTCTTTCGCCTTATGGCAATACGAAGCAAATCAATGAGGAAATCATTCGGGATACGATTCACGCGGGCGCGCCTTTCAAGAGCATTATCTTGCGTTATTTCAATCCGATTGGCGCGCATCCGAGCGCGGAGATCGGGGAATTGCCCAATGGCGTGCCCCAGAATTTGATCCCTTACCTGACGCAAACGGCGATCGGTATCCGGAAGGAATTGAGTGTCTTTGGAGATGATTACCATACGCCGGATGGTTCGTGCATTCGTGATTACATCAATGTCGTGGATCTGGCGAAGGCCCATGTGGTCGCGATGGATCGGATGCTGGAGAATCGTTCCGACGAGCCGGTCGAGATCTTCAATTTGGGTACGGGGCATGGCGTCAGCGTCCTCGAGTTGATCCAGACCTTCGAGAAGGCGACGGACGTAAAGGTGCCTTATCGCGTCGTTGGGCGCCGGGAAGGCGATATCGAGCAGGTATGGGCGAATCCGGAAAAGGCCAATAAGGTCTTGGGCTGGAAAGCCGAGGTGTCTTTGGCCGATACGCTTCGTTCCGCTTGGAATTGGCAGAAGCGTTTGCGGGAAAGGGGCATTCAGTAAACGATCGAAGAAGATAAAGGTAATGGCCACGGTCTTTGGCGGAAGATTTCTCCGCGAGGGCCGTGGCCATTCTTGTTATCTTAACCCCCCAATCGGTCAGGTACTTTAGGCGTGAGCGTGTCAATCTCTCCGTTCAATTCGTATTACCAGATTGCCTTCCTGATTTTGGTAATCGGATTACCAGGCTTTGGTAATGTCATTACCAGACTATGGTAATCACGTTACCAGACTATGGTAATCACATTACCAGACTATGGTAATCACATTACCGGACTATGGTAACCTGATTACCATGCTTTGGTAATTGTCATTTAACGATTCCTGTTGGCTTAAAGATGTCTTTAGCGATAAAAGAGGTTGACCTCAGTTTCTTGTCAGGTCAGCTAAAGTCATGCAAATCCCGATAGCCATCGAAGCGCAGCCCCTCCGTGTATCCTTTCCGGCGGAAGAGGTTAATAATCCATTGCTGTTGTTCGGGCGTGAGCAGCCGTTCGCCGTGGTGATAGCGATAGTACGAGGTGTTTCCGCCTAAGTAAGCCTTGATGCGGTTGCGCAGGGGCGTGTTGTCTTTTTGCTTCACCTCGGCGAAGAGCGTCTTGAAGCCGTAAGCGGCGCGGATAACACGTATCTCTTTGTACATCTTGCAGTCGCCGCCTTGGCGAGCCATGGGGTAGACGGCTTCGCCGTGTACTTGCCCTTCGCGGAGGTATTTCCCCGCGAGGAAGCGGGCGCAGGTGTCCGCCATCGGGCAGTCGCTTTGGAAGCAGCGGGCGTACGAGGACGGTATCTGGCCGGGGGTCAGAGCCGGAGCGTTTGTCATTTCTTTATTGTATGTTGTCTTTTCTACCATATTCTTGTTTTTGTGTCTAAAGGTATGCCATGGCTACCTTTCAGACGTGTTTTTGCATGTTTTTCTCATTCTCAGGAACTCGACTGCCCGCTCCAGGTCTTCGGGCGTGTCGATGCCGATGGTGGATTGGTTCGTCAGGCCGACCTTGACGCGGAAGCCATTTTCCAACCAGCGCAGTTGCTCCAGGCTTTCGGCGATCTCGAGGGGGGAGCGGGGGAGGGCGGTGATGGCTCGTAGGGTCTCGGCCCGATAGGCGTAAAGACCGATGTGCTTATAGAACGTGTGTTGATGGAGCCATTGGGTATAATGCTCGCCCCGGATGTAGGGGATGATGGAACGGCTGAAATAGAGCGCTTCCATCCGTTTGTTGAAGACGACTTTGGGCGAGTTGGGGTTGAAGAGCGTCTGCTCGAAGTCGCCGTCCGCGTCGAAGGGCTGGGCGAGCGTGGCGATCTCTGTCGAGGGGTCGTCGAAGCATCGCTTCAGGGTCTCGATTTGTTCGGGATGGATGAAGGGCTCGTCGCCTTGGATATTGACGACGACATCGAAGCCTTGGCCCACTTTCTCGTAGGCCTCCTGGCAACGATCGGTCCCGCTCCGGTGTTGGTCGGAGGTGAGGATCGCTTGGCCGCCAAAGGCTTGGACGGCTTCCAGGATGCGTGTGTCGTCGGTCGCGACGCATACGGCGTCGAGCGAGCCGCGGACTTGCTCGTACACTCTTTGGATCATGGGTTTGCCCAAAAGATCGGCCAGCGGCTTGCCCGGAAAGCGGGTCGAGGCGTAGCGGGCCGGGATGATTCCGATAAATTTCATGTCTGTGCTTGTTTTTGATTTGTGATTGCCAAAGTTAGGGATTTCTTTTATTTTTGCCCCTCGAATCGACGTGTGAAGAGATGAAAAGGTTACATCCGATAGAGGAGTTGATCGCCCAAGGTGAGCACCAGCGCTTGGATTTCAAGTTTGAGGTCAGTGACAGCAAGAAAATCGCGCGGACGTTGAGCGCGTTCGCCAACACCGATGGGGGGCGCTTGCTGATCGGCGTGAAAGACAATGGCGCCATCGCGGGCGTGCGGAGCGATGAGGAGTATTACATGATCGAGGCCGCCTCGACAATGTATACCCGCCCTTCAGTCTCCTTTTCCGCCAAGCGCTGGGATATGCGGGGCAAGACGGTCCTGGAGATCTATGTGGCGCCGGGTCCTGACAAGCCGTATCTCGCTCCCGACAAGGACGGACGCTACAAGGCCTATCTCCGGGTGGCCGATGAGAATATCCTCGCCAGCGAGATCGTGGCGCTCGCGTGGCGGAAGAAGCAGCGCCGCGAGGGCATCTACCTCGAGGTGAACGACGCGATCGAGGCCCTTTTCGGATGGCTCGAACGGCACGACGCGATCACGGCCAACCAGTTCCGCTCACTCGCCCGAATCCCCTACCGTATGGCTCGTGACATCCTTAGCGACTTGTTGGCGATGGATACGCTGGACTTCGCTTGGGCGGGCGATCATTTTATTTATCGGGGAAAAGGCTTGAGCCTGGCCGATTACGTGTCTTTGACCACATAGACCCGGGCGCCCTCGACCCGGATGACCCGCACGCTGGCTCCCGCTTCGATGAATCCCGTTTCCGACACGCCGTCGTAGTCCGTGTCTCCCAACCGAACCCGTCCCGAGGGGCGCATGTCGGTGACGCAAGTTCCTATTTCTCCCACCAACTCTACCCGTTGGGGCGCCGCGACCGCCTCTTCCAGATCCGCTTGGAGCGCCAGTCGGCGGAGCGGGCCGCGATGGCCTATGCGGGTCGAGAGCCAGCCCAAGATCGCGAAGCTGCTCCCCAGGCCCAGGAGGATCGTCAGCGCCGCCCGCCCCGTCTCCTCGGCTGTCACGCCCTCGAAGTTGAAGTCCCGGTTGTCGAGAAGGCTCATCGTCAAGCCACCGACCACGAGGACGATGCCCGCGAGGCCCGTCACCCCGAAGCCGGGGATCACGAACAGCTCCAGCAAGATCAGGATCACGCCGAGGAGGAAGGAAAGGATCTCCCAATTCTCCGCCAGGCCGGTCAGGTAGAGGGGGGCGAAATAGAGCGCCGCCGCCACGAGCGAGACCAGCGCCGCGAAGCCAATCCCCGGCGCCTGCATCTCAAAATAAATGCCTCCGATGATGAGGAAGATCAGGATTCCCTGCACGACGGGGTTCAGGAGGAAGCCCCGGGCCTCGTCGGTCCAAGCGGGGCGATAGGTCACCAGCTCGTAGTCGTCGTAGCCCAGGTAGCGGGTGATGACTTCGTCGACGCTGCTCGCGATGCCGTCGCAATAACCGTGGCGAAGGGCCTCATGCGCGGTGAAGGTCAAGACCTTGCCACTGTCGATAAGGTTCGGGATGGCGACCCGCTCGTCGACCATCGCCTCGGCGATCAGCGGGTCGCGACGCCAGCGGAGGATCGTGTCGCCGTCCTGGACAAGCGTGTCGCGCCCTTGCGCCTCGGCCGTCGAGCGGATCATCGAGCGCATGTACGACTGGTACTTGTCGGGCATCGCCTCGCCGGTCTGGCTGACGACGGTCGCCGCCCCGATGTTCGCCCCCTCGCGCATGAAGATGCTGTCGCAGGCGATGGCGATCAAGGCCCCGGCCGAGGCGGCGTTGTTATTGATGTAGACGTAGACCGGCAGGGGGCTGTAGAGAATGGCCGTCCGCATCGAGTCGGCCGCCTCGACCAGCCCGCCGTAGGTGTTCATGTCGATCAGGAGGGCGTCGGCCCGCAGCGCCTCGGCCTCGCGCAATCCGTTTTGCAAGTAAATCCACGTGGTGCTGCCAATCTCTTTCTGGATGGCGACGCGGTAGATCAGGCTTCGTTCGGCCCGTGCCATCGACGCGCAGGCCAGGCTCGCCAGGAGCAGGAGTGTCGTGTAAAATTGTCTCATTTCTTTATAATGTTCGTTTTTATTTCTTTTTATCGCAATAAAATGGTTAGTAAACCCCTTAATAATTCACAACATTGATACGGCGTAAGGATAATTGTTTACCTTTGCGCTATCCGACGTCGAAAAACGGCGGAAAAAAGATAGAGTAAACAACGATAAACGCACGAATGCTTATGAAAACGTCGCAATTTCAAAAAAAATTATTGAGCGCGCAAGAGAATATGATGAATTTCGCGCTCACGTTGACGGCGGACCGCGACGACGCGCGTGACCTGATCCAGGAAACCTCGCTCCGGGCCCTCAGCAACCAGTCGAAATTCGTGGAGAACACCAATTTTCTGGGCTGGATCATGACGATCATGCGGAATCTTTTCATCAACAATTATCACAAGGTCGTTCGCTGCCAGACGGTCGTGGATCAAGACATCGACTTCTACAGCCTCGACGTGACCAACAACCCCAACCTCGAGGGGGCCGACAGCTCGTGTCATCTCCAGGAAATCACCGACGCGATCGACGCCCTGAGCGACGATTTGAAGCTGCCTTTCTCCATGTATCTCAGTGGCTATAAATACCACGAGATCGCCGATGCCCTCCAGATCCCGATCGGGACCGTCAAGAGCCGGATTTTCTTCGCCCGGCAGGAGTTGAAAAAGCGTTTGAAAGACTTTCGTTAATCCCCAAAGGGGGGATCGGCGATCCGATAAGGCGCCATGGCAACCTTTTTCCGGAAGGGGGCCGTGGCGTTTTTTTCGGCGCGAACCGGCCGAGGGCCGCTCACGGGAGGGGGCAAAAAACGTCGAAAATGCCCGGCAGACCCTCGCCGCGCCACTTTAAAGTGTTTGAAGTAGCCCGGCGCACCCTCGCCGCGCGACTTTAAAGTGTTTGAAGTAGCCCGGCGCACCCTCGCCGCGCGACTTTAAAGTGTTTAAAGTAGCCCGGCGCGCCCTCGCCGCGCGACTTTAAAGTGTTTAAACCCCTCCGGCGAGGGTGCGCCGGGCATTTTCGACGTTTTTT
>CASFXH010000045.1 GCA_949298575.1 uncultured Parabacteroides sp.
CCCATCCTCTACAGTTGCCATCCCCGCAGCCGCAAGCGGCTGGAGGCAAGCGGCTTCCAACTGGACAGGCGTGTAATCCAACACGAACCCTTGGGCTTCCACGATTACAACTGCTTGCAGATGAACGCCTTCGCGGTGGTCAGCGACAGCGGCACGTTGCCGGAGGAAAGTTCCTTCTTCCTGTCCGTGGGCCATCCATTTCCGGCCGTGTGCATCCGCACGAGCACGGAACGTCCCGAGGCGTTGGACAAAGGCTGCTTCGTGCTGGCCGGCATTGACGAGAAGTCCCTGTTGCAGGCAGTGGACACGGCGGTGGAACTGAACAGGCGTGGAGACTACGGTGTGCCTGTGCCCGACTATGTGGATGAGAATGTGTCCACCAAGGTGGTGCGTCTGATACAGAGCTATACGGGCGTGGTGAACAAGATGGTGTGGCGGAAATTCTAATACTCCCAATCAGAAAGAGTTGGCCTTATGAATGTGATTTTCCTGACAGTGTCTCGTGTCTACCATATAGAAGCAAGGGGAATTTATACGGATTTGCTTCGCAAGTTCCGGGATGAGGGACATAATGTCTACGTGGTCTATCCGCGTGAGAGACGATTTCAATTGCCTACCACGTTGGAGGAGCAAGACGGCATTCACCTTTTGGGAGTGAGGACATTGAATATCCAAAAAACGAATGTGATTGAAAAAGGGATTGGAACCATTCTCATAGAGAAACAATTCGAGAAAGCCATCAAGCGTCACTTGGCTGGCGTGAATTTTGAGTTGATATTGTATTCCACGCCTCCCATCACCTTCACGAATGTCGTGAAATATCTGAAAGGCAGGAATCCGGAGGCTGTTTCCTACTTGTTGCTGAAGGATATCTTTCCTCAGAATGCGGTGGATTTGGGGATGTTCTCGGAAAAGAGCCTTTTCTACAAGTATTTCAGGAGGAAAGAAATCGGCTTGTATAAACTTTCTGATTACATCGGCTGCATGTCTCCGGCAAATGTGGATTTTGTGTTGAGACATAATTCCTTTGTATCCCCTCAAAAAGTGGAAATAGCACCCAACAGCATCACCTTGACGGAAGAACCGGCCGTGGATAGAATTGCCATACGGCAAGAGTATGGATTGCCCTTGGACAAACCAGTCTTTATCTATGGCGGAAATCTGGGCCGTCCGCAAGGAGTGGATTTCCTGTTGGAGTGCTTGGAAGCCACCAAGAATCGGAGCAATTGCCATTTCCTGATTGTGGGCAAAGGCACCGAATTTGGAAAGCTACAGAGATGGTTCTCGGATACAAAGCCTTTGAATGCATCCCTTTTGGCCGGCTTGCCCAAGGAGAAGTATGATTTGTTGGTCCGTTCCTGCGATGTAGGGCTGATCTTCTTGGACTATCGTTTCACCATCCCCAACTATCCTTCGCGCTTGCTGTCGTATTTGCAATACGGAATGCCGATTATTGCCGCCACGGATGAACACACGGATGTCGGCAGTATGGCGGAATCCAACGGTTATGGCTTGTGGTGCAGGAGCAACGATGTGGCAGGGTTTGGCAGGTGCGTGGATAAATTGGCAACGAATCCAGCCCTTGTGAAGGAGATGGGGCAGAAAGGCTATTCGTTCTTGCTGGATAACTATTTGACGGATCATACTTATGCTACGATAGTTTCACATTTTCTATAGGCTAATGAACAAATTTGCGTGCTGAACAGAATGCCAAAGTCTTGAAGTGTCAGGTGGAAGCCACGGAGATAGGCGGGCGCAGGGTGAAGGCCGTGTCCTTTGATGCACCTACGGAGCGGATGACCAGCATAACGCCTTTGCTCTATCAGAGCGGCTACATTACCATCAAGGATTACAACGAGAAGATAGGCATCTATACGCTGAATATTCCTAACCGGGAGGTCCGCATCGGGTTGATGGATAGCCTGTTGCCTTGCTACATACCACCCCGCAAGACGGAGAACGCCACGAGCATGGTGGCTTTCCTGTACGAGGCGTTGACGCACGATGACATGGACGCTGCCTTGCGGCTGTTGCAGGAATTCCTTTCCACGGTGCCTTATTGCGACAACACGAATTACGAGGGGCATTACCAGCAGGTATTTTACATCATTTTCAGCCTTTTGGGCAGTTATGTGGATGTGGAGGTGCGCACGCCCCGGGAACGGGTGGACGTGGTGATGCGGACTCATTCCACGCTGTATGTCATGGAGCTGAAGCTGGACAAGGATGCGGAAGCCGCCATGCAGCAGATAGACTTGAAGAACTATCCGGAGCGTTTCGCCCTGTGCGGCTTGCCGGTGGTGAAGGTTGGCATCAGCTTTGATGGTTCAACCCATACGCTGGGTGGATGGAAGATAGAAAAGGCATAACTGATTATTTATACATTTCTTAAGCTGTGGCGGTGTGCATGGCGTTGCACCCACGCAGTGTCTCATTTTTATTTTTTTTTATTTATGTACAAGCATTTTCTTAAGCGAGGATTGGACTTCATCCTCGTTCTTTGTGTATTGGCTATCATTTGGCCGATACTCCTTGTTATCACCCTTTGGCTGCATTTCGCCAACAAGGGTGCAGGTGCGTTCTTCCTGCAAGAACGTCCGGGCAAGGACGGAAAAATTTTCAAGGTCATCAAGTTCAAAACCATGACGGACGAGCGGGATGCCGATGGCAACTTGTTGCCGGACAAGCAGCGGTTGACCAAAGTTGGCCGCTTTGTCCGCTCCACTTCCATTGACGAGCTACCACAGCTAATCAACGTTTTGAAGGGCGACATGGCCTTGATTGGGCCACGGCCTTTGCTTCCCCAATATCTGCCTTTGTACAGCAAGGAACAGGCAAGGCGGCACGAAGTTAGACCGGGTATCACAGGCTGGGCGCAATGCCACGGGCGGAATGCCATCAGTTGGACTCGGAAGTTTGAGTTGGACGTGTGGTATGTGGACCACTGTTCTTTCTGGGTGGATGCGAGAATATTTTTCCTGACAATCAAGAAAGTATTCATACGGGAAGGCATCTCGCAGAAAGGGCAAGCGACGATGGAGATGTTTACGGGAAATAATTAATAATTTCGAATTAATACTTAAAAGTATGGCACATAATATTCTAATTACTTCCGCCGGAAAGAGAGTCGCTTTAGTCCGTTACTTCAAGGAAACATTAATCCGTTTTTTCCCAGACGGAAAAGTATTTGCTACGGATATGAATCCGAGGATGGCTCCCGCAGGATACGTGAGCGACGGTTGTTTCAAGGTGCCAAGAGTGACAGACGCAAATTATCCGACGTTACTGTTGAAGATCTGCGAGGAGAACGGCATCAGAATGGTGATCGCAACCATCGATACGGAGTTGATTTTGTTAGCGGAATTAAAGGAAGTGTTTTTAAGAAAAGGCATTCACGTAATAGTAAGTGATAAGTCGTTTATTACGATATGTAGAGATAAACGGAACACGGGCGCCTTTTTTTCCGCTCATGGTATTCGTGTTCCACGGGAAATAGATAAAAATCATCCAAAGTTTCCAATGTTCGCCAAACCCTATGATGGATCCTTGAGCGTTAATTTGCATTATATTAAAAGCGAACAAGAACTGACACCTGAATTGGTGAATGACCCCAAGTTACTTTTCATGGAATATATAGACAAGGACGTATATAAGGAATACACGGTGGACATGTATTATGGACGAGACAGTCTAGTCAAATGTATTGTTCCTCGTGAGCGGATAGCGATTCGTGAAGGTGAGATTAATAAAGGAAGGACGAACAAGAACGCAATCCTATCCTCGTTCAAAGAGCACCTTGAATATATCAAAGGATGTGTGGGGTGTATCTGCATACAGGTTTTCTTTCACCCGGAACACGAAGAAATAATTGGTATTGAAATAAATCCTCGTTTTGGAGGTGGTTATCCATTGAGTTATATGTGCGGAGCTAACTATCCGGAATTGTTGATACGCGAATACTTTTTGGAGGACCACATAGATTATTTTGACAACTGGCAAGACGGGATGTTGATGCTTCGTTTCGATGATGCAATTTATGTATAAGAAATGAAAGTGATTTGTTTTGATTTAGATGATACGCTTTCGAAAGAAATCGATTATTTACATTCCGCTTATTGGGAGATCGCTTGCTTTGCCATGAAACATCGTGATAAATCGACCTCACCTGAATCGCTTAATAAGGCATATAGGGTGATGTTGTCCGCCTATTATTCAGGAGAAAACGCTTTTAAATGCCTAAATGACTTCTTAGATTTAGAATTACCAATAAGTGATTATTTATCCATATATCATAATCACCAACCAAAAATCAAATTATCAGAAGAAACGCTCGCTTTTCTTGAAGAACTGAAATCTAAAGATTATGTAATGGGATTGATAACCGATGGTCGTAGCATCCAACAACGTCATAAAATAAAAGCATTAGGCTTATGGCGTTTTTTCAGGGAACAAGACATCATCATCTCGGAGGAATTTGGTACTGAAAAGCCAACAGAGGCGAACTATACATATTTCATATCACAATATCCTCATGCACAAGAATATATTTATATAGGCGACAATCCCCAAAAAGATTTTCTCACGCCTAATTATTTAAATTGGCAGACTATTGGCTTGTTGGATGATGGCCGTAATATTCACAAACAAGATTTTAACCTGCCGAAAGAATATATGCCAAAAAAATGGGTGAAGCATCTGTCTTATGATATATATCCGTTTTAATTGGAATAAATATCATATCGGGCTTTTATCGAAATCCATACTATCGAGATGCCATAGTATGACATTTCTACGACGCTGAAGATTCGAACTCCGTCAGAAACACACGTATCGGCCAGATGCGTATGCCTTCATGGCTGTCTCCATTCGCGTCAGAGATATTTACAAGCAATGGGGATTTGAGACTCCTTATGGGGAGTTTGCTGACTTTTTCTTATCCCATTAACCTATAAATCGAGGTTTATACCTAAATTTGCTTATAAAATTCTAGCGCAATGAACAGGAATATTCAAGATCTCATACCATTTATAAAGCAGTATCTTAAGACTCAGCCAATTAGTCGGGCATGGCTATTTGGATCTTATTCTCGAGGAGAGGAGACTCAGGATAGTGATGTGGACATTTTAGTGCAATACACGGATAGCGATCACATCTCTTTGTTCACAATATCCCGAATAGCTTCTGCTTTGCGAAAAATCCTGGGGAAGCAAGTGGACTTAGTTGAAGAAGGATGTTTATTACCATTCGCTGAAGAAAGCGCTAATCATGATAAGATATTGATTTATGAGAGAGAAGATTAGAGATAAAGAACGGTTAAAACATATTCTAGAGGCTATTGATGTTTTAATAGCTAATAAGTCAAAACATTCTCTAGAAGAGATACTTGATGATCCTATCGTATTTTATGGTTTTGTAAAATATGTAGAGATTATCGGTGAAGCAGCTTATATGCTTACAAAAGATTTTAAAGCGACTCATCTGGAGGTGGAGTGGGAGGTAATAGAAGGTATGCGTCATGTTTTAGTCCATGGCTATTACAAAATAAAACCCAAACAATTATGGAATACGATCGAATATGATATTCCCATTTTGAGACCTTGGATTGCGCAATATCTCCAAGAGACAGAAAGCGCATGAGGACTTCAAGGCATCACTTTTATCCGTTTATGTGCCCTTTCCCAACCTTTGACAAAGTGACAGACATCTACATAAGAGATACTCCTAATGAGGAAGTATGTGGAATAATATCCAACTTCGTTCGGAAAAGTGTATCATTTCACTGAAAGTTCGTTCGGAAAAATGTTGTTTTGGCACTAAAGTTCGGCCGGAAAAGTGTTCCTTTGTGCTGGAAATCCCATTAAGACAACGATAAGCCATGTATAGGAACATCATCGAAAAGCTCAAGGAATGGAAAAACAAGGAACATTGGGAACCGCTGGTCTTGACGGGAGCACATCAGGTAGGAAAAACATATATCCTGAAGGAATTCGGTGAGCGGGAATTTTCCAATGTGACTTACATCGATTGTATTGGATAAGATTCAGGAGGATCCCTGCGGATTGTTTTAGTTGTAACGCTGTTCGATACTGGATCCGAATAATTCCTTAACAATTAAAAGCATAACGACATTACCTCTATATTCTCTGAGGCTCAAATCACAGAGATTTATTATATGCGAATGATTTTCGCAAGGAATTTACCCAAAGCACAGAAAAACACGTAAAAACTATATTAGCCCCTCACTTTACCATCCGTATTTGGGGATAGAATCAGTGATCCCTTTTCTAAGAAAAGGTGCCACCTATTCCCTCTCTTGAATGAATTTAGAGGTGAACTTCTATTAATATACCAGCGACAGTGGTATAAGAAAAATACACTTTAAACTCCCCGCTGACATAGAGAAAAGTTTTAATCGTACCTCAAACACAAGAAGACTTCTAATCATAAAAATAACACGATGAACAAACGAATTTACTTATGCCTCGCCCACATGAGCGGGCAGGAACAAAAGTATATCCAAGAGGCTTTTGATACGAATTGGGTCGTACCGCTTGGGCCGAACGTGAATGCTTTTGAAGAAGAACTGGAACATTTTGTCGGACAGGATAAGAAAGTAGTGGCTTTATCGGCGGGTACGGCGGCGATGCACTTAGCGTTGATCGGCTGTGGCGTGAAAGCTGGCGATGAGGTGTTGGTGCAAAGTTTTACTTTCTGCGCTTCGGCAAATCCGGTCACTTATCTAGGAGCGACGCCAGTCTTCATCGATTCGGAAGCCGAAACTTGGAATATGGATCCGACATTATTGGAAAGGGCTATTATCGACCGGATAAAGAAGACTGGCAAAAAGCCGAAAGCGATCGTACCTGTTTATCTCTATGGCATGCCCGCCAGAATTGATGAGATTCTATCCATCGCGAACAAATATGAAATTCCAGTGATTGAAGACGCGGCAGAAGGACTTGGCAGCCGCTTCGACGGGCAAGTATGCGGAACGTTCGGACGTTATGGCGTGCTCTCATTCAATGGGAACAAGATGATTACCACTTCCGGTGGAGGCGCATTGATTTGTCCCGATTCGGAAAGTAAACAAAGAATCATGTTCTATGCGACACAAGCCCGGGAATCCTATCCTTACTACCAGCATGAAAAGATTGGGTATAACTATCGAATGTCCAACATCTGCGCCGGAATTGGACGAGGACAAATGACCATTTTGGAAAAACACATCGCCCACCACCGACATATACATTATTTATATAAGGAAATGCTGGCCGACATCGAAGGCATTTCCTTACAAGAGAATCCCTCGTCCCGTTCAGACAGCAACTATTGGCTAAGCACCATCCTACTGGATCCGGATTTGCGGATAAAAGGAGAAGAACATGCTTATGAAACGATAAGAACCGATTGCGAACCGAATCGAAATGTCGAAGCGACACGAATGGGATTGGATACTGCCGGAATCGAATCTCGCCCGCTTTGGAAACCCATGCACAAACAACCCATTTACAGGAACAGCCCTTGCTACCTGAATGGCGTAAGTGAGGCGCTTTTCAAACGAGGACTTTGCTTGCCCAGCGGTCCGTGTGTCAGCGATGAGGATGTCGCCTACATCGTCTCTCAAATCAAAGCATTACTTCCCTAAAAACAAACGACTACTCCCCTACCCCTTCTTCAGCGGCTCGAGAACTGGGTTCCGGCTCATACCGATAATCTTTCGGCACGGCAGGACAAAATGTCGTATGGTAATTGTCCTCGACATAACTCTTTTGAAGCAAACGAACGATTTCCTCGAGTGTTGCCTGCCGACGATCGGGTTTCAGTTGGCATTCCCAAATAACCATCGTATGCCAACCCATTTCCGTTAATTGCTCACGTACTCGCTGATCGCGTTCCTTGTTCCGTCGCAGTTTCTGCTCCCACCAATCCGTACGAGTACGTGGCGGACGAAACTCCGGACATCCCTCATGCCCATGCCAAAAGCAACCATTAATAAAGATCGCCGTCTTGTATTTTCGAAGCACGATATCAGGCGTGCCGGGCAGTTTCTTGACATTTACCCGAAAACGAAAACCCTCATGAAACAAGTAGCGACGCACGAGGATTTCCGGCTTCGTGTTCTTGCTCCGAACCATCGACATGATGTGGCTACGCTTTTCAGGAGAGATTCGATCGGTCATAAGCGGGGATTATTCAAAACGAAGACTCTTTACCGGTTCGATTTTCGTAATTAAATACGTGGGGCCAAGCATCATGAGCAATGAGACTGCCAACGAACCCACATTCAACAAAAGCAACGTCCCAATTCGCAAATCGATCGGGACCGCATCCAAGTAATAAACCGCGGGATCTAGCTTCACGACCTTGAACCACGATTGGATCGCACAAAGAGAGACTCCAATAAGATTGCCCCACAACAAACCTTTTCCTATCAAGAAGAAAGATACGTAAAGAAAGATTTTCCGAATACTTCGGTTATTCTCACCCAACGCTTTCAAGAGGCCAATCATGTTCGTCCGTTCCAAAATGATAATCAATAAACCTGAAATCATCGTAAAACCAGCGACCGCCAACATAAGTACCAAAATCACCACGACATTGATATCAAGCACGTCTAGCCAACTAAAGATCATAGGATTCAATTCCTTAATTGACTGAGTATAAAAAGGATTACCCAAACGGTCCAGACGTTCCGCCATATCGAAATAAACCACTTCGGCAACCTCATCTAAACGATCATAATCATCCACCAATAGCTCCAAGCCACTCACCTGATCTTCATCCCAACCATTCAACCGACGAATTTGCTTGATGTCCGCCAAGATAAAGAGCTTATCATAGTCCACGAAACCAGTCTCATAAATCCCCACAATCTGAAATCGCCGAGCCCGTACTTCTTCTTGCACAAAATAAGTCAGGAAAGTATCCCCTACCTTCAATCCCATCAAGTTCGCCAAATAATTGGAAACGACCACATCAGTTGAACGCTTATCCGAAACGATCGTCAACGTATCACCATCCAACAAGTTCGCCTTAAAAAAAGACCAATCAAAATCCGAATCAATCCCTTTTAAAACAATCCCCTGGAAATCCTGGTCCGTCTTCAACATCCCTGGCTTGGTGGCAAACCGCTCCACATGCCGAACCCCCTCTATCGAGGACAAATGCCCGATCAACGAATCGCTGATCGCCAAAGGCTGAAGCTCGTAAGAAGAATTACTCTCAAAATTAGTGATCTGAATATGCGAGCCGAAGCCAATCACCTTATTGCGAACCTCCTTTTTGAACCCGACCACAATCGCCACGGCCAAGATCATGACCATCAAGCCCAACGCTATACCAATAATCGCGATCCGGACGGCCGGCGGCACCGAACGCCGCCCACCATCAGCATCCCTTGAATGGATCCTTCGCGCTATGAAAAGTTCAAGACTCAAGGTTGGCCATTTTAAAGAACTCGCCCGGGATAAGCCTCCAAAGCCTTCCGCAAGACAAGCAACGCTTTCGCCAAATCTTCCTTTTTCAGGACATAAGCGATACGCACCTCATTCTTCCCCAGCCCCGGGGTCGTATAGAAACCGGACGCTGGCGCCAGCATGACGGTCTGTCCCTCATACTCGAATTCCTCGAGACACCAAGCGCAAAACTTATCTGAGTCATCGACTGGCAATTTCGCGACAGTATAGAAAGCGCCCATCGGGATTGGCGAATAACAGCCCGGAATGCGGTTCAAACCATCAATCAAGAATTTCCGCCGCTCTACATATTCATTATATACTTCCAGCATATATTCATCGGGCGTATCCAACGAAGCCTCCGCCATGATCTGACCAATCAGAGGGGGACTTAACCGAGCCTGGCACCACTTCATCACATTCTCACGCACCATCTCATTCTTCGTAATCAACGCGCCGATCCGGATACCACATTCGCTATAACGCTTAGATACCGAATCAACCAACACGACATTATTCTCAATTCCTTTCAGATGGAAAGCGGAGATATAAGGCGCCCCCGTATAGCAAAACTCCCGATAAACCTCATCCGAGAAAAGGAAAAGATCATATTTCTTCACGATATCCCGAATTTGATCCATCTCCTTTTGCGTATAAAGGTAGCCCGTCGGGTTGTTGGGGTTACAAATCAAGATCGCTTTCGTACGAGGCGTGATCAAAGCCTCAAACTTTTCCAATGACGGCAAAGCGAAACCCTCATCAATCGAAGAAGGAATCGTCTTGATCACCGCGCCACACGAAATCGCGAACGCCATGTAGTTCGCGTAAGCCGGTTCCGGAACGATAATCTCATCCCCCGGATCGAGACAAGCCATAAAAGAGAAGAAAACCGCTTCCGACCCACCCGTCGTAATGATGATATCGTCGGCGCTCACATGGATATTGAATTTCGCGTAGTAACCCACCAGCTTCTCACGATAACTCCGGATACCATCGCTGGGTGAATATTCCAAAACGGTCCGGTCAATCGCTCGCATCGCATCCAACGCGACCTGAGGCGTGGGCAAATCGGGCTGACCGATGTTCAGATGATACACTTTAATTCCTCTCTCTTTTGCCTTATTGGCCAATGGGACAAGCTTCCTGATAGGTGAAGCCGGCATGTTGACCCCTCGTTCCGAAATATTTGGCATCGCTTTTTTCTTTATATACTTGACACTAAATTAATCGCGAAGATAGGAAATAAATCATAAAAGGCAACCGCGATTCCTGAATCTTAAATTCCCGGCCTAGGCGAATCCTTGCTCGCTTGCATGGAGGAAATGAACGCATGAGGATCGACCGCTTTCACCTCCTCTTTCAACTTCGGAAAATCTTTCCGCTCGGCGATCGTGAAAATGATTTCCGTCTCATGCCCCTCATACATGCCCTTGCCATGAATAAAAGTACCACGCATCCCTAACTTATCGACAATCACCTCCTTCAAGGCAGAAGCGTTCCGGGATACGATAAAGATTGCCCGGCTTGGATTCTCCGATTGAAACATCTCCACAATTTTCCCATAAACGAAGATCGTAAACCAAGAATATAACGGGACCGCCCAATCCTGGAAAACGACCAATCCCAACAGGACTATCGCCGAGTCACAAACGATAATCATATTGCTCACTTTCAAGTTCGTATTCTTAGCGATAACCCGTGCCAACACGTCCGTTCCGGCACTTGTACTTTGCGCTTTAAAGACACAAGTCACGCCTAGGCCCAAAATCGCGCCTCCATAAAAAGCCGCGATAAAAGCGTCGTTCTCCACCAACGGTTCAGTCACGAAATACGACAACAAGTCCGTAAACACGGATATGAGCAAGAACGTCACGACCGTTTTAGGCCCGGAAGCCAATCCAAGCTTTCGCACCGCCAAGATCAACAATGGGATATTGAAACAAAGCGCCGTAGCGCCCATCGGTAAACCTTCCGGGAAAAACGGGAATAGCCCTCGCGAAACATAGTGTAACACGATGGAAATACCATAGACACCACCCGGCACGATCTTATAAGGCGCCAAGAAAACCACATAACTCAGCGCCTGAAGAAAAGCGCCTACCACAATAAACGAATAATCCACCAAGCCATGACGAACGGGCCGCCTCACTTGGATCGCTGATTGATGTTGCATAATTCTGGTATCAGAGCGAATAAACCCTTTCTTATTTCAGCCGCGAAACTACACATTCTTGGCCAAATCATGACAGATCGCGGATTGGAAAAAGAATTTTTCTCAGGATCCACCACTTCAAAAAAGATTCTTCCTATATTTGCATGTCAAAAAAGGAAATTAAAACTATCTTCACAAAGCGAGCAAAAGAATATGAATGAAACGATATTGAGCGGCCTTCTAAATCTATTCGCCATCTTCGCCTCATTGGCCAAGATTGAAAAACAGAAAGCCCGGCAGGCGGTCAACACCTACCTGACAAGCCATTTCGGCATTCAATCCAACCAAACTTACATGGACTTATTCGAAGAGGCTCAAAGCGTTTACGAAGATCCGGAATTCGTTATCGACAAGGAACAAGTCATCATCAACGTATGTACTCAACTAAAAGTCAAGCTTGTCGCTGAGGAACAACTCTTGTTACTGCTTCGATTCATGGAGTTTGCTCATGGGAATAGCGAGGGCCTACAAAAGAATAGCGCCATTTTCCATAAGATCGCTGAGATTTTTGGCATATCAAATGACATGTTCGATTGCCTGAGCGATTTCGTCGTTGGAAAGGAAAACCCCAATATCTTGTTTATTGACGGGGACCAACAAAACACCCAGCGACACGCCAATCATATTTACAGAGAATGGCTTAAGGGTGAGATCCGGGTGCTGGACTTGGAAAAGTATGACAAGATGCTTTTCTCGTATCATGGCGAGAGCACCGTTTTCCTGAATAATATTCCTGTTTCGGCAGATACGTTCTACGCCTGGCAAAGAAGTGGTGTCCTGAAAGGGAAACGCTTCTCCCCCATCTATTTTTGCGATGCCAAAGATTTGTTTGATAAACACGAGAAACGGCAACGGATCTTTTTGACCGGTCGCGACATCGATTTCCATTTCAAGGAAAGCGAGAACGGTTTGCACAATTTCTCATTCAACCTCGAATCCGGGCAACTGGTTGCGATCATGGGAGGAAGTGGCGTAGGTAAATCGACTTTGCTCAGTATCCTCAATGGCAACATCACGCCCCAAAAAGGAAGCATCCTCATCAATGGAATCCCCTTGAGCGATCCGGAATGCAAACGGCAGATCGGTTTCGTTCCCCAAGACGACCTCTTGATCGAAGAGTTGACCGTCTTCCAAAATCTCTGGTACACCGCCCGCTTTTGTTTCGCCGGCCTAAGCGACGAGGAGATCCGCAAAAAGGTCGACACGATCCTTGAAGATTTAGATTTGCTTAAGATCAAAGACTTGGCCGTTGGTTCCCCTATCCGGAAGACCATTAGTGGAGGCCAACGGAAACGGCTTAACATCGCGCTCGAGCTTATCCGTGAACCAGCCATCCTTTACCTCGACGAGCCCACTTCCGGCCTTTCGTCGAGTGACTCAGAAAAGGTAGTCCTCTTGCTTAAAGAACAAACGCACCGGGGGAAACTGGTAATCGTCAACATCCACCAACCCTCCTCCGAAATTTATAAACTGTTCGATCGGTTATGGTTATTGGACACGGGGGGCTACCCGATCTATGATGGGAACCCGATTGAGGCGATCACTTATTTTAAACGGATCGCGAACTTTGCCGATCAAGACATCAGCGTTTGCGAGACATGTGGGAACGTGAATCCAGAACTGGTTCTCAACATCATCGACGCTAAAAAAATTGATGAGTCGGGGAACCAGACCAATGTGCGTAAGTTAACCGCCAAACAATGGCATCAACTCTATTTAGACTCGCGTCCAACAATGGATCCGGTGGAACGGAAGGAGCTTCCACCCAATCCCCAAAAAAAACCATCCGCATGGCAACAATTCCGGATCTTCCTGGAACGTAATGTCATGACAAAAATAACCAACAAGCAATACTTAGGTATCGCGTTGTTGGAAACGCCCGTCTTGGCGCTCATCGTCGCGCTCTTGACTCGTTACGCGCCCGACGACGAATATACGCTGCTCGAAAACAAGAATTTGCTATCCTATATCTTTATGGCAGTGATCGTAGCGACTTTTACTGGCTTAAGCATCAGCGCCGAAGAGATCATCAAGGATCGAGCCTTGCTCAAGCGTGAACGCTTCCTCCAACTGAGCCGATCAAGCTATCTTTTGTCGAAAATGTTTTACCTTTTTATTATTTCCGGCATTCAAAGTCTTTTATTTATCGCTGTCGGCAACAGCTTAATCCAGATTGGAGGCGAGATGTTCCTCACGTGGTGGATCGTCTTGTGGGCCGTTTCTTTCCTTGCCAACCTCACAGGATTACTCCTATCGCAGACCTTGAATTCCATCGTCGCGATCTACATTTCGATCCCACTCCTATTGATTCCGCAAATCTTGCTTTGCGGCGTCGTAGTCCGCTTTGACGATCTAAGCCGAGCCGCGTCGAAAGAGAATGTCGTGCCCCTGATTGGCGAGATCATCCCCTCGCGTTGGGCTTTCGAGGCTTTGGCGACCGAGCAATTCAAGAACAACGCTTACAATCAATACTTCTTCCCCATCGAACGAGAGAAGTTCTTGGCGCAATATTATCAGAATATCCACGCCAAAGAAGTCGAAGGATTGATCAATAGCCTTACCCTCCCCACCGGCGAAGATCCCAAAAGTTTGGAACGTGTGATCCGAAACGAGCTAACCGTATTAGGAAAAGCCGCACGCATCGAACCTTATCAACCGGGAGAAGCCTATGAACCTTACTTAAGGAAAGCGGAGAACGCCTTGAAAGAGCGGTCAGACAATTTCACGGCGCTCCAAAACAAACGGAACAACGACCTTATCAAAGAACACGGCTCCGAATGGTTGACGGACTTGAAGAAAAGGCATCATAACACCTTCCTCCAAGACCAAGTGCTCAATACCGGAAGCACGAAACTTTGTGTCAGAGGGAACGACCGGATCTATCCCAAGGTAGGACAAATCTACCTCCACCCAGACAACAATTCAGGACGTGCGCCATTCTATAGCGGCGAGAAAAAATTGGTGGGTGTCGTAGTCCAAACTTTTTCATTTAATTTATTCGTATTAGGAATCTTTGCCATATTGGTAATTATACTTATCTTCGCAGAAATTCCGGGAAGGTTTATGAACAAGAATCAATAATAAACAAAATAACTAATTAATAATAAGAAAGATGAAAAGAAGTTTTGTCAGCGCATTGGCTATCGCGGCTTTCTCGATAGGGTTAGTCGCCTGCAACAACGCCCAAAAGAACAACACGACTGAAGAACAAATGGAACAGGAAGCGGTCATCGCGGGTGAGGTTTCCAAGAATTTGTTGACAGCCGAACTGAAAGATGAGGTCACTCGCTTCCTGAAAGACATGCCTGATTCGGACCTGCCGTATAAGGTGTCTACCGGTGAAGTGAAGATCTCTGTCGCGAATACCGATTTCATGTTGCCCACCAGCAAGGCGAATGAATTGAACACGCCTTCCCAAAAGGCTCGCGCGTGCGGTATCTATTTCGCGGACTTGAACATGCTGAAGGCGATGGGTAAACCGACTACCGACGTCGAGGCGGCTATCTTGAAATTGACAACAGACCTGAACATCCCGTTCGCGGTAGAGATCATGAAAGAATCCGCGCCCGCTAACGCAAGCAAGGAAGACCTGAACAAGTTCATGAGAGAGCAAGAAGACAAATTGATCAACGCGATGAGCGAGAACAACAAGGTAGACGTCCAAGTCGAGTTGTTAGGTGGTATGGCTGTGGAATACGGCTACATCTACGCGAATCCGGGCTTGGTTGTCGAAGGCGATGCCGTATCGGCTGGCTTGAGCGACAACATGACCAAACGTTTGGACATCCTGCAAGAGATCTCCGCCGACTTGGCCAAGTATTATCCCGACATGCAAACGCTGGGCGAGACCATCGCGCCGTTAAAGGATATGGTTGGTTCTGTCAACGAGGCCCGTGCGGCAAAAGATCAAATCGCTACGATGCGTGACACGTTGCTGAAATAGAAATAAGTAAGAAAGCGAACCTTAAAAAGCCGCGGGACAAAATCCCGCGGCTTTATTTTTTCACAGCGATACGATATTACCAAATCGGGAACCTGACTTTGGTAATCCGATTACCAAAGCCTGGTAATCACGTTACCATAGTCTGGTAATCACATTACCATAGTCTGGTAATCACGTTACCAAAGTCAGGTAATCACATTACCAAAGCCTGGTAACCACGTTACCAAAGTCAGGTAATCACATTACCGAAGCCTGGTAACCACGTTACCAAAGCCCGGTAATCTCCTTGAACTTCTAATGACCGATTGGGAGCTCTATGAATTGAGACTAGATTGATTCAAGATCTTTTCCAGCTGCTCCGGCGAAATGTCGCTCGCGACCACAATGCCCTCGCTATTGATCAAGAAATTTCTCAATCCTCGATTCAGACGGTATTTCTCATATACCTCAGAATCTTTACCTAAACAATCATGGAATTGAGTGGACTCATTCAGGCGATCCAACTTGACCGTCTCAGAAAATACCGATTCACTCTCATCCAACGAGATGGAACACAAAACAATTTGACTTGAATCCATCCGACTTACGGCGTTCGCCATCTGAACGTTCTTGGCTCTCGACTCCGCGTCGTACGCTGCCCAGAAATTCACCAAGACATAACGCCCTTCCGAATTCGGGAAACAAGCCTGAGGCTTGTTCTCCAAAACCTCTATCCTCGGAGCCTTGTCGCCCGGACTCACACCTTCTACCGACCGAGATCGCTTCGAACCGGCCGCGAGTCCCATAAACGCCAAAGCCAAAAGGACATAAGCTTTTACTTGCATAATCATTTATTTATGTTCAACATAATCAGAATCCCCTTCACCAAGAAGAGCGATGCCGACCCCTGATTTTCAGGACAAATCAAAGGATGTATCTCTTACGCCAAAAAGATCGTATCCTCGATTCACGCGGCAAATATAGGGCTAAAAGTTTTCGAGAAGCAAGTTTAGAAGAAGAAATATCCGAATTAGCAAGTTTTTTTATATGTTTTACCGCATGTTTTAATAGACGATCACATGTTATAAAACATATTTATTCAATCACGCCGTCAATCCGCCTTACGGATCCGAAACGTCAGGAACTTATTCATCAAGAAATTCACCAAGCCATAAAAGAAAAGGCCCAAGAACTGGGAAAGGTACTCATCCTGACCAAAATACTCGACCATCAGGATCAAGAAGACAAATTGGGTGAGATAAGCGCATCCAAAAGCCAACAGGAAGAGAAGGGCTTCCCGAACGACATTCCCCCCTCGGCTCGAGAAAACCCAATATTTACTCCAAAAGAAATTATGAATCAGAGCCGCCGTATAGCCCACCATGTTGGCGACGATATAATTAACCGCCAATAAATCCATCAAGATCCAGACAATCAAGGCCACGATGCAGGCGTTGGAGGTACCCACAATCATAAAACGGATAATACGTACGGACTCTTTCATGACGGCGACTCTATTTTCATAAACTTCTTTATTCCCCCGCCTTCTCGGCCAGCGCTTTCACGTAGTCGCGCAAAGCGATAGCGTCCTCGCTAAAAAGTTGGATGCGGTCGAAATCGAAAGGCTGGTAGAACAGGTTCGTATAACGCGACTCCCAACCGCCGGCGGGCGTGGGCTTGATGCCGCAGAAGAAATAACCCTCCGCCATCAGGAGCGCGTCGACATCGGGTGGCAAGGGACGATCCGTTGGCAGCGCCAGATTGGCCGTCACCACGCCATTCTTGCGGACATAGATGGTCTCGCGACGCACCGCCCGCCGGAAATCCGCCCCAAAGCGCTCTACGCTGAACGCCACGAACTGCCGGCCTGGGTTCACTTCACGACGAATGACTGTTTCCTCCACCTCTGGAACGGACACCGTTGTCTCATGCAGCTCCACACGCATTTTCGCTTTCTCAAAAAAAGACCGTACGAGCGACAAATGCTCAGCAGGGACATAAACAGGCGGGTATTGAGGGGCCTTTCCCATCGCGAGCACCGAGTAAATCAGGCTCTCCCGCTCGTTGGCATCGCCCTCGATACCCACGAACGAGGCATGGTTATAGACCGAAGGCTCCAGGTAGCAGGTGGCGAACGAGGCGACAAAAGCTTGACTCCGCTTATGCGAGGTGACGCACTTCGCATAGCCCAGCAAGTCAGGATAAGCGGCACGAACGGCCTTGGCGGTCTGAAGCACCAACGAGAGGAAAACACGCGACTTACGATAGCCCGGATCAACCATCGCCAGCCCCGCCTCGCCCAGCCGTTCCGACTCCAGCAAAACTCCTTGATGGCCTACGACACGCCCGCTCGGCGTAACAGCCACGATGGAAAGGATTTTCCGCTCTGCCAGCATACGGGCGAAGGTCTCCTCGTCGTAGAACGCCTCCTTGGCGAACGAGTAACGGTACGTATTATATATCAAGCTGATGATTCCGGGCACGTCGACCGGTTGAGCCTCTCGGATCGTCACCGGTTCCTGCTCCTCGGCGAAAGCGTCGGACGCGACGCGGTTCAGGTCCGCCAGACGCCGATAGTTCTTCACCCGGAATCGGATAAGCAGCTCCCAACCCTCCTTTCCTAGGTTGCGATAACCAAAATCGTAACTAAAGCAACGGATCATCCGGAGCGAGAGCCCGTCGGCGGTCCGTTCCATATCGTCGGGCGAGAAGGTCGGAATCTCGCGGATGTTCATCGGCCGTCCATGGTTGGTGAAGAGGAAAAGCAGCCCTTCCTCCTCCTCCACGCAACGAAGGTGAAACATCGTGTCGAGCCCCGTCTTGGGGATACCGTTCATGATGAAGATAAAAGTCTCCTCGCCCACCAGCCGAAGCTGGGTCGCCTCCTCGCGATCCGCACCGTGGCTCCGCCCCATCTCCTCGACGAACGAGGCCACGACATTAATGTATTCTTTATAATAAGGTAATATCAGTTCCATAAAAATATTTATTTATCCGGTTTAGCGAAGCGCTTGTCGATCAGCGCATAAAAGAAATTCTTCTTCAAAAGGTTGTCGATGACCCGCACGGGTTTCAGCTGCACGGCCGAGACGCCTTTCATGATCATCATATCGCGATACAAAAGCGTGGTCTCCTCCTGCAAGAAATAAAGATGGCTCTTTCCAACGATGCCTTTGCTAAGCTTGTCGCCCATCGAGGGATTGGCCTTCGAGAGGCACTCGTCGAGCACGTCACGGGCATGGGCATAATCGAAATCGTCCGGCAAATGATGGGCCGGCTCGATCAGGAAATCGTAGCGCACGGGCTCGGCATCGGTATTGGGATACATGCAATAATCAAGCATCTCGAAGCCACACCGCTCAGCGGTCCGCTTCGCCACCTCACGTAAAGCATACTCGGTCGTCTTCTCGCCCACGAGGTTAACCGTCTGGTCGGCCCGGAACATGAACTCGATGGTAGGCGTGTCATTATGTCGCCCTACGACATGTACCACGTCGCGCATCTTATAGCGATAGAATCCGGACGTATTGGTTATCACCACCTCGTAATTCTTCCCGACCTCCAACTTATCCAGCGTCACGAGGTCGGCATAATCCGACGACTCCACGGGCAGGAACTCATAGAAAACACTGTTTGGCAAAAGGACGGACTCGCCCGAATCCAGCCGCACGGGTACGGAAAAGACCCCTTCCGAGGCAATCACGCCATACATCGCGAAGTGGACATCCGGCCCGAAATATCCTTTCAGCTTCTCCGTATAAGCGCTGAAGCCCGCGGTGCCGATCCCCAGCAAGTAGCGGAATCGGGGCCATAGGCGGGGTACCAACGGTTTGTCGGAAGGATTCCGGAAGACGCTCCGGATCTCATCCGCCCGCTTGAGATTGGGACGAAGCTGGCTCAAGAGATGGCTACGCAACTCATCGGGCATCTGCACGGACTCATCGATCGTCCCTCGCTCGATATCGTCCGCGAGCGATTCCCAATTCTTCTCGATATAACGAAGCACCTCCAAGAAGTAGCTATAGAAACCGCTCAAAGCGGACGAGAGGTTCCGCTCCCTCAAGGCGTAAAAGGCGTGCAAATGCCTGGAGTTCATGTTTCCCTTCGGCGTCATCACCTCGAATGGCGGGGTAAAGAGGCGAGAGATGAAAAACTGGTTGTTCACGCTCTCCTTAGCGCTATAAGCTCCGCAGGTCGCGCCGTTCGGCAAGGTAGTAAGAATGCTCTCCACGAGCGTGAGCGAAGGATCGACCCCCAATAAACCTGCCTCATCCAATAACGCGTACATGTAGGACTTCACGTAATCCGAAGTCAACCCCGCGGCCCTATCGGAGAAAGGGATACGCTTGGGATTGCCCATCGTGCCGGACGACTTCGAGTAATGATTCACCGGATAGACCGTCAAGAGGTTCTTCTCCCCTTTCTCCACCATCCGGTAAATTGCCTCCGCGTAATCGTCGTACGAACTGACGGGAACCCGCCGACAGTATTCCTCGATCGTACGGATCGAGGCGAAATCGTATTTCCGCCCGAACTCCGTATCCTTGTTGTCGCGCAACAAGCCCATCAGGAAATCCTCTTGCGCCTTCATCGGAGCGAGGGTCATCCGCTCCAAACGAGCCCTCACCTTCCGTCCATCACCCGCGACCTTCTTGTTCACCAAGGCGACAATCATCTTATTCAGCAATCCCATATCACTGTCTTATTCTATTCTATTTCTTTATATTCTTTCCAATCAAAAAGTTGAAAACACTCTTGATATTCGCCATCGTCACGTCGTGCGGTGTCTTATACTCGTTATAGGCCTGCGCCTTATAGTACATGATATCCTCGAACAGGCGTTCTTGCGATGCCTTGCTCATCTCTATACCTCTCAAACGGCTCACGGTCTTGAAGATCTGGTTCTTCCTGGCCAACGCCTCGGTATAATCCCGCAGGAAATAAGTCCGGAAATTCCGAAAGCCCTCATCCGCGTGTGTAATCAGAGGCTCTAATCCATATTCCTTGATCCGGACACCTCGCGCGTCTTTCTCGAAGACCACGCGGGCGAATCCGCCTAAAGCGGTTCCCGCCTTCACTTGGCAAGAGATGAAATTCCCCAACGAGTAATACACCAGCATCGGTTTCCCGTCCGCCCGCGTCACGGTCTCCATCGGCTGTACTACATGCGGATGCGTACCAATCACCAAGTCCACACCGCATTGCGCGAAGAACGCGGCCCATTCTCGCTGGCTCCGGATCGGCTCATACAAATACTCGCAGCCCCAATGCGGACAAACCACCACGATATCGGCCAAGGCTCTTGCCTCCGCGATTCGCTCTTGAATCCTCCGCTTCTCCCCTTTTCGCAAACGGGCGATCCGGAAACGATCCTTCGGCGGGACAAAGTGTCCGTTCAACTTTTCCGTATAATTTAAGATCGCCATCTTGAATCCATTCCGCTCGATGACATAAATCTTATTCGATTCTTCCTCCGAGCCATAAATACCCACGACACCGATCTCCGGATAACGCGTTTTCCAATAATCCCATGTGACTTCCAATCCTCTTCTCTTCTTATCGAAAGCATGGTTGGAGGCGTGTGTCACGACATTGAACCCCGCCTTAACCAACGCGTCCGCCACGAAAACAGGCGTAGCGAAAATCGGAAACGAGCTGTATTCGGAAGCCTTATCCGTAAAGACCGTCTCTTGGTTCACGATGCGGATGTCCGCCTCCTGGATCGCCTTCCGCACGGGATCATACAAGGGATTAAAATCATAATGCCCGTCCGAGTCCCGCACGGACTTGAATATCTCTTTGTGGATCAAGTTATCCCCAACCGCTATTAATTTCAGTTCCATCTTTTTATTCCAGTATATCCCGGTTCTTCGGATAAGCCCTCAAAAACAAGAATGTCCCTATCAAAGTCATTCCCAAACAAACATAGGCCATAACCTGATAGATAAACACCGACGAGAGATCCCAGCTAAAAAGTAATTGCACGAACAGGACTCCCAACCAAGAAATCCCTTGATTCATGAAATTATAAAACCCGGAAATAGTACCTTTCGAATATTCGCCCCCTAACAGCATAGAATTCCGCAAACTCAATATATTCAATCCGCTAAATCCTATCGCCTGGATAAAGGTAAAAACAACCACCTCCGCCAGCTCGTGCGTCCCGACACAAAAATAATAAATAAGGACACCAACAGACGAAAGCAAGACGATTGCCTGATTGAACAGGAACGTGAACCGGACTGTATGCCGCTTCTGTAAATACATCGTCGGGAAACGTCCCAGCAATAATCCGCCAACAAATACGACATTAAAGATGCCTAACATCGTGGCGCTTACCCCAAATTCCCGGACAAACAAAAAGGAGGAAAGCGCGGCGAACGCACTTTGTGCCCAGAACAAGCCTTGCACGGAAAAAGAGAACGATTCCAAAGGCGAACGGAAAAGGACCTCTTTGTAATTCCGGAGCACCCCACCGAACGATAGGGCCTTCCGCTCATCCTCTGTTCGTTCCGGCTCACGCAGCCTTACCCGATAAGTCAACACGAAGACTGGAACGCTTAGAAGCACGATCAAGATAAAATCATAACGCCAAGAAAGCCAATCGGAAAGAATACCTCCCACGACAGGCGCGATAATCGGCGAAAGAGCCACGATAATCGAGAACCAAGCCAAGCGCCCCAACATATTCTTCTTATCCGAGTTCCCTCCAATCCAGACCTGAGACGTCAGCAAAACCAAACCCGCGGAGAGCGCCTGGATAGAGCGTCCCATATTTAATATATGTATATCCCAAGCGAATGCGCACAATAAACATCCCACGATGCATCCCACCAAACTATACCGCAAAAGCATGTGCTTCGAGAAGCGATCACAAACGGGCCCGAAGAACACGAAACTCAAGGTGAGAAATAAATAATACAAGCTCAAGTTCGTGGTCGCCTCGGCCTGGTCCACCTTCAAGTCGTCGGCCATATAGGAAATGGAAGGGAGGAATATGCTACCCGCCGAACGAATAATCAAGGTTACGGCCAAGACCAACAACCAGCTATGCCATATATTCTTATCCTTCATCTCGCGATCCATTTCTCATCCGCCGGCTCATGAACCAAAATCGGCAACTTGATTTGACTCAAAGAAAGACCCGGTTTCAATTTACTGGCGTAAAGACTATCTTGCCAACCTTGTCGCATCAAGACCAGTCGCATGGGCTTTAAGATTTGATGCTGATAGATGCGCATTCCATAAAATTGGAAACGATCCGCCAGCAAACGGTTAGCCCGCTCATCTACCTCCTCCGTGACCTTGAAGCCTTCCGAATCCATCAGTTCCACGTAGCAAACGTAACGGTGCTCCTCCATATCGCAAAAAACCTGTACTTGACGCACTTGTCGCTGATAGTCACGCAACAAATCCCGGATACAGTCGTTCACAGCCGCCGCCGGGATCTTCTCCCCCGCGATATTCAGCAACTCGCTGCTCTTCCGGATAAACTCGATTTTCGGGGTCCTTCCCACGAAACCGTCTACCCGGACAATATCCTTCATATTATAACGATACAGACCGGCCCAAGTAGTCACGATCAACTCATAACACTTGCCTTCCTCCACCTCGTGGGCCAAGACGGGTTCCCCGCCCTCCTCGGGAAGGAACTCGTAAAAGGCCGTGGCAATCGACAAAGCGCCCGAGCGCTCACCCGCCCGCATAGGGATATTGAACTTCGCCTCGCTGGAGCCATAGCCCACATCCATATATTTCGTCGCAGAAGGCAATAAAGGTTTTACCTCTTCCACATAGGAACCGACCGACGAGGAAAGCCAGAACAACGCTAATCGCAATTCCGGCCAATAAACCTTCGGAATAAAGTCATCCGCCTCCCTTGCGAGTTGCCGCAATCGTTCCGCACGCTCAGGATTCGGACGTAAATATTTCCTCAATTCCTCCTCCACATCCGCATCCACGGAGCATGCGCCTTCTATCCGGCCTAACTCTATATCACGAATAATGTCTTGCCAATAACGCTTCGCCAAAGCGATCAAACCAGTCAGCCTCCCCGCATTATTCCCGGCGATCGAGAAAATTCGTTCCTGTTCGATCGCGAAACGCATCAGTAAATAATCCCGGCTTTCCGGATCCTTATTCTGGAGAATACACATCGGATACGCCAAAAAACGATCCAAGGTAGCTTGCCCCAGTGTCAAGCCGGAAGCGGTCCCACAAGGAATACCCGCCGAGGTATAAGACATTTGAGGTGCGTTCGTCAATGGCAAGAACTTACCTGTCAACAAATCCGGCACCTCTTTTAGATATTGGGCCATGCGATAGCGCAAGATTAGTTTCCGCACAACCGCGGACATCGAGCTATCCGGAATATATTTCTCCTTACCGGAAGTGCCAGAAGTCAAGGTAAAGAATTGTGCCTTACCGGGAAACAGTAGATCCTTCTCGCCCCGGACCAACCGATCCGAATAAGGCTCGAAATCCTTCCAAGAAAGAATAGGAATCCTTTCCCGAAACTGATTCACATCATGAATCGAAGCGAAATCATACCGCTTCCCAAACTCCGTGTGAGACGC